>NZ_JANBVH010000105.1 GCF_024273235.1 Sphingomonas faeni | reverse complement strand
TCTCGAACATACCACAACCGCCCAGGTCATCCTGAGGCGGCTTTTTTGTGTCTTTTTTCCGCGACTTGGCGCGTCTCAGAGCCATCACGAGCGTGCCAGCGAATGTCGCTGAATGCCACTACGTCGATTTGCAATTGGGGGTGTTGTTGGGGGTATGATGCCGGCCTCGGCAGGAGATACCCCCATGGCTCTCAAGGACCTCGAAGCACGCTACGCCACCAAACGCGACAAGGACTACAAGCTCGCCGACGGGGAGGGGCTCTACCTCCTCGTCCGGCCGAACGGCTCCAAGCTCTGGCGCTTCAAATACCGTTTCGCCGGCAAGGAGAAGTTGCTGTCGTTCGGGCAATACCCCGGCGTGGGGCTTGCTGACGCTCGGCTGCGCCGCGCCGAAGCCAAGGTCGCGTTGGGGCAGGGGCTGGATCCGGGGGCCAGGGATAAGCCACCCGCAGTCATGACCTTCGAGGAAGCCGCACGCGCGTGGCATGCCAACCGGCTGGCCTCGCTCGACGAAGGCCACGCATCGCGGCTTTTGACCCGGCTCGAGCGGGATGCGTTTCCGGCTTTCGGCAAGGTCGATCTGGGTAGCGTTACCAGCGCCGATGTGCTGGCGATGGTACGCAGCGTCGAGGCACGCGGTGCGCTCGACGTCAGTCGCCGTCTCAA
>NZ_JANBVH010000104.1 GCF_024273235.1 Sphingomonas faeni | reverse complement strand
GCATGGCGATTTTCAGGGCGGCGAGGTTGATCATGGCTCGGTAGCTCTCATCGGTTTTCTCGTATCGGGTGGCGATCCGGCGAAATGTTTTGAGGCTGCAGAAGAAGTTTTCCACGAGATGCCGCCAGCGATAAGCATGGAAGTCACAGTCGATGTTCTGCTTCCGGTTCGATTTTGGAGGGATCACCGCTACCGCACCTCTATCGTTGAGTTCCGCACGCAACCAGTCAGCGTCGAAGGCCTTGTCGCCGAGCAACATACCGAATTCGACGTCTTTAATCAGCGGGCTCACTCCGACGAGGTCGTGGCTTTGACCGGGCAGCAGAACGAAACGCGCCAGGTTTCCCAGCGCGTCCACCAGCGCCACGATCTTGGTGGTCAGACCGCCGCGTGACCGTCCGATCGCCTGACGTTGAGTCCCCCCCTTGCGCCGGTGCCCTGCTGGTGGACCCGAACAATAGTACCGTCGATCATGGCATATTCGAAGTCACGATCGCCGGATAATCGCTCGAATAGAAGATCGAAGACCCCTTTTGTCGCCCAGCGACGAAAGCGACGAAAATTGGAGTTCCAGTTACCAAAGCTCTGCGGCAGATCTCGCCAAGGTGCTCCCGTTCCGGCGATCCACAGGACAGCGTCCAGGAACTTGCGATTGTCCGCAGCCGAACGGCCGCGATCACCGACCTTACCGGGCAGTGCCGGGCGGACCCGTTCCCACTGCTCGTCGCTCAATCCATGTCGATCCAAGATGACGCTCCCTTCGTCAGCCTTGAATCGCACCCGCCCCCAAAAGTGAACCC
>NZ_JANBVH010000103.1 GCF_024273235.1 Sphingomonas faeni | reverse complement strand
ACCAGAACGCGATGGCGGTTGCGATCGCAACGGCTGAGAGGAAATTGGCGGCGAGCTTGTCGTAGCGAGTAGCGACACGGCGGAAATCCTTTAGGCGGCAGAAGGCGTTCTCGACGAGGTGACGCCCGCGGTATCGCTGCTTGTCATAGCGGACGGCTCTTTTCCGATTGCGGCGCCCGGGGATAACCGGCGTGGCACCTGCCTCGCGTAGCGCCCGGCGAAGGCTATCGGCGTCGTACCCTTTGTCGCCGAGCAGGTATCGCATACGCCCTGCGCGTTCCAGAAGAGTGGGCGCGGCTTTGATGTCGCTGACATTGCCCGGCGTCAGCATCAGGGCATAGGGACGGCCGACAACGTCAGTGAGCGCATGGATTTTGGTGGTCCAGCCGCCACGCGATCGTCCGATCGCTTGCGTCGAGCGCCCCCTTTTGCGCCGAACGCCGCGCGCTGGATTTTGACGTAGGTGCTGTCAATCGCGGTGCTCTTGGTCACCACCCCTGCGTCGACCAGCGCCGCCAGTAACTCCAGCCAGAACCCGCGCCGTGACCAGCGGTTGAAGCGGTTGTAGATCGTCGTCGAAGGCCCGTAATCTGCGGGGCAATCGCACCAGCGACAGCCGACCTTCAGCACGTGGACGATGCCCGAGATCACCCGCCGATCATCCACCCGACGGGCACCAGGTTGGTTCTTCGGCAGATGCGGCTGGATCGCTGCCCACGCTTCGTCCGACAACCAGAACAACGCCATTCGCCGCCTCCTACCATCACACGCACTGTGAATCAGGAAGCTCGCACCAGATCAAGAG
>NZ_JANBVH010000102.1 GCF_024273235.1 Sphingomonas faeni | reverse complement strand
CGTGATCCGAGATCGCCTCCTGCATCCCGCCCATCGCCGCCATATCCATGACGACGGCAGGCCCCCGCGAAGCAGACGTGTCATGACACGCCGCCGGCGCCACCGCAGGAAACGCAAACGCAGCAAGGAGCAAAGCCAGGATCAGGCGCGCGAGCATGGCGATAGTCTAACCCCCCGCACGACCCGCCACAACCACGCAGTCTCTCCCAGACCTCGCCAAAGCCTTCGCGGCGCCAACCCGCAGCCTTGCTCGAAAGCCGCGAAAGGTTCAGCCTCCGCCCATGAAGACCCCAACGCACCCCGAACGAACCAAATCCCCAAGCACCCCCGCCGCCAAAGTCTCGATCCGGATCGGCAAGCGCACGACATTCGACGCCTCGATGACCACCGCCGGCCTGCTATCGGTCGGCGCGCTGGTGTCCGGCATTCTCCTGTCCAGCGCCGTCATAGTCGCCGCAGCAGGTCGCAAGACCGCCAGACGACCGCTGGCCTTGCCCGATCATACCAAGACCAACGGCTAACGCCCAACTGTAGACGTTCGTTGGGGCTTTCGCCTGAACTTGAAGCGGACGTTCCTTCCTTTGTTCGGCGTGACGCCAGCCATGATTGCGCGATTGGCAAAGCCGCCACAGAGTTTAAGGTAGGCCGATGCAGTTCAAGTCACGCAATCTGAGGCCGATAGCGGAAATGGTCGTCGGCAATCTTGACCACAAATGGTTTCACTATCGAAGCAGCTCGTATATCACGCGGTTCTTTGAAGAATGCGAGCTCGACTATGCCCATGATGGTACCTCTAGGGTGCCGTGGACCGAGGCGGTGCTCGCCGAACTTCTCAACGATCCCCA
>NZ_JANBVH010000101.1 GCF_024273235.1 Sphingomonas faeni | reverse complement strand
AAGGCTCGTGCCCAGATCGAGCTTGATCACGTCGTCGGTATTGGCGCCGGCCTGGATATCGACCGTCTTCGCCTTGGTCGGATCGGCGACATCACCCGTAAACAGCTTCACGCCGTTGAACTCAGTGTTCTTCAACACGTTGGCGATCTGCTTCGCGAGCGAATCCTGCTCGAGGGTGATGTTGGCCTTGTCGGTATCCGAATAGGTGCCGTTGCCCTTCTGGACTTCCAGCTCGCGCATGCGCTGCAGGTTGTTGGTGACCTCGTCGAGTGCGCCCTCTGCGGTCTGCGCCATCGAGATGCCGTCGTTGGCGTTGCGGATGCCTTGGTTCATGCCCTTGATCTGCGACGTCATCGACGACGTGATCGCGAGACCGGCCGCGTTGTCCTTGGCGGAGTTGATGCTCTTGCCGGTCGACAGGCGCTCCATCGACGTTGCGAGCATGTTCGAGGCCTTGGCCGATGCGTTGGTGGCGCGCATGGCCGAGATGTTGGTACCGATGACAGTCATTGCGAAATCTCCGTGATCTTCGGCGATCCCCGCCGCCCCCGTGGCGAAGGGCCGTGCCGCCACATTAGGTAACGGCAGGATCGCGCCGGACTTAAGCCTCGACCGGCTAGATTTTGCCGCTTTTTCTATGGTTTACAGTATGTTGATGGCAATTTCCTGCCATCCATCACGCAACGAACCCCGACAGCGTGCGCTGTCGGGGTCGTGTCGTCTGGCCTTGACCGCAGCGCCTCGCGGGACGTGCGCGGACCGCGGCTCCGATCGGCGCCGTCACCCTGCGGGGGGCGGTGCCGGCGCCGGTCCGGATCAGCCGAGCAGCTTCAGCACGCCCTGCTGGCTCTGGTT
>NZ_JANBVH010000100.1 GCF_024273235.1 Sphingomonas faeni | reverse complement strand
AGTGGCTTGTGATTCACCTGGGGTTGCGAAGACCACGAGGATCACATGGGCTGGACCAAAATCGCTCGGCGCGAGCATGACAGAAGCGGGCTACGCTATGCAAGCGACTGCACCGATGAAGAATGGGATGTCATCCGGCCATTATTGAGGCGGACCTCCAAGGTGGGACGCCCGCGCAAGCACGAGGCGCGGACCTTGTGGGATGCGATCCAGTATATCGCTGCGACGGGGTGCCAATGGGCACAGCTGCCCAAGGACTTCCCGCCCTTCACGACGGTGCAGTATCATTTCTACCGGATGCGCGACAACGGCCTGCTTGATGCCGTCAACGCGGTGCTGGTGGCATGGGTGCGGGTCGCGGCAGGCCGCAAGTCTGAACCCAGCGCAGGCATCATCGACAGTCAGTCTGTGAAGACCACCGAGGCGGGTGGGCCGCGCGGCTACGACGCGGGCAAGAAGATCAAGGGGCGCAAACGCCACATCGTGACCGACACGCTCGGCAACATGCTGGAAGGCGTGGTGCATGGTGCCGATGTGCAGGACCGCGACGGGGCGCCCGGTCTGATCGAGCGGTCCTGCGATGCGTATCCCACCCTTACCAAGCTGTTCGCCGATGGCGGCTATGCCGGGCAAAAGCTCGAAGCAGCAGTCGCACACATTGATCGGCTGAGGATCGAAATCATCAGACGTTCCGACCTGGCGGGTTTTGTCATTCTGCCCCGGCGCTGGGTAGTCGAACGCACCCTGGCGTGGCTCAACCGGTGCCGTCGCCTCGCCAAGGACTGGGAAGGCTCCATCGCATCCTCCGAAGCATGGATGGTCGTCTCATCCATCAGGCGGATGACCCGCCGTATCGCCAAAC
>NZ_JANBVH010000099.1 GCF_024273235.1 Sphingomonas faeni | reverse complement strand
TCTGTAGTGGGTCCCCCCTCTCACGACCGTCATCCCAGCAAAAGCTGGGATATCATCGGGGCGAGTGCTGCGACCCGGATCGGGGAGATCCCAGCTTGCGCTGGGATGACGTTTGGGGGCGCGCGGCTGGCCGACGCAACCTCGCAAGCCGGTGGACGTCTGCCCGAATATTTTCTGTAGTGGGTCCCCCCTCTCACGACCGTCATCCCAGCAAAAGCTGGGATATCATCGGGGCGAGTGCTGCGATCCGGAACGGGGAGATCCCAGCTTTCGCTGGGATGACGTTTGGGGGGGCGCGGCTGCCCGACGCAAGCTCGCAAGCCGGTGGACGTCTGCCCGCATATTTTCTGTAGAGGGTACCCACTCTCACGACCGTCATCCCAGCGAAAGCTGGGATATCATCGGGGCGGGCGCTGCGACCCGGAACGGGGAGATCCCAGCTTGCGCTGGGATGACGGCTTGAGGGGGCGTAAGCTCCGTGTCCGTCATAAGCCAAAAGCGTGTTCACCCGCGAAGGCGGGTGCCCAGTCTGGGTCTCCGCCTTCGCGGGGAAACACTTTTGGTTCAGTTGGTGCGCTTACTCGCCCGCATGCTCGGCCAGCACCGTCAGGCCCTTGGCGTTGACCTCGGCGAAACCGCCCTTGATCGCGATGATCTCGGGGGTGCCGTTCTGCGTGCGGTATACCTGCACGCCGCCGTCGCGGACCGTCGACATGAAGGGCGCATGGCCTTCCAGGACGCCGAAATCGCCTTCGGTGCCGGGGACGACGACCATGTAGACCTCCTCCGAGCGGACGAGCTTTTCTGGCGTGACGAGTTCGAAATGCAGCATGTCTGGGACCTTCTCCCTCTCCCCTTCGGGGAGAGGGTCGGGGTGAGGGGCAGTACCGGGCGAAGGCGCTCG
>NZ_JANBVH010000098.1 GCF_024273235.1 Sphingomonas faeni | reverse complement strand
CTGGTGGATCGGATTGACGATGAACCTGTCAGGCTCTGACGTCCAGATTTTGGCGATGTATTCGTAAGGCGTGAGGCCCCTGAGCGTCTTGAGCCGACGGGCGAAATTATAGGCTGCCATGAAGTCTGCGAGGTGCACCCGCAACTGCTCGTGGCTCTCGTAATGGAAGCGTTTGACCGTCGCCTCCTTGATGGTGCGGTTCATCCGCTCGACCTGACCGTTCGTCCACGGGTGGTTCGGCTTGGTCAACCGGTGCTCGATGTCGTTTGCTTCGCAGATCATGTCGAAGCGCATCTGACGCGACCAGGCGGTGTTACGGTTGCGCGGCTGCTCGGCAAACTGGATGCCGTTGTCTGTCAGGATCGTATGGATCCGGTACGGCACCGCTTTCAGCAGGTGTTCAAGGAACTCCCACGCCGTTCGCCTGTCCGCCTTGTCGACGAGCTGGGTGACCGCGAACTTACTCGTGCGGTCGATGCCGACGAACAGGTAAAGTTTGCCTTCGGCAGTCTGAACCTCGGCGATATCCATGTGAAAGAAGCCGATCGGGTAGCGCTTGAAGCGCTGTCGCTTCGGCTTGTCCCCCTCAATGTCCGGTAGACGGGATATGCCGTGCCGTTGCAGGCAGCGGTGCAGCGCTGACCGTGTCAGATGCGGGATCGACGGCTGCAACGCGTATAGGCAATCGTCGAGAGGCAGTAATGTGTGACGCCGGAATGCAACGACCGCTGCCTCCTCGGCTTGGGTCAAGGTCGTGGAGTGAGGGGCCTTCGGCCCGGTCTTCAGATCCTCAACCGTTACCCGCTTGCGCCATTTTGCGACCGTCTTCGGGTTGATCCCCAGCTCTCGGCTCAGCGTCGAGAGCGAAGCTTGCGATCGCTGTATTGCTGCTCTGACGGCGTGCGTGGTCGTGGCGCTCCC
>NZ_JANBVH010000097.1 GCF_024273235.1 Sphingomonas faeni | reverse complement strand
TGGGATCGGGCGGTGAGGATAGGAATGCCCCGAGGCCTTATGGAAAGCGATGCCGACAAGGATCAAGATAAGAGAATTGACTCCGACCGGCACGAACGGGAACGCGTAACCAGCTCCTAGCACGGCTGGCCCACCGATCACGGCCGTCAGTGCAGCCGCTCCACCGGGCGGATGCAAACAGCGAAGCAGCGACATGGCGAAGATTGCCCCACCTACGGCAACCCCAACGGCCAGATACGGTACAGGCACGAAGCGAGCCGCTGCTACGCCGACCAATGCTGATACGACGTTACCGCCCAACACCGACCAGGGTTGGGCCAACGGGCTCGCTGGGACAGCGAAGACCAGCACCGCGGAGGCGCCGATCGGCGCCACCAGCAACGGGAGCGATGCCCAGTCGTGCAGAGCCATGGCGCTCACGAGGCTGGTAAGCGCAACGCCGATCAATGCACCGACGCACGCGAAGAGGCGGTCTCGCAATGTCGCGCCAGCGAGAATAGGTACAAAAGAGAATGACAGCTTCATTTTTCAGTTCACCTGACCCCGAACAATCTAACTTTTATAGGGAATTCGTAGCGCCAGTTTTGGCTATGTTCGGTCGATCTCTGCGCGTTTGCGGGCGCTTCGGACTTTGAGCAGATCGTGTCGCGAGAGGATGCCAACCACCCGATTGGTGCCGACCTCGACAATGGGGATACGTCCAACACCACTCTCGACCATCAAGTCAGCAACTCCGCCGATCGGTGAGTGAGGGTAAGCGGTCGGCTGCGATGAATCGGATAGCGCCTCGCCTATCGAGGTGTCGGGTAGCTCGCCGTCTACCTGCCAGCGAAGCGCATCGGCCCGGGACACCATTGCGACCAGTCGCCCGCCCTCGTCCACCACCGGATATGTTCGGTGCGTCGCGTCGTCGGCAAAATAGGCGACTGCATCCTTGA
>NZ_JANBVH010000096.1 GCF_024273235.1 Sphingomonas faeni | reverse complement strand
GAAGTACGCGAGCGAGCGGTGCGGATGGTTTTCGATCACGAGCGGGATCACCCGTCTAGGTGGGCGACCGTGGTATCGATCGCCGAAAAGATCGGCTGCGTTCCGCAGACGCTGCATGAGTGGGTGAAGAAGGCCGAAGTCGACAGCGGCAAACGCGGCGGTGTCCCGACCGAGGTAGCTGACAAAGTGAAGGCGCTGGAACGCGAGGTCCGCGAACTGCGGCAGGCCAACGAAATCCTGCGCAAGGCATCGGCATATTTCGCGCAGGCGGAGCTCGACCGCCCGTTCCGGCGATGATCGCTTTCATTGACGATCACCGCGATGCCTATGGGGTCGAGCCGATCTGCCGTGTCCTGCCGATCGCCCCATCCACCTACTACGAGCACGTCGCGCAGCGACAGGATCCATCGCGTCTGTCGGCACGGGCGCGTGAGGATCTGATCCTCAAGGCCGAGATCGCTCGCGTATTCGCGGAGAACTTCGCGGTCTACGGCGTGCGCAAGGTCTGGCGGCAGATGATGCGGGAGGGCTTTGCGGTCGCGCGCTGTACCGTGGAACGGCTGATGCGCGAGATGGGCTTGGCGGGGGTAATCCGCGGCAAGCCGGTGCGCACGACCATCAGCGATAAAGCGGCGCCGTGCCCGCGCGATCACGTCAACCGGCAGTTCTACGCCCCAGCGCCGAACATGCTGTGGGTGTCGGACTTTACCTACGTCGCAACTTGGGCGGGGTTCGTCTACGTCGCCTTCGTCATCGACACCTACGCCCGCCGAATCGTCGGATGGCGTGCCAGCAGGACAGCACATGCCAGCTTCGTCTTGGATGCACTCGAGCAGGCGCTTCATGACCGCAGGCCAGTCCACCGTGGGGGCCTGGTTCACCACAGCGACCGCGGGTCGCAATACGTGTCTATCAAGTACACCGAGCGCCTCGCGGAGGCCGGCATCGAGCCGTCGGTCGGCAGTGTCGGCGACAGCTACGACAACGCTTTGGCCGAGACGATCAACGGACTGTACAAAGCCGAGGTGATCCACCGGCGCGGCCCTTGGCGCAGTTTCGAAGCCGTCGAGTACGCCACGCTCGAATGGGTCGACTGGTT
>NZ_JANBVH010000095.1 GCF_024273235.1 Sphingomonas faeni | reverse complement strand
GGTAGTCTTCTGATCGGCCTGATGGCGCGTTTCGGCTCGGAGAAGATCAAAGGGCACGGCATTCCGGAAGCAATCGAGGCCATTCTATACGGCGAAAGTCGCCTGTCGCTCAAGGTTGCGGTCCTTAAACCACTTTCCTCGGCGATCTCGATCGGCAGTGGAGGTCCGTTCGGGGCCGAAGGTCCGATCATAATGACCGGCGGTGCGATCGGATCGCTCTTCGCGCAATGCTTCCACCTAAGCGCGGCCGAGCGGAAGACCCTGCTGGTCGCAGGCGCCGCAGCGGGAATGACCGGCATCTTCGGCACGCCCATCGCCGCTATCTTGCTAGCGATCGAGGTTCTGCTGTTTGAGTGGAAGCCCCGCAGCTTCGTGCCTGTAGTTGTCGGAACGCTGGTAGCGTTTGCCTGGCGGCCCCTGCTGCTGGGAGCTGGACCGATCTTCCCGTTCGCAGCGGCTCCCGTGCAGGCGTGGTGGCCTACGGAGGGATTAGCCCTCGGGATAGGTGTTTTGGTTGGGCTGGAGGCAGCGTTGCTGTCGGCGATGCTCTACCGGGTCGAGGATGCGTTCCACCGGTTGCCGGTGCATTGGATGTGGTGGCCAGCGTTGGGTGGCATCGTCGTTGGGGTCGGGGGTCTGATCGATGCTCGTGTTCTTGGTGCGGGCTACGCGAACATCCAGGCGCTGCTCGACGGATCATTGGCGGTGCGGGTCATCCTCGCGTTGTTGGTTGTGAAGGCAATCGTCTGGCTGGTCGCGCTGGGATCGGGAACGTCGGGCGGCGTTCTCGCGCCATTGCTAATCATGGGTGGCGCCTTGGGTGCCCTGCTCGGGCAGTTTCTGCCCGGGTCGGTAGGTTTCTGGGCAATGATCGGCATGGCCGCCATGATGAGTGGGGCCATGCGTGCTCCACTGACCGGTGCACTTTTTGCAGTCGAACTGACCGGACATTTTGATGCCTTGCCGGCGACGATCGCAGCAGCGACGGGAGCCTATGCGATTAGTGTCCTGGTAATGCGTCGGTCGATACTCACCGAGAAAATCGCCCGTCGTGGTCGTCACATTCTCCAGGAATACACAGTTGATCCGTACGAGTTCCTCCAAGCAGAACAG
>NZ_JANBVH010000094.1 GCF_024273235.1 Sphingomonas faeni | reverse complement strand
TGTTATTTTGGATCATGAAGGAGTTTGGAAATGGGTAAGAGGCACAAGCCGGAAGAGATCATCGGCAAGCTGCGGGAAGCTGAGATCGTGTTGGCGCAGGGCGGGACGACAGCGGATGCGTGTCGGCGGATCGCGGTTACCGAGCAAACCTATTATCGCTGGCGCAAGGAGTATGGCGGTCTGAAGACCGACCAGGCCCGGCGGATGAAGGACCTGGAGAAGGAGAATCTCAGGCTCAGGCGGGCGATCTCTGATCTGACGCTCGACAAGTTGATCCTGCAGGAGGCCGCTAGGGGAAACTTCTGAGCCCCGCGCGGCGACGGCGCTGCATCGATCATGTTCGTGGTGAGTTGGCAGTATCCGAACGACGGGTCTGCCGGGTGCTTGGCCAGCATCGATCGACACAGCGTAAAGTGCCGCGTGGGGCTGATGATGAAGATGCGCTCACCGACGATATAGTGGCGCTTGCGCGCCAATACGGTCGCTATGGCTATCGCCGGATTACGGCTTTGCTGCGCGATGCAGGATGGGTGGTGAACCGCAAGCGGGTCGAACGGATCTGGCGACGCGAGGGACTGAAGGTGCCGCAAAAGCAACCCAAGCGGGGCCGGTTATGGCTGAACGACGGCTCGTGCATCCGGTTGCGACCTGAGTATCCAGGGCACGTCTGGGCATACGACTTCGTCGAGGGCCGCACCCATGATGGCCGCAAGTTTCGCATCCTGACGGTCATCGATGAGGCCAGTCGCGAATGCCTGGCCTTGATCGTGGCGCGGCAGCTCAAACACGAAGACGTGCTAGCGGCTTTGGCCGACCTTTTCATCGCACGTGGTCCGCCTGCCAATATCCGGTCGGATAATGGCAGCGAATTCATCGCGACAGCAGTCCAGAAATGGCTGGAACAAGTCGGCGTGAAGACACTCTACATAACCCCAGCGTCTCCCTGGGAGAACGGCTACAACGAAAGCTTCAATGGGTCGCTTCGCGACGAACTGCTCAACGGCGAGATTTTCTACACCCTTACCGAAGCAAAGGTGCTGATCGAAGCCTGGCGTCGGCACTACAACACGATCCGCCCCCACAGCAGCTTGGGCTATCGACCACCAGCCCCAGAAGCAGCTTCGCCGCCATTGCCGCCTTCCGGTTCCGCTTCGCTCCACCTCCAGGCGCCAATGGCAACGGAGGCGACAATGCACTAAC
>NZ_JANBVH010000093.1 GCF_024273235.1 Sphingomonas faeni | reverse complement strand
CTAAACACCTAGGTAGTATCCGGGTCCTCCTCAGGCAGAGCATTCGCGTCATTGTCCGTCAGTTTCTCGGAACATGGTATGAAGCCACTTTAGGAGGAGCGTGGCTGACAAAATGGCAATCCAAGGGACTAAAGGGTCCGTTTGTTCGGCTGAGCCCACCTGAGCGACCCAAATCGCGATCAACAGCGCAATCAAAGCGATAGCTGTTAACAACATCTTGCCAGCTTTCGCTTCTGCTCGCCAGAGTAAATCTGAAAGCAGAGCTATGGTTAGAGAAAGCAAAATAGCGATAACGCTTATAATTAGAAACCTCCTATTTTACTTAGCAGAACGAGTTAAATCTATATCTAATAGTAAACCTCGTTGCATAATAGAATCTGATAAAACTATTGGCCTTTCATCGACCATCCGAACTGTGGCTTGATATTACTCCATTGTCGTCATGTGCAACGCTCTCATCATCGGTACTATGAAAGCCTCATGTAGCCAGCACGCAAGCGATCCTGACCTTTCCTGCAACAGCCTGGCGATATCTTGGAACGTACCTAGCGATGCTACGGCCGGCAGACAGCCGGTGTCCCGGCGCATCCTCTCCCCAACGACAGCCCTGCTGAGCTTGTCGGCCAACCGTAGCACCTCAGAGTAACGGGAGCTGAACGCCTTCAGTAGCTAATTTTAGGTGAGATTTGGGGAGTGCTCAAATCGCTTGCACGATTGTATCGCGATGCGATATATTAGCAACAGGTCGCAAGGAGGATAAGCGCCAAACGAATCCTCTATGGTAACTCTTGAGCGCCGACTCAGCTTCGACAGGCGCCGCGCACGTCTCCCGCTTCGAGGAAACTCCGTGCATGCCGCTTGGCTTATGCCTCATGCCACAACCGGAGTGCCAACCACATGGTCGAATTTGCTGATCGAACGATGCGCTCCAACGAGGTAGCGCCTTTTCAGGTGCAGCGTTTTTATACAAACGCGTCCTTTAGTTACGACACATGACGACAACCTCAGGAGTAAATCATGACTAAGTCGCTTTCGCGCGAGACTATAATCGTCATCAAGTCGACTGCGCCGGCGCTCCAGCAGCACGGGGTCGAAATCACAACGCGCATGTACGAACGCTTGTTCGTCGATCCAGAAATCAAGGCGCTATTCGACTTAGCGGCCCAGAAATCGGGCGAGCAGCCAAAGCGGCTGGCTGCTGCCATCCTCGCTTTTGCGCAGAACGCCG
>NZ_JANBVH010000092.1 GCF_024273235.1 Sphingomonas faeni | reverse complement strand
GGTCGTGATCGGTAAGTTGGTGCCGGGGCATGCCCCGGCACCAACTGCCCATCTTCGGCATTCCATGGAGTTACAACACACCCGTGGAGAGAACGAATGGACAGCAAGCATGATACGGCGATTGAGGCAGTACTGGAACAGCTGATTGAACATGGCCCCGAGGGAATTGCCGCGGTGTTCGCGCGGACCTTCGAGATGGCGATGCGGATCGAACGCGAGCGCTTCCTGAGCGCAGGGCACTACGAGCGCACGACCGACCGGCGGGGCTATGCCAATGGCTACAAGTCCAAGCGGATCGACACGCCGGCTGGCACGGTGAACGTGGCGGTGCCCAAGACTGCCGGCCACGGCGCCGAGCCGTTTTTTCCGCAGTCGCTGGAGCGCGGCTGTCGCTCGGTACGCGCGGTGATGCTGGCAGTCGCCGAGATGTACGTGAAGGGCGTATCGACCCGGCAGGCCGAGGCGGTGCTGCGCGAATTCGGCATCGAGAACCTGTCTTCATCCCAGGTCAGCCGCGCCGCAGCCCTGCTCGATGAGGAGCTGGAGGCATGGCGCAATCGCCCGCTCGGTGAGATCCGCTACCTGATCCTCGACGCCCGCTACGAGAAGATGCGCGCAGGAGGCATCGTGCGCGACGCAGCCGTCCTCTCGGCAATCGGTATCGGCCCCGACGAACGGCGACGGGTGCTCGGCGTCAGCGTCGCCCTGTCGGAGGCCGAGGTCCACTGGCGTGGCTTCCTCGACGACCTGGTCGCACGCGGCATGCGCGGTGTGGAGTTCATCGTCTCCGACGATCATGCCGGTCTGCGTGCCGCCCGCCGCGCCGTGCTCGGTGCCGCTACCTGGCAGCGCTGCCAGTTCCATCTGGCCGCAAACGCCGTCCACCATGCCCCCAACATCGCCATCCGCGAGCGTATCGGTGCCGAACTGCGCAGCATCTGGAATGCACCGACGCTCGCCAAGGCCCAGGTCGCGCTCGACGAGCTCGTTGCAGGATACCGTGACACGGCCCCTGGTCTCGCGACATGGCTGGAAAACGCCGTTCCCGAAGGCCTGGCTGTATTCACGCTGCCCGAGCATCATCGCCGACGCCTGCGCACCTCGAACCTCATCGAGCGCGCCGTCCAGCAAGAGCTCAAGCGCCGAACCGTCAAGGTCCGGGTCTTCCCCAACGACCAGGCGCTCCTGCGCCTCGTCTCCGCCGTTCTCGTCGAGATCGACGAAACATGGGCCTCCGATAATAAGGCCTATATCAAATGGGAATGCCGGAATGGGTGATCATGCCCCGCGGCAATTTC
>NZ_JANBVH010000091.1 GCF_024273235.1 Sphingomonas faeni | reverse complement strand
CATGGCCGGGTCGATCACGCCGCCATGGACGACAACGTGACTGCGGGATCATCGCTCAATTGCGTTACGCTTTCCAGTGTCATGTAGCGTCCCCGCTGGACCGCCCACTCGTCGTTCTGCTCTAGTAGCAAAGCGCCGACGAGGCGGGTGATGGCATCCTCGTTGGGGAAGATGCCGACCACGCCGGTGCGTCGCTTGATCTCGCCGTTCAGGCGCTCGAGTGGATTCGTGCTGTGCAGCTTGGTGCGATGCTGCGGCGGGAACGACATGTAGGCGAGCACGTCCTCCTCCGCCGTATCCATCAGCTTTGCGAGTTTAGGGACGCTGGGTCTCAGCTGGTCGGCGACCTTGCGCCACTGACCCTTGGCGGCTTCGGGCGTCTCCTGTGCGTACGCGGTGGCGATGAAGGCCGAGACGACGCGCCGCCCGCTCTTGCCGGCATGGGCCGTAGCGTTGCGCGCGAAATGTACGCGGCACCGCTGCCACGTGGCGCTGAACACGCGTGAGACGGCAGCTTTGATGCCCTCGTGGGCATCCGAGATGATGAGTTTCACACCGCGTAGGCCCCGCCGCGCGAGGCCGCGGAGGAAGTCTGTCCAGAACGTCTCAGCCTCCGACGCACCGATCGCCATGCCGAGCACCTCGCGCCTGCCGTCACCGTTCACGCCGACTGCAATGGTGACCGCGACCGAGACGATCCGACCAGCCTGACGCACTTTCAGGTACGTCGCGTCGATCCACACGTACGGCCAGTCGCCCTCGATAGGCCGGTCGAGAAAAGCCTTCACGCGGACGTCGATCTCCTCGCAAAGCCGGCTTACCTGGCTCTTCGAGATGCCGCTCATACCCATGGCCTTCACCAGGTCGTCGACCGAACGGGTCGAGATGCCTTGGATGTATGCCTCCTGGACAACCGCGGTCAGCGCTTTTTCTGAAAGGCGCCGGGGCTCCAGGAAGGCGGGAAAGTAGCTGCCCGTCCTCAGCTTGGGGATGCGCAGTTCAACGGTGCCGGCCCGCGTTTCCCAGTCGCGCTCGCGGTAACCGTTACGTTGGGCAAGCCGGTCGCTGCTCTTCTCGCCATATCCAGCGCCGGTCAGACTACCGACCTCCAGATCCATCAGCCGCTGCGCGGCAAAGCCTATCATCTCACGCAGGAAATCTGCATCCGCGCTCTTTCCCACCAGCGCCTGCAGGTTCATCGTGTCGTCGGTCATCGAAGGTCTCCTTTGGTTGAGTCTTGCAACCCAAACCTATCCGAAGATCTTCGATGGCCACCCGTGAACCTGACCGGCCGCTACAGCGCTGGATGATAGCGCGCGGCCGG
>NZ_JANBVH010000090.1 GCF_024273235.1 Sphingomonas faeni | reverse complement strand
ATTAACGGCTCAAGCCTCTCAATCGCTCAAGCCTCAACCGACGCATTCGCACCGGTCGCCGCGTATTGTGCAGGATGGCCAACGGCATACCCGTCCGGACAAGCGCAAGGCGGTGTTTATCGCGGAGTCTGAGCGCCACGGCATAGCAAGCGGCGCTGCCCAGGCAGCGCCGCCGCATAGTCCCAATGACGGATCCCCGGTTTTCCTCTGGTTGGAGTCAGAGTTCGATCGCGCTCAAGGACGGCAGATCAAGCGAAAGCAGTTTTCTGGAGATCAGCTCATCGGCCGTTCGAAGGAGGCTGGGGCGGGCGCGGTGGTGACGGATCTGTGCTGACCGCCCGGTCCCCATCTGCGCAATCGTCTTCGGGCAGACCTCGAATCTCTCGCACATTGATCGATCTGGCACGACTTCGAAGATTAGTGTGTTGAGGTTAGTGTCTTACTGCACCGGAACGCGTTCTGACGTTCCGGCACAGCGGTGCGCACGTGTCGACCGATTTATCAGTCTGCTAAAAGGGCTGTCGCGAACTCTCGGATGCCAGGTCCGATGTCGTCCCGAGCGATCGCGATTGCCAGATTGGCCTGGATGTAGCCGGCTTTGTCGCCGCAGTCGTAGCGCTGGCCATCGAAGGTGAAGCCGTGGAATGGCTGGTTACCGATAAGCTGCGCCATCGCGTCGGTCAGCTGGATCTCGCCGCCTGCGCCCTTTTCCTGCGTCTCCAGGATCCTCATCACCTCGGGCTGGAGGATGTAGCGTCCCGGGATCATCAGGTTCGACGGTGCGGTGCCGCGCTTGGGCTTTTCGACCAGCGCGGTAACCTCGGTCAGCCGGCCGTCGATTGCACCGGGCGAGATGATGCCGTATTTGTCCGTCTCGGAGTCCGGCACTTCGAGCGCACCGATCACGTTGCCGCCGACCTGGTTATACGCCTCGACCATCTGCTTCATGAAGCCCGGCTTGCCGACCATCAGCTCGTCCGGCAGCAGGACCGCGAACGGCTCGTCCCCGACGATCTCGCGCGCGCACCAGACGGCATGGCCGAGACCCAGCGGCTCCTGCTGGCGGACATAGACCGGCGAACCGGGCTTCATCCGGATATGGCTGATCGCGTCGAGCGACTTGCCGCGCGACCGCATCGTATCCTCGAGCTCGTACGAGATGTCGAAATGATCCTCGAGCGCGCCCTTGTTGCGGCCCGTCACGAAGATGACCTGCTCGATCCCCGCCTCGAGCGCTTCCTCGACGGCATATTGGATCAGCGGCTTGTCGACGACGGTGAGCATTTCCTTCGGCATGGCCTTGGTGGCCGGAAGGAAGCGCGTGCCCAGTCCGGCGACCGGAAACACGGCCTTGCGCAGCGGCTTT
>NZ_JANBVH010000088.1 GCF_024273235.1 Sphingomonas faeni | reverse complement strand
GGTCTTTAAATGTGCGTGGCGGGCGGCCGCTTGATGCGCTCGTCGCCATAACGACCATGCGATGATGTGGGCGGGCGCGATACGGCGTTGGGCGAGCCGGACGGCAATGCGCCGAACCTCTTGTATTGACCAGCGGATCAGCGCCGGAGTGTCGTGCGCATTCTTTTTGGGGGCGTCACTTGGTTTGCATGATGGCGGATCACTGCCATCATGGCGAACGCAAGCATGACCAGCGATACGTGGCGATGCCATCCGTGCCAGGATCGGGTTTCGTTGTGGTCGAGGCCGAGTTCGTTCTTAGTCGTCTCGAAGCTGTCCTCGATCGCCCAGCGGTGGCCTTCAACGTGCACGAGCGCGTCGATCCCGGTCCCCGCCGGGCACCAAGTCGTGAAGAACGCCAGTTCGCCGTCCGTGATATGTCGTCGGATCAGCAAGCCGCGGGTCCACATTCCTGGGCGTCCTTCACCGTAATCGGTAGCCTCGATGTCCGCGAGTTCGAGATAGGCCCAGTCGTGCAGTCTTGCTCCCTTCGTGCCCTCGCCTGCCGACAGGCGATGCCAGGCGGCGGGATCGAGATCCTGTGCGATCTCGCCTGCAGTGCCGAAAACGGCGGGCTTCCCCACCCAGGAGCCAAAGTGATGGTTGGAGCCAACGCCGAGGACATAGCCTTTTCCGGCTCTGCGTAGCGCCTGCTCGACGTCGCCGACGCCGTACACGCTATCAGCGGCGACCCAGGTGAACGGGACGTCGGCTGCAATCGTACGTGCGATCATCTGCACCGCCAAGGCGGGCTTGGTCGCGAACCGCGTCTCCATTGGAACATGGGCCGCATCCATGCGCTCGCTGTCGCTCGTCCAAACCTTCGGCAGGTACAGCGCCCGGTCGATAAAGGCGTGACCGTGGTGCGAGACATAGGCGGCAAAGACGCCGATCTGGCAGTTGGTGATCTTGCCCGCAGACCCGGTGTATTGGCGCGAGACACCACACGACGCCTTGCCCTGCTTGAGGAAGCCCGTCTCGTCGATCACGAGCACCGCATCCTCGGCAGCCAACGTGTCGACGACATAGTCGCGTACGATATCGCGCAGCGCGTCAGCATCCCACCGACCGCGGCCGAGGATTGCCTGCTGCCGCCACGGTCCCGGATCGCCTGCCGCTTCAGCACGCATCCAGCCGGTCTTGCGCCGCTCGTCGCCTAGCAGTCCGTCCAGGAACAACCCTGCAGATGCCGCGACACGTTCCTGCGTGAACAAACCCCGCATCCGCGCCTTCACATCACGCAGCGAAGTCGCCCAAAGCTCCAGCGTCGTCTCAATCGATGCGCCCGTCATCCACAGTCTCCTGCCATGGAGACCCATTGATTCAGACTTCGATCAAATGCGCAACTGTAA
>NZ_JANBVH010000087.1 GCF_024273235.1 Sphingomonas faeni | reverse complement strand
TCGCTTCACCCTCCGCAGGCCACTCCGATGACAATTAATCTAGAGGATGATATCCAAATCTGCGCGAAGACCAGTGGATGATTTCCCAAGTTTGAATATTATCCTAACTCGTGTCATACTTTGCCTGGATAATACTTCGCGCTGGCCATCGTCGGGAGCCCGGTGATCTCAGCCGTGTACGGCATCATGCCGGGACATAGCCCGGTCTACGCGAGTGCGTCGCCCGCCAACAGCATGTCGAGGCCCAGAAACGTCATGTCGACCACGTCGCACAACGCCGTGATCGCGTCGCTCACAAGGACTGGCATCGTCAACAGCGGTATCGTCGCGATCCACGCATCCCTCTGCCGCCGATCCGTGTCACCAACGCGTACAAGACCAGCAGGAACCTAGTACCAGGGCAAGGCGACGGCCGTCAGCGCCGTGGCATGGTAGCTGGCCTCATGGCGGGAGCCAAATCTCTCTGGCAAGGTGCCAGTCGCCTTATCGCTGCAAGGCAGCGCTTAGATTAAGACAGCACAGCGCCTTGGCAAATATCGAACGTCAGGGAAATTTATAAATTTTACAGTAATTGGCTATTTCTGGGAGTGTGAACGGTCTATATTTTGTAATAGAACGGTATTGTTAGATTTTTACTTGGGCCATCCACTGAATTGTTTTGACGATGAACCGGTCGGGTTCTGATGTCCATTTTTTCGTGATACTTTCGTGGAGTGTGAGGCCCGTAAGCGTTTTGAGGCGGTCGGCGAAGACTGGTTAATCGTTGCTTACCCTCCGCGCAAATGATACGGTCTTGTATCGCGGCAGGTTGAGCATTCCCAAGACGCCTCCCTGCCGCGGTGTCCGATACCACCTGCTCCTGCGTCATCGTCCCGAACAAGGGTCGAACAGACGCAAGGGATCTATCTAGAAGCGTCAGCCCGATAGCGGGGCGCGCGAAGCTAGTCGCTAGCTTAGATACTATAGTCGTGGAATTTTTTCGGATGCGAGCCTTTTAAAGTCAGCATGACGTACTCGTTGGTCCGCAGCGCGGTTCGCCCCCACGTTGATCCGCTGCGAGGCTCGATGAGTGAGCTACCAAGGCGGTCAGCCTGTCCGTTTTTCTTAGCAGTTTTCCGGATAGGTTGGCCGCTGCGGAAACGACTTCGCTCCAAGTCGTTATTGTAACGCCGTCTGCGGAATATCCAACGTAACTGGCCGTCCCGCCTCGCGCTTCACGCGGGCGCTTGAGGCGGGCCTTTAACGACGCAACCACTATCGCCGCCTCGGGTCGGTTAGAGCTAGGTGCCCGGAAAGTGACCGGCCGCTTCGGTATAAGATGGTCGGTCACCAACCATTCGCCTGATACGCGGATTTGTACACACCGGCGGTGGTCGGTAGATGGCAGGGCCGAATTAGGAGTTTC
>NZ_JANBVH010000086.1 GCF_024273235.1 Sphingomonas faeni | reverse complement strand
AGCCTTTGCGGCTCAAATCTGAGATGTTGACGGTGGAGTAGTCAGCAACGGAGGCGAGTCATGTCGAATGTGGCGAAGTATATCGGGCTGGATGTGCACAAGGCGACCATCGCGGTCGCGGTTGCGGAAGGCGGGCCCGGAGGCGAGGTCCGCTTCGTCGGTACCGTAGCCAACGATGACGATGAGGTCAGGAAGCTGGTCAAACGACTGGCAACACCAGGCGCGACGCTGAGCTTCTGCTACGAGGCAGGGCCTTGCGGCTACGGGTTGCAACGGTTGCTGATCAAGCTCGGGCAGCCGTGTATCGTGATCGCACCGTCGATGATGCCGAGACGGCCCGGCGACCATGTGAAGACGGACCGGCGAGACGCGATGACGTTGGCGCGCCTGTTGCGGGCGGGGGAACTGACGGCGATCTGGGTGCCGGATGAGGCACATGAGGCGGTGCGCGATCTAATCCGCGCGCGACGCAGTGCCCAGGAAGATGCGACTGCAGCCAAACAGACTGTCCGTAGCTTCCTCCTTCGGCATGATCGTCGTTTTGAAGGACGGTCTGCATGGACGAAAATGTATTGGCGCTGGCTATCGGAACAGCGCTTTGATTATCCGCATCAACAACTGGCGTTTGAGGAGCTTCAGAAGCGGGTGCTGGAAGCGCAGGCCCGCGTCGTCCGTCTCGAGTCCGCGCTCGGCGAGGCGGTAGCGTCGTGGCATTTCGCCCCATTGGTGCGCGGACTTCAGGCCTTGCGCGGCATCAAACTGGTCAGCGCTGCCACGCTGGTGGCCGAGGTCGGCGACCTTACCCGCTTTGATAATCCCAAGCAGCTGATGGCATATGTCGGCCTCGTGCCCTCCGAGCACTCCAGTGGCGCGCGTACCCATCGCGGTCGCATCACCCGTGCTGGGAATGCGCAGGCACGCACCACGCTCGTCGAGGCAGGCTGGTCGTACCGGCTGCCGGCGCGCGAGGAGCGGCGCTACCGGGAACGCGTCGCCGATCTGCCGGAGGAGGTTCAAGCTATCGGCTGGAAAGCCCAGGTGCGACTGTGTCAGCGTTTCCGTCGATTGTCGGCGACAGGTAAGCCGCAACCGAAGGTGACGACCGCGATCGCGCGCGAACTGGTCGGCTATGCCTGGGATATCGCACGCCGGATGGCGCCTGCGATGGCCAACTAATTTCGCCTGTGGCGACAATAAGAGGAGGCGCCAGCGCATCAGCTGCATAGCCTTGGCCGGCGTGCCGCGGGCACCCGACTGTGATGGGCAATCCACGGTGTACGGTGGGGCAGGTTCGTCCGATGCCCGAGCTTAGACGGAGGATAGGCCCAGCGACGGATACGGGTAGTGCGGTGACCAATCCGCGGATGAGAGCTTGATCAATCGTCGTCGATCAGGAGTCCGCGGCACACCCGCCAAGGTTCAAACAGTCGCTGGCGTTGACGTCAGCGGAGGAGTAAACTCGGCCAACA
>NZ_JANBVH010000085.1 GCF_024273235.1 Sphingomonas faeni | reverse complement strand
ACCAAGAAGGACTATGACGACTTTGCCGAACAGCTCGCTGCCATCGGCCGTCCCATCGTCGTCGGGTTCGAGGCGACCGGAAATTACCATCGCACGCTGGCGCACAGACTGCTGACCGCGGGATTCGAGCTACGCCTCATTTCGTCGGTCGCGCTCGCCCGCACACGCGAGGCGCTGCACAACGGCTGGGACAAAAACGATTCCAAAGACGCCCAGGTCATCCTGCACATGCTGCGGATCGGGGCGACGCAGCGTTATGTCGATCCGCTGGCGGCCGGGATCAACGACCTGCAGGAACTGTCGAAGACCCACGAAACGATCTCCAAAGCCAAGACGCAAACCTGGCATCGGATCCTCACCCACTATTTGCCGCTCTACTTCCCTGAGATCGCCCGCTTCGCTGGCAACAGCAGATCCGACTGGTTTTTTGCGCTCATCGAGCGGTTCCCCACCCCTGCCAGCATCACCGCGCTCGACGCCGAGACATTCTCGGCCGTGGCCTGGCCTCTCATCGGCCGTAAGGTTTCCAAGGCCCGTCTTATCAATGACATATACGAAACGGCCTGCGCTTCGGTGGCTCTGCCAGTCCCGGAGGATTCGGCAGCGATCAC
Organism: Sphingomonas faeni; assembly: GCF_024273235.1. Taxonomy (GTDB): domain Bacteria; phylum Pseudomonadota; class Alphaproteobacteria; order Sphingomonadales; family Sphingomonadaceae; genus Sphingomonas; species Sphingomonas faeni_A. The sequence goes on along the minus strand of NZ_JANBVH010000085.1, from coordinate 1,392 downwards.
CATGTTCCGCATGGTCATCGCGCAGGGGCGCAGTCTCATCCAGCAGCGTGACGAGATAGAGCGGCTTGCCCATGCCAGGCTGGCCGAGCATGTCGATTACCAGCTGCTGCGCAAGATTCCCGGCATCGGCCCGATCAACGCGCTGACCATCTTGGCGGAAGCCGGCGATCTGCGCCGGTTCAATCATCATCGCCAATTTCTGAAATTCTGCGGCCTCGATCTCGCGACGTGTCAGTCAGGCACGTTCCGTGGCCGCACAAAGCTGTCCAAATACGGCAATGCACGGTTGCGCCGGACTTTCTGGATGGCTGCTCAGGTTGCCGCGCGTCAGCGCGACAATAGCTTCCGCGATAAGCTCGGACGATATGTAGCCGGGCACGCGGACGATGCCGACCGTCGCCGCAAGGCGATGACGGCGCTCACCGCCAAGATGGCGCGCGTGGCTCACGCCGTCATCAAGACGGGGACAGAGTACCGGCCGTTCCTCGAACGGTCGGATGCCAGGTGGAAGGACCCCTCTCTGATGTGCCGTGAGGGCGCGAGAGCGACCCTGTAGATAATGTTCGGGCCTTCCACCTGGGTGCGTATCTCGTCTTAAGGATGGTGAGGACCACGGCCGCCTCGGCGCCGCTGGATCCTGTGTTTGCTATGGCAGGGAGCGATCCCGTTGACGGTGGGAGCCATCTGGCTCAGAATGCATGCCGCGCCGATGGTTGTCGGCGCATAGATACCTGCTGGCCGAAACCCGCCGCTGCTTCCCAACATAGGACGTTGTCGCTAACCACCATGCACGGCAGCCCCCGGCGCTCTGCGATGGCGGTGAGTTCGCGAACAACCCGCCGACCCGACAGCGAGGTGTCGACGATGCATCCCAGGCATTCCCGGCTGTAGTCGTCGATGACGTTGAGCATGCGGAACCGCCGGCCGCAGGCCAACGAGTCCGATACGAAGTCGAGCGACCAGCGCTGGTTGGGTTCTTGCGGGATCGCCATCGGCGCCCGCGTGCCCAGCGCGCGCTTGCGACCGCCACGCTTGCGCACCGTCAGTCGCTCCTCGCGATACAGCCGATACACCTTCTTCAGGTTCATGCCCTTGCCCTCCCGCTTGAGCAGGATCGCCAGCCGTCGATAGCCGAAGCGACGACGTTCGTTCGCGATCTCGCGCATCCGCTCGCGGACAGCATCGTCCTTTCCGCGAAGCGGCTCATATTGCCATGCCGACCGATTGACCCAGATCAGCCTGCAGGCACGACGCTCAGAGAAGCTGTGGTCGGCCATCAGCTTCTCCACCGCAGCGTAGCGCTCTGCAGACCGGGTCAGTTTTTTCCCAGCAGGTCCTTCAGCGCCGACACGTCCAGCATCGACTCCGCCAACAGCTTCTTAAGCCGGCGGT
>NZ_JANBVH010000084.1 GCF_024273235.1 Sphingomonas faeni | reverse complement strand
ATGGCCCTTACGCGCTGGGCTACACACGTGCTACAATGGCGGTGACAGTGGGCAGCAAGCACGCGAGTGTGAGCTAATCTCCAAAAGCCGTCTCAGTTCGGATTGTTCTCTGCAACTCGAGAGCATGAAGGCGGAATCGCTAGTAATCGCGGATCAGCATGCCGCGGTGAATACGTTCCCAGGCCTTGTACACACCGCCCGTCACACCATGGGAGTTGGATTCACCCGAAGGCGTTGCGCTAACTCGTAAGAGAGGCAGGCGACCACGGTGGGTTTAGCGACTGGGGTGAAGTCGTAACAAGGTAGCCGTAGGGGAACCTGCGGCTGGATCACCTCCTTTCTAAGGATATCGGCAGAAAGCGCCGACAGGCCCGCATCCTCGGACGCCACCCTGTTGGAAGAGCTTCTTCCATTCCAAAGAACATTAGCCGCCGTCCTCATGTCCCTTCATCAACTGGATCCCAAGCCTAGCGGCTTGGGTAATCTGAGCTGGCACCTCCCGCCTAGCGGTCCTTTGGACCAGCTTGGGCGAGATTGGGGCCGGTAGCTCAGGTGGTTAGAGCGCACGCCTGATAAGCGTGAGGTCGTAAGTTCAACTCTTACTCGGCCCACCATCTCGCAGCTTAATGGGGCCTTAGCTCAGCTGGGAGAGCGGTTGCTTTGCAAGCATCAGGTCATCGGTTCGATCCCGATAGGCTCCACCAAGTCGCAGTCGAAGAGACGAGGTAGCATAGCTGCCGCGCACTTCGACAAGACCGGCCAGCGCCGAGAAGCGCGCCCACAAGGCGCAGCTTCGCTGCGACTGACGGGCGCGGCGGGCGCGACGACGCTAACCACATATCCAGGTTGATGAAGAGAAACGGTTCGCCGCACGAGAGTGCGGTGATTGACGGGTACGCCCGTCGTATTTGACATTGTGAATGGGTTTTTTAAAATCGATGCCGTGAGGTGCTCGATTTTGGGGACGAGGATTGCTTCGGCGGTTCGTGAGCGCTTCGGCGTCAACGAGCTAAACGAGCGGTTCGAGGCTCCAGATATCGACATCATCATACAAGATAATCTGGCTGAGATTATAATCATCCGCACCTGACAAAGGCCACGACGCACTGCTCTGCCGAGTTGGTGACCTCCTCTGGAGGCACCCAGTGATGTCGTTGGTGGTGTGGACTCTCAAGCGTGAGGTAAGGGCAATTCGTGGATGCCTTGGCATGTACAGGCGATGAAGGACGTGGCACGCTGCGATAAGCGTCGGTGAGCTGTGAGCAAGCATTGACCCGACGATTTCCGAATGGGGAAACCCACCTATCCCGATTAATCCATACCTAGGGCAACCTGGGCTTGGGTTAATTAGGTTAGGTATCACTTAGCTGAATAAAATAGGCTTCGTGAAGCGAACCCGGCGAACTGAAACATCTCAGTAGCTGGAGGAAAAGACATCAACCGAGATTCCGTTAGTAGTGGCGAGCGAACGCGGACCAGGCCAGTGCCTGATGGTGAATTAGCAGAACGATCTGGAAAGTTCGGCCATAGCGGGTGACAGCCCCGTATGCGAAAATGAAACATCAGGACTCGAGTAGGGCGGAACACGTGAAATTCTGTCTGAACATGGGGGGACCACCCTCCAAGCCTAAATACTCGTACATGACCGATAGCGAACTAGTACCGTGAGGGAAAGGTGAAAAGCACCCCGATGAGGGGAGTGAAACAGTACCTGAAACGGATTGCCTACAAGCAGTTGGAGGGCTTTTATGGCCTGACAGCGTACCTCTTGCATAATGGGTCTGTGACTTAATGTATCAAGCAAGCTTAAGCCGATAGGTGTAGGCGCAGCGAAAGCGAGTCTGAATAGGGCGCCAGAGTTTGATGTATTAGACCCGAAACCCGGCGATCTAGGCATGACCAGGATGAAGGTGCAGTAACATGCACTGGAGGTCCGAACCGATTAACGTTGAAAAGTTACCGGATGAGTTGTGTTTAGGGGTGAAAGGCCAATCAAGCCGGGAAATAGCTGGTTCTCCGCGAAAACTATT
>NZ_JANBVH010000083.1 GCF_024273235.1 Sphingomonas faeni | reverse complement strand
CCGCGGGAGTGGGGTGAAGCGAAGAGCCAGTTCGCCGTGATCTTCGGCGAGAGGTTCGTCATCTGATAACGACAACCGGCCTCGCGCACAAAATATCGGACACTCTCCCGGAACGCGACAACCATTGCCTCTTCAGCCTCGGACAAGGTTGTTGAATGAGGGCCTTCGGCCCGGTCTTCATATCCTCGACCGTCGCCCTCTTACGCCACTTGGCGAATGTCTTCCGGTTGATCCCCAACTCACGGCTCAGCGTCGCGAGCGAAGCTTGCGATCACTGTATTGCTGCTCCAACGGAGTGCGTGGTCGTGGCGCTCCCGTAACGAACTTGTCCCATGCGGCTTCCTTTCATTCCAAGGAAAGGATCGCACCATCAAACCGTGGGATCAAACACTTAGCCTGATCCGGGCCGAGGTCCATCGCCAGCGGTCGGTGCCGGGCGAGGAAGGCGGACCACATTCGGTTTGGCTGGTAAGTGTCTCCGCCGTTATTTACGATAGGCATCGTCAAGATCGGCAACCCAGCCTGCTGTCGCCCCCGGTTGCGTTTCTCGGCTAGGCAGGACGTTGGCATTGGGACGCACGACCGCTTTTCCCCGTGCCAGGTACGGATCGACAGTTTCCGCGAACCTCAAACCCGCAGAGTCTTCTTTTACCCACACGACCGTTGCGCCAACGGCCTCGAGGCGGCCGATTGCTACAAGGACTGTTGCCCCAACCTGTAAACCGGCTGCCTGATCGATGCGCATGCCCTTAGGAGACAAATCACGGACGCGATGTTGCGTCGCCTCAGCGCTCCCAAAGCGTTCAAGCGATGTGCTCAGGAAAACGCTTTGGCGAGGCTCCCGCTGCGCGGTCACGCGATCGCCTGCTTCTGTTGGGTCGACGCCATCGGTCATGCAGGACAAATGCGGGAAGACGTTGAAGCACGCAAAGCTATTCGACGCAACGAAGCATAAGGCGGTCAGTGCTGACAATTAACCGTTTCGCAGAGGGATCCGAGAAATGCGATTCAGATTGACGTGCTCCCCAAAGCTCTACCAGTCATAACTGGAGTCCGGGGTTGGTATGAGGGTCCCCCGGTTTCTCATCCAAGTCGAGGGTGAGTTTCCGGCGTTCATTCGGCCGCGATCTTGGCCGCGGCAGCAGCATATTCGACCGGCGTCATCCAGCCAAGTGATGTGTGAGGACGGCTCTCGTTGTAGTCCCGCCGCCAAGCCTCGATCTTGGCTCGCGCGTCCTCTAGGGACAGGAACCAGTGCGTGTTCAGGCACTCGTCCCGAAGGCGGCCGTTGAACGACTCTACGAAGGCGTTGTCCGTCGGCTTGCCCGGCCGGCTGAAGTCGAGCGTGACGCCGTTCTCGTACGCCCAGCGGTCGAGTGCCTTCGAGATGAACTCCGGCCCGTTGTCGACACGGATGGTCCTGGGTGCGCCGCGTGACAGCGTGATCCGCGTCATCGCCTCAACCACCTGCTCACCCTTGATGCCCTGGTCGACGTCGATCGCCAGCGCCTCGCGCGTGAATGCATCGACCACGGTCAGCGCCCGCAACCGCCGGCCGTCGAACAGCGCGTCGGAGACGAAGTCCATCGACCACATCTCGTTCGCCGCCAGAGCCGCAGGTTGCCGGTCGCGGTTGGCGGCGCTGACATTCCGACGAGGACGCCTGAGCCGAAGGCTCAACCCATCATCCCGGTAGAGCCGGTAGACGCGCTTGTGATTCACGAACCATCCTTCCCTGCGCAGCAGGATGTAGATGCGGAAATACCCGTACCGCGTCCGCGTCGCCGCCAGGTCACGGATGCGCAGCATCAGCGGCGCCTGGTCCGGTCGATGCGACACGTAACGCACCGACGACCGGTCGACGCCGAGCGCAAGACAGCTACGTCGCTCGCTGACACCATGGGACGCCTGGACGTGCGCGACGAGTTCACGCCGTCGCCCAGGCGTCAGAGCTTTTTTGCCAGGACGTCCTGCAGGATGTGCTTGTCGAGGCTCAGGTCCGCGACCAGCTGCTTGAGCTTGCGGTTCTCCTCCTCGAGCAGCTTCAGGCGCCGCAGCTCTCCGACACCCAACCCGCCGTACACCTTCTTCCAACGGTAGAAGGTCTGCTCCGAAATCCCCATCCGGCGGATCACCTCCGACACCGCCGTACCCGTCTCCGCCTGCTTCAGCGCAAACGCGATCTGCTCCTCGGTGTGCCTCGTCTTCTTCATGTCCAGCTCCTCGCCCGCAGGCTTCAAAGGGCCGGAAAACTCTCACTCAGCATGGAT
>NZ_JANBVH010000082.1 GCF_024273235.1 Sphingomonas faeni | reverse complement strand
CAAGCTGGATGCGTTGAAGCCCGCTATCGAGCGCATCGCTGCTCGCCACATCGCCACCCATATTAGGCCGGAACACTATCCCGCGGTTGCAAACGCGCTGCTCCCGGCGATTGAGGATGTGCTGGGTGATGCGGTAGACGAGAGGGTTCTAGCTGCATGGGGCGAAGCCTACTGGTTTCTCGCTGACGTCCTGATATCGCGCGAGAAGACGCTGTATGCCGAGGCGGCGTGATGGACATCAACACGCCTTCTGACAGCCCGAACGAGCTTCCTGAGGGTTTGGTTTTGTACCGACAGACCGACATCTTCACCGAATCCTCTGTTCCTGCCGGGCTACTCAGGGACCATTGCACCAAGGCCGGCGTCTGGGGTCTGATACAAGTCGCAGAGGGTCGTTTGCGCTACCACGTAACAGACCAGAGGCGGACCGGTGCCGTGAGCATCCTTGCGCCGGATTGCGCACCAGGCGTTGTCGAGCCAACCATCCTTCACTGCGTCGAACCGCTGGGACCCGTCCGCTTTCTCGTCCAGTTTTACCGAGACTCACCCGAGCCAATCCCGTTGTGCCGCCACGAGGAAATGGCACGACGAGAGAACGAACATCGGGCAGCAGTTGCGGCGTCGCCGGATCGGCTCGCCGACGGACAGAGTTAGGATGATGCACTCGGAATCCGGCTCGCGCTTATTTCCCGAGTAAAGGCAGGCGGTGGCCTGGTAATGGGGCGCTATCAACGTAAGCCGACATCGCGTCTGATAAGCGTCCGAGCCATTACGGAAGGTTTTTCTCAGCGAACACAACGGTTTTATAAGATTGCGCAGGATTCATTTCGGCTGCGCTGATCGGAAATGGACGGCCCGACCGACGAGGTCGGTCATGTGATCGGCTGCCCTAATCGTTAGAGGATGATGCGTGAAGCCGGGCCGGGGAGAGATGTAATCCGCCATCTCCCGCGCCACCTGGAGCTGCCGATCGGAGCCTTCCGCCAGTACAGCAATTATCAGGTTCTCAAGCGCGATGACGCGTATGCGAAGCTGAACAAGTTCGGCGTTGGTCATGTCGGGGACCTCCGCGTGAGTTCCATGGGCGGATGCGAGCGCACCACCCTCATTGTCCCACCTCGACAGTGCTCGCTGGCCAAGCTCGGTCGGGGCCAGGAGTGGATCAGGGTCAGGCATCGGGATTTCCTCAAAGGCGTGGTTTGGTAGCGCGGGCATTCATCATCGGTAGCCGACGCCCTTCACGTAATCGGCCAACTGCGCTTCTTCATATTCGGCATCACCCAGCAGTACGCGGAGAATGGCTCGCGCAGTAAGTACACCTATGGGTCGGTTATCTGCGGCCACGACGGGGATATTCTTCAGATGTCGCTCTTTCATCAGCTTGGAAACGTCCTGTAGAAGATCCGCCTCCCGACACAGCGCAACATCGCGCGTCATAACCGTCGAAACTGGGCACATGCAGGTTGCGCCCTGACAGACGCTGATTTGCCGGACGACATCGGTTTTGGTGACGACACCTTGTATGGCCCCCGCGCTGTCGCATACGATCACGAGATCAGTCCCGGAGGACAAGAGTTTGGCGGCTTCGATCAGCCGCGCATCATCGGTGATCGTCACGAGCTTTTCGCGCGCCACCTCCAACATTCCTTCAACGAACATCGTCTTGCCCTCCTCCTCGCGCCGACATGCGCGCTAAACGTCGTTCTGTCGCCTGTAGAGATAGGGAACCGAGGGACGCTACAAACGAGCGGACGTGAGGCTGCCGCGCCCTCCACGCTTTTCGGGAGACTTTTGGCTATCAAACCGCGGTTCAGACGCAACAACGAACTAGGGTTGACCAGAGATGACGTTGTTGTCATCTAAATAGCATGTACGCTTTCGCGCCATATTCGCGTTTCCGCGACCACGCAGGCCAACTCGCCGCACGCCTGTAGCCCGAGCTCGGCGGCATGCCGATCGGGTTCGGGCCTTATTCGATCTGATTTTCACGGACGCGCTCGGCGCGACCGTGTTCTCGAGTATGCGGATAACCAAAAATGGCTGATGTTGATTTCACGGCGATTGATCGCCGTTCGGAGCCTATTGCTTCACAGGACGCGGACAACCTGACTAGACGTGTGTTGGTATCCAGACCTGAGAGTTTTTTCTCCCTTCGATTTCACATGCAAGTTGAAGAGGAAGAAGCCGAGAATTTACCATGCCGTCCATCACGGAGCCGCCAACGCGGGCTACATCGCTTTATCGACTTAAACTTGCTGTTATTGATCCTGTTTATTGGCATTCCGATCTTGGTGTACTGCATTCTTTCAACCGTTACCTAGGTGTTTAG
>NZ_JANBVH010000081.1 GCF_024273235.1 Sphingomonas faeni | reverse complement strand
CCTGTGACCTTCAGGTTATGAGCCTGACGAGCTACCGGGCTGCTCCACCCCGCGACGGTCCGGTTGTGCGGACATAGGGTAGATGACATGTGAATGGGTTTTAAGCGTTTCCAGTTACGTATCGTCGCACGGGCTTCAATGCCTGGCGACGACCTACTCTTCCATCGCTTGAGCGATAGTACCATTGGCGCAGGCGGGTTTCACGGCCGAGTTCGGAATGGGATCGGGTGGGACACCGACGCTATAGCCACCAGGCAATGGAGCCGGTGCGACGATACGTTGGGGAATGCTTGGGTACCCCACCGTGGCTTGCGCCTTGGTGGGGTTTTAAAATCGATACCGTGCATGGTTGTGTTTGTAGTGTGACCAATCCCTCGACGGCGAGGGGATTGGCAATCTGGCGTTCGACTTGGGTAATCATCCGCACGCATCGTTGGCTAACTGGGCGGACCCAGTGTTGTCATTGATGGTGTGAGACTCTCAAGCGCGAATAGAGCAATTAGTATCGGTTAGCTCCATGCGTTACCGCACTTCTACATCCGATCTATCAACGTCGTGGTCTCCGACGGCTCTATGAAATCTTATCTCGAGGGAGGCTTCCCGCTTAGATGCTTTCAGCGGTTATCCCGTCCATACATAGCTACCCAGCTGCGCTCCTGGCGGAACGACTGGTACACCAGAGGTATGTTCAACCCGGTCCTCTCGTACTAGGGTCAACTCCTCTCAAATTTCGACGCCCACGGCAGATAGGGACCAAACTGTCTCGCGACGTTCTGAACCCAGCTCACGTACCACTTTAATTGGCGAACAGCCAAACCCTTGGGACCTGCTCCAGCCCCAGGATGTGATGAGCCGACATCGAGGTGCCAAACAACCCCGTCGATATGAGCTCTTGGGGGTTATCAGCCTGTTATCCCCGGCGTACCTTTTATCCGTTGAGCGATGGCCCTTCCACGAGGGACCACCGGATCACTATGACCGACTTTCGTCTCTGCTCGACTTGTCAGTCTCGCAGTCAGGCGGGCTTATGCCATTGCACTCTAACAGACGGTTTCCGACCGTCCTGAGCCCACCATTGCGCGCCTCCGTTACTCTTTAGGAGGCGACCGCCCCAGTCAAACTACCCGCCACAGAGGGTCCCTGTTCCGGCTTACGGAACGAGGTTAGACATCAGAAACAAACAGGGTGGTATTTCACCTATGGCTCCACATCAGCTGGCGCCGATGCTTCAAAGCCTCCCACCTATGCTACACAGTTTCTTCCTAATGCCACTCTGAAGCTGCAGTAAAGGTGCACGGGGTCTTTCCGTCTAACCGCGGGTACTCCGCATCTTCACGGAGAATTCAATTTCGCTGAGCATGTCCTGGAGACAGTGGGGAAGTCGTTACGCCATTCGTGCAGGTCGGAACTTACCCGACAAGGAATTTCGCTACCTTAGGACCGTTATAGTTACGGCCGCCGTTTACCTGGGCTTCATTTCAGAGCTTGCACCCCTCCACTTAACCTTCAGGCACCGGGCAGGCGTCAGGCCCTATACGTCGTCTTGAAGCCGACTTAGCAGAGCCCTGTGTTTTTGCTAAACAGTCGCTACCCCCTGGCCTGTGCCCCCTCAAAGTGCTTGCGCATAGTGAGGGCCTCCTTCTTCCGAAGGTACGGAGGCAATTTGCCGAGTTCCTTCAGGACACTTCTCTCAAGCGCCTTGGTATACTCTACCTGACCACCTGTGTCGGTTTCGGGTACGGTCTATACGGTGGGGCTATTTCCTGGAACCATTTCGAAGCCATCCCAATCCGATAAGGGATGACAACACACATGATCCGTCACACACCACCAGGCCCACGAATATTAACGTGGTTCCCATCGACTACCCCCTTCGGGCTCGTCTTAGGGGCCGGCTCACCCTGCGCGGATTAGCCTTGCGCAGGAACCCTTGGTCTTTCGGCGAGAGGGCATCTCACCCTCTTTATCGCTACTCATGTCTGCATTCGCACTTCCGATACCTCCACGACCCATTACCAGATCGCTTCACAGGCTTACGGAACGCTCCGCTACCGCGTACCACATAAGTGGCACACCCTAAGCTTCGGCACGTATCTTGAGCCCCGTTACATCTTCGCCGCAGGACCTCTTGTTTAGACCAGTGAGCTGTTACGCTTTCTTTAAAGGATGGCTGCTTCTAAGCCAACCTCCTGGTTGTTTTGGAAGTCCCACATGCTTTCCCACTTAGATACGATTTGGGGGCCTTAGCTGTAGGTCAGGGCTGTTTCCCTTTTGACGACGGACCTTAGCACCCGCCGTCTGTCTCCCGCATATCACTCTTAGGTATTCGGAGTTTGGTTAGGTTTGGTAGATCTCGCGACCCCCTAGCCCAT
>NZ_JANBVH010000080.1 GCF_024273235.1 Sphingomonas faeni | reverse complement strand
GCGGCGTGACGGATATGACGGACGCATCGTTCGCGCTGGTTGCGGCGTAGGGCGGGCGTAGCCCGACCGGAGGCGCAACCAGCGCGAAGCGTCCTCTGCCGGTGGTCCCGCGTGTCAGCTGCGGTGTTTGAAGCGCCAGCTGTCGTTGCCGGTTTCGACGATATCGCAATGGTGGGTAATGCGGTCGAGCAGCGCGGTGGTCATTTTGGGGTCGCCGAAGACGGTCGGCCACTCGCCAAAGGCCAGGTTCGTCGTGACGATGACCGAGGTGCGCTCGTAGAGCTTGCTGACCAGGTGGAAGAGCAGCTGACCGCCCGAGCGGGCGAACGGCAGATAGCCCAGTTCGTCGAGCACCACGAGGTCGAGCCGGGAAAGCTGGGCAGCCAGCGTGCCAGCCTTGCCGAGGCGGTTCTCCTCCTCGAGCCGGTTCACCAGGTCGACCGTGTTGAAATAGTGTCCGCGGGCGCCAGCCCGCACGACGTTGGCGGTGATGGCGCTGGCCAAGTGTGTCTTGCCGGTGCCCGTTCCACCGACCAGCACGACGTTGCGCTGGCCCGCCAGGAACGAGCCGCTGTGCAGCGAGCGTACCAGGCCCTCGTTGACGGGCGTACCGTCGAAGACGAAGGCGTCGAGGTCTTTCACCGCGGGCAGCCTGGCGGCCGACATTCGGTAGCGGACCGACGCTGCATGGCGGTGGGTCGCCTCGGCACGCAGCAGGTCGGTCAGGATCTCCATCGTCGTACGCTTGCGTTGCAGGCCGGTGGTCACCGCCTCGTCGAAGGCGCCGGCCATGCCCTTGAGGCCGAGCCCCGCCATCGCCGTCATCATCTCATGCCGCTGCATGGAGGCCCCTCAGGCTGTCGTAGCGACCGCAGTCGGCACGCGGCGGATGGCACAGCGCCAGGTCTTCTGGCGTGACGATGGTCAACGGTCGTGGCGGTTCTCGTCTGCGGGCCAGGATGTTGAGGATGACATCGTCGCTGGTGACGCCGGCCAGCAGCGCCTCGCGCACAGCTGCTTCCACCGCCTCCAGCCCGTCGTCGAGCACCGCCGCCAGCACTCGCACGAACCGTCGGTCGGCATCGTCGCCAGCGCCGAGCTTGCGCCGGAGCCGCGACAGCGCAGGCGGCAGCTCCCAACCCTGGAATGGTGCACCGTTACGAAGGGCGCCCGGCTTGGTCACCAGCACCGGCAGATAATGCCAGGGGTCGTAGATGGTCCGGTCACGACCGAAGAACCGGGGATGGTCGGCTACGACCTCACCGTCGCAGCGCACGACGATGCGGTCGGCATAGGCACGGACCTGGACCGCGCGCCGCACCGCCTTGGCCATGACCGAGTAGCGGTTGCGGTCGAAGTTTATCAGACACGTGCCGCTCACCGCATGTTCGCTCTCGTAGAACCCGTCGAAGGGCGCGACGACCGGCTGGAGCACGCTACGCTCGGCAGCCCAGGCTTGGGCAACCGTCAGTTCCTTCTGCTCGGGGTGCTGGTGCATGTCCGCCCAGCGCCGACACTCCGCCTCCAGCCAGCCGTTCAGCTCCTCGATGCTGGTAAAGCGCAGGCGCGGCTGGAAGAACCGGCCGCGCGCCGTCTGGACCTGGTTCTCGACTTGACCCTTCTCCCAGCCGGCAGCCGGCGAACACGCCGTCGGTTCGACCATGTAGTGGTTGGCCATGACCAGGAACCGCCGGTTGAAGACCCGCTCCTTGCCCGTGAACACGCTCGTCACCGCCGTCTTCATGTTGTCGTAGATGCCGCGTGTCGGCACGCCCCCGAAGAAGGCGAACGCCCGCGCATGCGCGTCGAACAGCATCTCCTGCGTCTCACGAGGATAGGCCCGCACGTATATCACCCGCGACGCGCACAGCCGCACATGGGCAACCTTCACGCGCATCGGCTTGCCCGCGATCTCGACGTCCTCGTGGCTCCAGTCGAACTGATAAGCCTCGCCCGGCCGGAACAGCAGCGGGATGAACGCCGGCGCATCCATTACGTCGCGACGCCGGGCCTGGCGCCAGCGGGACGCATAGCGGCGCACCGCGTCGTACGAGCCGTCGAAACCCTCGCGCAGCAGCAGGTCGTGGATACGCGTGATGCGCAGCTTCTCGCGCCGCGGCCGTGCCTCGTCTTCCTCCAGCAGCGCGTCCAGCCGCGCCTGGAACGGCCCCAGCTTCGGCAGCGGCTGAACCTCCCGCCGGTAGCCCATGTCCGCCTCCGGCGACCGGATCGCCTTGCGCACCACTTTGCGAGACAAATGCAGGTCTCGCATGATCGCCTTGATGGCTTTCCCCGCCGCGTGCTCGCGCCGGATCCTCAACACCGTTTCCAATACCAACATCCCGATCTCGCCGCCTGACACCTGCCAAGCGA
>NZ_JANBVH010000079.1 GCF_024273235.1 Sphingomonas faeni | reverse complement strand
AGACAGTAGCGGCGATCAGGATGAGACTCTGCGGCCGTGACGGGAGCGAGATTGTCGCGGCGCGACAGGCAATGCAAGGCCAACTTTGGTGTTGATCGCCGCTCCGCGACAGACGGTGTCTCAGCTTGATTGTCGCTGGAGGGCTGCGCGGCGTCGGTAGCTCTCGACGTTCATCTCGAAGATGGTGGAGTGGTGCACGAGGCGGTCGACAGCGGCGAGCGTCATGGCGGGGTCAGGGAATACGCGCGACCAGTCGCCGAATGGCTGGTTGGCGGTAATGAGGGTTGATCGGCGTTCGTAGCGGGCGCTGATCAGTTCGAAGAGGACGGAGGTTTCGGCCTGGTCCTTGGTGACGTAGGCGAGATCGTCGAGCACGAGCAGGTGATATTTGTCGAGCTTGGCGATCGCACTTTCGAGGGCGAGCTCACGGCGCGCGATCTGCAGTTTCTGGACGAGATCCGAGGTACGGGTGAACAGGACGCGCCAGCCCGCCTCGATGAGTGCCATGCCGATTGCAGCGGCGAGATGGCTCTTCCCGCCGCCCGGTCCGCCAATCATGATGAGGTTGGCCCCCTTCTCGAGCCAGCTGTCGCCGGCACAGAGGGCCATGATGTGTGCCTTGGAGATCATCGGCACGTTGGTGAAGTCGAAGGTGTCGAGGGTTTTGCCTGGTGGCAGGCGTGCTTCTGCCAGGTGCCGCTCGATGCGTCGCCGGTCGCGTTCGGCGATCTCATGCTCGGCGAGCGCGGCGAGGAAGCGGGTGGCCGGCCACGCCTCCTTGTCGGCGCGTTCAGCGAATTGAAGCCAGGCCTGTTTGATGGCGGGCAGACGTAGTTCGTTGAGGATGAAGGCAAGGCGCTGGGTGTCGGCAGCGGGGTTCATGCGGCCGCTCCCGTCAGCAGAGTGTCGTAGACGGCAAGCGAGGGCAATTGCACCGAGACGACCGGCAAGCTGGCCGGGTCTGGTGAGAAGCGTGCTCGTAGCTGCGTGAGGTCTGGCAGGCGCCTGGCGTCCAGATCTGCTGCCAGAACATCTGCCAGCTCTGCTTCGCAACCCCGCTCATGCGCGAGCGAGAGCAACTCGACCATGATCTTGCAGGCGACGCGCTCGGGCAGTTGTTCGATAAGACGGTCGAATGTCCGGCGATACGCTTCGCGCGGAAAGATCTGGTCGCGGTACACGAGGTTCATCAGCGCCATAGGTTTGCGCCGCAGGCTGTGGATGACGTGCCGGTAGTCGACGACGTGTCCGTGCTTGCCGTCGCTGGGCGTTCGTCCGCGACGGAGCGTCATGAGACGCGTCGCGCCGAGGAAGATATCGAGGCGGTCGTCATACAGGCGGACCCTCAGCCTGTGGCCGATGAGGCGCGACGGGACCGTGTAGAAGACCTTCTTCAGCGTGAAGCTGCTGGTCGAGGTGACGGGGACAATGCTCTCCTCATAGTCGCTGGTGCGAAGCTGCGGGAGCGGCTGCAGCGTTGCGCGCTCGGCATCGATACGAGCCGCGTTGCGTCGGTTCTTGCGCGCGACGATCTCGTCGATGAAGGCGCGGTAGGCAGCCAGATCCACGAAGTCGCCGGACCCGCGCATTAGCAGCGCGTCGTTCACGGCATATTTGAGATGGCCGTGGGGGCTTTCGATAGCGCCGTTCTCATGGGCGACACCGCGATTGTTGCGCGTCGGCTCCATCGCATAATGCTCGCAAAGCGCATCATATCGCCGCGTCAGGTCAACTCTGGCGTCAGCATCGAGATTGCGGAATGCGGCCGACAGGCTGTCACTGCGGTGTAGGCGTGGCGCGCCGCCTACCGCCCACAGGGCGTTCTGCAGTCCCTCGGCCAAGGCGACATAGCTCTCGCCGCCGAGGATGACATGGGCGTGCTCGAAACCCGACCAGACCAACCGGAAGTGATAAAGAAGATGCTTGAGCGGCTGGCCGGCGACAGTGACCAACACATCGAGATCGCCCATATCGGTGAAGTCCGACAGGCCCATACGGCCGGGCTCGTGAGCCTGACGGAAAATGACCTCCTGGTCCGCGCCATGCCGCGCGCGCCATGTCCGGATGCGCCGCTCCATGGTCCGCCGGATCCCGGGCGAGAGATCCGGATGTCGGCGAAGCATCTCCTCAAATATCGCGACCGCCCGCAGGCCGGGAGCCGCCTGGAGAAGTGGGACAATCTCGGTGTCGAAGATCTCTGCCAGCGGGTCTGGTCGGCGCCGACTTCGCGGCTCCGCCTTCTGGGACGGGAGTTTGCCTCCCTTGAGCAGCCGATAGGCGGTCGCCCGGCTGATACCGGCCTTGGCCGCTGCCACGGACACCGGGTCGCTTTGACGATGTTTCATAAAGAGCCTCGTTTGATGATCGTTGACGTGTCGACCGCTCACCTGCGCTCTTCCCTCAAGGAAAAGCCCAGATGTAGGCCGGTCACGACCACCAAAGCCCTTCGAAAGGGCTTCCGTTTGGGGCTGTCGGCTCCGGGCTACGCCCTACGCCGACAGCCCCAAACGGAGTCTCATCTTGATTGACGCTGCTGTCT
>NZ_JANBVH010000078.1 GCF_024273235.1 Sphingomonas faeni | reverse complement strand
AGGTCCGAGCACGAGGCCTCGCTGACACAACAGAAGGACGAACTGCTCACGGATTGATCGGGGAATTCTATGAAGACAACGCACGAAAGTGGAAGTCCGCCGCCCACCGTGCGGTAGACGGTCGCATCGTTGTGACGGTCATGCATCTGGGTCGTGTCGACTGGCGTAACCCGGCGGCTGATCCCAGCGGGTTGGTCCGCAACGCGCTCGACACTGCTCGTTCGGCTCAGTGAGCCGATGCTTCGAGTGAAAAATAATGAATAATTCCTAAGCAGGGTATGGACATTTTCTGATGCGTGCCTGCTTATAGGGCCGTGGTTGGGGCCGACTCCAGTGACAGGCGCATGTCCAGCGTTGTTCGAAAAGACTGTCTTGCGCGTCAGATCGCGTGAACCGCATTGGCTCTGTTCCATATCATACTTGTGCGGAAAGACAGTAACGGACCGGGGAGGTTTTCGGGCCTCCCCCTTAGCTCACGACCGGAAACACCTCATGGCGCCCGTGCGAACGAGAACGTTGACTTCGTCGCGGCCACGTTCCGCCTGTGTTCTCATGAAAAAGGCATTCGGGTCGACGCGCAGTGGTGCTGAATCGCTGCCTCAGACCCACCATCTGATCGCGGAAATTTTGGCCAAACTGCGGCCGGCCGAAATGCAGGCAGCGTACTTTTAGTGCATGGAGGACGGGCCCGAGAGCTTGCTGGCGCCGATCGAGGCGGAGTTTGCGAAACGTGGTTTGTCGCCCCGCGCGATGACGTTCGGTTGATGGCGAGCGTGATCACCGCTAGCGGATCGCGGGCCTGACCGAACAGGCCCTGGTTCGGCCCTTGTGGGGCTTGCGGTGTCGCAGGAGCGGTTTTAGGGCGGATGCCCGACGCGAGATTGCCTGGCACGCCTATAGCGCGCTCTACCAGACTTCGAAGGTTGAGACGGGGCAGTTTGCGTTGCGGATTCCGAAAAAGTTCGACGATAAACTTAATTGGTAAGCGGTGCCGTTAATGATTTTCGGCTACATGATCATCATGCGCCGAATGTTTGCACGGTTGGGCTACTCGCCGCTCGGGCCGGCGCTGCTAGGCATCGCTTATTTTGCCTTCGCCGTGTTATCGCTGATCGTAGCGCGGGGGGCTCACGGAATAGCCGCAATTTGGCCGCCGAGCGGCATTCTATTGGCAACGTTGCTAATCGTGCCCCGGCGTGCCGTTTGGCGGTTCGCCGTAGCTGCGATCATTGCCAGTTTGGCGGCAAACCTTTTTGAAGGATCCGGATTCCGCGTCGCTGCTGGGTTTACCGCTGCCAACGGGATCGAGGCGTTGATTGCGACGCTGATATTGCGACGGCGAGCTGGGCGGCGGGTATCTTTTATCGATCCATCAGGTCTGTCCACGTTCTCTATCGCGACCTTAATCGCCGCTTCGATAAGTGCTGGGGTGGCGGCCTGTGTTTCTCCGCAGACAGGCCGCGAATTCATGCTCGCTTGGCTTAGCACGGTATGGCTGGGCATGTTGCTCGTGACGCCGCTATTGTTTGCGACATTCGAAATTGCAGTCTCGGCGAAACGGGCAGTGTCTAACCGTGAAACGCTGAATTTGATAGGAATCGTCGTGTTGACGGTCGTCGCCACCGGTACGACGTTCTATCAAAGCCAATATCCGATGCTGTTCGTGCCGATGATGGTCATCGTGATCGCAGTCCTGCGCGGTGGCATGCTCGGCGGAGTCATCAGCATTATCGTCGTTGTGATACTCGGATCGCTGGCGCTTTGGTTGGGCTCGGGACCTATATTCCTGATCCGTGCGTCCCATGAATCGCGTATTCTGTTTTTTCAGTTCTACCTTTTGTCGCTGTTCGTTTCCGCGCTACCGATGGCAACGCTTCTTGCTGCTCGCGATCGTTTAAGAATTAATCTTTCGGAACGTGTCCGTCTGCTCGATCAAGCTGAGGCGGCTGCGCACATCGGGCATTGGCGTATCAATCCCTCCAATCAGGCGATTTTCTGGTCGCCGGAGGTATTTCGCATTCACGGTCTGCCGGAGGGCCAGCCGCCAGCGCTGGATCAGGCCATCGATTTGTATCATCCAGGTGACCGGGGGCGTGTATCGGAGGCCGTGACTCGCGCCCTTACGGATGGTCAGCCGTTCGCGTTCGAAGCCCGGCTAGTTCGTGCCGACGGCGCCGTTCGGCATGTTGAGACGCAGGGTGAGCGAATTTACTCGCCGAGGGACGACGAGATCGGGCTCTTCGGTTTGATCCGCGACGTCACAGAGCAGATCGAGGCGCGACAGGTTCTAAGAGATGCTCGCGATGCAGCCGACCGGAATGCTAAGGCTGCGATGTTACTTGCCGCAACTGATGCCTTGACCGGCCTCGCTAACCGGCGCCGAATTGTTGAATATCTCGATGCCAGATTGAAGGGTGCAGCCGCCGGAGAGGCTAAGCTTTCGATCGTTTTGTTCGACATCGACCATTTCAAGTCCGTCAACGATCACTACGGGCATGATACCGGCGACGAGGTTCTTAAACGCGTCGCGTCGGTCGCCGCCGAGGGGCTGCGGAACACCGACCTTATCGGTCGCTACGGGGGGGAGGAGTTCGTCATCATCCTGCCCAATACCGACGCAAGTTTGGCGTTGCAGATCGCTGAACGCGTCCGCGCCAAAGTTGAAGCGTCGCAGCATGACGCGCAACCAATGGTCACGGTCAGCCTTGGCATTGCCTCGACTGGCGGCGAGGATACCGGCCATAGTATTCTCAAGCGTGCCGATGTTGCGCTGTACGAAGCAAAAAGTGCAGGTCGAAACCGATTGCGCTTGGCTTCATGAACCAAACG
>NZ_JANBVH010000077.1 GCF_024273235.1 Sphingomonas faeni | reverse complement strand
AGTCGCCACCGCCGGCATTCGCGAACACGATGTCCAATCCAGCGCGCTTCTCACGTACGACGTCGAACAACTGGTCGAGATCGTCGAGGCTGGCAACGTCACTCCGAATTCCTGTGACGGCGCCGCCGATCTCGTGGATGGCCTTGTCCAGTTCGGCTTGGCGCCGCCCCGTGATGAAGACGTAAGCGCCCTCAGCGACGAATCGCTTTGCGGTCGCGAGGCCGATGCCACTGGTGCCGCCGGTGATAAGGGCTGTTTTGCCTTGAAGTCTGTTCATTTGTCGCTCCGAGCATCGAATGATGCAGAAGTGGACACGCCCTTTCTTGCTTACTAGTATGCACCTTTTGGTAAGTACCTGAGGTCATCGGTGGAAAGCAGGGTTTTCAGCTGCGGTCTGGACGTAGCGCTGTCGGTGATTGGCGGTAAGTGGAAGCCGCTGATTCTGTTCCATCTGGCGCACGAGACGCGGCGTTACGGGGAACTCAAGCGTGCGATCGGTGGCGTGAGCGACAAGATGCTTATCCAGCAGCTCAAAGAGCTGAATGTAGATGGTGTCGTTGATCGCTGCGATTATCAGCAGGTACCGCCAAAGGTTGACTATTCGCTGACGTCTTTTGGCAGGACGCTTGCCGATGCGCTTGTACCGCTATGTAGTTGGGGCACAGAGCATATTACCAAGGTGGAAGAACTCGTGGCCAATCGCGGCTCCAATGATGGGAGGGGCACTACATAGCGCCGCGGCAGGTCGTTCTAGGCATTTTTAGGGAACTGTCGGTGCTACACGAAGCAGATGAATGGGCGTCCGTTCTGGAACCACGCCAAGGTAGCGTGAATGCCGGATAGAGAGGGGATCGCTCATGGGCGCTAAAAGACACTGGCATCGCAGGTCACACGATTACGCTATGCTTCCCGGGCGGGGTATTCTGCAACCGATCGTGCAGCGGCTTGGTGGACGCCAATACCTGCCAGTACGCCCGCGGCGGATGCCAGCGTTGCGTTGTGCAGGGGGGTAGCCGCGTCACCCGCCGCCCAGACGCCGAAAACGGAGGTTACGCCCCACGCATCGACTTTGATGTACGGGCCGGTCGGTCCTTCCGCATGCTCGCAACCGAGAAACTCCGCGAGCGGAGTGGCTGGTTTCGTTCGCGGCGCGGTAAACACGGCGGCCAATCCAATGGATCGACCATCGGCAAGTCTCACACCATCCAGTGCTGGTGCAACGCCCAGCAGCGCAACGACCGGCGTCCGCTCGATCGTAACGCCGCGGGTCGCAAACGCGTGAAGCTCCGCTGGCTCGGGCTCGAACCGACCTTGCGTGAAGTAGGTTGTTGGCCCCCAATCGGGGATAAGAACCGCCTGATGCGCCGACATCGGGTGCGCCGCGATCACACCGAGCGGCAGGTCGCGCACCTCGTAGCCGTGGCAGTAGGGGCAGTGCAGCACGGTCGTTCCCCAGCGCTCGCGCATGCCTGGGATAGAGGGTAGTTCGTCCACGACGCCCGTGGTCAGGATCAAGCGTCGAGCGAATTGTTCACTGCCGTCGGCGAGGCGCACAGCAAATCCATCGTTGATAGCGCTTGCGTCTACCACCTCGGCATTCATCATCTCAACTGAAGGGTAGCGCAGGAGTTGGTGTCGTGCGTCGTGCAGTATCGCGCTGGGAGGCCTGCCGTCCTGACCCAGGAAGCCGTGCGCCTCGTCGGCAAAGCGGTTGCGAGGCAGCCCGCCATCAATCACCACAACATTCTGTCTCGCTCGCGCTAGCTGTGTCGCCGCGGACAGGCCGGCAAAGCTTCCTCCGATTACTATCACGTCACGCATAGCCAAGCCTTTCAGAGCACTATCAGTGTTACATGACAATTAGCGTGGCATTTTGCAACATCAAATGTTGCGTGATAAGGGTGTCAACCACGGTGGAGGATCAAGAGTTGGACGCGCGCCTATCCAGAATGCTGCATCTGCTGATCCACATGGGAAGCATGTCGGGTCCGCTGACATCGGATGCTGCCGCGACGATGCTCGGTACCAATCCGGTCGTAGTCCGCCGCACGATGGCGGGTCTGCGCGACGCCGGCTACGTGCGATCGGTCAAGGGCCATGGCGGCGGCTGGTCGCTGACCGGCGGACTAGAGACCATGACCATGCTCGATGTTCACCGGGCGTTGGGCGAGAGCCGTATCTTTGCGCTTGGTCCGACAGATCCTTCGCCATCCTGCTTGGTGGAGCAGGCCGTCAATGGCTCGTTGGTAGAGGCGCTACGCGACGCTGAGGCGCTGCTGCTACGTCGGCTGGGGGAGGTGACGCTCGCCGAGATCGCTGCGGATTTCGATCGACGCATGGCGAAACTGCCGCCCGAGGAGATCGCCGTACGCGGGCGCATACGTCAGTAGTGCACACCTACTCGGATGCCCGAAACGGGGACTCCACGGCAGGGCTCTAGGCGTTCGCAGACCGATCAATCGAGTGCCCCTTTCGCGTCCCTTGCATTGGGGAAACGCCGAACATCCTCCTGTATTCTCGGGTGAATTGGGACACGCTCTGGTAACCGACCGAGAAGGCCGCCGCGCTCGCGCTCGTCGATGCGGTCAGTATCAATCGTCGGGCCTCGTAAAGTCGAAGAGTCTTTTGATACTGTAGCGGGGCCATGCCGGTCGCGGCCTTGAACCGGCGATGAAAGGCAGAGCAACTCATCCCGACCGACCGTGCGATGTCCTCGACCTTGAACAAGCCGGCATAGTTTTCCCCGATCGTGGCAAGCGCCTTTCTGATCTGCGCTACTCTCGGCTCAACGTTCGCAATTTGTCTCAGAACGGCGCCCTGCGGGCCTCGCAGCAGCCGATACACGATCTCTCGTTCCAGCAGTGGGGCCATGATCCGGATTTCGTCGGGTCTGTCGATCAGGCGTAGCATCCGGGTCCAGGCATCAAGCAGGTCGCGGCCCGCCGGATCGATTGCGAACGCCTTTCTATCGGCTTCGTACGCCGTATCAGGCATGCTCGCGGTCAAATCTGAGACGATCCCAGGATCGATGACGAGACTTATCGCGAGATAGGGTCGATCCACGTTCGCGCTGATTATTTTTTGCCATGACCGGAAGATCGAGGGCCGTGGTGAAGGTGCGCCCGGCGGTATAGTTCAGCACCTGATCGCCGACCGCCAGCTGCTTTTCGCCCTGCAGTATCAGGCTGACAACCGGCCGATAGGTCTCCGGTAGAAGATCGACACACCGGCTAACCTTGTACAGCCTAACATTCGGTGTGGCGGTCGAGGTCAGTCCCTCTTTTCCTTGTCGGGCAACCGTGGAAGCCAGGTCCGAGATAATCTGATCCATCGCTACGCGTATGTCAGCCGGCAGGGCGTCAATCAATTATCGGGTAGAAATAGGCAAGAACCGGGCAGGATCGGGCGCGCGCGAATAATTGCGCCTGCCTATCTGCCGTCTGACAGGAATGGAGGCGACATGAACCCTGCAGGAAACACCATTTTCATCACCGGAGGAAGTTCCGGCATCGGTCGGGCGCTTG
>NZ_JANBVH010000076.1 GCF_024273235.1 Sphingomonas faeni | reverse complement strand
ACAAATAGGGCGTTGGCGGCGGGGACGTTCTGCGGGTTCAGTTCGAGCTTCGAGAACAAATGGATCATGCGTGGCTGCACACCGTGCGCACCCGCGGGACGCCCCTACCACGACTCATCGGTGTAGGCCGACTAGTGATCGTTGGGCTCCTCGACGACGGGCGCCTGGAGATCGACAACAATATCGCCGAGCGTGCGCTCCGCGGCGTTGCCGTCGGACGGCGAAACTGGCTGTTCGCCGGTTCGAAGACTGGCGGCGAGCGCGCCGCGGCGATCTACACCGTCATCCAGACCTGCAAGGCCAATGGCCTCGACCCGCAGGACTACATCGCCAGCCTCACTGGAAAGATTGCAGCTGATTGACCAGCGGCGCGATGGGACGAACTCATGCCCTGGAACTGGGCCCAGCAGCCTGCCAAGCCGGCAGCGCAAGCCGCATAACCCGCGGCCTGCGGGCAAAGCCTACCTTAGACCGGATCGAAGTGTAAAATCGCGCAGCTTGAGGCAGAAGTCACATTCGGAAAGATACACGATACTGACAAGGCAGCGACCGTAGTTTGCTAAATGATTTCGTCGTGTCCTCTGCGCGAGATTGAATGATCATCAGGAGTAAACGGGCGCCAACGACCAATCTTGTGATCGCGTAATAGCGGCGTACCGCACCTAGCACACGTTGATCGCCAGTCCAGCGTATCATGCCAAGCCTTACTGGCGAGTCGCTGATGGCCGAAAATAGCGCACAACAGACCCATGACCTTGCCTTCCAAAGGAGGCCGCGCAATAACATCCATTCCGGGTCTATCAAAGCCGGTTCGGCAGCCCGAGGTTTTTCCACGTCAAGCTAGGCTGGTTACCTCTATTGCCTTCTACCGAGGCGCTCGCCGCCACCAAGGCTGCGTGCTGATAAACGCCCACCACCAGGCACCGTCAGCCTAGTCGCTGTGGCTGTGTCGTCCTCCTGCTCGGGGGTAGTCCGATCGGCGCGAACCGACGCGCTTGTATATCCTGTATCTTCCGATTGCTGCGACGCCACGGAGCCGGCTGACGGAGAAACGGGAGCGGATGCTCCTGTTGATGTCGACGTTGCAGATGGTGCCGACGCCGGTGCGCTATTGGATGCAGGCGTCGAACCGACTTGCGTTCCGGCACCCAACAGGGCGATAATTATGATCGACAACTTATTTCTCCTTTAAAACAAGAACAAAGTAAACGACGATTATGTCCATACTAGACGATCGCATCGACAATGATGACACTTAGGAAGCATTGGCCGAAGCGTGGCTTCACTAACGCCGGTCCCAGCTAGAGGCGACTGCTCTAGTGGTCGAGGCGCTTGAAGGTGCGACACTCAAGGCGTTGGCAGCGTCACCGAGGACGCATCCGATGAGGCTGCGGGTTGACGGCTCGTGGAGCCGGGCTGGCGCGTCAGTCCTTATCGAGGAAGGCCTCGAAACCTTCTTCGGTCAACGCGCTTTGGAAGGCTGCATCAGCGTCGCGATCGGTTTCGAACTGGTCTTCCCAGACGATGGAGGTGTTGTGATCGTTGACCACTTCGAGAGACCACCCTCGCTCGGTAGCCAGACGGACGATGTGGACTTCCAGTCGCCTGCCGCCTCGCTCGATCGACCGGTTCAGCGATGATTCGATCAGTTCGGGTTCGGGTTGGGGATCAGTCATTACGCAACCTCCTGCACGAACGGCGTTTTGCGAAGGCGTATCCATTCCCAGGGGAGCAGCTCGTGGAGCCGAGACTGCGGCAGATCGGCGATACGGGCAAGTACGTCGGTAAACCACGCGAGCGGATCGACGCCATTGAGCCTGACGGTGCCGATCAGGCTGTACATCATCGCGGCGCGCTCACGGCCATGATCGGAGCCGACGAACAACCCGGCTTTCCTGCCGCGCGCTACGCTGCGCAGCTCTCGCTCGGCCGCGTTATTCGTCAGGCAGATCCGACTGTCCGCGAAGAACGTCGTGAACCCCGCCCAGTCGTTGAGCAGGCGATCGCCTGCGCGACGGCGTCGTAACGCGGCAGAATGCCGCACTCTTCCCGCATCCAGGTTTACAGTGCGTGGATCAAAGGGCGACGCGTTCCTGGCGGACGCTCAGGCGTTCACTGGCAGTCCGCCCGTTGATCTCTCGCTCAATCGCGAATATCAGTTCGATGAAGCCTCTGTACCAATAATTATATTATAGCTTAACCGACACATATTTTAAAACATCCCGCGCTGTGTTGACGTAAGCATTATGGCGCACCGCAGCAATATTACTAGGGGAGGGATGGGATAAGCTGCAGTATTTTACGGCAACGCCACATCTGACCAATCGAGAAGCGGAAGTTCTGCAACTGGTAACGTTAGGACGCTCGGCCAAAGATGTCGCCTTAGAGCTTCGGATCGCACCGTGTACGGTCGAGCGGTACATCGAAAATGTCCGGTTAAAGACGAGAACTCGGAACCGAGCGCACATAATCGCAATTGCCATGCGCGATGACTGGTTCGAGGGCACGGGAAGCTATAGCGCGCCAATAAGGCTCGCCGCTATGTGACTGAGCCCTACGTGACTTGGCAGAACATCGTGAGATCTGCCATTTCAGGCAGGCCGCAGCTTGTGATACTCGCGATACCAATTCACGAACCGTGGCACCCCATCGGCGATGCTGGTACGCGGTTCGTAGCCAAGATCACGCTGGATGGCACCGATATCAGCAAAGGTATCGCGCACGTCGCCCGGCTGCATCGGCAGCATCCGGCACTCGGCGGGGCGACCGCACGCCTGTTCGATTAGCGCGATCATCTCGCCGAGATCCTCAGAGCGGTTATTGCCGATATTGTAGATCCGGTGCGGACTGACGCTGCCACCCGCCTTGGCTACGCCGTCGTCGGCCGGGGGGCTATCGAGACAGGCGACGACGCCGGCGACGATGTCGTCGATATAGGTGAAGTCGCGGCGCATCCGTCCCTCTCCGAACACGTCGATCGGCCGGCCGTCGAAGATCGCCTTGGTAAACAACCACATCGCCATGTCCGGCCGCCCCCAGGGGCCGTAGACGGTGAAGAACCGCAGGCCGGTCTGCGGTATGCGGTACAGGTGTGCATAGGTCTCGCTCATCAGCTCGTCCGCCTTCTTCGTGGCAGCATATAGGGATAGCGGCTGGTCGGCCCGGTCTTCCACGCGGAACGGCAGCGCGTCGTTTCCGCCATAGACTGACGAGGATGACGCGTAGACGAGATGTTTGACCTGCCGGTTCCGTCCGATCTCGATCATGTTGAGGTGACCGGCGAGATTGGCCTGGAGATAGGCGCGTGGGTTCTCGATTGAATAGCGGACACCAGCCTGCGCACCGAGATGGACGATACGGTCGAAATCCTCGCCATCGAGCGCAACGTCGAGCGCAACGTGATCGGAGAAATCGACCTGCTTGAACGCAAACCCGTCGCCAAGCTTGCCGAGTTCGGCCAGCCGCGCCTGTTTCAGTGCGACGTCGTAATAGTCGTTGAGGCTGTCGATGCCGAGCACCGTGTCGCCGCGTGCAAGGAGGTGGCAGCTAACGTGGAAGCCGATGAACCCGGCCGCACCGGTAACGAGAACGTGCATAAGGCCCCTTCTTTGGATTAGACACGCCTTAGGGAAGGACCGCCCCATCCCGCAAGGTC
>NZ_JANBVH010000075.1 GCF_024273235.1 Sphingomonas faeni | reverse complement strand
AAACATCGGTGTCATAACTAAAATGAATGTAAACTTGAGAGCGCGCACGACTAGAACTTGATCACTGGCGCTGCAGTAGCAGCAACGATGTTTGTATGATCACAGTGTGCATCGGTCGAACATATTCTTGTTCGAACACACGATACCCATTACCGCAGGCGATTGCGTAAGAACCGCACCGACCGTTTTGCCCCTACGGTCGCTGCCACCGTGGCCGATGGCCACGCTAGCAGTCCGACAATGTACCAGAGGGGAAGATGCATGGCGTCCAAGAAGTGAGGCCGGCGCAGCGACTGCCATGAAAACTCGCCTGATGGCCTGAGCGAAATCAACGTCGTTGCGTTGAAAAGGTCTGTGTGTTGGGAATGAGACCGAATTACCCGTGCGCGAAGGTGTGGTGGAATTACAGCCGGGAAGGCGTTAACAAGTTCGGCCCAGTCATCCACAAAAACGCCGATTGCTTTCGCACGCCAATAGCTCTCTTTTTTGGCCGAATTGATAGATACTTCGCCATACCATCCGATTGTTATGGGACGCGCGCTGGTATACCCAAGGATGACGCTCAGCTGCGGAAAATTTCTCTTCATCAACATGGCCGAGCCCTGTTCGCGTACCCAGTCGCACACGCGTCGGTTGTAGATGGTGGCGCCGGTCAATGTCTGGTGCCACAACACATCGCGCATGAACGCGACTGCTTCCTCTCCCTGTAGTTGGGAAATCATACGAGGATCGTCAGAATGGCCCCGAATGAACAACAGGTCCTGATCCTTCAGGAATGCAAGGATGCGACCAAGGCAGCCTGGCTCTACCCGCATGGCATCACCCATCAGCCATACATAGTCGGAATCAGCCCAGCAAAGCGTCGAGATGAGATTCGCATCATGTCCTAAAGCAGGCGCGTTCCGACGGTAATGAATGTTTGGAATGACCTGCGCCAGTTCACGGGCAACGCTTTCGGTCGCATTGTCGGGACTGTCGTCGGAAAGATAGATTGCAACGTCTAGCGCGCGTACTTCGCCTGCCATCGCGGCTAGGTTTTCAGCGACGATGGCGGCGCGGTTATAGGTAGGAATGACAATCGCGAGACGAGGATGTTTAGCCATCACTATTTCCAACAATCAAAGCACGTCAGTTGTCAGTTGATCGCTAACGACAGCGTCGCTCCGCCGCCAGTATCGGACAAAAATCGCGATCGTCCAAGGCAGGCTGATGGCGACAATAATCGCGCAGTACGCGGCAAGCACGTAGCGCGCGCCCCAGAACGACGTGAAATACGTCGAGCACGCGACTAGGAGCCCGCAAGCCAGCGAATTCCACAGCATTGGCTCTTCTTTATGGACCCGCATGAACGTCGCAAACGCAAATATGGATACGTTGCATGATGTCACGATACCGATCAGCATGAGATCGGGGAGCGGTAGGAAGCGGTGCATGATCGAGAGATTGAGATATTGACCCGTCGAGATCACCGCGCACAGGCCAATGCATGCGACGACCTGGAACGCGATCGACTGCAGGAACAGCGTTCGGAAGCGGCGACGCAGTTCCGCGCGATCCCCCCGCGCGACCAGGCCCGCCAAGACGGGCGTCGTGGCTGTCATCCAGCTCATAGCGATAAGCGAAATATTGCTGAATACTGCAATCGACAGGCCGATCATGGCTGCTTCAGCGGCGCCGCGATGGGCAAACACGAAGGGTGTGAATACCTGGTAGAGCAGGTACCCGCTCATCCAGCTGATGCCGATGCGCCACTGCAAGGGAAAGATATCCCGACGCCAGCCATAGCCTTGCGCGCCTTGTACAACTTGCGCGACTAGGGAGGGAATGCCGCTGCGCCGGCGCAGCCACCATCCTGAAGTTAGGGCCGAGACAACGCCGATACAGGCGGCCGCATATAGCGTTGGGTGAATCAGGATGATCGTCCAGCACGCTACATATCCGATGATCGTCTGAACAAGGCGAAGACGAGCAACATCGGCGACCTTGCCGGTGCCTTCTGCAATCGCGAGTTGTGGACTGTAATATAGATTTGCAGAAGCTGCAGCGACGATTAATAACCATGCACCGACCCATTCACGGGGCGGTACCGCAGCGCTTCCTTGCTTCAGGAACATTAAGCCGCCGATGCCGACCCCGACGGCAAACAGCAAAGCCAATATTGCAAACCAGCGGCGGACAGATTGGCTAAGCAGGCCGATGCGGTCGATCGCATACTGCCGCTCAGCGGCTGATGTCGAATGGCTTTCATCCAACTTAACAACTTCATGACTTACAAGTTGAGTAAGAACAAAACTTAATCCCAGCTCGAAGAAAGCCTGTAGGGCGATCAAGCTGTTGAAGGTATAGTAATAGCCCTGCATTTCTTTGGAAAATAACGTGCTGGTCATCAATACCATGACCAAGCCTGCAGCTACGCCCCAAACGCGCTGCAAAACGGTCATGCCAATAGCCATATCTATGCGGAATCTACGAGCTATCGCGAACATGTAAGCGTGTTCCAAACCACAATGGGGAGGGTCGTAACTGGTGGGACGCCATGGCCAAGTCGAGGTGCCTAGGCAAGCGAATCCGGTGGTCCGAGCTCCCTTCTAGCGGTAACCTTTCGGGTGGGTTATAGAGCCTCATGCTCGTTAACTTTCGCTCCGATATGGACAAGGCTGTCGCCTTCGCCCTTGGTTGCCGCTCGGCTGAAATTGCATGATGGTGCCTATTGCCGGAGGGTTGGCAGGACGGCGCTGCGTGGTGCTCGGCGCGGGCGGATTTGTCGGAACGTCGCTGTGTCGGCGACTTGCCGAGGAAGGCGCTTTGATCGTAGGGTTTGGTAGGCGCTCACGCGTTGACGATGCTCCATTTCCTGGAACATGGGTGGATGGCGAATTTGAGGATGCCAACGCGATTGCACGGGTGATCGATGGCGCGGATGTTGTCTTCCATCTCCTGGGCGGCAGCAACCCATCTGCTTCCAATCGAGCCCCTGCGACCGAATTGCAGACCGCATTGGCGACCAATCTTTCTCTCATAACCGAGATAATCCGGGCAAACGTCGGCAAGCTTGTTTTTGCGTCTTCGGGCGGCACCGTTTATGGTCCAGCCCATCACCTGCCGATTAGCGAAGATGCCGCGACTGACCCGATATCAGCTTACGGCCTCGGTAAGTTGACGACCGAAAAGATGCTAAGAATCTATGGTTTGACCGAAGGGTTGAACTATACGATTTTACGGGTCGCCAATCCTTATGGTCCATTTCAAATACCGAATAGACCTCAGGGTATTCTGGCAACCATCTTGAAGCGTGCTGTTGAAGGAAAGCCCGTTGAGATATGGGGTGATGGAACGGTTGTTCGAGATTATCTTCACATTAGAGACGTATGTGATGCTTTGGTGCGTTCCGCAGCTATAGATTCGGAACATCGGGTATTGAATATCGGTTCAGGCATAGGAAGGTCGCTTAACGAGGTTGTGCAATCGGTATCCGCTGTACTGAATGTGCACATATCGGTGGATTATAAACCCGGGCGTTCTGCCGATATTCCAGCCAATGTCCTGGATTGTACGCGCGCCCTGCAAGCGCTCGGCTGGATGCCACGCGTCTCCTGGGAAGATGGGGTACGCGACACCGCTGCCTGGTTGTCGCAACTCGCGTAAAGCCGGCTTCAAGCCCAGAAGGCTGTAT
>NZ_JANBVH010000074.1 GCF_024273235.1 Sphingomonas faeni | reverse complement strand
CTCGGCGAACATTTCAGCTGGTGTCTGATACATCAAGGTCTTTCTGGGGCGCTCGTTGAGCTGGCGAGCGATGGCGCTGAGTTTGGCCTGGCTGTGGAGCGACAGATCCGTTCCCTTGGGCAGATATTGGCGCAGCAAGCGATTGGTGTTTTCGTTGGTACCGCGCTGCCACGGGCTTTGCGGATCGCAAAAATAGACGTCGACCTCGGTCGCCAGGGTGAAGCGCTTGTGATCAGCAAGTTCCTTGCCGCGATCCCAGGTCAGCGACTGATAGAGCTCGCGAGGCAGTTTGCGCGCCTGCTTTATCAGGGCCGAGACGACGCTGGCGGTCTCCTTGTTCGCCACCTTGGCCAGGATCACATAGCGTGACTGGCGTTCGACCAGCGTCACGATATGGCTGTTTCTCGCGCCAGAGATGAGATCGCCCTCCCAATGTCCGGGCACGGCGCGGTCCTCGACTGACGCCGGCCGTTCGCTGATCGATATCGCATCCTTGATCTGGCCAAGCCCGTCACGCTTCAGGCTGGCGTGGCGCGAGCGGCGGATCGTGCGCTTCGCCCGGAGATGCTCGAGCAGCTCCTTCTTCAGGACGCCACGCGCCTGGATGAACAGGCTTTTGTAGATCGTCTCGTGTGACACGCGGTGCTGCTCTTGGTCCGGAAAGCTGCGCTTGAGCCAGCCAGCGATCTGCTCGGGCGACCAGCTGCGGCGCAGCTTGCGCGATACTGTTCGGCGTAAGCCGGGATGGCAAGCCAGCTTGCACAGCTTGGGGCGCAGCGCGCGATCCCACGCGGCCTGATCCGAGACGGTCCCGCGATACCGGTCCAGACCGCCACCCCGGCCGACCTCGCGGCTGATCGTCGAAGGCGCCCGACCAAGCTGGGCTGCGATCGCTCTGAGCGAGCGGCCGGCGACAAGACCTCTCGATATCTCCTCGCGCTCGCTCAGGCTGAGGGATCGGCCCGACCGCCTGCGCTCCGCCGGACGAATGCCGCCCGACGGCGACAGCACCGAGAAAATCGACGACGACTGCCGATCAAACCGCCGGCCAATCGAACTCATCGACTCCCCACGCTGCCACCGGTCCCAAATCTCGGATCGCTGTGCCGCCGAGTAATAAATCCGCTGACGCTGCTTCATCCCCACACTCCTTCTCCTCAAAGAATGAAGTGTTGCGACCACCCGTTGAACCCACCGGAGAATTGTGATTTACACGCGACGTCAATTCATCGAGCAAACCTTCTTAGCAAGCACTGCAGTTGAGTTGGCGGGATGCGGCCCGAACAACTTGAATGTTGGGGTAGGTTCGGTTGTGCTCGCACCGATACCCACTCACGCATCCGCCGCGGCCGTCAGCGCATTGACGGTTGGCATGTCCGTGTTCCTTGGCGCCGATCTGGTAGGTGCCAATTATCCGGATCGCGATGCCTTTATTGTAGCGAATGCCCCGACGCAGATATTCATCGATAAGTTGAAAGGCTTGAGGGGCCCAAATGACGGCGCCGTCACGCATACTAACGCGGCGGTCGGAGGATCGTTCGACAATGACGTACCCCAGCAATGGGCCGGTGCGACGGGTAAGCCATTCAATCTCATCATTCTCGGCCTCGCGATGAATAGCGGATCGGTCTATGGCGTGCACGGGCGGGGGCCAAACGCAGATTACACAAAAAGAATACTCAAATCGTTCATCCGAGAGCATAATATAGCAGGAACCATGATTTTCGTCTGCAACACTATTCATCCGTGGCCGCAGAAGTTCGACATTGCCAAGACCGAAGAGGCCCTGGCCGAAGGTGTCGCCTACCCAGTCAGTCAAGCGACTCTATACGGTCACATCAATGTTACTTTTGACGCAGTGAAATCAACGATGCGAATTGACGAGCCGGACGCGGCGGGTCTCGGTTTTTTTGATCAGGCGGGTTCCGGTAATTATATAAAATCCGGAACGCAACTACGAATACGTCAAGGCGGGGGGCGAAATGACGGAGAGATATTCAAGGTCGTCACGAAGATAGATGGGGCGACACTGCGGATCGAGGCTGGAAATATTAAAGAATCGGGAGTTTTCTATCCGTTCGTTCAGCATTATTCTCCCGACCTCGAGCAGATTTTGACAGTCCCACCGTCGAAGCAGAAGCAGGTGAAAGATTGGTCGGGTAGTGGTGTAAAAATAGACGGTCTGGCTAGTTATTCACTTTGGAACAGCATACTTGGCGATATATGCAAAGAAGAGGGCGTTAAACTTATCGACCTTGAGTATAGAGGGTTTCGGTGGGCCGAGCGGTATGGCTGGGCGTCGGTTTATTCGTCGAGCTACGAGGGTGTGCCATTCAACACCTTCAATCACCCGCAAATTCGGGCTCAAAAAGTAATCTACGGGGATATGATGCGCGACTTAGCGGCGCGTTATAATGCCGGTCAGTTTCAAGCCGGTTTTGAAGCCCTTCGCGGCCCCGCCATTAGATAGGTGGGGTGTCGGTCGTGAAGAATACTCGAAAGGCAGTTGGGCGACAAAGACACGGTGGTGGTGGTAACGAGGCTCGACCGGCTGGCACGCTCCGCCGGTGACCTGCTCGACATCGCCGAGAAGCTGAAAGAGGCCGGCGCGGGCCTGCGCTCGCTGGCTGCGCCCTGGGCGGACACTCAATCGGCAGCTGGTTGCGTGGTGCTGACGGTGTTCGCGGCATCGCCGGATTCGAGCGCGAGCTGATCCACTAGCGTAGCAGCAGGGGGCGATGGGCGGGGCAAAGGCAAGGGGGGCCGCTTCGGCCGTCCACCGAAGCTCACTCCCGATCGGATCGCGCTCTTTGCGGAGGTGCGGAGGTGCTGGTTGAAGGCGACGAGCTCCTGATACTGGCCCTGACGCTTCCTGATCCAAGGACGTCCATGTTCTTGCGGCCGCGTTCCATTGTCAGGGCCGACGCGATTGTCAACTATAACCTCAGGGATTTTCCGGCCGAAGTGGCTGCCCCTTGTGGCATAGAGGTGAAGCATCCCGACGATTTCAACGTCAACGTCATCGGCCTCGATACGGGCAAAGCGCTAACTGCGATCGGCAACAGCGCCGACAGGTTCGCAAACCGCCGTTATCGCCGACGATTATCTCGAACGCTTCCGCGAGAGCGGCCTGATCCAAGAGAGCTCTACCCCTGCAACACTCGCCGAGCTGTTCTGAGGTGCGTGCAGCACGGCAGTGGCTAACCCGCGAACCTCATTGCCCAACCCCGCTATTGACGGGATACGGTATCGGCGAACGGTCGCTAGCCTTGGCGGAGCCGAGCCCCGATCAGGCGTCTGATACCGTGGTTGAGCGGCCGCTCGATCAGCAGATAGCAGGCGATCCCTCCGATAAGGCACGCGAAGACGGCGAATGGAACAAGGGCGATCGGCGACAATCTCGGCGCTAGTCGTATCCAAAGCTGAACAATCACGATGATGGAAAATGGATGCGATAGGTATAAGCTATAGGAAGCGTCGCCGAGAAACTCGCCCCAACGACCAACCAAGCCGCCGCTGGGGCCAGGGCACAACGTAACGAGTGCTACGGATCCGATCGCTGCGG
Organism: Sphingomonas faeni; assembly: GCF_024273235.1. Taxonomy (GTDB): domain Bacteria; phylum Pseudomonadota; class Alphaproteobacteria; order Sphingomonadales; family Sphingomonadaceae; genus Sphingomonas; species Sphingomonas faeni_A. The sequence continues at coordinate 112 of NZ_JANBVH010000074.1, read as the reverse complement.
CGGCAATGCTTACGGGCAGCCACACAGATGCCGTCTCGGCCAGAAACATCGAAACTGGCACCTCGACCACGAGGAGGGCAAGAGCCGCCAACCCGGACCAGCGCCAGACAGT
>NZ_JANBVH010000073.1 GCF_024273235.1 Sphingomonas faeni | reverse complement strand
TCTTATGCCTCTCAGTTCCTCCATCTTCCGTCATCCCGGCGAACGCCGGGACCCACGGATACGGCGGACCAGGCGATAGCGTACAACCACCACCAACTCCCCAACCATGGGTCCCGGCGTTCGCCGGGATGACAGGATGGGGGGCATTTTTTCGGGTAGCCCTAGCACTCGCTTCATCGTCGCGGGCTAATACCGCACCCGTCTGCGCCTCCGACGACATCGCAAACCAACCGCCAACATGACGAAATTGTCACCTCTCGGTCATCGCCCTGACCCCCGCCCGATCCTAGAAGCAACCCGTGGTCCGCAACGGCTGCATGAGTTTCCAGAGATCGGTGCCCGTCACTCCCGGGGGTACCGTGGGGGCCGGCGGGAAGATTTCTTTCCGCCGGCCTTTCCGTTTATGAGGGCAGGAGATAGTGACCCAATTCGGTGGCAGGGAAGGTGATAGCGCGTTGAGCCGCAAGATTCTGATCGTCGAGGACGACGCCTCGACATCCGCCTATCTTGCCAAGGGCTTGGCCGAGGCCGGCCATGCCATCGAGGTCTGCGCCGATGGCCGTGACGGCCTGTTCCTCGCCAGCGAAGGTATCTTCGACCTCATCATCGCCGACCGCATGCTTCCGGGGCTCGACGGCCTTTCGATGGTCAGCGCGATTCGCGCCGCCGGCATCGCGACGCCCGTCCTGATCCTGTCCGCGCTCGCTGCCGTCGACGACCGCGTCGATGGCCTGAAGGCCGGCGCCGACGATTATCTGTGCAAGCCCTTCTCGTTCGCCGAGCTTTCCGCACGGATCGAGGCCATGCTCCGCCGCTCCGACCGCGCCGCGACCGAACCGCAAAAGACGAAGCTCTCCGTCGGCGATCTCGAAATCGACCTGCTCGCCCGCGCCGTGTCGCGCGCCGGCCGATCGATCCCGCTCGGCGCGCGCGAGTTCAACCTGCTCGAATTCCTCGCTCGCCACGCGGGTCAGGTGGTCACGCGGACGATGATGCTCGAGAAGATCTGGAACTATCATTTCGATCCGGGCTCGAACGTGGTCGACGTCCATATCGGTCGCCTCCGCCGCAAGCTCGAGGACGGCTTCCCCACGCCGATCCTGCACACGGTGCGCGGGGCAGGATACCGGCTCGCCGTCGAAGGCTGATCCGGGGTGGCGATCCGCCTTTCGGTCACCGCGCGGATCGCACTGCTTTCGATCGCGCTGGCGCTGGTGTCAAATCTCGCGCTGGTCGGCTTCGTCTGGAAGACCACCAGCGCCGACGCGATCGACGCGATCCGGCGCGAAACCACCGAGCAATCCGAGGCGCTGCGCGCGGTATGGCGCAGCGGCGGATTGATCGCGGTTCGGCAGGCGATCGACAGCGCAGTCGTTCCCGGCGACGTCTCGCTGGTGCTGGCCGTGATCGACCCCAAGGGCCGCGCGGTCGTCGGCATCTCGCCCGCGCGTCTCGCCGTCCCCCTCCGCGTCACGCAGTTCCGGATCGCGCGACTTGGCTCCGACGAACTCTGGTCCGCGCGAGAGACCGGCTACGCGCTCCACCCGCTGGGCGATTACTGGCTGCTCACCGGCCGCAACCTCGACCTGATCGCGGCCGAGGAACGCGCCATCGAGCGGGCGCTGGCGGTGGCCGTCTTCCTGTCGCTGGCGCTCGGCGTGATCGGTGGGCTGGTCCTCACGCGCTATGTCAGTCGTCGGCTCGACGGCATCGCCAAGGCGATCGAGGCGGCAGGCGAGGGTGACCTCTCGCGGCGGGTCGACATGATCGCTGGCGGTGGAGACGCGTTCGATCGCCTCGCCGCACGGCTCAACGTCATGCTTGGCAAGCTCGAGGGTGTGATGGCCGAATTGCGGATCGTCACCGACAGCCTCGCACACGATCTCCGCTCGCCTTTGGCTCGCCTGCGCACCAAGACCGAGCAGGCCGTGCTGATCGCCGATCCCGATGCGCGCGAGGCTGCCTTGGGCGGGCTGCTGGTCGAAACCGACCTCGTCATGCGGATGCTGACGATGGTGATCGAGATCAGCCGCTCGGGCTCGGTATCGCGCGATCGGTTCATCGAGGTGTCGCCCGCGAACCTGCTCGAGGAGATCGGCGAGCTCTACGCGCCCGTCGCCGAGGATGCGGGGCTGATCTTCACGATCGCGATCGACGACCGGCCGCCGCCGATGAAGCTCCACCGCGAACTGATCAGTCAGGCGATCACCAATTTGATCGACAACGCGCTCCGCCACGGTGCCGGGGGCGGCGAGGTCACGCTGCGAATCGTCCACCGCACCGACGGCGTGGCGATTCAGGTCGAGGACCGCGGCCCGGGCATCGCCGCCGCCGACCGCGCGCAAGCCCTGAAACGCTTCGGCCGCCTCGACAGCGCGCGATCCACCCCCGGTGCGGGCCTCGGCATGGCGCTGATCGAAGCCGTCGCGCGGCTGCACGACGGCCATTTCGAACTCGCCGACAACGTGCCGGGGCTTGTCGCCCGCATAGTCCTCCCCCTCTGATCCTCCCCCGCAAGGGGGAGGTGGCGCGAAGCGTCGGAGGGGGAGGACACGGAACAGAGGTTACCCTTTCCTCCCCCTCCGTCTGGCAAGGGCCAGCCACCTCCCCCTGGCGGGGGAGGATCATTTGGGGCAATCGGTTGACCCGGGCGGCGACCGCGGCGATGCCGTGACCATGACGACGCTCGCCTCCAACCGCCGCATCCTCGCCGCCAGCCTGGTCGGCACCGCGGTGGAATTCTACGACTTCTACATCTACGCGACCGCCGCGGCGCTCGTGTTCGGCCCGCTGTTCTTTTCGGGGCAATCCGATTCGGCGCAGTTGCTGCTCAGCTACGCGACGTTCGGGCTCGCCTTCGTCGCGCGGCCGGTCGGGGCAATCGTGTTCGGACATTTCGGCGACCGGGTCGGGCGCAAGTCCACGCTCGTCGCCTCGCTGCTGCTGATGGGCGGGTCGACCGTCGGGATCGCGTTTCTGCCGACCTATGCGCAGGTCGGCTGGATCGCGCCCGCGCTGTTGTGTCTGATGCGGCTGGGGCAGGGGCTAGGCCTTGGCGGGGAATGGGGCGGGGCGGCGTTGCTCGCGGTCGAGAACGCGCCGCCGCACCGCAAGAACACCTGGGGCATGTTTCCGCCGCTCGGCGCACCGGTCGGGTTCCTCGCGGCCAACGGGTTGTTCCTGCTGATCGGCCTGGTGCTCGACGAGGCGCAGTTCCTGGCCTGGGGCTGGCGGATCCCGTTCCTGCTGAGCGCGATCCTCGTCGGGCTCGGCCTGTGGGTGCGTCTGAAACTGACCGAGACGCCCGCCTTCCTCGAAGCCGAGGCGACCGAGGCCCTGCCCAAGGTGCCGATCGCGACTTTGCTCACGCAGCACCTCCGCGCGACGCTCGCGGGCACGTTTGGCGTCATCGCATGCTTCGCGCTGTTCTACCTCGCGACGGCGTTTGCGCTCGGCTACGGCACCAAGACGCTCGGCTATTCGCGCGAGGCGTTCCTTGGCGTCGAACTGGTCGCGATCTGGTTTCTCGCAGGCGGCGTGATCGTCGCGAGCGTGCTGGCGGACCGGCATTCGGCGGCACGGATGCTGGCGATCGGGTTCGCCGGGTGCATCGGCGTCGGCGCGTTGATGGGGCCGATGCTGGGTTCCGGATCGCTGTTCACGGTGTGGTTGTGGCTGTCGGGCGCGCTGTTCGTGATGGGGTTTGCGTACGGACCGCTTGGCGGGTGGTTGCCGAGCCTGTTCCCCGCGGGGGTGCGCTACACCGGCGTGTCGATGACGTTCAATCTTGGCGGCGTGCTCGGTGGTGCGCTCGCGCCGATCGTGGCCGAGGCGCTCGCGCCGCGCGGGTTGTGGCTGGTCGGCGGGTATCTGATGGCGGCGGGGGTGCTGAGCCTTGGCGGGCTGCTGATCCTAGGCCGCACGTCCGCCAAA
>NZ_JANBVH010000072.1 GCF_024273235.1 Sphingomonas faeni | reverse complement strand
GCAAGGCCGACGTTCGCGTCCATGATTTCAGCAGGCGCGGCCGATATCCTGCCGAACCAGAACAGATTGGTGGCAAATGCGATCAGCTTTAGGAGGATCCAGGCACCGAACGCTGCGCCCGTGCCGACCACGACCGCTGCTCCAGCGAGCATGATCATTCGCCAGTCGGCGCTATGATCGGCAAGCCGCTTGGACTTTGGGATGTTGATGGTGGAAGCCGTCATGCACTCTCGCTGGTTCAGAAAGGGCGACCACTATATCGTGCCACGATATACTTCAACGCCTAGGATATGAGTGATGATTGATCGGAATGAGTTAGCCGACGCCGACTATGCGGCGCTTGCAGACTTCCGTTATGCGCTTCGCCAGTTTCTGGTTTTCAGTGAACGAGGCGCGGCTAGCTGCGGCTTGAAGCCGCAGCAACACCAGGCGCTGCTCGCGATCCGGGGGGCTGCCCCCGTAAACGTGAGCGTCGGCTACGTCGCGGAGCGTCTGGCCTTAAAACCGCACAGCGCGACCGGGTTGGTCGATCGTCTGGAAACGCTTGGCTTGGTGATACGTAGGCCATCACCGGACGATGGCCGGCAGGCTCTCCTCGAATTGACGCAGAAAGCGCGAACGCTTCTGAAACAGCTCTCGGAGACGCATCGCGAGGAGATTGTACGGCTTAGGCCTATGCTGGCCGAGCTACTCGCGCGCGTCGATTGATCGGGTTCGTAAGAGGTTCCAATTGCAGTGTCTATCGCAATGCGATATATATAGCCGGAAGGAGTCGGCGCATGCAGTTGATCCTCATTGCGGCCGGAGCAATCGGCCTGATCGTAGGCAGCCTGGCGGCCGCGGCGCTGTTTTGTTGGTTACTGTGGTACGTTTTTCGGCTCGCGCTGCATCCGGAATGGGGCGCCCCCGCTATTCTGATTCTCCTGGTGCTGGGCTTAGTTGGTAAGCTACCGAAAAGTCAGTTCCTGGACATGACTTTGACGTTTGCGGTAGTTGCCGCAGTACCCCTCTGGTTCGCGGGCCGCGCTTGGCGCCGGCAACGCAGGCAAGCTTTGAAACGCCGGTGCGAGCAAGGTGTTGACCTACAGGTCAGCGAGCCGATCGAACCGACCGAAGCCGTTCTTTTGCCTCAATTGTACCCGGCGATCACCGCCTGCATTAATGATGAGCGCTCGCCAACTCGCGAGGAGGTTCATGTTGTGGCGTCGAGGCTTTGGCGAGAGGGGTTCGCGCAGCGCTTTGGGTCGCAGGCGGTGCCAGCCAGCTTTGCTGCGCGACGGATGCTTTTGCGCGCGGCTAGGGTCGTGTCCCCGCTGGTGGTGTAGCTCAGCGGTAGTGAAGCTGACCGGTCACGCGCTATCATCCAGCGCTGTAGCGGCCGGTCAGCTTCACGGGTGGCCATCGAAGATCTTCGGATAGGATTGGGTTGCGAGACTCAACCAACGGAGACCTTCGATGACCGACGATACAATGAACCTGCAGGCGCTGGTGGGAAAGAGCGCGGATGCGGAATTTCTGCGTGAGATGATTGGCTTTGCCGCGCAGCGGCTGATGGATCTGGAGGTCGGCAGTCTGACCGGCGCTGGATATGGCGAGAAGAGCAGCGACCGGCTTGCCCAACGTAACGGATACCGTGAGCGCGACTGGGAAACGCGGGCTGGCACCGTTGAGCTGCGTATCCCCAAGCTGAGAACCGGCAGCTACTTTCCCGCCTTCCTCGAGCCTCGGCGCCTTTCGGAGAAGGCGCTGACCGCGGTCGTCCAGGAGGCGTACATCCAGGGGATCTCGACCCGGTCGGTCGACGATCTGGTGAAAGCGATGGGAATGTCGGGCATCTCGAAAAGCCAGGTAAGCCGGTTGTGTGAGGAGATCGACGTCCGCGTGAAGGCGTTCCTCGAGCGCCCTATCGAAGGCGACTGGCCATACGTGTGGGTCGACGCGACGTACCTGAAGGTCCGCCAAGCCGGTCGGATCGTCTCGGTCGCGGTCACCATCGCGGTCGGCGTGAACGGCGACGGCCGGCGCGAGGTGCTCGGCATGGCGATCGGCGCGTCGGAAGCCGAGACGTTTTGGACGGACTTCCTGCGCAGCCTCGCGCGGCGGGGCTTACGCGGCGTAAAACTCGTCATCTCGGATGCGCACGAGGGTATCAAAGCAGCCGTATCGCGAGTGTTCAGCGCAACGTGGCAACGGTGCCGCGTCCACTTCGCGCGCAACGCCACAGCCCATGCCGGCAAAAGCGGTCGCCGCGTCGTCTCGGCTTTCATCGCCACGGCCTATGCTCAGGAGACCCCCGAGGCGGCCAAGGGGCAGTGGCGCAAGGTCGCCGACCAACTGAGACCCAGCGTGCCTAAACTCGCGAAGCTGATGGATACGGCGGAAGAAGACGTGCTTGCGTACATGTCGTTCCCGCCGCAGCATCGCACCAAGCTGCACAGCACCAATCCACTCGAACGTCTCAACGGCGAGATCAAGCGGCGCACCAACGTCGTCGGCATCTTCCCCAACGAGGATGCCATCACACGCCTCGTCGGCGCCTTGCTGCTCGAGCAAAACGACGAGTGGGCAGTCCAGCGAGGCCGCTACATGACGCTGGAAAGCGTGACACAATTGAGCGATGATCCCACCGTCACGTTGTCGTCCATGGCAGCGTGATCGACCCGGCCATGCCCGGAGATCAAAGCGGCTACGCCGCTGAAGCTACACCACGCGGTGGGACACGATCGCGGCTAGCGCTGCCCTGAGCGGAACGGGTGTGAAAGGCGGCACTGATCGAAGTGCGGTAAGGCGTTAACCGCTTTTGGCCGGCTCGCTTGAATCGCGACGGCGCAGCGCAGCTTGTCAGCGCGGTGATCGATGTCATGTCTGAGCGACAGAACTAGATGCTCGCGTCCCCTCCCTCGCGCCGACCGTCTTGTGTGAACACCTCGACCGCTGGCGCGCAATCACACGTTGCGGGGTCATGGGCGATCAGTTCACCGCTCGCGACGACCTCGAACGTTCGCGCATCAATGTAGCGAACAGGCTCGCCATCGAGCAGCGTCAAGCAGGCCGCGCCTCGATACTGACGTAAGCCGGTATCGCCCTGGGTCATGAAGACATGACAGCGTTCTACCACGAAAAGAGGTGTGCCATCGTCGCCGCTGCATCGATGACGGGCCAGTTCCTCGATCATGCGCCTAAACCCTTATCAGGCTGAGTAACGCTGACGATCCTCAGAGAGCGAACATGGCCCTCACGATCCGGCCAAGAGATCGCATAGCCCGCCGACATACCGATCAGTCCCGCCCCGATTGGTGTTAGGATCGAAATCCGTCCAGCATCGATATCTGCCTCGTTAGGGTAAACCAGCCGGACAACGCGACGCACACCGCTCTCTTCATCCAAGAATTCGACGGTTGAGTTCATCGTAACGGCCTTTGGGGGCATATCAGACGCCTCGTAAAGTTCGGCACGATCGAGTTCGGCTAGAAGCATGGACGAAGATTGGGGATGTCGGTGCTGGGCGCTTAACGCCAGTGCAGAGAGCGAATCACATTCGTCGATCGAGACGTGAATGACAGGACGAGCGTCTAGTTGTGCAGCTTGAGTATGCATGATGCGGTATCCGCTTATTCGAGGCCATGGCGCGTTGCGCGCTGCCGGAGTTAATTTTCCGAATAAGGCCCGAACCTTGGCGGCGATTTGCCGACAAAGTCCGGGCTAACCGCGTGCGGCGAGCTGGCCTGAATGGTCGCGAAAACGCTGATGTGTCGCAGGAGCGTACATCAGCTAGAGGTGATGCCGTGAGGTCGTGCTGTCAAGGTAACAGGATCTGGACGAAGCAGACGATCGCCGGCAGCGCCAAAACAAGGATGTGGAACACCGTGGTTCACTTAATCGCGATCACGCTCCAACTTGGTGATCTGGCCGGTTTTGGGGTTAACATGGAACTCGTAGCGGATGCCCTTTCGAACAGCTTCGCCTTCCCAATGCCCATCGTCGGCTTCGATCTTGGTAACATTATAGCCCCTCTTGGCGAGGCCAGCAGACGCTTTCTCGCGGCTGATCCAGCCTTTACCCGGTACGTCAGCAAAGGCCGGGGCTGGAGAGAGTACCGAGAGGGCCAGCATAACAAACATCGTATGTTTCATAATCGTACTCCTTTTCAAGAAATACGTGTCGGCAGAATTTTTGTTCAATATGCCCGGTTTGGGCCGCTAGCCAAGGCTAGGTGTTTGATCCCACGGTTTGATGGTGCGATCCTTTCGTTGGAATGGAAGGAAGCCATATGGGACAGGT
>NZ_JANBVH010000071.1 GCF_024273235.1 Sphingomonas faeni | reverse complement strand
AGGCCGAGCGGATTGACGAGCACCAGCTTCTCGACCGACGCCGGATAGAGAATGGCGTAGCGCATCGCGAGCATGCCGCCCATGGAATGCCCGACGATCGTCGCCCGCGTGATGCCGCGCGATTCGAGCAGCCGCTTGGTGAACGTCGCCAGCATCTCGAAACTATACTGCGCCGCGCGGGGCTTGGACGATTTGCAGAAGCCGATCTGGTCGGGGACGATGACGCGGTAGCCGGTGTCGATCAGCGCCCGCGCGGTACTAGCCCAGGTCGCGCCGCAGAAGTTCTTGCCGTGGAGCAGGACGACGGTGCGGCCATTGGGACGCTGCGGCGCGATATCCATGAACGCCATCTGTGCGGGGGCGCCGATGATATCGACCTCCATCGTCTGCACCGGCCAGGGATAGGTGAAGCGTTCGAGCTGCGGCCCGAGGTCGGGCACCTGCGGCACCGGCCCCGCCCCCATCAGCAACGCCACGACCGGCAGCGCCAGCATCCCCAAACCTGCTCGCATACGATTCCGCTTTCCTACATCCCACGATACGGCGTACGGTTAACGGGCAAACACGACCGCGTGCAACGCATCATCCTCATGGTGACGAATTGCACGCGAGACGCTTGCCCTCCGCGAAAACGCTGGGTAAGGGGCGCGTCCGTGTAGGAGTGTAGCTCAGTTGGTTAGAGCGTCGGTCTCCAAAACCGAAGGCCCTCGGTTCGAATCCGAGCACTCCTGCCACCCCCTTTAAATTTCGATTTCGAACGGCACCGTTTCCCGCGGCGCCTTCGCACGTCCATCGCGATTGCAGAAAATGCATTTAATAATGCAATTTTCGCAATTGCTCTATGATGTGCTGCGATGCACAACGATCAGGCCTTTCAGGCATCCTCTCCTAAAAACTTTCATGGCCGGTCTCGTACCGGCCTTTTTTTTCGTCCGCGTTCGGCGTACACCGGCCATGCCGTCGTCAAGCCGAACGATAAATAGAAACCGTGGGAGCGGAGCCGCCGGTGAAACCGGCACCGGCAAGACGATCGTGCGGGGGATCGAGTGACCCAAGCGCTCTCCCCCGCCACTTCTTCGCCGACGCGCCACCTCTCCGACCACCGCCCTCCTCACTTCCGGCACGCGCCCCGCCCCTCTCCTGCCCCGCACTTGCTTTCACCTGTGACGGCAGCTATCTGCCGCGCTTCCGACAGCGAGGACGGACCTGCCGCCGCGGCCCTTCACAGGGAGCGGCTAGTGGGTCTATGCCTCGCATCTCAGTTTCTCAATCAGCGGGTTCGAAGAACATCGTGGCGAAGACGTCCCCCCTCGAATTCATCCAGCAGGTCCGCAACGAGACCGCGAAGGTCACGTGGCCGACGCGTCGCGAGACGGTCATGACCGGCGTGATGGTGGTGATCATGACGACGATCCTCGCGCTGTTCTTCCTGGGCGTCGACTCGATCCTGCAAGCGATCGTCTCCGCCCTCCTCAAACTCGCTCAGTAAGCAAGGTTCCGTCATGGCGCGCTGGTACATCATTCACGCCTATTCGGGCTTCGAGGGCAAGGTCCGCGACTCGATCATGGCCGAGGCGACCCGGATGGGTCTCGAACAGCTCGTCGAGCAGATCGAAGTCCCGACCGAAACCACGACGGAAGCCCGTCGCGGCAAGAAGATCGCGGTCGAGCGCAAGTTCATGCCGGGCTACGTGCTCGCCAAGCTGAACATGAACGACGACGTGTATCACCTGGTGAAGAACACGCCGAAGGTGACGGGCTTCCTCGGCAGCATGGGCAAGCCGCAGGCGATCAGCGAGGCGGAAGCCACGCGGATGCTGAACAGCAAGGAAGAAGCCGCCGCTGCGCCCAAGCAGAAGGTCAAGGTCGACTACGAGATCGGCGATCAGGTCAAGGTACTCGACGGCCCGTTCGCGACCTTCAACGGGCTTGTGGAGGAACTCGATTTCGACCGCAGCCGCGTGAAGGTTTCGGTTTCGATCTTCGGGCGTGCGACCCCGGTCGAGCTCGAGTTCGAGCAGGTCGAAAGAAGCAAGTAAGGCCAAGCCGCACGCGATTAGCCCAAGGCTAATCGCGAGACGGCGCCAGCCCGGCCGGCGGGTCAAAGCCCGGCCGACGACGCGGGATTTACTCCCGCGTCGCGCTTGGTTGGGAACCAACGCCAATCCCACAGGCTCCTGCCGGCCCTTGACCGAATTACGGCATTGCCGTACATATCGCACAATGCATACGGTGGTCGAAACCAAGGCGTATCTCTCCGCTGCCGATGACGTCGGCATGACGGATGACGAGCGCGTTGCCATCGTCTCTGCGCTTTCAGCCAACCCGCAGATCGGTGACGTCATGCCCGGTTGCGGTGGCGCGCGAAAACTTCGCGTGAGAAAGCCCGGCACCGGCAAATCGGGCGGCTACCGCGTGATCACCTATTATGCGGGCGACACCCTGCCGGTCTTCCTGCTGACCGTGTTCGGCAAGACCGAGAAGGCAAGCCTGACCAAGGCCGAGCGCAATGCGCTGGCGACCTTGACCGGCACGCTGGCGGCGAGCCTGACGCGACCGCACACAAGCGGCGACCGAGACGACACCACGCCAACTTCACGGAGGACATGATGAAGAGCGCATTCGACAAGATCGCAGCGGGATTGGAAGACGCCATCGCGTTCGCCGATGGTGATACGGATCGCGCGCGCGTGGCTACGGTGGACGTCCGCGCCGTGCGGGCAGCGACCAAGCTGACGCAAGGGGCGTTCGCCGAGACCTATCGCTTCCCGGTCGGCACGGTGCGTGATTGGGAGCAGAAGCGCCGCCTGCCGGATACCGGATCGGCGACGCTGCTGAAGATGATCGCGGTGGATCCCAAGGGCGTCGAGGCGATTATTGCGAAGGTACGGTAACGCGAGCGCACCCGCATCAAGGTTTCGGTGTCGATCTTCGGGCGCGCTACGCCTGTGGAGCTTGAGTTTGAGTAGGTCGAAAGAAGCAAGTAAGACGCAAAGCGGCGCGCTTGCGGCCGCACGCGATTAGCCGGCGGCTAATCGCCAGACGACCTCGACCGGCCGGCGGGCCAAAGGCCCGACCGACGACGCGGGATTTACTCCCGCGTTGCGTTTTTGGGAACGCCCAGCGCTCCGCACACTCTCTTCGCGCTCCGTCATCCTGACGAAAGTCAGGACCCGGAGCTACAGAACGATGGTCTGTTTGGCTCTGGGTCCTGACTTTCGTCAGGATGACGTAAAGAGGCGAACGATCTGTCCCAAGACGTGCTCTTGGATTGGGCGACACCCAGCTTGCAGAACCAAGTAGCTCAAATCCGCACACTATCCGGCACCGGATGAACCGCCGCAGCGCTTCAATCGCATAATGTAGGCTCGGCGCATCCTACGTCACCAGTTGCAGCTTCCCGCCGATCACCGCACCGCACGCATCTGACTTTGGCTTTATGAGGCTGAAAATGAAGCAAAGGCCTTCGACAGAAACACCCTTTTCCAAGTTTGAGCTAGATTTGCCACGTTCCGAAAACCGGACATCGGCTCATTGTGGCAAAAGGTTGCAGTTATGGCGAGCAACGCGGTGGTGCCGTCAATCGCTCCCGACACCTGCCTGGCAGCTCCTTTGTTTCAGGTTCTTGAGTTTGGAGCTACGCTGTATCGTGAAATTTAGGTGACCAACGGCAAATGCTTGGTTTAGGATGGGCGAAAAAGGGGGATCATCCGTTATGGCGTTGCCACCGTTTATCAATTCCACGGGTCTGATCGGCAAGATATTTGAAAAAATTCAGCAAGCGAAGATGCCTGATCGCTACACGCAAGATTTTCAAGAAACGGTCCTCGGATATGGTTCAGGTAGCGCCCGCGCGTTCATCCCCTTCCTAAAAAGGATTGGATTTCTTGAGAATGACGGTAAGCCCACAGACTTGTATCGCCGCTTTCGGAACGCAGACAGCAGCGGAGCCGCTATGGCGGAGGCGATGCGGATTGGATGGGCAGACCTGTTCAAGCGCAACGAGTTTGCGAATGATTTATCCGATGACAAGCTGAAGAATCTCGTGGTCGAGGTAACCGGAAGAGACAGGTCCGATAGCACGGTCACCGCTATCGCCGGGAGCTTCAAAGCCTGTAAACAACTTGCTGATTTTGATGCGGATCAGATGGATACAGCGAATGATCAAAAGCTTCCGCCTCTTGATATTTCGCGATCCGTGATGAAGCGTGACCCAAGCATCGACAACCACAAGAAGGCCGATCTACGGCTTGCCTACACCATTAACATCAATTTGCCAGAAACAACGAGCGTCGAGGTATACAACGCAATCTTCACCTCGATCAAAGCGAATCTTCTTTCCGATGACTAACGCGACTGATCGC
>NZ_JANBVH010000070.1 GCF_024273235.1 Sphingomonas faeni | reverse complement strand
CCCTTCTCTCACCGTTCCCCATCCCGATCTCGCCGCTTGACACACCGCCAAGCAAGCAGCCTAGACCCCCAGGATGAGGGGTCCTTTTTCGACGCCGATCACCCCGCTACCGGGGTCCCTTTTGCACGCCGATCCACAGTGGTGGGCGAGCGCCCCGCTTCCGAGCCGCATCCGATCGCCGACGAGGTCCGGCGCCAGGCCGATGCGGCGCTGGTGTCCTGATTGCACCTTGCCGCTTCCCGACGCCGACAGGCACCGGGCGATCCAGCGGGATCACGGCTTGCGCTCGACGTCCTTCCTGTCGGCCTCGGCCGGCGTCAGGCGAGCCCGCTCGCGGATGCGGCGTTCCAGCGGCGCACCGACGAACAGGACGAGCATTGCAAGGCTCACCCCGCCGATGATGAGCGGCCACACTGCCAACCCCGCTGCCGCGCCGATCGTGGCCGTCACCCAGATGCACGCGGCGGTCGCCAATCCATGCACTTCCTGACCCTGGCCGACCCGCAGCACCGCGCCGGCACCGATGAAACCGACGCCTGTCAGAATGCCCTGCATCGCCCGCCCTGCGGCGTCGGCGTTTACATTTGGCAGGCCACTATGCACGACCGCCTGCACGGCGATGCAGCTCGCCAGACCGACCAGACCCAGCGTTCGCAAGCCCATGATCTGCCGGTTCTCGCGCGAGCGTTCCCAGCCGAGCACCATCCCGGCCACGGTCGCAACCACCAGCCGCCCGATCGCATCGATCCAGAAGCCGATGTCCGATCCCGCTGACGCTTCGATCATTCGACCAGCACGTGGACGTGATGCCAGGCGGTGCACAGATAGCCGGCGAAGTTCCACATCGTGTCCGGCCGTTCGGGCTGTCCCTGTCCAGCCCCGTCGAAGGCGCGCACGACGAGGTGCTGGCGACCTTTGGCAAGCGTGGCGTCGAGGGTCCAGCGCCGCCAACCCCAGTGCGTCTCCGGATCATCGGCGAACGTCGCCTGTTGCCACTCGCGACCACCGTTTACCGACACTTCGACCCGAGAGACGCGGCGATCATAGGCGATGGCATAGCCCTCGATCCGCACCTCCCCGGCCGGCAGGCTTTCGCCAGAGCCGGGCACGCAGATCGCGGCGTTGAGCGGCATGGCATTGATGGTCAGACCCCGGCTCCAGTCGACGGTGTCGCTCGTCACATCGGCGGGAAACAGCTTGTAGTCGTGCGCCTGGATCGGTGCGTCGGAAGGCATGTCTCGCACCTCGATCCGTGTCAGCCACTTGGCGCTGCGCACGCCGGCATAGCCCGGCACCACCATGCGGAGCGGTGCGCCGTGTTCGGGCGTCAGCGGCTCGCCGTTCATCGCCCAGACGAGGAGGACGTCGGGCTGCCGCGCCTTGCTCATGGCGATCGATACCCCGAACAAGGCTTCCTCGCCCTCCACGTCCACCTCGTCCGCGCCGGTGAACGCCACGAACAGGTCGGAAGCATCAGGTGCGCCGACCGCATCGAGCACATCGGCCAGGCGTACGCCGGTCCACTCTGCATTGCCGATCGCGCCGACATCCCAAGGATCACCCGACGTTTTTCCGACCTGCTGGAGGTCAGTGCGCCGGTTGCCGGCGCACTGGAGAACTGCCGTCACCGTCCGCGTGGGGAACGTAGCTTTCAGTTCCTCTACCGAAAAAGAGCGGCTCGCCATGCCCGTCCCGCTCACCTCGATCCGATGATTGGCGGGCAGATCCGGCACTGGCCCGTGGCTGCGCACGTAGAACAGCGCCTGCGGCGTCAGGAACCGCTCGATCAACGCACCGGGCGTCGGCTCGGCGTTGTAGGGATCGGAATTGCGCGCGATCATATTGGTCATGGACGATCAAACGTCGCAGGCCCGCCTAACGCTCCAAGTCTTCGAGACCATCGCAGACGAAAGGCTGCCGATCATTCCGATATCCAGATTGGAATGACCATATCAAACGGTTGGTCGTATCGATCTAAGTACGCGATATATGCTGCATGACCCTGGAGCAGCTCAGAATCTTCGTCGGTGCCGCGGAGCGCGAACACGTCACCAAGGCAGCGGAGGCGCTGAACGTCACGCAGTCTGCTGCCTCCGGGGCGGTTGCGGCCCTCGAAGCGCGCTACGGCGTTCCGCTGTTCCACCGCGTCGGGCGTGGCATCCAGCTGACCGAAGCAGGCCGAGGCTTTCTGGAGGAAGCGCGCGCGGTGCTGGGGCGGGCAGCGCATGCCGAGACGATGCTGGCGGACTATGCCGGGCTTGCCCGTGGTTCGTTGCGGATCGTCGCCAGCCAGACGATCGCGAGCTACTGGTTGCCGGCAAAGCTCGCCGCCTTCCACGAACGCCACCCGCAGATCGCGGTCGAACTGGCGATCGACAACACCGAAGGTGCAGCAGCGCAGGTCCTGAGCGGCGCCGCGGAGCTCGGTTTCGTCGAGGGCGAGGTGGACGAACCGGCGCTCGCCCACTGGAATGTCGGGCATGACCCGATGGTGCTGGTCGGCCGCGAGGACGCCGGGCGCGTCGACGAGGACTGGCTTCGCGCTGCACGCTGGATCGTCCGCGAGCAGGGTTCGGGCACGCGCTCGACCTTCGAGGACGTGCTGCGAACGCGCGGGTTCGATCCGGCCCAGCTGACGGTAGCGATGACGTTGCCGTCCAACGAGGCGGTGCGTACCGCGGTCGAGGCCGGTGCCGGCGTCGCTGTGTTGTCGCGATTGGTCGTCGCACGCGCGCTCAAGGCCGGCGATCTGGTCGAGCTGCCGCTTGGGTTGCCCGACCGCGCCTTTCACGCGCTACGCCACAAGGAACGCTATCGCACCCGCGCGGCCGACGCGCTGACGAACCTCGTCAAGGAGCAGGTCGCATGACTGCCGACACGCACTCCGTTCTCAGCGGCCTCAAGCCGGGGTCAGCACATAGAACGGACCCAGATATACGGTAACGCGATCGGGTGTCGGCAAACCCCCAGATTCGGGTTTCCGTACAGCTGACCAAAGCGACAGGATTTGTCGCACACTCTGCCGTCCTGTTGGCACCACGACCCAAGGCCGGAGCGCACCCTGTCCGAAAACATGTGTTTGTCGGACATGTTCACGAGGCAACGTGTCGCCGTCGCGCTTAATACCTAAGACGCGCACGATATTGACATCTCATGTGTAATTTGCCGTTTCAGCGCACAGTAAGGCCGTATTAGGAATCGAAATGGCGTTCAGAGCAGATGAAGCCGCTGCGAGCGGTTATGAGAAGGCGCGCAACTACCTTGTGTCGCGGCATTTCACGCCAGCACAGCGCGAGCTGTCGGACGGGGCACTTCGTGCGATTGTCGAGGAGATCGGTCCGCCGGTCGACGGCTATCCCACCTGGCACCCGCTGGTCGCCCAGCATGACGGGCGGAATCCGGAAACCTATCCCAGCGAACGCACGGGCTATGAAGGTCTCGACCATACGCGCTATTTTGCGCATGGCTTCATCACCTGTCCCTACGTTGACGGCGACAAGGTGATCGCTTCAGCGCAACGAATTGTCTGCCCGCCTGGGGTCTCGATTTCCGCCGAACGTCTCGACGGTCCGTTCTACATGGACAACGCTGAGCCCATCCTCGTCCGGTGCAATTGGGACCGCGGTCTGGAAGCCAACCACACCATCCCAAAATCGCTCGCCGTGCCTCTGATGCTCGAGCAGGAACTCCCCTGCTGGCGCTGGTCGCAGCGCGCCGAAACGTGGGAAACGATGCGCCCCTATCTGCTTGGCGAGCCCCATGGCAGTCGATCGTCCCTGTTCGTGACGCAGGAGACCGCACTGGCTCTCAAGAAGATTTATCTGAGCCTTGTGGAATCGGGGATGTTCGGCCCGGTGAAAATGCGCTGACGGTCGCCCGGGGGATTTTGATGACGAATGGCGTGCAAGCAACCGAGCCAGCAGGCGAGGTCCGTCCCGAGAGCATAGGCGATGTCCCGGTGCGGGTCGTCAACACCTACTCACGTCTATGGCAGTTCGAAACGTGGCTGCGGGCGATGGTTTACGTCGAGCTTCGAGCGAAGCTCGGCGATTCTTGGGCAGATGATCTGAAAAAGAAGCCGGGCCATCAACAGGCAGATGCATCGCTTACCCATATGCCTACAGCGGAAAGCAGCGCGCTGAGCTACAGTCAGTTGCCCGCCTTGCTCGAATTGATCGAGACACATTGGGACTGCTTCGAAACCTATTTCCCCCCGCGCGATCTTTGGCATGCCAAGTTGCGCGAGGTTAAGCAAATCCGCAACCGCGTCGCGCACTTTCGCGCTGGGCATGCTGATGACTACGCCCGCATTCTTCAGTTTCTACGGGATCTGGACAAGAGCTTTTGGCGATATTGCACCAGTTACAACAACGGCCAGCCCTTCCTGCCGCAGCGGATCAATCCAGTGGCTAAGCGCTTTTTGCCGCTCGACCCGCTCCCGTTCGTCGAGTTCGAGAAGAAGCGTTGGGCACAAATCGGAACGCGGAACAAGGAGCTGCCGGTTGGGATGACCGTGCATTACCAGCAACGTCCGTGGGCCAATGTCACAACCCTCAAAGCCGGGCAGCCGGGTCTCCTTTATGACATTCGACTGTTCGCGCAGGATGGACGCGGCCTAGACTACCGACGATTCCTAGATCGAACCCGCGCGCTCCACCCGCACCTCGTCCATGTTCTGCTTGACAGCTTCTCTAGCGAGGTTCGCGTGACGATACCTTCGGTCCTGGGTACCAAAGCTATCGTTGCGCTTATCGAAAAGTGCCACGAGGCCGCGGTGAATAGCATCGTGCGCGCCGCTTTTTCGGATAAGGAAGCGGTGATCGCTTTGGCATCGCAATGGCCGGAATATGTGCTCGGACCCGAGAATCCGCTCGCCTTTCTCAGTCCTGATATGCCTTGTTCGTTTTTCGGCGTCTGAGGATTTCAAAGGGGCAGCAGAGCGAACGCAACTGACCCGCGAAGGGAACCGAAAGTCAGTCTGGTAGCAGTGCGCCACTACACGCCATCCAACGGCTCCACTTGGTTTCCTAGAGCCGGTCCTTCCATACTGTATTAAAAATAGGTGATTTGCGCCGCCTGAACCCAGATGACGG
>NZ_JANBVH010000069.1 GCF_024273235.1 Sphingomonas faeni | reverse complement strand
GCACAAAAGGCGGTCTTCGCCAATCGGGCTCGTCTGAAATCTGGCGTCGGACGTGAGGCAATGCGCAAGCGTGGTGAAATGGTGGAGCGCAGCTTTGCGCACATTCTCCGTCGTGGTGGCATGCGCCGCGCGTGGTTGCGCGGGCGCGAAAACCTCCACAAGCGCTATCTCGTCCACGTCGCCGGGTTCAACCTGAGCGTCCTGATGCGCACCTTGTTCGTATGTGGCACTCCAAGGGAAGCTGCAGCACTATCAAAGACCTTCCTGTTCGTCGTTCGGACCGAAACCGTGCTGCTGATCGCCCTCGCCGTCGGCGTCGAAGGCGAAACCGCCGCCTTAGCCCTCGGCATCTCAGTCGACGTCGGCTGACGGGCCCACCTGCAAATATTTGACTTCATCATCGGGCTGTTAGCCTACGGTTCCGAACATCCTCTCATCGGTCCCCCTCCTGAAGCGCTTGAGCGTCATTCAACGCTGTCGATATTCCCGAAGTTCCGCCTGATCTGAAAGCCAGCGCGCCAGCGCATTTTGTCGGCTGGCTTCGAAGTGACAGATCGGCAGCCAGTCATCCACTCGTTCAGCTTGGCGGACCGTCTCGGGAGGTTCATGTTGACCGGCTCCGCATACCGGATCGGTCACGGCCAGATGTTGCGCTTTGGCGACACAGGCTTCGAAAACATGGTTTTTCTGACAAAATGCTCGACACATCCGCGTGAATAATCCTAGCTTGAAAAGAAACCCGATATTCGAAAAACGAAATCGTTCAAGGAGAGTGACGACCATGCGTCTTACCGCATACCTGCTGTCGGCAGCGACGATCGCGATTGCCACGCCCGCCGTGGCGCAAGAGGTGACCCCCACGACCAACGCCGAGCGGCAGGTGCCGTCGCAGGGGACTGCGAGCGGCGCGGTGCAGGCGGAAACCGCGGGACGTGGCGATGCTGCCGTCAGCGAGCAAGCGGGCGGTAGCGCGGGTGACATCATCGTCACCGCCACGCGCCGCGCCAGCCCGCTCAGCGACGTCCCGATTGCGGTAAGCGCAATTACACAGGAGGCATTGCAGAATACCGGCGCCAACGACATCCGTGCACTTAACCAGCTCGCACCGTCGCTGCTGGTGTCCTCGACCGGTAATGAGTCGAACGCCTCGGCGCGTATTCGCGGTATCGGTACGGTGGGCGATAACCCGGGGCTCGAAAGCTCCGTCGCTACCTTCATCGACGGTGTCTATCGCAGCCGCACCGGCGTCGGCCTCAATGAACTCGGAGAGATCGAGCGGGTCGAGGTGCTGCGCGGACCGCAGGGTACGCTATTCGGCCGCAACGCATCGGCCGGCCTCATCAACATCGTCACCAAGGCACCGGAGTTCACCTTTGGCGGTATCGCCGAGCTTACATACGGCAACTACGACAACAAGCGTGCGCAGCTCGGCATCACCGGCCCGCTGACCGATACGATCGCCTTCCGGGTCGACGGCATCTATAACAAGCGTGACGGTTTCTATCGCAACATCACACAGAGCGACAATGAGGCGCGAGTCAACAACCGCGATCGCTACTTTGTTCGTGGTCAGCTGCTCTTCAAGCCGAGCGATGATTTCAGCCTCCGCCTGATCGGTGACTATAGCCATCGCGATGAAAGCTGCTGCGGAGCGACCTACTACAGCAAGTTCGAAACCTTCGACCCGACAGTAAATGCTGTGCAGTCGAACGGCAGCAGTATAAACACCGATGGCGCTGTAGCCTATTCGGACTCAAACCGCATACTTGGTGTTCTCAACCGGCTCGGCGCGGTCCGCCCCACAACCGATACGCGTGCCAATCCGTTCGATCGCAGTGTCGCAATCTCGCCGGGCCGTACCTTCCGCAACGTGACCGAAGATTACGGCGGGTCCGGGCAGATCGACTGGGATCTCGGCGGCGTCAACATCACGTCGATCACGGCCTATCGTGAAAACAAATCGGGCAACGCCGGCGATACCGACTACGGAAATGTTGACTTCAGCTACCGCGACGATGATTCCTATCGACAGTTCAAGACGTTCACGCAGGAGGTTCGTCTCCAGGGCTCTTCGTTTAATGGCAAGCTCGACTGGCTCGTCGGCGGTTTCTATTCGCACGAAAAACTCAATGTGGTCGACAGCACCAAGTTCGGTACGCAATATGGTACCTTTGCTGCCTGTCGTCTGGTAGCGACGCTCAACCCCGCGGTAGCTCTTCAGGACCAGAACGCGCCGGGTTGCCTCAGCGCGGCAGGCCGCGCGACGGTCACGGGCGCTTTCGGTGGAATTGCCCCGTCAGTACTCGGCGGGCTGGATCGACTGTCCGGTACGATCGTCAATGGTGTTCGCGTCGGCGGCGTCAACGACGTCGGCGACCAGGGATCGCGCTATCGCCAGACCAGCGAGAATTATGCATTCTTCACCCACAATATCTTCAACATCACCGACACTCTGTCGCTGACGCTTGGCCTACGTTACACACACGAGGCAAAGGATTTCAGCGCCAATTTGAACAACAACAATACAGTCTGCCCGATACAGCAGGCCAATCTGTCTCCCTTGCTGTCGAATGCGGCAGTGCCTGCCACCGCACGTACCTTCATCGGCGGCATCGTGACGTTGACCTGCACCGGCAATAGCTCGTCGACGATCAACGCACTCAACCTCAACGACAGCTTCTCGGACGGTGAATTCACCGGCACCGCGGTGGTGTCGTGGAAGCCAACGCCGCGTCTGCTGACTTACGCCTCCTATGCCAAGGGCTATAAGGCGGGTGGCTACAACCTCGACCGATCGGATCTCGGTGGCCTGCCGGGCGTATTTACGCCGCGTACGAACGCCGATGCGCCAGGGTTGCGCTTCGACGCCGAAAAGGTGGATGCCTATGAAATTGGCGCCAAGTACAACATCAGCCGTGCCTTCAGCCTGAACCTCGCCGCGTTCCGGCAGGAGTTCAAGGACTTCCAGCTCAACACGTTCAACGGCTCGGTATACGTCGTGCAGAACCTGCAGAGCTGCAAGAACAACCTCAACGGGGCGGATACCGACAGCCTCGCGGGCAACGGCAGTTGCGCAGGCAGTGCCGACAAGCCCGGCTTGATCTCACAGGGTGTCGAGGCAGAAGCGACGCTTAATCCGGCTCGCAATGTCACCTTCACCGCAGGGTACACCTATTCGGACACGCATTTCCGCCGCAATCTGGTCGGCAATTCGCAAGGGGAGCCGCTCGATCCGGCGCTGTTCCTGCTGCCAGGCAGCCAATTGTCGAACGCGCCCAAGAACGTCGTGACGACCTCGCTCGCATGGACCCCCGAGATCGGTGCGAACGGCATGTCGGCGTTGTTCTACGTCGATAGCCGCATGACGTCTGACTACAATACCGGTTCGGATCTGGCGCCGGAGAAGATCCAGGACGGCTATGTGCTGGTCAACGCGCGTATCGGTATCCGGGGGCGGGACCAGAAATGGGCACTGGAATTCTGGGCACAGAATCTGACGAACAAGGATTACATCCAGGTCGCCTTCAACACGCCGTTCCAGGGTGCCGGGTCGGTCGCCAACACGCAGCGCTTCGGCGCCACCGCCAACGCACTCTATTCGTCGTTTCTAGCCGAGCCGCGCACCTATGGCGTGACGCTGCGAAGCCGCTTCTGATCGCAAAGGGACAGATCAACCCGGCCGGCCGCAGCAATGCGCGCCGGCCTTTTGCGAGATCGGTTCCTTCACGTCTCGGCTATCGCGCCGTGCATGGGTCATAACATGCGATGTGACATGGGGCCGTGCGTTTGAGCCGGTGAATCGCCGCAAGACCCTCGAAGGTGTCTGTACGCGGCTGGCAAAGGCACCACGGCGGGCCGCTAAAATCCAGTCGGCTTTTTTCGCGACCTCGCAGGAGATCGATTTTCGCAAAGCAAGCAGACAGCCGGCCTGGATAATTTCACTATCAGAATGTGTATCCGATGGCGACCGCGCCCAGCCACTGGCTCTTTGATCCGGCAACGCTCACCACCGGACTATCGGCGAAATCGTTGAGCATCCGGCGATAGGTGCCCCCGGCGATAAGTTTGAACCCATGAAGCAGATTGCCGGTCAACGAATAGGTTACCAGTCCGCCCACGGTATAGTTTTTCCATCCCTTGCTGGCGTTATAAACCGGCAGCGTGCTCGCAATGCTCTGCGTCGGCGAGATGGTGAAGTAGGTATCGGCATAGCCGCGCCCGGCATGTTCTGCCGAGGCGAACAGGCCGACCGCCGCCTTCGTGCTGAGTGGGGTCAGGTAATTGATCGTGGGCTGCCAGATTTCACTGTCATGCGCGTTGTTCACGTCGTGACGATAGCTGACCGAGACCGAAAGCTTATCATAGGGGCTGGTGATGACACCAGTCTTGCCGATGCCGATATATCCGCCGACCTCGATCGCGGTCTTTTCCTTGCCAAGGGCGCGAACCCGTACGTCGTCGATCTGCTTGATGCTCTGGCGGTCAAAGTTCACCGCAGCGATCGGCCCGAGCTGGAAATCGATCGTGTCGCCCTCGCGGTTCGGGATCAGGTCCAGGCTGCCACGCGTCCCAAGGATGGTAAATGCGAATCCTTTTACCGATCCGATCGCGACAGGACCGCCTGTAAACCGATAGTCATTCGACCCGTCGTAATCCGGCAGATAGACGCCAGCTGCCGCAACCGTGATGGTGTCCCCACCAAGCTGATCGCTCATCTCCCTGGCCTCAGGCGAGGGTGGGGCTTCCTGTGCCGAGGAGGGGGCTGCCAAGCCAAGAGCGAGAGCCGCTGTCGGTAAGCCTGCTAGACGGATGATGCGCAACAATGCTTGTTCCTCACGTAAGCCGCCCTAACGCTTCGGACTGACGGTATCTCCTTCAAGGGGAAGGCAGGAGATAAAATCCAGTAGAGGGTGTTGCAAATGTGCATCACAATCAAGGCGCATGTGGGCACATCGATCGGATCCGGCAGTTCTGATGTCAGCATACGGCCGCTAAAATCAGCACGTATGCTCCTGTGTCAGACCGTCCGGACCAGCTGAAAGGCCTGATGTCTCGTCGTTTCGTCTTGAAGGGACGGCGACACGGGGGGCGTCTCTCTGCTAGCGATCGACCTCGCTCGCCACACTCGCGCGATATTGCTGGCGCAAGCTGACCTTGTCGATCTTCTCCGTGCCCAACCGGGGCAGCGGCGCGGCCGACAACCAGATTTTTACCGGCACCTTGAAGGCAGCCAGGTGCTGTCCGAGAAAAGATCGTAGTTCCTCTGGATCCAGGCTCTTGCCCTCGGCGGCATGGACTACGGCGCCGGGCACCTCGCCGAAGCGCTCGTCAGGCAGGCCGAATACCGCCGCTTCGGCGACGCGCGGATCGTTGTACAGCGCAGCCTCGACCTCTTGGCAGGCGATGTTCTCACCGCCGCGGATTATGATGTCCTTCTTGCGGTCGACGATGAAGAGATATCCGTCCTCGTCGAGAAAGCCGATGTCCCCGGTTCGGAAGAACCCGTCGGCGGTGAACGCTGCTTCCGTAGCGGCCGGGTTGTTCCAATAGCCAAGAAAGTTCGCTGCGGAACGGATGCCGATCTCTCCCCTGCTGCCCTGCGCCAGTGAGGCGCCAGCGTCATCCAGGATAGCGATCTCCACCAAGGGCGCGGAAGGCCGGCCGGCGGAGTCCGGCTTGGCTGTGTAGTTCGTTCGCCAATTGCCAGTTCCCACTGCATTGGTCTCAGTCAGGCCATAGCCGATCAACGGTGCTCCCTCCATTTCGGCATCGATACGGCGAACATGTTCCACCGGGCGAGGCGCCCCACCGGCCGCAAAGTCGCTGACGCTCGACAGGTCATAATTTGCGCGATCAGGATGGGTGAGTATCTCAAAGCTCATCAGCGGCACGCCCACGAAGTAGGTCACGCGCTCCTGCGCTATCAGCCGCATCGCCTCCTCGGCATTCCATTTTGACATCAAGACCAGCTTGCGCCCCAGCGCGAAGCTTTGCAGAAGCACCGCCACCTCGGCGGTGACGTGAAACAGCGGCAGGTTGAGCAGCGTTGCGGGCTGACCCTCGGGCGGGTTGCCCTCAGCCGTTGCAATGCCGAGCATCGTCAATGCCTGCGACAGAAAACCGAACGTTCCCTGCACCACCGCGCGATGATCGCTAAGCGCGCCCTTGGACTGCCCGGTTGATCCGGAGGTAAACAGAATGGTGGCGTGGTCGTCGGCGCCGATCGTCGGCAATGGCGTGTCGGGCCGACTGTTCGCTGTTACCCCGAGCAGCGCCTCGCCGATCGGGCGGGTGTCGTCCACGCTGACGATGCGGGCGGCAAGACTGGGCACAGCGCGCAGCCGGGCCACTCGGGGTGCATCGGCGAAGACGAGGGTGCATCCAACCTCGTCTATTGCCGACGCCAACTCCTCGGACTGCCACCAGCCGTTGAGCAGCGTCGCAACGCCGCCTGCCATCACGATACCCATGTACAGGATGATCCATGCGGGCGAGTTGCGCATGGCGATGCCGACGCGGTCACCCTTGATGACCCCCTCAGCCACAAGCGCACGCGCCACACTCTTGGCGGCGGCATGCGTCTCGGTAAAAGTGAGCCGTTCATCGCCGGCGACGAGGAATGTCGAGCCGCCATGCTGGTCACAGAAATATGCGAAATAGTCGGAAAGCGTGGGGGGCGCTCCGGCGACGATCGGCAGCCGGCGACCGAAGCGTTCGACGCTGCCCAGCACCAGCGGACCGCCTTCGCTCGTCAGCGACGCTATCATCGCGTTCATCTTGAGGTCGAGCTCGGTTGGCATCACTCTCTCCAGCTGCTATCTTTTTCCTTCTTATGGCGTGCTTGGTTCTGACCGCAACGTCGTTAATCGGTCGGCAAAATGCTCAGCGCTCGCTCAAATGCGCCGTTCTGGTCCGCTTCCGGCATGGTTGCCCGCTGCGGGCACTGCCCAAAAGTTGCCGAGCTGCAATTTATCAAATCCTGCCATTCGGTGTCGGCGAT
>NZ_JANBVH010000068.1 GCF_024273235.1 Sphingomonas faeni | reverse complement strand
GGCGACCGTGACAAGGTGGCAGGCTGTGATGACCGAAAATAGCGCATTTTGTCCGCAGCACCCTGGCATCGCGACGATAGGACGCTTGCGTATTCGGCCAGGTATCCCTAACCGCAGCGCTGTCGGGGAGTGGCGCAGGCTGGTAGCGCACCTGGTTTGGGACCAGGGGGTCGCAGGTTCGAATCCTGTCTCCCCGACCACACGCCGTTGAGCAACACAGTATGCTCGGCGCCGGAGGGGCGGAACGCGCAACCCCTTGTCCAACAACGCTCTGTATATCTTGATGCGGTGAAATCAGTTTCGCCGACCATAGCGCAGAGCGGCGGCCCCCGTTACGGGCCCACAAATTTATGCTATCAGCGCGAAGTCAATCTGCTCGCCTGTTTATTCAGATTTAATCTTTTAAGCCGTTTACTCGAAAGTCTTCTCAAGGCTGGAAGAACGCTCGCTCGAGACCGCCTTAGACCAAGCGGAACTCCAAAATCGAAGAAATGCAGGGCGCCGCCTTTCCCAGACAGTTGCACATCACGACCCGCTGTACGGGTCAGCGCGCGGCAAGATCGGCAGCCGGCCAATTTGCGGGGCGACGTGGGCGACCCTCAGTTCGCGCGCATTTGCAGAACATAGGCGCAACCGAAGATTGTGATCGGACCGCGGCGCTGGCGGCTGCACGATCGAGCGCTACGCGCAAGCGAGGCGGAGAACGCTTTCGGCGCGGTTAGCTTGCGCGCCGGTCGCGCGTCGCCGATCGCCGGCTTGGCGGCGTCGTCACGTTATTTCCTTCCTAGGATGGTCCGTTTGTGCCCGTTATTGGTTTGCTCATCGCTGGCGCGGATTACTCCAGCCGAGCCAGCCGGCCCGCCTCGCGTTCACACGGCGCTTGAGGCGGGCCGTCATTCCGAAGCCATTTGCCCAGACACCTTGCGGGCTGAGTGCTTCAATCTGCTGTGCGGTGAGCGTGAGCACGCCCTCGCCTAGGAGGCCGGCACCGCAGCCGCAGTACAAGGGAAAATGTGTTTCCGGAAGCAGGCTGATCAAACCGCATCGAGCACTGACCGATCTGACGCCGCGCGCCATCGCCTGGACTGATCCGAAGGCTGCCCCTGCGGCGAGGACGAGTCGGCAAGGTCTTGCAGTTCTCGCGCAACTAGACGAGCCGCGAACTGACATCGTGCAACGTAAGCCGTTGAATCGTTACGCTTACGAAATTGTTCTGGCAGATCGAGCCATTGGACAGCAACATCACCTCGGTAAACCCGAGTCGTGCGTATCCAATGGTCTATCGAAGATGTGATAGCGGAGCCCGATCATGCGAATAATTAGACGGTTTAAATGCATCCTCGTCAGAGGTCATTTGTTCACACCGAGCAGCCGCCATCCGGGCTATAAGACGTGCGTCAGATGTCGCGTACGGCGGCCGACCTGATACCGGTTCCTTCCCAGGCAGCATGAATCTCGCCCGTGCTGGCGTCAGATCGTCAAAATCTCGACTTAGCGTTTCCAAGGTTCGCAATCCGCAAAGGACTGCTAACACTCGGAAAAGTCGGGGGAGGTTAAAGCCGTGGGATTGTTGTGCACATTGATTGGTCATCGCCGCCGCAAGTCCAAGGTTTGGCACGACACGTCGGACTGGCGTTCTGAGTGCAAAAGATGCGGCGCATCGATGATAAGAGATCACGGCCGCAACAGTTGGCGTCCGTTCCGCACCAGCGATAGCTCACCGAAGCGCAAAGACGCGCCACCGTCGGGGGTGGGTCGCGGGAAGCGGGATCTGGTCCGCTAGCTTTACGGACAAACGCTAATGATGCCGGTCGCTAGGTAGTAATTATGGTTTTGGCCCTCTCCACGCGGCTCAAACCCGCCTGTTCCGGCCGCTCAGCCAGACGCGCTTCCAAAATGTCGATAGGGCGGCAAATATACGCCGCCGCCAGATTGTCCTGTGCTGCATCGGCAAACGCTAGGGCATCGCGCAGGCGCGTTAACAGTTCGAGAGTGTGTGGCATAATCAAAGATCCATGCTTCGCGGAATCGTCATGCAGATAGGGCAAATGAGCCGCGGCAGACGTTATCCATTACTCGAGTATCGTACTGCGAGACGGTCGCCCATGTCATTACAACGGCATTCTCGATTTATGTTCGTAACATGGATTAGAAAATAAAGATATGATTGAAATCACGCATCCGTATGATGTTGATACATTTGGATAAAATCTTGTGCGACGAATTTGTTCAATTTAATTTACGTGCGAATGGATAATTACCTCGCTCTCAGTCGTTTTTACGTTCAAGCTATGAGTGCACGCAGTCCTGCCCTGCATATTGTAGGGGATGATGATTGCCGAATAAATCGAAAAATCCGCTTAAGCCTATGGTCAATAAATTTGCGATCCACGTCTCGCTTTCAGATCTGGATCGTGCCGCTGTGCAAGGTTTACCGCATTCTGTCCGGTACTTCGAGTCTGGTAGCTACATTGCGCGGGATGGCGATCTAACAGATCATTGCACGGTGCTACTTTCTGGCTTTGCTTTTCGGCACAAGATTACCGGCCAAGGCCTTCGGCAAATTCTCTCGATCCTAATTCCCGGTGACATCATCAACTTGCAGCAGCTTTATCTCGATGCTGCCGATCACAATGTCCAAACCTTGACCCCCTGCAAGATCGCCACGATTCCTCAGGTCGCGTTGCGTACCATGGCATCAGATCGGACTGCCATCGCCGATGCCCTGATTGCCAGCACCATGGTCGACGCATCGATCTACCGCGAATGGATGGTAAACATTGGCAGGCGCGATGCACGCACCCGTTTAGCCCATTTGCTCTGCGAGTTTGCCGCTAGACTGGATGTGCAAGGGATTGCGCCTGGTCAGCCCTATGAGTTGCCGATGACGCAAGAACAGCTCGGTGACGCGATCGGATTGACCACCGTTCACGTCAACAGGACTTTAAGGGGCTTAATCAAAGACGGCCTAGTTTTCCAAAACAAGCGCGGGATAACATTTCCCGAATGGGAGATTTTCATGGTCGAAGCTGATTTCAACAGCAGATACCTTCATCTGCGGGAACGTGGCACACCTCCGGGATATTCCTTCTGATGGATGCCAGACCTCACTGAAGCGAGATACCCTCAACAAATCCGAGTTGCGTAAAGCGGGGTGTAGTAGCGTGCTTTCAACATATCTGCCGCGGTCAGCAAAGCGGACCCCCCTCGAGACTGTGTTACGGAAATCCGCGGGGCTGAGCACACGGGCAGCAACCGGATGGGTTGCGGCCATGTGGGCAGGTCTGATCCTCCTCGATGGCATAACAGGGCCGCATTTCTCGCTCAGCTCGCTCTATATCATGCCGCTATGCCTGACGACCTGGCGCTTCGGACGGGTTGCAGGTCTGGCGTCCGGCGCGGTAGCAGTTGCAGCGACCTTGCACCTCAACGGTTTCGGTGACGGGTTATCGGTGCAAGCATCGTCTGTTCCCGTGACAACCGCAGCCTGGAACGCGACAATGCGCGTTTTCGGCGTCGTCTTTATTATTCTGCTCGTCGGCGCATTCCGTCGAACGTTTGACCAGGAACGTGCGAATGCCCTGATCGACCCGCTAACGGGATTGGGCAACCGCCGGTCATTCCAGCGTGAGTGCAAACGTCTGGAACTGTCGTCCCTACGCGATCATCGCATCCTGCTATGTGGCATGATCGACCTGGACGATTTCAAGGCGGTGAATGATCAGCATGGCCATGCCGCAGGCGACGAGGTTCTACGCATTATCGCTCATGCACTCGTATCGGCTGTTCGCCCCTACGACGTTACCGCCCGCCTTGGCGGGGACGAGTTCGCGTTTTGCCTGGCAGTACGGGACGAAGCCGCAGCGGAGCGAAAAGCAGGCAAGATCCACCGGTCCTTGATAACTGCAATGAAGAGCTCAGAATTAAAAGCGACGTGTAGCTTAGGGGCCGCAACAGGCCGTACTATTGAGGAGACCTTCCGTATCGCCGATAAGGCCATGTACGAGGCGAAGGCATCCGGGAAAAGCTCGTGGATATTTCACGTGGCAAGCGGCACACCAGGCGCGAGATCGCGGGTCTGAACGAACTGATGGCGAGAACTACGGTCGATGGGTATCGAGCTTCAATTGGATACGGTTCGCGCTGGCCCGCCCCCTGGTCGCTGATCCCGGTACGGCCATGCCCTCGACCGGGTCCACCCATCTGCTATCCGTGGCGCTCCCACAGGCGACGGGGCGGAGCACGCTCGCAAACGCGCGCGCGTGGCTCGGCGAGCTGCGTGGAATCGCGATCCCGCCCTGGCCGGCCGACCCGCAAGGCATCTACTTTGGCAGCAACGAGATGAGGCTCTCGCCGCGCGCACTCGCTCCTTTCGGCGAGCTTCATCGACTCCGTGGTATCATCGGAGGTCGGCGTATCCTTCCGTGCAAATGGATCGAGCAGAGCAGGACGCGCCGTCGCGCCGTGGAGCGGGAAGGAGCCTGGGACTAAGGTGGCCAGATGGTCCACGCCATCACGTCAGGTGATTTTACGTAACGTCGCTGGCTTTCGGGTAGCTCTGGAAAATGTGTGCTCAAAGTACGATGTCCGCGAACTTATATGGTACTCGGATACGGACACCGCTCGAATCGGTGACCTCGTAATCGCAAAGTTGGCCGGTGATTCTGAACGACAAAATGCCGGCTATTTGCTTGGACGACTCGTAAATTTGAATGACTCTGAAGTCCAACTTTCGCAGCCATCGCCTGAGCGGACCAATGTCATCGGCCATTCCCGCGTGTAGAGTGTGAAACCTGTTTTCGCATACGAAGTCCTCATGCTTGTTGAAGAAGGCTTTCGCCAAGAAGGCGTTTTGACTAGCGTACAGCTGAAGCATATATAGCGTTCGAACAGGCGTATGACTTGCATGGGCGCATATCCGGTTGCGGGCTTGCTTCAACGATTCCGGCAGTCTCTTGCGATCAACACGTGGTAGACGCATTATGGCAACGCAGCCGCTCTATCAATCATACGGTCGGCCGGCGCCTTGCGTCTCGCCCATCAATGCCCGAGCGGACGTGCAGTCATTGGGCGAACCTCGATCCGTCCTACGCGACTGCCACGCGGCGTCCAGCTGGAGCGGATCCCGAGATCCGTATCTGCCATTTCTTGGAGCAGGTCGTGATCGACCTCGCCGGCTTGACCATGAAGCGCTCCTCCGAAACCCACGCGACCCGCGCCTGCAGGAAGTGGACCGACGAGGACGGCGGTGGTTCAGACGACGGCGAGCATGTCGGCTCGGACGGCGAGATCGACAATGCGGTCTTTCCGTTTCGGAGAGCGGCGTGATGGCCAGCAAGAGCCCAAACAACGCGTTCGCTTCGAGCGTCGCAATTTACGCAGCTAACTGGGCCGCTGGTCTGATCGCGAGGTCAAGATCGATCGCACGGCGAAGCGCGTCGTCCGCGCAGCTAAAGCGCGGACGGTGGACCGCTTCCGCCTGCCCGCGCAGATCGAAGCGGCGGTACGCAGCTTGGCGCCAAGGGGATAGCGCAGTGGCAGTCGCTTACGGTTCTCGGTCCTTTGATCAGAAGCCGTTCGCCGATGGCGGCCGTACCCTGGCCGACATGCTCGAAGACGAAACCACCACCGCGCAGATCGATCAGCTCGAACTTGGAGACCGTATGTGAACGCCACCCTTCCCTGCGCTGCCGCGCATTCCGTCCGCGGCGCCCCCGTCACGACGATCGCCGAACTTGACGCTCTCGACAACAACGAGATGCGTGAGGGCTATCGCGACGGCCGCGCTGGCGAACTCGAACCGGGCGGCAATCGGTCGCGCTCGTACGGGCATGGCTGGCGCAACCGCACCGTTGATGGCGGTCACCGCCTGAAGAACGACGCTCAGGTAGCACTCGCCACCGTCGTCGACCGCAATTTCTCGAACAAGGGCAATTCAGAATGACTGACCGAAGCAAGGATCGCCCGATCCAGATCGCCGAGGTGCGTCATCGCACCGGCCTGTCGACCGCAACGATCCATCGGAAGATGGAAGACGGCTCGTTCCCGCAGCGGCGCAAGCTGAGCGTCCACGTGGTCGCTCGGTGTGCCGGCGACGTCGACGCGTGGGTTGCCGGTTTTGACCAGAACGCGGCGGCATAGAAGACCGATGGCACTAACCGACCTGCAAGTGCGAAAGGCGCAACCGCGCGAGAAGGCGTACAAGCTGGCTGATAGCGGTGGACTGTACCTGTTCGTCGCCCCGTCGGGTGCGCGGTCGTGGCGCATGAAGTATCGGTACGCCGACAAGGAAAAGGTGCTCACCTTCGGCCCCTACCCGCTGGTGTCGCTCGCGGCGGCCCGCGATCAGCGGGATGCCGCAAAGCTCCTGCTGCGGGATCATCGCGATCCATCGATCGAGAAGCGCAAGCGGAAGATGGCAGCGTACGCCGCCGCCGGCGCAACTTTTGAGATTACTGCTAAGCGCTGGCACGCCGACCAGACCCCTCGTTGGTCCCCGCTCCAAGCGACTAAGGTGCGTCAGGCCTTCGAACGCGACGTCTATCCCGTGATCGGGTTCCTGCCACTGATCGAGATCGATGCGCCGATGGTTCTCAAGATGCTGCGCAAGGTCGAAGGCCGCGGCGCCATCGACACGGCCAAGCGCATCAGGCAGCACGTCTCAGCCGTGTTCGGTTACGCGATTGCCGAAGGAATTTGCACGGTCGATCCTGCAGCCTCGATCGGGAAGGCACTAAAACCCATTGCCAAAAAGGGTAAGCAGCCAGCGGTACGGACGATCGACGCGGCCCGCGAAGTGCTTCTTCTGATGGAGGACACCACTTCCGGGCCATTGACCAAGCTCGCGTCGCGTCTGCTAGCGCTGACCGTCGTCCGGCCTGGTGTCGTACGGGCCGCAAAATGGACCGAATTTGAGGAAATCGACTGGGACGATCCAGCGGCGATCACTCCCAATGCCGTCTGGCGAGTTCCCGCCGAGCGCATGAAGCTCAACATGGAAAACAAGGATGATGAGGCATTTGAACACGTCATACCGCTGCCGCAGCAGGCGGTTGAGATCCTGCATGCGGTGCGGCGCCTTACCGGCCGGTCGGCCTACCTCTTCACAAGCGTCCGGTCTTCTCGCCATCCGATGAGCGAGAACACGATTGGCTACATGTACGCCCGTAACGGCTATTCCGGTCGCCACGTGCCGCACGGCTGGCGCGCAACATTCTCGACTATCATGAACGAGCGCGCGATCCGCGAGCGGCGCCCTGACGATCGCGCGATCATCGATGCCATGCTGGCGCACAAACCCAAAGGGATGTCCGGCTCAGAGATGGCTTACAACCGTGCGCTTCATATGGACCGAAGGCGCGAGCTCGCACAGGACTGGGCGGATATGTTGATCGTCGGTCTGCGATCCGCCGACGCTCTCCTCAGCGGCCAAGAACGCTGACCACCCGTACCGCTAGAGCCCGTCGCCGGAGCAGTCGTGTTATAGATTCGGGAGAAATTAAAGACCATCGCTGCGATCGACACGCGGAGGTTATGCCATATGCGAGAGCGATAATGATGCCGAAGCTTTCCAGTCGCCAAGAGGCTAGGCCGCAAAGACAAAAATAACTGACAACGCTATGAATTGCACCGCTAAAACCTTGAAATAACAGAG
>NZ_JANBVH010000067.1 GCF_024273235.1 Sphingomonas faeni | reverse complement strand
CGTCACTAGCATGGAGTGGGCTGGCTTCATCCGGGCTCACAATCTTGAGCACTCGATGAGCCGACGCGGCAACTGCCATGACAATGCCGTCGCCGAGAGCTTCTTCTCCTTGCTCAAGCGTGAGCGCATCCGGCGCTGCACCTATGAAACCCGTGAGGAAGCCCGGCAGGACGCGTTCGATTACGTCGAGATGTTCTATCAACCCTGTACGCAAGCGGGTCAGGAACGGGATGCTGTCGCCCGTCGCGTTCGAACGGCAGCAGGTTTTAAAGGCGGAAGGCGTCTAGAAAACTAGGGGCTACTCAGGCTGAAGCTTGGTATTCACATCGGAGCATTCGGACTCGGCGTTGACAGACCTTGGATCGATCCGTTTTCAAAAACGGAAGGTCGTCCATACTCCGGTAAACAGCGAGTCCGCATAGCCGGCGCGCGTCAATACATTTCCCGCGCGGAGATATTCTGCCCGAAGCGTGAACGACAGATTCGGCGTAGCAGACCAGACGGCATTTAGTCGGCCCAACTGTGCGACGTCGTGGCCGGCCACGTTCTGCGTGCCCGCATAGGCGTTGCCGACTCCGCTGTAGACCGCATCGTGTTCATCGTTGCGCCACACGAATGCGAGCTCGGTGAGGACGCGCACGCCCTTCAACGGCGTAAAGCTGACGGTCGGCGCGACGTCCAGATAGTTGGTCGGGCCGACAAAGATGCCGTAGCTGAAATAGGGGGCTGTCCCGAACAACTGGCTGGCATTGTGCAGCGTGCCCGTCCCGAACGCGCCGCCGCCCGAGCCAAAGTCGGCCCGCCAGCCGATCCGCGTGGCGGTCGGGGTCGGCTTGCCAAGCGCGAAGGTCTGCGCGGCGAAAATTTGATAGGCCGATACGGCACGTCCGTTATAGGTGCCGGACTGATGGTTGGCGCTCACGTCGACATTGATGGGTCCGATATCGCCCCACAGCCGCACCCCCCAGAACCGGCGTTCCTCGCGCGCCACAGTGGCGCCCCAGCGCTGGTTGCGGTTGCGCAGATAATAGAAGAACGGATCGACATAGAGTTTCGAACTGCCGAACGCATTCGTGGGGACGACGACGCTGCCGGTGACGCCCGAGAAGCGCCGGCTCTTGTCGGTCGGATCGTCGAACGCGTCGAGCCCGAGCCGGGTATAGTGCAAGTCGAACACGCCGATGCGCGCCCGCCTGCCCGTCGCATAGGCGCGCACGCCATCGAAGGTGATGCGGATGTTGGGGTTTTCCTGGATGCTGACCAGCTGGATCGGGCCGTCCTGGAAGTCCTGCCGGCCGACGCGGATGCCGGCGTTCATGCCGCCGACATTTCCCTCCACTTCGGCGAAGAGTTGCTGGACGAGCAGGTCGTTGCGCTGGACGGGCGTGACCGCACCAAAATAGCCGCCTTCCTGCACGCCGCTCGCAAGCTCGCCATAGGCGCGGAAGTTCTTGCCGATGTGCAGGTCGGCGCCGACGACGTTGCGCAGCAGGATCGCGTTAGTATCGCGCCCGGCACGCAGGCCCGGACTCGTGATGGTATCGTGGCGCAGACGTTGCTCGTCGCTGAGCGTCAGATAGATGTCGCCACCCTCGTCGAACGGGATGAACTTGAGCGCATCGAAAGGGCCCGTGCGTTTCGACCGGTCGCGCAGGAATGACCAGTCCTCCGCCCAGCGTGCCAGATAGAATCGTGGTCCGGCCTTGGCGCCATAGCCCAAGGCTGCCTCGGGATAGCTGCCAGCGGGTGCGGCACCGGGGGCCGGAACGATTCCCTGCTGATCGACCGGGGCGGCGGGCGAGACCGGAAGCTGTTGGACGGGCGTGGGCTGGGTCTGCCCCAAGGCGATTCCCGGCATCGTCATGGCCGCGATCGCGACCCCTTTCGGCAGGCGCTTCATCATCGTCTCCAACTGAACGGGCGGTCGTTTCCGGTCTTCGCGCCGGCCGCCTCTTCGCAAGCGCGAGGCTATGGTTCGAAACCGATCACGACAAATAAGCTTATGCGATGCCATCCATCATTTCGGATGATGGGAACGGCGCCATGTCGATCACAGGGGATGATGCCGAGCATCATCTGATCTTATTTGTTTTGATAGCGATAAAGCCTGATCATTGCTCGACCCAAGACGTGCGTCGGGCACGGGGGACGGCAATAGCCGCCTTGGCCGAGAGGATCGATGATGGACGCAACCATGACTGTGGAAGAGGGCAAGGCGACGGGTTCGCAGACGAGTATGCGCGCCGTGATCGCATCGTGCTTTGGATGGGGGCTCGACCTGTTCGACCTCTTCATCCTGCTGTACGTCGCGCCGGCGGTGGGCAAGCATTTCTTCCCGTCGCACGAACCCATGCTGTCGCTTGCAGGCGCCTATGCCGCCTTTGCGGTTACGTTGCTGATGCGGCCGCTGGGGTCGGCATTGTTCGGATCCTATGCCGATAGGCATGGACGCAAGGGCGCGATGATCCTCGCGGTCGCCGGCGTAGGCATCGCCACCGCGGCGTTCGGCCTGTTGCCGACGGTCGAGATGATCGGGATCTGGGCGACGATCCTGTTCTTGCTGCTGCGCCTCGTGCAGGGCATCTTCGTCGGGGGCGTCGTCGCCTCTACGCACGTCATCGGCACGGAATCGGTGCCCGAGCGCTGGCGCGGCATGATGAGCGGTACGATCGGCGGTGGCGGCGCGGCGATCGGAACGCTGCTTGCCTCCATCGCGTTCATGGGCGTGTCCTATGTGTTCCCTGGCGACAGCTTCAACGAGACCGGCTGGCGGTTCATGTTTTTCTGCGGGCTGATCACCTCGGGTATCGGGCTGATCCTGTTCCGCGGTCTCGTCGAATCGCCGCACTTCCGCGAGGCGCAGGAGGCCAAGGCGACGAAGGCGCGCGCCGAGAAGGAGATCGTCGGTCCGTCGCCGCTTAAGACGCTGATGGCGAACCCCGACTATCGCAAGCGCTTCCTGGTCAACCTGCTGCTCAGCACCGGCGCCGGAGCGACCTATTATCTGACCGCCGGCTATCTGCCGACCTATCTCAAGCTGGTGAACGGGCTGTCCGGTCCGGCGGCCTCTTCGATCATGCTGATGGGCAGCGTGGCCGGTGCGATCTCGTCGATCGGGCTCGGCGAACTCAGCCAGCATATCGGGCGCAAGAAGGCGTTCCTGGCCATCGGCGTCGTCTGCCTGCTGGCGCTGCCGTTCCTGATCCTCAACCTCGGTAGCGCGACCGGAGGAGCGGTGACCGCCTATGCGCTGGCCATCAGCTTCCTCGGCTCGGCGGGGTTCGCGCCGCTGATGATCTTCCTCAACGAGCGCTTCCCGACCGAAATCCGCTCGACCGGCACGGGATTGTCGTGGAACGTCGGCTTCGCGATCGGCGGAATCATGCCGACCTTCGTCTCGCTTGCCTCGGCGACGCCCGCCGACATCCCGCAAAGCCTAGGGATTTTCCTGGCCGGTGCCTGCGCGCTCTATCTGGTGGGCGGCCTCGTCGCCCCCGAAACCAAGGGAAGGCTCGCCACGTGAACGTGATTGATCGGCCAAAGACGGATAATTGGATCGGCAAGTCGCTGCCGCGCGTCGAGGATGCTGCGCTGCTGACGGGGCGAGGACGCTATATCGACGATCTGGGCGTCAAGCCGGGGACCGCGCATGCGGCGATCCTCCGCTCGCCGCACGGGCATGCGAACATCCTCGGGATCGACGCCGCGCGCGCGCGCGCGCTACCGGGCGTGTTCGCGGTGATTACTGCGGAGGAGGTGCAGCGATACGGCTCGAGCCTCGTCGTGGGGCTTAAGATACCGGTCGAATGCTGGCCGCTCGCGATCGACAAAGTGCGCTATTATGGTGAGCCGGTCGCGGTCGTCGTCGCACTCGACCGCTATGTCGCCGAAGACGCGCTCGACCTGATCGCCGTCAGATACGAGACGCTGGCGGCGGTCATCGATCCCGAGGAGGCGCTCGCGGACGATGCGCCGGTGCTGCACGAAGGGCTCAAAGGCAACCTCGCGAACGAGCGGCGCTTCACGTACGGCGATCCTGACGCCGCGTTTGCCGCCGCGCCGCACCGGATCGGCATCGACGTCAAGTTCCCGCGCAGCGCCTGCACGCCGATCGAGACCTATGGCATAGTCGCCGAATATGACCCCGGTGCCGACGCCTATGACGTGCTGGCGAATTTCCAGGGGCCGTTCAGCATCCATGCGGTGATGGCGCGCGCGCTGAACGTGCCGGGTAACCGGCTGCGGCTGCGCACGCCTGGCGACAGCGGCGGCAGCTTCGGCATCAAGCAGGCCATATTTCCCTATGTCGTGCTGATCGGCATCGCCGCGCGTGTCGCCGGGCGTCCGGTGAAGTGGGTCGAGGATCGGCTCGAACATCTGATGGCGTCGACCGTCGCGACGAATCGCGTTACGACCCTGGCGGCGGCGGTCGAGACGGACGGGCGGATCACGGCCTTATCCTGGGACCAGATCGAGGACACTGGGGCGCATCTGCGCGCGCCCGAGCCTGCCACGCTCTATCGCATGCACGGCAACATGACCGGCGCCTATGCGATCCGCAACGTTGCGATCCGCAACCGTGTGGTGTTGACCAACAAGATGCCGACCGGGCTCAATCGCGGGTTTGGCGGACCGCAGGTCTATTATGCGCTCGAACGGCTGATGCAGCGTATCGCGGTCGAACTAGATATCGATCCCGTCGATGTAATCCGGCGGAATTTCATTCCGGCCGGCGAGTTTCCCTACCGGACCGCGTCGGGCGCGCTGTACGACAGCGGCGATTATCAGGCCGCGCTTGCGACGGCGATCGCCCAGGGCGGGCTCGAGGAGTTGAAGGCGAGGCGCGACGCCGCGCGTGCCGAGGGGCGGCTGTACGGCATCGGCTATGCCGCGGTGGTCGAGCCGAGCGTGTCGAACATGGGCTATATCACGGCGGTCCTGACGCCTGACCAGCGCGCGAAGGCGGGCGCGAAGAACGGCGCGCAGGCGACCGCGACGATCAGCCTGGACGCAGTCGGATCGGTGACCGTCCATGTCGCATCGGTGCCGCAGGGGCAGGGGCATCGCACGGTCCTGTCGCAGGTGGTCGCCGACGCGTTCGGACTGAAGCCGTCGGACATCGCGGTGGCGACCGAGCTCGACACCGCGAAGGACGCGTGGTCGATCGCATCGGGAAACTATTCGAGCCGCTTCGCGGCTGCAGTCGCAGGGGCGGCGCAGATTGCGGCGATGAGGCTGCGCGCCAAGCTGGCCGCGATCGCCGCCAAGCAGTTGAACGCCGAACTGGAGGACATCGTCTTTGCCGGAGGGCGCGTGCATGCGGGCGATCCCGCCACGTCGCTGGCGTTTGGGCGGGTCGCGTCGGCGAGCCACTGGGCGCCCGCCGATTTGCCGCAGGGCGTCGATCACGCGATCCGCGAGACCGCCTTCTGGACGCCGCCCGAACTGACTGCGCCGACCGGTGACGACCTGGTCAATTCGTCGCTCTGCCACGGCTTCATCTTCGACATCTGCGCGGTCGAGATCGATCGCGTCACCTGCGAGGTGAAGATCGACCGCTACGTCACGATGCACGACTGTGGGAAGATCCTGCATCCCGGCATGGTCGAGGGGCAGGTAACGGGCGGTTTCGCGCACGCTCTGGGTGCCGCCCTCTACGAGGAAAGCAGCTATGCCCCCGACGGCGGACTGCTGTCGGGCACCCTGGCCGACTATCTGATCCCGACGATCATGGAAACGCCGGCGCTGCGGATCCTGCATCACGAGAGCCCGTCGCCATTCACGCCGCTGGGCGCCAAGGGCGTGGGCGAGGGCAATTGCATGTCGACGCCGGTGTGCATCGCCAACGCGGTCGCCGATGCGCTGGGGATCGCCGACATCACGCTGCCCATCCTGCCGGCCAAGCTCGCCGAGCATGTCCACGGGATCGAACCGGAGCCGCGCAATCCGCCCGCGCCCAAGGCGAAGTCCACTATGGGCAAGCCGGGCGAACGCATGCTGACCGGACAGGGCAAGGCCGTGGTGGAGGCGCCGCGTCAGAAGATCTGGGACATGCTGCTCGATCCCCAGGCGCTGATGTCGATCATCCCCGGCGCGCACGGCGTCGAGAAGGTATCGGACACCGAATTCCGCGCCGACGTGACGCTCGGCATCGGGCCGGTGAAGGGGCGCTATTCGGCGGCGATCAGTCTCACCGATCTGAATGAGCCCGAATCGGTAACGCTGTCGGGTGGGACCGAGGGCGCGCTCGGATCGGGCCATGGCAGCGGTCGCGTGACGCTGACCGAGGAAGCCGGCAAGACGACCATCACCTATACCTACGAAGCGGCGGTCGGCGGCAAGGTCGCTTCGATCGGCGGGCGCCTGCTCGACGGCGCCGCACGCGTCGTGATCGGCCAGTTCTTCGACGCGCTCGCGCGCAAGGCGGGCGGGAAGACCGGCGGGCGCATTCGCCTGCCAGCGACGTTCAAGCGGCTGTTCGCGATGCTGGGAGTCGGTGCATGAAGCCTGCAGCATTCGACTATCTGCGCGCAGGCGATGCCGCCGAGGCGCTGGAGGCGCTGCATCAGGAGGGTGGCGATGCGCGCATCCTGGCGGGGGGGCAATCGCTGTTCCCGATGCTCAACATGAGGCTGGCGCGGCCCAAGCTGCTCGTAGACGTGATGCACGTCGCCGAGTTCGGGCGCATCGACGACGACGGCAGGACGATCCGGATCGGGGCTGGCGTGCGCCAGGCGGTGCTCGAGCGGCACGTCGACCTGAAGGCGCGCCAGCCGATGCTCGCCGCCGCGCTTGCCTGGGTCGGCCATGCGCAGACCCGCGCGCGTGGCACGGTGTGCGGGTCGATCGCGCATGCCGATCCATCGGGCGAGCTGCCGCTGGCATTGCTGACGCTCGGCGGCAGCGTGCATCTGCGTAATCGCAAGAAGCGTCGCGTGCTCGCGGCCAATGCCTTCACCACCGGCATGATGGCGACGCAGAAGGGCGACGACGAGCTGATTGAGGCGGTGTCGTTCCCCGTCGCGGTACCAGGCACCGGCTATGCGTTTCGCGAGATCGGGCGCCGGCACGGCGACTTCGCGATCGTCGCCTGCGCCGCCGTTGTCGACGCGGCGAAGACCGTGCTGGGGATCGGTGGCGTCGCCGACATGCCGGTACGCCGCGAATTGCCGCTGCCGGCCGATCCCGCCTTTGCCGACGCGCTCAACCAGTTCGCTTGGGACCTGGACGCGCGCGACGATCTCCATGCCACCGGTCGCTATCGCCGCGATCTCGTTCGCCAGCTGGGACGACAGACCATCGAGGAGGCCGCATCATGCCGCGCCTGAATGCCGATACCCGTCACCGTGTGGCCTTCGCGCTCAACGGCAGGCCCGTGTCGGGGCAAGCCGAGCCGCGCATGCTCCTGAGCGATTTCCTGCGCCATGAGATCGGCGCGACCGGCACACATCTCGGTTGCGAGCACGGCGTATGCGGGGCGTGCACGGTGCAGATCGATGGCGGGCTCGCGCGTGCTTGCCTGGCGCTGGCGGTCCAGACCGAAGGTGCCGACGTGCGCACCGTCGAGGGGCTGTCGCCCGATGGGGGTGCGACGCTGTCGATCCTGCAGGAGGCGTTCCGCGAGCATCACGGATTGCAGTGCGGCTTCTGTACGCCGGGGTTCCTCGTCACGCTCGATGCGTTGTTTCGCGACGATCCGCATGCGAGCGAAACGCATATCCGTGAGATGCTGTCGGGCCATCTGTGCCGCTGCACCGGCTACGCACCCATCATCAAGGCAGCGCTCGCCGCCCAGGCGACGCTGCTGGCGCGCGGCGCGGTCGCGCATCCTGACGACACCATGCCCGAAGAGGACGTCCATGCTTGACCTCGGCACAACCTATCTCGCCGCGCTCGAACGCGATCCCGATGCGCTCGCGGTCGTCGATGGCGATGTCCGGCTGAGCTATGCGCGATGGTACGTCCGCATCTCCGCGCTGGTCACCGCGCTCGACGATATCGGGCTGAAGCGGGGCGACCACCTCGTCAGCGTGCTGCGCAACCGGTGGCAGGCGGCGACGCTGCATTGGGCCTGCCAGTTCGCAGGCATCATCCTGACGCCGATCAACTGGCGCGCCAAATCAGACGAGGTGAGCTACACCGTCCACGATTCGGAAGCGCGTGCGATCGTGTACGAGGATTTTCCGGCCAAGGCGGTCGCGGCGGCGGGGCTCGACGGATCGATCATCCGCATCAGCCTTGACGACGCGCGGCCCGGCGAACTGCGGTTCGCCGACCTGCTGGCGGGCGGCGGTGCTCCCGCCAAGCCCAGGGTCGATGCCGAGGCCTGGTCGCTGATGCTCTATACCTCAGGCACGACCTCCAAGCCCAAGGGCGTGCCTCGCCGCCAGCGCGCTGAACGCGCCGCCGCGATCGCGCATGTCGCGCAAAACCTGTACGGCTATGGCGAGCGCACGCTGGGCGTGATGCCGCTCTATCACACGATGGGCGTGCGCTCGCTGCTGGCCTGCGCGATCACCAACGGCACCTTCGTGTGCATGCCAAAATTCGATGCGGGCGAGGCGATCCGGCTGATCGAGCAGGAGCGGATCGAGAACCTCTATCTTGTCCCGACTCTCTATCACGACATCGTCAACCACCCCGATTTCGCGCCCGAGCGTGTGGCGTCTGCGCGTAAGCTGGGGTTCGCGGGTGCGCCGATGACCGACGGCTTGCTCAAGATGATCGACGCCGCGTTCAAGCCCGAACTCTTCGTCAATCACTACGGATCGTCGGAGATCTACACCTGCACGATCGACCAGGATGCGCGCCGCAAGCCGGGGAGCGCTGGCAAGTCGGGGATCAACCAGATGATCCGCGTCGTCGCTCTCGACGGCGAGGATCCCGACCAGATCGTCGGACGCGGTGTCGAAGGTCAGATCATCGCCACGCTGGCGGGTGACGAGGCGTTCGAGGGCTATTGGCGCCGGCCCGAGGCCGACGAACGATCGCTGAAGGACGGCTGGTTCTTCAGTTCGGACACCGGATATTACGACGCTGACGGCGACCTGTTCGTGACCGGGCGCCTCGACGACATGATCATCTCGGGCGGCGAGAACGTGTCCCCGGTCGAGGTCGAGAGCCTGTTGTCGCTCCATCCCGCCGTATCCGAGGTGGCGGTCGTGGGGCTGCCCGACGAGCGATGGGGCAAGGCGATCACAGCCTTCGTCACGCCGTCCGCCCCCGTGACCGCCGAGGAACTCGACGCCTATTGCGCCAACTCGAGCCTTGCCAATTTCAAGCGCCCGCGCGCCTTCGTGTTCGTGCGCGAGATCCCGAAATCGCCCGTCGGTAAGCTGCTGCGGCGCCTGCTCGTGTCCGGCGACTACACCCCCCTCCCATCCCCAATAGAAGGATCTGCAGCATGACCGATGCCTACACCAATCTCGACGGTTTCACCGTCGTCATCGACGCCGAACAGAAACGCGGCGACATCATCCTCGACCGGGATGAGTACAACACGATCAGCATGGCGCAGCGCGACCAGCTGAAGGCGGTGTTCGAAGCGCTCGACGAGGACGACCGCGTCCGCGTGATCGTCGTGCGCGCGATCGGCAAGCATTTCTCGTCGGGCGGCTATATCATGGGCTTCCTGGAAGCGACGCCCGAGCATGTGTCGAAGCTCGCGTGGAACGTCGCCGCGCCCGCGCGTTGCGCGAAGCCGGTGATCGCGGCCAATCGCGGCTATTGCTTCGGCGTCGGGTTCGAGCTGTCGCTCGCTTGCGATTTCCGCCTCGTGACCGAGACCACGCAATATGCGTTGCCGGAGCAGAAGCTGGGGCAGATCCCCGGGTCGGGCGGGTCGGCGCGACTGCAGAAGATCGTCGGCATCACGCGGACCAAGGACATCGTCATGCGCTCGCGCCGCATCAAGGGCCAGCAGGCCTATGACTGGGGCATCGCGACAGAGATCGTCGCCGATGGCGAACTGGAGGCCGCGACCGATGCACTGGTCAAGGAACTCGTCGGCTTCTCACCGCTCGCGCAGCGGACCGCGAAAAAGCTGCTTAACGACACCGAGGATTCGAGCCTCGCGATCGCGATCGAACTCGAGGGGCATTGCTACAGCCGGCTGCGCTCGTCGGAGGATTTTGCCGAAGGGGTGAAGGCGTTCCACGAGAAGCGCGTTCCTGTCTTCAAGGGCCTGTGAGGAGAAGCGGGGTCGGCCAGCCG
>NZ_JANBVH010000066.1 GCF_024273235.1 Sphingomonas faeni | reverse complement strand
TCCACCTCAATCACGCGCCGCTGCTCAAAGGTCCAGATCGTTTCGCTGTCGGTCAGCACACTTCCGTTCAGACCGGACGATCGCAGCCACAAGCCGCGCACGGTCGTCCAGTGAGGCGGTAGGACAAGCCGACGGCCGCCTCTCACAATGTCACCTGAGCGATCTGGCGGCGCGCGCATGCACAGTCCATCTCCGCTAGCGCCGCTAGATATGCGACCTCCGTGATGGTCATGCGCCACTCGACCTGCTCGCCGCCGCAGGCCGTTTGTGCGATCCTTCGATCGGCCAGTGACGAGATAAATCCATCGAGCCGGGCGACGATACCGCGCAAACCTGCCCAATACTCGTGCGCTGCCCGCACGTTGTTGAGACCGTCCATATGTCCTCCGCGTCGCGGGGGCCCAGGCGAACTGCCTTTTGCTCCTTCCCATCACGACCCGACGCTCCTCAGGCTTCAACTTCGTATCAGGGATCTTTTGGGTAGTAGGACAATCACGACAGAGACATTGGCTGGACTTGATATTTCTAATCAGGCATTGACGGTGTCAGCGCCCGCGATCGCGAGGTCTACCAATACCAGAACTCGGCATT
Source organism: Sphingomonas faeni (assembly GCF_024273235.1). Classification (GTDB taxonomy): domain Bacteria; phylum Pseudomonadota; class Alphaproteobacteria; order Sphingomonadales; family Sphingomonadaceae; genus Sphingomonas; species Sphingomonas faeni_A. The sequence continues at coordinate 9,691 of NZ_JANBVH010000066.1, read as the reverse complement.
TCTGCCTCGACCTGATCTGCGATGAGTATTCGGCTCCATTGAAGATTGGACTTAAATTTATCGTTTGCTGACGATGGCCGCGCAACGGCGTTGAGCATTTGCCATCCACCGGGAATGTCCCGTAACGCGCGAAAGCTTTCCCAGACCGCTGCAGAACTGAAGCCGATATTGATGCAATCGTCGCTTCGCACGATCGCACCAAGACCTGCCCCAAGGTAATGCAATGGCATTGCGGCCGCTTCATCGAGAAGATCGCGCTGCGGGCTTGGCAACGCCCGATACTGCAGTGACTCTCGGTGGGCGGCTAACTGATTGGAGAGCCAAGGTTCAGGAAAGAGTGCCTCTTCAACGGCCGAGTGAGTGCGCCCGACAGGTTTGCTATTTGGAAGCATCGCTTGCGCACGCGCCGACGTCGTCGGCGTTGCTCGGCCGTCTACAGGACGACCTGCGATGTCAAGTAATGCACCGTTCTGAAATTTTACTGGCATCGGAGGGGCCGCTCGATCAACCGTCCGAGTTTTAGCGATATCGCGGGCACGCTCTGTGGATGACTTTACGCGAATTTCGCCTTTCGCCGGCGTTTTCGGCATATGGCTGTCGTCTGCTTTCGAATAGATCCCGTCCTCGCTCCCAGTCTCTTCAGTCTCCAACTGCTTCTCCCCGCGGGGCAGCGTCTCCTGATCCGCGACAGAAGCGGGATCCATCGCGATGACCGGCGAAATTGGACGGCGTTTCGGACGCCGTGGGATGCGATCGTCTGTTAGCTTTGGCGCTGGCTCAGTGTGATCAACGGCGCTCGCTTGCTTAGCCGAACTATTCGGAGAAGCTTCATCTGACGAACGGGTCAGTGGATTGTCCGACGGGGGACCGTTAATGCGCGCGGGTGTGTCTGGCTCATTCTGGAGCGCGGCTTTAGTCGCAACGTTGTCGGGACCGATTAGTCCAACCGCATCGCCCGAGATCGGTTTTATGCGAGCGGCAGAAGCCGACATCGGCTTGTCAGTGGTATTCGGCAGTTTTGGCGACGCAGTAAAATCGATGTTTTCAGATTCTTGGACGGGACGATCATGGATCCTCGCCTCGTTTTCGACTTGATCATTCTCGCTTAATTCAACCTCTGGGAGTTGGCTTATGGCGATATCCTTCCCCCTCGTATCTGGAGCTTCCATGGCAGGGGCCTGGACGTCCGCCCCAGAAATCGATCCCGGTCCACCATCGTCTTCGCCGCTCAAGCGTGGGTAGAAGTTTGCTGCGCCCAGTGCGGCCCTGACATCCTCGTCAAGATTCCAACTGGCGGTAATCGGGGCCGTAGTTTCCACAGACTTGGTCTCTGCAGATGTCGGTTGTTTTGCGAACAGCCCGGCGTCGTTTGGCCGAAACGTCCGGGTCGCGACTGGGACAACAGCAGCGCTGACTCCGTCTGAACCGGCACGTAGCGGCGAGAGTGCCGACACCAGTTTTACCGTCGAGTGATCCGTTACGGGTTTCATCATCTCGCCGCGTTCTTGCGTCGCATGCGGCTCGCCAATCAGGATTTTCTCGTTCGGCGCATTCCTGTTGACGAAGGCAACGTCAGCGTCGAAGCGGCCTCGCAGAAACAGCGGATGCGCCCCATAACGCCGGTTAAGTGTTGCTATCGCATCGTTGGCTGTTTTCGGGTGCCGTGTCCGGGCTTCAAGTTGGTCAACACCGTGTTTCGCGACGTAGCGGAGCAGGCGCTCAACGCCGTCGGTCTGCGCCAAGATGGCCGCTTCCAGAGCACGGTCTGCACGAAACGCAAAGGCGGGGTTTACGAGCAACTCAAGGTCGAGCGACTTGAGCCCCTTAAACTGCGTGCGCCCGTCCTCACGCCACAGGTGAACAAACGTCGTAGCGTCATCAGCCTGTTGTGGATGCCGGTGGATATATCGGATGAGTTTGTCGAAGTGCCGGTGCGGTGACAGGCGAGTGATATGCCGCGCGGCCAACACCGAGCCGGCAACCCAGGCCTGCTCTAACGCAATCCGGTCGCACAGCTTTTGAGCCCGCGCTTCCAGGCGCTCCATTTCCAAGGTATGGTGTTTCGCTGTGGCTTGATACGGTGCGATGGCCTGCTCAATTTCGTCCATGTGGGCGAGCGCCAGCTGGTGCCTGGCCGCGATCCTGCTCCGCTCTCGAACATCCGCCGATTTCGCCAGCCCGGCATCGATATCCGCAATAAGGCGAGCGCAGTTCTCGGCCAGCCGAACTGCCGCTGACAAAGCCATTTCAAGCTGTAGAGCCACCTCATCAAGTGCATCACGGCCTTCTTCGATATGTTGAAATATGCCAGTGAGCTCGTCTCGCAGCTTTGCCATCGGCACGTCGCCAACACGCGGCTCGACCGCTCGAAAGGCCTTAAGAATTTCGACGTGACGATCACGGCGCTCGCGCGAACGGTTGGCCAGCTCGAGCTTGCGTGCAGACCAGTATGTTTGCGCATTGTCGCGATCTTTCGGCACATCGATGCCCGCCTTCACCAACGCCGAAGCCGCCTTGCCGAGCGACATCATCGGCGCCGCTGCTATGCCCATCTGTTCGTAGGTGCGCGGATCGTACAACCGTCCGGAACGTGCCCGCGTGAGATGGAAGTTACATATGTCGGCAAAACGTTTGCGCAGGGCAACAACGTCTGCGCTGGCACTGGTTTGATGAAACGTGCTTTGCCGACGTTCCTTCGTCCAGCCCGCCAGTTCGCCAGGACGGAGCTTGCGGCCCGAAGCAAGATCAAAGCGACCGTCCGCGCCGCGCCTGCAAATCGCTGGATAGAATATGAAATGAGGATGATGATTGGCGCGGTGGTTGTAGCCATTGGGTCTGTGAAGTGCTGCTGTGAAGGGAAGGCCAAGGGTGTCAAGCTCTGCACCAAACTGTGTGACGATGTCCCTATGCGCGGCGGCATCAAGCTCGGTTGGCAGTGATGCTACGAACTGCTTTTGCACTTGCCCAAAGCGTGGTCGGACGAAGTGCAACCCTCGTGTTTTCAGGTTCGCGCCGTAGGTTGTGCCAAGCTGTCCTGCCCAGTCGAGATCTTCTTGTCGAAGCTCGAGTTCCAGCAATCGGCTACCGTCGCGGACGTAGCAGCGACCTTGATCAATTTGCTCGCCTCTCCTGATCGCCGCAACAATGTTAATCAGGGCTGCCGGGGCGTTCGGGTCGGCGCTCAGCGTCTCCCAATCGCTTTCGCTCATCGTGGTCAGGTTCAACCGCAGGCGCGGCAAGCCGGCCTTGCGTTCGACCTTCCAAGCTTCTTCCCAGAACGCGATGCGTTCTACGCCAACGTCCGAGATGTTCGAGTGAATGAAGACGACGCGAGAGTCCGGGTCGTTGACTGAATCATCGGCTTGATCACCGTCGACGACATAGCGCTCGGAACCTGCTGCCCTCGACAATTCACGGGCCCAGTTGTCGGTAAGATACCGTTCTTGCCCTACGGCAGCATTGACTGAACTACGGCCTGCTGCGGTCACGCCGTCGCTTCTGGAGATCGTCGAAAGGCGCGTGTGAAAACTGGTTGCGCCGTTCGCCGCGGTCGGCCGTTCGCCGGCAGCCGGTCGTTGAAGATTGATGGTACCGACCCAACGAGACTTCCGGCTCGTCACGGCTTGGATTCCACGCTCCCGTCCGGGTCTGACTGTCCCGACAAGCGCTTCCCGCTCCTGCCAATCGATACGTCGACGCAGCGCTTCGGTCATATGAGTTATGTCGGCGGGAACGGGCATCTCGGTGTCCAGGATGATGGTGCGACAACCAGCATGCCCGAATGGCGATACGCAGTAATGGGTAACTAACAATCGCCCAAGATATGCTGCCCCTGCCCCGCCTTCCGGAGGCACAGCCAGAGGACCCCTGCGCGCTCGGCGTGCAGGCCGACCCTGCCCCCGACTTCCGCACGCGGAAATCCGATTATAGCGCAGCGCGCGCAAATAACGGCTTGAGCCGTTGTTTGCAGCTTTGCACAAAAACCTGAACTTCCCACTGTTTTCTCCCCCTCGCGTACACGTGCACGCGAACACGCATGTGCGGGTGAGCACTTCATGGGTGAAGGCGCGCACATCCGCGCCTGTGTGAAATGAAGATTTAGGTACCCTGTCCGGGGTTCGGTCAGCCGCCTTAAGACACGGCCAATGACGCACTGTTGCATCATCAGGAGCCAAAGACAATGACCGATAAAACCGATCCCGCCATCACGAATGTGCTCGCTGCTCTCGCCGTCGAACTAGGCATCACGGCCAATCGGCAACCGTGGAGTATGGACCGGATCGCCGCTCTGATCGATATGCCTGCGCGACGTGATCTCGTCACCGAATTGCTGTTCGGCATCCTGCCTGCAACGATCGATGCCGGCCAATGGATTGCCTGGATACAGGGCGACCAGCCGCCAGTCCCGGCCAGTCTGCAGAACCCGGAGAACAGCGCCCGGCCATCCGCACGTGGCGCAGTGCAAGCAGCGACGACCAAGCATCAGTCGGCAATGGATAAAGTCGCCCGTCTGGAAGCGCAGCTGGTGCAGGCGAAGCAGGAACAGGTAGTTGCCCAAGCAGACCGTCAACGTAGTGCAGACCAGCTCCGCGCTGTGGTCGTCTACCGAATCATGGTCGAGATTGGCCGTCAGGCATCCGGTATCGCGCTGGGTCCTCTCTATGCCCTCGCGCGCGCGGTCTCACCCTATCTGCAGCAGGATCTGGCGTTCGAAAACGCACTCGACGATCAGGGGCGTATCCTCCTGAACGAGCGTCGCCAAACCCGCGAACAAGACAGTCGCGAGATGCTCGACCGGCTCGACCGCTACGCAGGCGAGCAGGCGCTCGAACTGAAGCTTCATCGCGCCATGCTGAAGGTGATTCGGGCCTTTCATGACGAGAGGGAGGCCGAGAACGCGGCAGCGCGTGAAGCTGGTCAGAGGTTGCCCACCGTCAGGAAGCGACAGGCGGTACGCCGCACCTCCGAGGCGCAACAGCGCGACGTCCACCCGGCCGCACCGCGGGCAGACGTCATCGATGTTTTCGATGCCTTCGCGAGCCTGCGGTCTGACGCTTCCAATGACAACGACGAGCCCGCGTGAGTTCATTCGTGGGAAGCAAATGCGAGTGGCTGCTCGGCTCAAATTGTCGAGCAGCCGGGATTTTTTCGTCGAACATACGGACATGAATGAGGAGCAAAGACGATGGGCAAGATCAACGACGTTAAGACCACAGCCTCCAGGGTTTCGACACATCCGGTAAGCGGCCTTCGGAAGGCCGCCTCATCCTCCCCGAAGTTGACGTTCGAACCAAAGCCGTCAGCCATGACGAAACGAGCGGCAAGCAACGACAATAGCGCGTCAGACAGGAAGTACGATCAGTACTATACGCTACCAGATGTCGCCGCCTTTTTCTACGACTGTTTCAAAGAATATTTCGATCCTTCTGACTACTTAATGGTCGAGCCTAGCGCCGGGACGGGATCGTTTTACAAGATATTGCCCAGCGGCAGTATCGCCTTTGATATCGAACCTAAATACCCTGGCATCATTAACGCCAACTTTCTCGACGTTATAATCAAAACTGACCGACCAATTGCAATCATCGGCAATCCGCCTTTTGGCAAGAACTCCAGCACAGCAGTCCGATTCTTCAACCATGCTGCTCGCCAGTCCAGCGTAATTGCGTTCATTCTACCAAGGACGTTCCGGAAGGCATCGATCGTGAACCGGCTTGATCGTTCCTTCCATCTGGTGCGCGAATGGGATGTGCCTGCCGACGCATTCCTGTTCCGGTCCAAGCCGTACGATGTGCCAGCGGTATTCCAGATCTGGCGTCGCAAGCCGGAACTCCGCAAATTGCGCCCAGTCCAGACGCGACACCCCGACTTCAAATTCACGACGAAGGAATGTGCCGATTTCGCAATTCAGCGCGTAGGTGGACAGGCCGGTCGAGTGCATCAGGACTTTTCCAAGAGCCCGTCTGCGCATTATTTCATACAGGGGAACGTCAAGCACGTGATGGAACAACTTGACTTCGCTAGAGTCACTGGCGACGTTGCAGGTAATCCCAGCCTCGCGAAGTCCGAAATCGTCGCGCTATATCGCGAGTGGGAGTTAAAGAATTCGAAAATCAACGGTAGCTCGCGTATCATTACCAAACAGCTTTAGTACCTGAAGCTACGGTTCCTCCCGAGCATCGAATACAATCGGCATTTCGGCGGGAGAAACCTCAGTGTCTGTCAGATCGCGACAGTTCGGAAATCAACCTAGTTTTTCGGCGGTGTGCCGGAACAGCGTGTTCGCATTTCGACCATACACCGCTGACGTAAATGGCTTGCCAGAACAGAACACCCGGCGTGGGCGGGAGAGCGAGCGCTCCGTCTTTTGACGCCCAATGCTTTGCCGACGCTTAAGCGATTACGCTGTCACCAACCGTACCCGCTCGCAAAAAGGTTCCGCGCTTTCACCATGGCCATGCGATTACGATCAGCCTCGCAGCGGCGCCTATTATACTCGTCTTGCGTTGGACGCAGTCCGCCACGTGCTGTTGGCGCAACTAAAATTTATCGGCTGGACATGAGGCGTTTCGCGAATTATATTCATCGTGCCTCGTTTTGAGATGCGCGAACGAGGCACAGGTATTCGACTGCTGCTCGGAGTGGTTGCACGATAGGTTGCCGGGGCGCGCTATCAACCCTGCCTTTCCTCTCCCCGCCCGTGTGAGCGCGGGCCGGCTTGGATCGCGAGGTTCGGGCATGCGGGGCACCGGAAGCGGTCTCGCCGACCCGAGTACAACTCATGACGACTTCCGTTCTATCTACGCCGCGTTCGGCTACCCGCCTGCGTGCATCGCGCATGGCGACGCATGCGGTCTTGGCCTCTGATGTCATATCGACAGACATCGAGGCACGCGCGATAGGTTACATTCGCTCGGCTCTGACAAGCGATGCCAATGGGCTGCACTCCAGCACTGCTATCGACGCGTCACCCCTGCCCGAACCCACCCCCGGTATTGTTTGGGAGGGCTCGCAGAGCGATCTACGCAACGTCGCCACTCCCTCCCTATTGACCAAGTTGACGGTGCCGCCCCGCTATCGCCCGGCTGGTAACCCAAAATGGTGGGTGACCCGGATGCTCTTCGGCGGTTGCAACATCGACAAACCGGAACAACTGCAAAAAGACCTTGGGCTGGACCTCGATCGTCACGCAGCCAACCTGCATATCCTGCGGGACTCATGCCTTATAGGATGGCGGCGGTTGGTCCGTGGAAACCTTCTCGGGCTTTATCAGCTGGCGGAAACGACGCCGCAGCACGCGGGCCTGATCCGGAGTGTGGTTCATGATCACACGATCCTCATCGGGGCCCTTCGTGCACGCATGCTTGCCGAATATCTCCGTCGTATGGCAACCGAGCCGATGGGACCCCGCCTGGATATCGACGATCCGATTTGGGTAAAGCGCGGGGCCCTGTTTGCCGACCGTCTCGCCAGACCTGCAAAAAGCCTTGACCAGCTCCTGAGCAAGCTAGACCGCGACAAAGTTTACGACACGCCGCAGGAGGCATTCGCGTCCGCGCAGTTCGAGTATGATCCCCGGCTGTTGCAAATGGCCGAAAGAATCTCTGAGCAGCTCAGCGATGTCGATCTCCATGGAGACGCATTCACTGCGCTCGTTCGCGCAATACGAACCGAAATAGCCCCGTTAACGGCCATTACGCCTGCGATGCTACGTAAAGAAGGTTTCGGACGCGAGACCCTTGCCGAGGCGCAACTCGGCATGTCCGTTCCCGAGGCGGTTACCGTCCTCGCGATAAACCTTGTCTGCCTCAAGGGGCAGGTGCGAAAGGCCATGAAGGCGCTGGACGGCGGTTGCGGTCTTCCAGCCCTCTCACCCGTGCCAGCCGTTCCCGTGGGCGGCCGCGCGAAGGTGTGCCGCACCGCCAGTGCGCTGAAAGCCATCAGCGGCTGCGACCGTAATGTGGGAGACAGGAGTACCAATTCGGACAATAACTCTGGATCGACGCTGCTTGACCGCGTTGAGTCCCGGCTGGCGGAACCGATGCCAGCAGCCAGTCTCGAGCAGTTTCAGCTGCTAATGCCAGAGTGGTTGCGGCGAAACGGCGAGTTTTAGATACCCTGTTCACTCATCGTCCGAGTCGTCATCCCATCATGGATGAGACCCGCTGCCACTCCTGTTCGCGCCACCCCACCCGACGCTGCCAATCCGGCCTTCGCCATCGGCATGGCGAAGCTCGTCCGGCTGATGGCGAAGCAGGCGGCAGCCGACCATTATGAACGCTGCGCGCCCGCCTCGCGGGCAACCAATGATCCCGGCACGCCCGCCGCTTAATATACTCCTGACAGAAGGTGCTCCTCTGCCATGCTGATGCGCCCTGCCCCCCGCATCGTCCTCTACGGGCGCCACTCGACCGCGATGCAGACGGCCACTTCGAGTATTGATCAGACCGAATCGTGCATGAAGCTCGTCACCTATGTTGGCGGCACCGTGATGGCGACGTATCATGACCCCGAACAGTCCGGCTATCGCCGTGATCGGGCGGGCCTGAGGAAACTGCTGGCGGACATCGAGTCGGGAACAGTCGACTTGATCGTCTGCGAAGCGCTCGACAGGCTTGCGCGCGATGCGGAGGATGTCGCGTGGCTCGGCAAGAAGCTGGCCTACCACCGTGTGCAATTGCACACCGTGAGCGAGGGCCATGTCGACGAGATCAAGTTCGCGGTTGCCGGGCTGCTGGGAGCGATCTTCCTCAAACACCTCGTCGACAAGACCCTGCGCGGCATGGAGGCGGCAGTGCTTGCGGGGCGGTGCGCCGGTGGTCGCTCCTACGGCTACAGGCGGGTCATCCGCCTTGATGACCGCGGTGAGCGTATTCGTGGCCTGCTCGAGATCGACGAGGCGCAGGCCGCCATCGTCGAGCGCATATTCACCGAGTTCGCGGCCGGCGCTTCGTCCATCCAGATAGCGACCAAGCTGAATACCGACGGCGTGCCTGGCCCACGTGGCGGGCAGTGGAATGCCTCTACGGTCCGCGGCGACCCGAAAAAGGCGACCGGCATTCTCAACAACCCGCTTTATGTTGGCCGGCTGGTATGGGGACGCCGGCAATGGCGTCGCAACCCCGACAGCGAAAAGCGCGAGCGACGCTATCGCCTACGCGAACATTCAGAATGGATCGAGGTTGCCGTGCCGGAACTGCGCATCGTCGATGACGCACAGTGGAGCGCGGTTCAGACACAGATCAAGCAGCGTTCGCGTCCCAGCACCGATGTTCCGGTCGCCCGTCAGAACCGCAGGAAGCACTTGCTGTCGGGACTCATCCGCTGCAGCTGTTGCGGGTCGGGCTACACTATTTCGGGCAAGGACTATTATCGCTGCGCCGGCCAGAAGGAGCGCGGCACCTGCTCGAACACGGTCTCGGTCCGAAAGGGCCCCCTCGAAACGGCGACCCTCTCGATTCTCCAACACCAGTTGCTGACCGAGGATCATGCTCGGCTGTTCGCCGAGGAGTTCCAGCGGGAGCTGGCGCGGCTGACGAGCACGTCGGCGAGGCAGGATCAATCGATCATCGACCGCCTCGCCGTCGTCACCCGCGAGATCGACACGCTGGCCGCCAACATGCTGGCAGCGGTGGCCAGCCCCGCCCTGCTGAAGCTCCTTGGCGACCGCGAGTCCGAGAAAGCGCGCCTG
>NZ_JANBVH010000065.1 GCF_024273235.1 Sphingomonas faeni | reverse complement strand
CGGCAGGCCCGCTTTGGCCGCGCAAAACACCTGTTTGTTGTGCATCTGCGATGGCGACAGGGTTACGCCATCGTGCTGCCTAGCGACGACTTTTGAGACGAAGCGGTCGTTCGCTGGCCGGACACCGAAGGTCAGCTTTTGGAATTAGCGGACAATCTAGATGAATCCGTCATCCTGCCCCGCAACGAGCAAGCCTGGCCGAAGGCTGATCGTCAGGTTTCGGGAATGAAGCCAGGAAAACTGCCGTCGCGAAAAATCCAGAAAGCGGCGGTCGGCGCCGCGCCCGCAGATGTGGCATATCGCGACCAAAAGGTTGCCCCTTCCAGCCGATCGGCTGGAAGGGGCGCCCATTACGAGAATTGAATTCCGCCATCGATTAGGACCGACTGCCCGGTCATGTAATCGCTGTCGGGCGAGGACAGATAGGAGACGAGTTTGGCGACGTCCTCGGGCTCGGACACGCGGCCCATCAGGATCGCCTCGGAATATTTCTTGAGCGCTTCGCCGCGCTGCAGGCCTTCTTCCTTGGCGAGCTTCTCGTCGATCAGGTCCCACATCGCCGTGCCGACGATGCCGGGGCAATAGGCGTTGACCGTGATCTTGTGCTTGGCCCATTCCATCGCCGCCGCCTGGGTCAGGCCGCGCACCGCCCATTTCGACGCCGAGTAATGCGCGAGCAGCGCGAACGGCCGGAACGCGACGATCGAGGCCGCGCCGATGATCTTGCCGCCGCCGCCCTGCTTGATCATCTGCTTGGCCGCGGCCTGATAGCAAAGGAAGGTGCCGCGGGTGTTGACCGCCATCACCTGGTCCCATTCGTCGACGCCCATGTCGAGCAGCGCGGTGACCTTCGCGATGCCGGCATTCGCGATCATGACGTTGAGCTGGCCCTGGTCGGCCGCGACCTTCTCAATCATCGCGGTGACGTCGTCGGAGACCGAGACGTCGGCGATGACGGTGCTGACCTTGCGGCCGGTCGCGCGCAGCTCTTCTGCCGTGGCTTCGAGCTGGCCGGCGTTGGCGGCGATATCGTTCAGCGCGATATCATGGCCGTCCTGCGCGAGGCGAAGCGCGATCGACTTGCCGATGCCGCGCGCCGAGCCAGTGATCAGCGCGACCGAATTGGTGATTTCACGAGACATGATATTCTCCTTGGGGATTCATTTGCGTCACCGGTGATGCTTGCCAGCCGGCGTTTCGCGACGTGTGTCCAATGCCGGGGTTGAAGGCATTGCAGGGATCCAGCGCGCGGTAATGCGCGGCGAGCGCGGGTTTGGCCGCGTAGAGATGGCCGACATTATGCTCGGCTGGATATTCCGCGCCACGCGCGTCGAGCAGGGCGAGCATCTTGTGCTCCAGCGCCTGCGGGTCATGCCCCTTCGCCACGATGTAATCCTGATGGAAGACGTGGCAGAAGAAGTGACCGTAATAGAGCGTGTGCAGGATCGGCGCGGCAAGATCGACCGGCAGCGTCTCGAACCAGTCGCGATCGTCGCGGCGCAGCGCGATATCGAGCGCGACGATGTCCTCGACCTGATCCTGATGGATCGCGCGGTAGCGGACGGCCGCGCCCGCGACCGCGAAGCGGTGCAGGAATGCCTTGGTCGCTTCGTCCGGCGTGCATTCGAAGACGTCGCCGCTCGCGCTCGGGAAGGTGGCGGTCAGATAGGCGCGCGCTTCGGCGACGCCGTCGCCGGCCATCTTCAGGATCAGGTGATGCTCGAACCGATCGCGATAGGCGCGCATCCGCCGCGGCAGGTGGTTGGGGAACAGCCGGCTGGCGGCCTGGAGGAGGCGATCACCGAACTGCCGCGGCAGGAACGCGACACGCTCGGCGATCGCGTCGACTCGCGTCTTGAGCGCGAAAAGCATGGGCAGGCGGTCGGTGCCGAGATGCTCGATCGCGAGGAAACTGTCCTTGCCGTAGACCGCGGCGATGTCGAACGCATCGCGGTGGATATATTCGCCCGACACGGGCAGCGACGCGAAGCCGCCGAGGATGTCGCGGCGTAGCGTGGTGAGTTCGGCGGTGTCGTTGGTGCCGATATAAAAGGTCGCGGTTTCGGGCGCTTTGGCGAAGGTGTCGAGCCGTACCGCGAGCAGCATCATCTTGCCGGCACTGCCAGACGCCTCGAACAGCCGGGTCGGGTCGGCGTTGAACCGCGCGGGCGTGTCGGCGTCGATCTCGCGGACATGCCCGCCATAGCCGTGATCCGACGCCGCGCGCTCGGGGGTTGCGATGTCGTCCGCCGAAAATCTGCCGCGCGCGACGCGGGCGAGGATCGTCTCGGGATCGTCGCCGAGTGCGATGCCGAGATGGTTGACCAGTTCGAGCGTGCCGTTGTCGGCGAGCCGCGCATAGAGCGCGAGCTGCGTGAAGGCAGGACCGCGCTGGACCAGCGAGCCGCCCGAATTGTTGCAGATTCCGCCGAACACCGACGCGCCGATGCACGAGGATCCGATCACCGAATGCGGCTCGCGCCCGATCGGCGCCAGTGCCTTTTCGAGGTCGTACAAGGTGGTGCCGGGGAGGCAGACGACCTGTTCGCCGACGCCGATAAGGTGCAGGCCGACAACGCGCAGCGTGTTGATCAGAACGACGCCGCGGTCATAGTCCCCGTGCGGCGTCGAGCCCCCGGTCAGCCCAGTATTCGCCGACTGGAGGATGACGATCACGCCGGCCGCAACGCAGGCCTGCAGCACGCGCCATTGCTCGACCAGCGATCCGGGACGGACGACCGCCAGCACCGCCCCACCGCCGAAGCGATAGCCGGTGGCGAAGCGTCGCATGTCGGTCTTGCCCGTCAGGACATGCCGGTCGCCGACGATGTCGCGCAGCGTGGCGGCGAGCTGGCCGGGCGTTTGCGGCGCGCGCTTCACCGTGACGGCGACCGTCAGGTCGAAGGAGTCCGGAGCGGTCATCGGAAATCGTCCCGTGCGGCGCGCAAGGCGGCCAGCTCGGCGACCGACCCGACGCGCAGGAACGGGTTGGTGGCGTGTTCGGCGGCGATCGTCGTCGGAACCGTTGCCTCACCGCGGTCGCGCATGGCCACGACCCGCGCCATGCGGATTGCGATCGCGGCATTGTCCGGTTCGGCGAGCATGGCGAAGCGCCCATTGGTGAGCGTATATTCGTGCGCGCAGAAGACTTCGGTCTCACGGGGCAGCGCAGCCAGCTGGCGCATGTTCGACCAAAGCTGGGTCACGTCGCCCTCGAACAGCCGGCCGCATCCCATCGCAAACAGCGTGTCGCCGACGAAGATCATCGCGTCGTCGATCAGGTGATAGCCGATATGCCCCGCGGTATGCCCGGGCAGATCGAGAACCGTACCCCGATGCGCACCGATCACCACGCCGTCGCCGGCCGCGACCAGCACATCGCCCGCCCCGATGCGATCCGCCTCGCGCGCGGGCACGGTCAGCGTCGCGCCGGTCGCCGCGATGATCGCCGCGTTGCCGGCAACGTGATCGGCGTGCCAGTGCGTGTTCCACACCTGCCCGATCGTCCAGCCGCGCGCCGCCGCCGCGGCGAGCACCGGCGCGGCCTCGCCCGGATCGACGACCACGGTCTCGTCGCTCGCGGGATCGTGGAGCAGCCAGACGTAATTGTCGTCGAGCACCGGCACCGCGACGACCTCGAGCGCGCCGTGCATCACAGCTCGTTGCGCTTCATCAGGCCGGCCAGGTGATCGGCCTGCCGGATCGCCAGCGCGACGATGGTCAGCGTCGGGTTCTCGGCCGCGCTGGTGGTGAACTGGCTGCCGTCGGAGACGAACAGGTTCTTCACCTCGTGGCTCTGCCCCCAGCGATTGACGACGCCGTCCTCGGGCTTCTCGCTCATCCGGTTGGTGCCCATATTGTGCGTCGAGGGATAGGGCGGGGTCAGCACGGTGCGCCTGGCGCCGACCGCGTCGTAAATCGCCGCACCCTGTTTGAAGGCGTGGGTACGCATCGCGACGTCGTTGGCATGGTCGTCGTAATGGACGTTGGCGACGGGCATGCCGAAGCGGTCCTTGACGCCGGCGTTGAGCGTGACGCGGTTGGTCGCGCGCGGCATGTCCTCGCCGACGATCCACATCCCGGCCATGTGATCGTAATGATCGAGCGCCGAAGTGAAGTCGCGACCCCAGCCGCCCGGGTTCATGAACGCGCCCATGAACGGCACGCCGAGCGAGATCGTCTCGAACTCGTATCCGCCGGCAAAGCCGCGGCTGGTGTCGTGCCGCGCCTCGTCGCGGATCACGCCCGCCATCACCGTGCCGCGGTACATGTGCACCGGCTTGTCGAAGATGCCGTACACCGATCCCGTGGTGTGGCGCATGTAATGCTTTCCGACATTGCCGCTGTCGTTGCCGAGCCCGGTCCTGAACGTGTTGCTCTCCGAATTGAGCAGCAGGCGCGGGCTTTCGATCGAGTTGCCCGCGACCGCGACGACGCGCGCCTTCTGGCGGTGCATGGCGCCGGCCTTGTCGGCATAGACCACCGCGGAGGCGCGGCCCTGCGCGTCGTGCTCGATACGGATCACCTGACTTTCGGGGCGCACTTCCAGATGGCCGGTCGCCTCGCCCTTGGGAATTTCGGTATAGAGCGTCGACCATTTCGCGCCCGATTTGCAGCCCTGGAAGCAGAAGCCGATCTGCTGGCACGATCCGCGACCGTCGCGGTCGCGGCTGTTGATCGACATGTTGCCGGTATGGACCTCCTTGTAGCCGAGCTTGGTCGCGCCGGCATGGAAGACCTTGTAGTTGTTGTTGCCCGGCAACCGCGGGATGCCGTTGGTGCCCGTCGTGCCCATCTTGTACTCGGCCTTGGCGTACCAGGGCGCCATCTCGGCGCCGTCGATCGGCCAGTCGAGCAACGCCGCGTCCTTCACGTCGCCATAGGTGGTGCGCGCTTTCCACTCGTGATCCTGGAAGCGCAGCGAGGCGCCGGCCCAGTGCGTCGACGTGCCGCCGACCGCCTTGACGATCCAGGCGGGCAGTTCGGGAAAGTCGGTCGCGACGCGCCAGCTGCCCGAGGTGGTGCGCTTGTCGGTCCAGGCGAGCTGGGCGAAGCTCTCCCATTCGTCGTTGATGAAATCGTTGATCTCGTAGCGCGCGCCGGCCTCGAGGCAGACGACGTTGATGCCTTTCTGCGCGAGCTCGTTGGCGAGCGTCCCGCCGCCCGCGCCCGAGCCGATGACCACGACGACGGTGTCGTCGTTCAGATCGAATGTACCAGCCATGTCGTTATCCTCTCCGTGGCCGTTCAGGCCGGAAGCCAGTCCAGGTCGTTGAAGCCGCGGTGGATGTAGCCGCCCTGTTCGGCGGACGATCCTTCGTAGCCGAACTTCACCCACAGCTCGCTCTGGTTGTAGAGCCCGGTGACCATCCCCGACCGCATCGCCTTGAAGAAGGGCGTGGTCTCGATCGATTTGAGCACCGTGACGCGGTCCTCTTCCTTGGCGAGTGCGAGATAGGGCTTGCCCTTCAGCTTCACCGCCGCGGCGTCGAGGTCCTTGACGCCCTGCGCCATCGTCGTCTTCCTGACCGCGTCATCGGCGAACTGCGCGTCGATCGTGCCGACTGCGGCCTCATAGGCTGTGTCGGGCAGCCGGTCGTGCGGGAACAGGTCGCGCGCCATCCGCACGAGCGTGCCGACGGCCGAGGCGGGTCCGGTCTTCAGCGTCACCGCCGCATAGGCGCGCGCCGGCAGTACGGGGATCGCCGCGAACAGCGCTGCGGTCCCGGCCGACCGGCTCAGGAAGCCGCGCCGGCTGACGACGTCGATCTTGTCGATTACGCGCATAGATCCTCTCCTAAGGTTTTTGTTTTTGGATCAGGCTCAGACGAAGCGGCCGTGATGCTGGAGGATCTCGGTCTTGTAGCCGTCGGGATCCTGGATGAAGAAGAAGCGCGCCATCAGGCTGCCCTCGCGGAAGAATTCCTTGATCGCGAGCGGTGCGATGCCGGCGGCGTCCATGCGGGCGTGCTCGGCGACAAGGTCCTGCACCGTCACCGCGAGATGGCCGTATCCGTCGCCCAGCACATAGGGCTCGGTACGGTCGTGATTGACCGTCAGTTCGAGCTCCATAGCGTTCTCCGCGTTGCGCAGATAGACGAGCGTGAACCCGTCAAACGGGTAGCGATCGACCACATCGAGGCCGAGCGCGGTCTTGTAGAAGTCCACCGACCGCTGCTCGTCGAGCACGCGGATCATGGAGTGGATGATTTTCGCCATTGGGGTCGCCCTATTTCAGCGTGGTGAGGTAATCGATGATCGCCTTGCGCTTGGCGGGGTCCGCCTGCGCGTAGCTCATCCGCGTGCCCGGCACCGCGGCTTGGCTCTTGGTCAGCCAGCTATCGAGCGTGGCCTTGTTCCAGGTGATCCCGCTGGCCTTGAGCGCGGGCGAATAGGGGAAGCCGGCGGCGGTCCCCGCCTTGCGGCCGACGACTGCGGCGAGCGACGGGCCGATGCGGCGTTCGCCGGGCTTCACCGAATGGCAGGCGCCGCATTGCTGGCCGAACACCTTGTCGCCGGATGCGGGTGCAGCCTTGGGAATCGCCATCTGCGCCGCGATCGGGGTCGCCGCGAACGTCGCGACTCCGCACAGGAGCAGCAAGGACAGTCGTTTCGATTCGTCATGGGTACGCGACATACGTGTCTGGTCCTCTCCGGGTCGGATCGCCTTTTGGGCTGTGCCGGGATGATCAGCAAAGACCGTGCCAAACCTGCATCTCCCATGTTTCGAAGGTCGAGTATGCCGCCTTAACAAGGGTTGAGCGGCCATGGCGGCGGCGTCGCGGCGGCGGATCGGGCGGCCGGCGTCGCGGATGTAGTACAGAAGTGTGTCACATATCTGTGTCATCTCCGTTCGGTGTGCGACAATGACGCACCGGAGATGCCGCTATGCGCGCCTCGCCGATCGTTCTAGAAAGGCGGGTGTGTCGCGCAGCGCGCGACCCGGGCCATGAGCCCGGTGAATGGAGACGGTGTTTGGGCGTAGTGACACGGGCGGACCTGAGCGCGGACATCCCCGGCGCGGGGTCACGCGCGCTCGACTATTCCGAACGCCATGCCGATGCCGCCTGGGAACGCTTCCTGTCCGGCGAGGCGACCGACGCCCTGCCCGCACGACGCGCCGTGCTCGATTCCTGGCAGCGCTGCCGTCGTTCGGACGTCGACTATCGCAGCGACGCGGCACCGCGGATCCAGGGCGACGCGATCGGCCTGCTGCGCCGCGAGAATATCGGTCTGCTTAAGGCGGCGGCGGGCATGCTCGCGCATTCGGCGGACCTGCTCGCCGGCACGCGATCGGTGATGCTGCTCGCCGATGCGGACGGCGTGGTGCTGGAATCGGTCGGCGACCTGACCACCATCCACGCCGCCAACGACATCGCGCTGGCGCGCGGCGGCAACTGGAAGGAGGCGGGTGCCGGCACCAACGGAATCGGTACCGCGCTCGCCTCGCGCGCGCCGGTCATCGTCCATGCCGGCGAGCATTATTGCGCAGGGATCAAGAGCTGGAGCTGTTCCGGCGCGCCGATCCTCGATCCGCTCGACGGGAGCGTTGCCGGGATCGTCGGCATTTCGGCGCGCAGCCGCGAATCCAGCGCGCAGATCCTTGCGCTGGCGGTGATGGCGGCGAGCGGTATCGAGCATCAGATGCTGCAGCAGGTCCAGGAGCAGCGGCTGCGGATGCTTGAAATGGGGCTCGAACACAGCCAGCGCCGCTCGGGCGACGCGCTGATCGCGCTCGACGCGCGCGGCCGCATCCTGTTCTCCAACCCGTCCGCCTGGCAGCACCTGCGCGCGCGCTTAGACGGGCCGATCCCCGAGCTGAAGCGCGGCACCGACCTGTTCGCGGCACGCGGCGGGATCGATCGGCTGGCGCTCGCGGAGTGGATGCGGCCACTGGTCATCGATGGCGAAGTGACCGGGCATTTGATCGCGCTGCCGCCGCGCGCGCCCGTGCGTTCGGCGGCGTCGATCCGGCCGAGCGCCGACGAAAGCGATGCGCGCCGATCGCAGTTCGACGGCATCATCGGTACGTCGGATCCACTGATGCTGTCGATCGACCGCGCGCGTTCGATCGCGCCGCTCGACGTGCCCGTGCTGATTCATGGCGAAACGGGCACCGGCAAGGAGCTGTTCGCGCGCGCGATCCACGGACAGAGCGCGCGCGGCAAGGGGCCGTTCGTCGCGTTCAACTGCGGCGCGGCGGCGCGTGAGACGCTTGCCAGCGAGCTGTTCGGCTATGTCCGCGGCGCGTTCACCGGCGCCGATGCGGGCGGGCGCGTGGGGCGGTTCGAACTCGCCGAGGGCGGCACCTTGTGCCTCGACGAGATCGGCGAGCTCGCGCTCGACTTGCAACCCTATCTGCTGCGCGCGCTGGAGGAAGGCGTCGTGACGCGGATGGGCGAGAGCAGTCCGCGCAAGGTCGATGTCCGCATCGTCGCGATGACCAACCGCAATCTGCGCGACGAGGTCGCCGCCGGCCGCTTCCGGCTCGATCTCTACCACCGGCTCAGCATCGTCGAGATCGCCGTTCCCCCGTTGCAAGACCGGGCGGGCGATCTCGACCAGCTGATCAACTATTTCAATCCGCGCATCGCCGATCGCCACCATCGCGCGCCGGTGCGCTTCACGCCCGAGACGATGGCGGCGCTGCGCGCGCATCGCTGGCCGGGCAATGTCCGCGAGCTGCGCAACGTGGTCGAACGGTCGATCCTGTTCGCCAAGGACGGCGTCGCCGGGCTCGACTGTCTGCCCGCGGATATCGCCGAGGCGAGCGCGGCCGACGCCGATATCGCGCGAACGTTCACCGTGCTGTCCCCGCCCGAGCCGTCCGACGATCGCGCCACGCTGGAACGCGCGATGCGGCACAGCGGCGGCAATCTGTCGTCGGCGGCAGTGCTGCTCGGCATCTCGCGCAGCACGCTGTACCGCCGGATGGATAAGCTCGGCCTGAACCGCTACGACCCGCTTGGCCGGACCGAACGCGATCCGGACTGACGCGCGGCACAGCGCGCGTTCCCGAGGAGACGACATGGACCTGTTTGCGAACGAGGCCGCCGCGCCCGACGCGATGGAGACGCGCCCTCTTGCGGAACGGCTACGCCCGACGCGGATCGAGGATGTGGTCGGCCAGGACCATCTCACCGGCCCCGACGCGCCGCTGACCCGCATGATCACCGCGCGGCGGCTGAGCTCGATCATCTTCTGGGGGCCACCGGGGATCGGCAAGACCACGCTCGCGCGGCTGCTCGCCGATCTGGTGGGCATGCGCTTCGTCGCTTTCTCCGCCACCAACGTCACGATCGCCGAATTGAAAGCCGCCTATGCCGAGGCGCGGCAGTATGCGCGGATGGGCAAGCGCACGTTGCTCTTCCTCGACGAATGCCACCGCGCGCCGAAAAACATCACCGAGACGTTGCTGCCGGTAATGGAGGACGGCACGGTCACCGCGATCCTCGCGACGACTGAGGCGCCGTCTTTCACGCTGGCCAAAGGCATCACGTCGCGCGCGCGTGTCCTGACGCTCGAGCCGTTCGACGCGACTGGCCTCGCGCGGCTGCTGGCGCGCGCGGAAGCCGAATGCGGCATGACGCTCGCCCTCACCGACGAAGCCCGCGCCGCGCTGTTCGAACTGGCCGGCGGTGACGGGCGCTATTTCCTCAACATGGTCGAAGAACTGCTCGATGCGCCGCCGGGCGCGCCGCTCGGCGTTGAGGACCTCACGCGCATCCTGTCGCGCCGCATCGCCAATTACGACCGCCAGGGCGACGGCCATTTCGAGCTGGCCAGCGCCTTCCAGAAAGCGATCCGCGGCAGCGATGCCGATGCCGGCCTCTATTATGGCGCCCGCATGGTCCAGGCGGGCGAGGATCCGCGCTTTCTTCTCCGCCGACTGCTGGTCATGGCGTCGGGGGAGGTCGCGATGGCCGATCCCACGGTGCTCGGCATCGTGATCGCGGCGCTCCAGTCGTTCCAGCATGTCGGTATGCCAGAGGCGGGCTATGCGCTGGCGCAGGCGATCGTCGCGGTCGCCACGGCGCCAAAATCCAACGCAGTCTATCTTGCCTGGGGACGAGCCATGGACCTCGCCGCGGCGACGCCCAATGTCCGGCCGCCGATGCACATCCTGAACGCCCCGACCACCCTGCACGCGTCGATGAATTTCAAGCAAGGGTATGAATATTCGCACGACTGGCCCGACGCCTTTTCGGCGCAGAACTACTGGCCCGACGAAATCGGGCGCCAGGCTGTATACGAACCGAACGACCGAGGCTTCGAAACGCAGATCAAGCGGCGCACGGGCCACTGGAACCTACGTCGCGACGAGCGCGACGCAAGGGGAGTGCCTGACGTGCACGGACGACATGACGGCGGGTTTCCAGAACAGCGCGGTGACCGCTGAACGACAAACTTTATGCGCAGTGCTGCCGTTCCGTTCAATGAGACGCGAATGGCGGGTTCCGGCAGAAACGGCCGTTTAGGCGCTGGTGGGGAAACGGCTTTAGCTGGTCGACTTCTGCCTGTCGTCAAACACATGATTCCCGATGGCACCGCCGAAGCTACGGGCGCGGCCGTTGATTGAGGTTTAGCGTGTGCGACAAACCCTATCGCTTTGCCCACGTAGGCGGGAACCCGATTTTGGAGGTTTTCCGTCACCGCCGATC
>NZ_JANBVH010000064.1 GCF_024273235.1 Sphingomonas faeni | reverse complement strand
TCACGGGTCGAATCATCGGCCGGATCACGAGGCGCCCGATCGGAAGGCGACGCCGCTGCATGGCTGTATCGGGTGCGTGCCGCCTTCGAACTGGAATGGTGCTCGGGTGCCCGGCGTGGCGTTGCGGGAGCCGGTCATGGTGACCGAGCGCGTGGCGGTGCTGGATCTTGGGGCTGGCGTCGCGCCGGCTTTGCGGCCTCCGCGAGAGGCCTGATCGTCGGGTGCCGATGCACCCCGATTTTCAGGCTTTTCCAAGGATATACCAATGACTCGATATAGGTTGCTCGCGGCTGGTGCCGTGAGGGCGATGCTGCTTGCGGGCGGTGTCGTGGGGGCGTTGCTGCCCGTCGGCGCGGTGGCGCAACATTCCACGTCCATGCCGGGCATGGCGCCGGGTATGACGATGCCGGATGCGGCTGCCAAGAAGACGGTGAAGACGGTCAAGTCGCGGCCGGCTAAGGCTGCCCCGGCCGCTCGGACGTCGCAGTCTGGGGGTGCGGTCGATCATTCGACGATGGACCATTCGGCGATGGGCCACCCTGCTCCGGTCGCGCCGCCGACTCCGGTCGCGCCTTCGGCGATGCCGGACGCCATACCGGGGATGGATCATGCGCAGATGGATCACTCGGCGATGCCTGGGATGGCGATCAATCATAGTGCCATGGATCATGGCGCGATGGATCATGGGGCGATGGGGCACGCGATGATCGTGGACCCCGCCTATCGCGCGGCGTCCGATGCGGCGGTGGCGAAGATGCCGGCGGGGTCGGCGATGGCCGGGATGGCGATGGGGACGTCCGCCGGCTTCTACAGCCAGGGTAGCGGGACGTCGCGACTGCCGGCCGCCGAGGGGCCGATGCGTGGGTATATGACGCAGGCGGGCGAGTGGATGCTGATGGCGCATGGCTATGCGTGGGGCGTCGCGACCGACCAGGGGGGCCCGCGCGGCAAGAGCGAGGCGTTCGTGCAGTCGATGGCGATGCTGATGGCGGATCGCGATCTTGGCGACCGCTGGCATATCCAGCTGCGGGCGATGAACAGCCTCGAGCCGCTGATGGGTGCGCGCGGCTACACCAATCTGTTCGCGACCGGCGAGCTGGCGAACGACCGCCCGCTGGTCGATCGGCAGCATCCGCACGACCTGTTCATGGAGCTCGCCGCGAAGGTCGATTACCGGCTGGGGAACGGCAACACGCTGTTCCTGTACGGCGGGCCGGTCGGCGAGCCGGCGCTGGGGCCGAGCGCGTTCATGCACCGCGGGTCGGCGCGGTATCAGCCGATGTCGCCGATCACGCATCACTGGTTCGATTCGACGCATATCACCTACGGGGTGGTGACGGCGGGCTATGCGACGCCGAAGTTTCAGCTGGAGGCGTCGGCGTTCAAGGGGCGCGAGCCGGACGAGCATCGCTGGGGGATCGAGGCGCCACGGCTCGATTCGTGGAGCGTGCGGGGGACGTGGACGCCGTCGCCGTTCTGGGCGGTGCAGGTGAGCCATGGGCGGCTGAAGGAGCCCGAGGCGCAGCATCCGGGCGAGGACGAGAACCGATCGACCGCGAGCGTGCAATATGCGCGGGGCGGGCTGGCGACGACGTTTGCGTACAGCCTGAAGGACCGCGTGCCGGGGGAGAAATTGAGCGCGTTCCTGGCGGAGGTCAATTACGAGCTGACGCCGCGGCATGCGGTGTTCGGCAGGCTCGAGAACGTGGCGAACGACGAGCTTTTTCCCGATCACGACGATCCGCTGCATGATCGGAAGTTCCGGGTGACGAAGGCGGAGGTCGGGTATGCGTACCGGGTGCCGATCGTCGGGCCACTTGGGTTGGCGCTGGGGGGGACTGTCGCGGCGTATGCGAAGCCGGCGGCGCTGGAGGCGGCTTATGGGAAGACGCCGGTGAGTTGGACCTTGTTCAGCAAGCTGGCGGTGGGGTTGTAGGTTTTTAGCCAATAATTATCCCTCCCCGGCGGAGGCCGGGGTCCAGTTGGGTAGGTCGGAATAACGACGGGCAACGCGTATCGGCGATGTCCCCCAACTGGGCCCCGGCCTTCGCCGGGGTGGTGCTGCTCGGTGGGGTGGTGCTTTCCATTGGGCGGCCAGATCCACGCCGCGAACGGGTTTCCCTCCTCGGTCGTGCCGGGTAGGGATCGCGGGAAGTCGGCACCTGCTCGGGACGAACGGTTATGATGAAGACGACTGTGCTCGCATTTCTGGGGCTGGCACTCGCCGGGTGTGCGTATCCGTACACGCCCCCTGCCCTTGCGCCGATCACCGCGCCTGCCCCCGCATCGACCGCGGCGGCTGCGATGCCGGGCGAAACGCGCGCGCCGGTTCCGATTCTCGTGTCGATCGACGGGTTTCGGCCGGATTATCTCGACCGCGGGGTGACGCCGAACCTCAACCGGCTGCGCGCCGGCGGCGTGTTTGCGAGCATGCGGCCGTCGTTTCCCAGCGTCACGTTTCCCAACCACTGGACGCTGGTGACGGGTCTGCGGCCGGATCGCAGCGGGATCGTAGGGAACAGGATGGAGGATCCGGCGCGACCGGGCGAGACGTTCACGATGACGACCGACGATCCGTTCTGGTGGAACGAGAGCACGCCGATCTGGGTCGATGCGGAGAAGGCGGGGATCCGCACTGCGACGATGTTCTGGCCGGGCGCGAACGTCGCGGTCGGGGGGACCGCCAAGCCGAACAGCCATGGTGCGATCGAGGGCGGCACGCGGCCGGAGGACTGGCAGCAGTTCAACCAGCAGGTGTCGGGCACGCAGCGCGTCAACGCGGTGCTCGACTGGATGCGGCGGCCGGCGGCGATCCGGCCGAAGCTGGTGACGCTGTATTTCGATACGGTCGACAGCGCGGGGCATGCGGGCGGGCCGGACAGTGCGGGCGTGACTCAGGCGGTGGCGGATGTGGATGCCAGCATCGGCGCGCTGGTCGACGGGCTCGCCGCGCTGGGGCAGCCGGCGAACCTGGTGATCGTCGCGGACCACGGCATGGCGGCGACGAGCAGCACGCGCGTCGTGGCGCTCGATACGATCGCGGACAAGGCGGATTATCGCACCGTCGAGATGGGGCCGTACGCAACCCTGTTCGCGGTGCCGGGGCATGAGGCAGCGCTGGAGGCGCAGTTGCTGAAGCCGCACGATCACCTGCAATGCTGGCGGAAAAGCGAGATTCCGGCGCGATTCCATTATGGGCGCAATCCGCGGGTGCCGAGCTATCTGTGTCTCGCCGATGTCGGCTGGCGGGTGGATGCGAGTGCGCCGACCCGGGCTTCGGTCGGCGGGATGCACGGATACGACAACATGGCGCCGGAGATGCGCGCGCTGTTCATCGCCAACGGGCCCGCGTTCGCTCGCGGCAAGACCATTCCGAGCTTCGACAATGTCGCGATCGAGCCCTTGCTGCGCGACCTGATCGGGTTGCCGGCCGAGGCGGGGCTGGACGGCACTGCGGCGCCCTTCCAGAAGGTGATGCAACGATAAGAGGAGAGGTTCGCGTGCAGTATTTCGAGGATATCGAGGTTGGTCGGACCGCGTCGTTCGGTTCCTATGCCGTCACCCGCGAGGAGGTGACCGAGTTCGCCGCAAAATACGATCCGCAGCCGTTTCATTTGTCCGACGAGGCGGCGGCGCAGACGCATTTCGGGCGGTTGTCGGCGAGCGGTTGGCATACGTGCGCGATGACGATGGCGATGCTGGTCGCGCATCTGAAGGAGAACAGGCAGGCGGGGCTTGGGTCGCCGGGGATCGACGAGTTGAAGTGGGTGAAGCCGGTGTATCCGGGGGATACTCTGCGCTGCGAGAGCGAGGTTCTGGAAAAGCGCGTGTCGGCGAGTCGGCCCGAGATGGGGATCTTCAAGAGTCGGATGCGGGTGTTCAATCAGGACGACGTGATGGTGATGACGTTCGTGTCCAACGGACTGGTCGCGACGCGCCCGACGGAAGCGCCGGCCGGCTGATTTGCGAGGTATCGCGCAAACGAACGCCGGCTGTCGAACTGATGCAGTATTGTTCACGCGAAGGCGCGAAGGCGCGGAGAGTTTTAGTATGACAGAGTTGCTTGGTGAGGTTCTTCTATTGAGAGGAGGTCACCCTCCTCTCGCCCACTACAACTCTCCGCGCCTCCGCGTCTCCGCGTGAAACCTAACTCCTTCTCTTCGCGCCCTCGCGCCTTCGCGTGAACCAATCTACGCTAGTTAACGAGGCGTGCGAACGCCGCCGGGATTGCCGCCACGGAATCCACGGTTGCCACCGCCGAAGCTGCGACCCTGGGTTCCGCGATTCTGGCGGTATTCACGCCGATCCTGACGGGCCTCGCCGCGATATTCCTGGCGTGCTTCGCGACGTTCGCCGCGGAACTGGCCCGGCGTGATCTGGCCGTTGCGGAGTTGGCCGCGATCCTGGCGGCGATCCTGGCGGAAATCGCGATTGGCTTCGCGACGATCCTGGCGATATTCGCGCGCCGCGGGGTTGTTGCCGCGGGCGAAATTGCCCCAGTTGCCGTTACCGCGATAGTTGCCGCGACGCCCCTGCCAATAGCGCTGCTGGTTGCCATTCCAGCGATAGGGGCGACGGTTGCGATCGTAGACGTAGACGCCCGAACCGGGATAATAATAGTCACCGTTCCAGCCGTAATAGGAATTCAGGCCGCCATAGCCTGCGAACCCGTCATAGCCTGCACCGTAATAGCCGCCGCCATACCCGCCTCCGTAATAGGGGTCGCTGGCATAGCCGAGGCCAGCGCCGCCATAACCGTAACCGTCTGTGCAGCCGGCGACGCCCAATCCGAGGCCCAGGGCTAGGCCGATAATGCCGAAGCGTTTCATAAACATGGAAATTCTCCCGTACGCGGAGGGCGGACACAACGCGCCGCCATTCGTCGCACAACGGAGACAGTATGTCGCAAGTTCCATGAACGGGGTCTGACGGGATTTCGTACCGGGGGTGGGAATGGGGTCTGACGGGGTTTTGGGTTCGGCAGGAGCTTGGAAGGACCGGGACACCTCGCCCTACTGTGCCCTCGCGTATGCGGGGGTCCAGGGTGACGGCGCGCCGCGGTATTTAGCTGGGCCCCCGCGTCCGCGGGGGAACGGTTTGGGAGGGTTGCTTCCCCGGCGGAGGCCGGGGCCCAATTGGAATGGCGGAGGTGACGACGCGATGTCCTCCGTTGGCGACGTTGCCCAATTGGACCCCGGCCTCCGCCGGGGGGGTGCTTTAGTAGGCGGCGTACGACTGCCTTACGAGCGGACGCATGCGGCAAGGATGGGCGCGCGACCCGCTCGCGGCGGGCGATCAGTGGCCGGGGAAGTGGATCAGGGCGGAGGCCTCGATGCCGTCCGAGCGGAGCGCGTCGGCGCCGCCGAGCTCGGGCAGGTCGACCAGGAACTGGGCTTGCGTGACGACCGCGCCGGCCTTGTGGAGCAGGCGGACGGCGGCGCGGGCTGTGCCGCCGGTGGCGATCAGGTCGTCGACCAGCAGGACGCGCGCGCCGGCGGCGAAGGCGTCGGCGTGGATCGCGATGCGGTCGGTGCCGTATTCGAGCGCATAGTCCTCGGCGATGGTCACGCCGGGGAGCTTGCCGTCCTTGCGGATCAGCAAGACGCCGGCCTTGAGCGGTGCGGCGAGCGCGGCGGCGAACAGGAAGCCGCGGGCCTCGATGCCGGCGATCAGGTCGACCGGCCCCGAGACCGCCGCGACCATGCGCTCGATCGCGGTCGCCCAGCCGTGCGGGTCGAGCAGCAGCGTCGTGATGTCGCGGAACTGGATGCCGGGCTTGGGGAAGTCCGGGATGGTGCGGATCAGCGCCTTGAGGTCGGCATTGCGCTCTTCGGTATCCAGCATGGAGGCTTCCTTCTCTCCGCACGAGGGCGGCGGATGCGCCGGGGCGCGACGCTGCGCTACGGCCGAAACGAAAGCGGCGGACAAGGCACCCTGCCCGTCCGCCGCTCCCTGTATCCGTGCGCCCTTACCGCGGGAGCCCGCCCGCCATCAATGCTTAACGTCGCGCCAGACGTTCTGGTACGCGCCCCAGGCAAGGCCGCAGAAGATCAGGATGAAGATGATCGACGCGAACCCGGCGGCATGGCGTGCCTCGAGGTTGGGCTCGGCGGTCCAGGTCAGGAACGCCGAAACGTCGGTCGACATCTGGTCGATCGTCGGCTTGGTGCCGTCCGCATAGGTCACCTGACCGTCCGAGGTCAGCGGTGGCGGCATCGCGATGTTGAGGTTCGCGAAATACGGATTGTAGTGGAGACCCTCGGGCGTCTTGATGTCCGGGAATTCCTTCAGCAGCGCGGCGGGCTGCGTCGTGTAGCCGGTCAACAGCGAGTGGACGTACGCGGTGCCCTCCTCGCGCGCCTTGGTGATCAGCGAGAGATCGGGCGGCAGCGCGTTGTTGTTCGCGGCGCGGGCGGCGACCTCGTTCGCGAACGGCGACGGGAAGCGATCCGACGGGATGTTCTTACGCGTTGCCGCTTCGCCGGTTTCAGGATTGATCGAGGGCTGCTCGATCACCCACTGGCTGGCGATCGCCTTAACCTCGGGCTCCGAATAGCCGATCTTCTGCAGATCGCGGAACGACACGAGCCGCAGCGAGTGGCAGGCGGCGCAGACTTCCTTGTAGACCTGGAACCCGCGCTGGAGCTGGCGACGGTCGAACTTGCCGAACACCCCGTTGGAGGCGAGCTCGAGTTCCTTGGGGTGCTTGTGCGCGACGCTCTCGGCGGTCGGCGCGACGGGATCGGTGATGACCCCCGCGACGCTGCCGAAGAGCGCGATGCCGAGCACCAGCACGAAGGCCGCGCCGACGATGGATGCGATGAGACGAACCATGTGTGTGTCCTCGAGTTCGTATCAGTGCGCGGCGTGCGGTGCAGGCGACGTCGTGGACGTCGCAAGCGCGGTCTTGGCCGGGCTGGTGCCACCGTGGTTGGCCAGAACGGCCTCGGTGATCGAGTTGGGCAGCGGCCGCGGACGCTCGGAGCGCGAGATGATCGGCAGGATGATCAGGAAATGCGCGAAGTAATAGGCTGCGCAGATCTGGCTCAGGATAACGTAGGTCGCCGTCGCCGGTGCACCGCCGCAATAGCCGAGGATCGCGATGTCGGCGACCAGCACCCAGAACGCGATCCGTGCCTTTGGCCGGTAGTTCATCGAACGGACCGGCGAGCTGTCCAGCCAGGGCAGGAAGAACAGCAGCAGGATCGAGCCGAACATCGCCAGCACGCCCCAGAGCTTTGCCGGCAGGATGAAGTCCGCGGTGAAGGCGCGCAGGATCGCGTAGAACGGCCAGAAATACCATTCGGGGACGATGTGCGCGGGCGTCGAGAGCGGGTTCGCCGGGATGTAATTGTCCGGGTGGCCGAGATAATTCGGGAAGAAGAACAACAGGCTGGCGAAGATCAGCAGGAAGATGCCGAGCCCGAAGCCGTCCTTGGCGGTGTAATAGGGGTGGAACGGGACGGTGTCCTGCTCGCCCTTCACGTCGACGCCGGTCGGGTTGTTCGAGCCCGGGATGTGCAGCGCCCAGATGTGCAGGATGATGACGCCCGCGATCACGAACGGCAGCAGGTAATGCAGCGAGAAGAAACGGTTCAGCGCGGCGTTGTCGGGTGCGAATCCGCCCAGCAGCCAGATGCGGATGGTATCGCCGACCAGCGGGATCGCCGAGAAGAACCCGGTGATGACCTGCGCGCCCCAGAAGCTCATCTGCCCCCACGGAAGGACATAGCCCATGAACGCGGTGGCCATCATCAGCAGGAAGATGACCACGCCGAGCAGCCACACCATCTCGCGCGGTGCCTTGTACGAGCCGTAATACAGCCCGCGGAAGATGTGCGTGTAGACGACGATGAAGAACATCGAGGCGCCGTTCGCGTGGGCGTAGCGCAGGAACCAGCCGGCGTTGACGTCGCGCATGATGCTCTCGACCGAGTCGAAGGCGACCGTGCCGTTGGCGGCGTAGTGCATCGCCAGCACGATGCCGGTGATGATCTGGATCGCCAGCGCGGCGCCGGCGAGCACGCCGAAGTTCCAGAAGTAATTGAGGTTGCGCGGGACGGGATAGCCGCCGCCGAGTGAATTGTAGACGAGCCGGGGAACGGGAAGCCGCTCATCCAGCCACCGCGTCAGCGGCAGCTTCGGTTCGTATTGCTTGGCCCAGGGAAAGCTCATGTCGTTTTCCTCAGCCTACCGTGACGACGGTGTCGGAGTTGAAGGCGTAATCCGGCACATGGAGGTTGGTCGGTGCGGGGCCTTTGCGGATGCGCGCGGCGGTGTCGTAGGCCGAACCGTGGCACGGGCAGAAATAGCCGCCGAACGGGCCCTTGTTCTCACCCTCGCCCGCGCCGAGCGGGACGCAGCCGAGATGCGTGCAGACGCCCAGCGTGATCAGCCAGTTCTTCTTGCCCGCCTTGGTCCGCTCCTCGAGCGTCTGCGGATCGCGCAGCGTCGCAATATCGACCGCGTCGGCCTCGCTGATTTCCTTCGGCGTCAGGTTGCGCACGAACAGCGGCTGCTTACGGAAGCTGGTCTTGATCGCCTGGCCGGGGAGGATCTTCGACAGGTCGATCTCGGTGGTCGACTGTGCGAGCACGTCTGCGCTCGGGTTCATCTGGTTGATCAGCGGCAGCACGATCGCCACCGCGCCGACCCCGGCGAACGAGACGGCGGCGATATTGATGAAATCACGGCGGCGAGGGTCATGGGCCTCTTCGTGAAACGGCTCTGGCGATTCGCCGGGAGGAACCATGTCGTCGACTGTCGCCATTCATCTCGCCCTTGCACGTTATTTTTTTCGTGGCCGACTGGGCTTTCGGTTTCGCGAAACCACATGCCCATTCCGCCCGACCGTCCCCACGGAGGCTGCGATCTGATAGACGGCGGGACGACGGTTTGCCAACTGCATTTTGCTTTGGGTTACCCCCGAAGCCCTGCTGCGCTAGGAGATCGCGCATGCGTATTGCCCTCTATCAGCCCGATATCGCCGGAAATGTCGGCGCCATCCTGCGCACCGCCGCGTGCATGGGAATCGGCGTCGACCTGATCGAACCGATGGGATTCACCTGGAGCGACAAGGCCGTCGCGCGCTCTGGCATGGACTATGTCGGCGTGGTCGACGTGGTCCGGCATGTCGATTGGGACGCGTTCCTGGGACAGGTGACGGGGCGGATCGTGCTGCTGACGACGAAGGGCGCGGTGCGGCTGGATGTGGCCGAGTTTCGCGAGGACGACGTGTTGTTGATGGGGAGCGAGGGGGCGGGCGTGCCCGACGAGGTGCATGCGCGGGCGGACGTGCGGGTGCTGATCCCGATGCGGCCGGGGTTGCGGTCGATGAATATCTCGGTGGCGACGGGGATCGTGGCGGCGGAGGCCTTGCGGCAGACGGGCGGCTGGCCGGCTTAGCTCGGGTGCGGAGCGGTTTCTCGCGCGCCCTTCTGCTCCCCCCCCTGGAAGGGAGGGGTCGGGGGTGGGTCGGCCGGCTTAGGCCACCCGACGTCCGGATATGCGGAACCCGACCCACCCCCAGCCCCTCCCTTCCAGGGAGGGGAGCGAGAAGTATCGCGTGTCTTTCATGCGTCGCTTGCTGGCGGTAAGACGCCCCCATGATCGAACTCGACCCCCAGCAAGCCGCCGCTCGAACCTGGTTCGAATCCCTGCGCGATCGCATTTGTGCCGAATTCGAGGCGATCGAGCGGGAGGCGGGGTCCGAGGCGGCGTTCGAATACACCCCGTGGGACCGGATCGATCCGTCGGGCGAACCTGGCGGTGGCGGGGTCCGTGGGGTCATGAAGGGCAAGGTGTTCGAGAAGGTCGGCGTCAACGTCTCGACGGTCGGCGGCACTTTCGAGGGCGATTTCGCCAAGTCGATCCACGGTGCGGGCGATGATCCGCGGTTCTTCGCGACCGGGATCAGCCTGGTCGCGCACATGACCAACCCGCACGTGCCCGCGGTGCACATGAACTGCCGCTTCCTCAACACCACCAAGCGCTGGTTCGGCGGCGGCGGCGATCTCAACCCGCCGCTGCCGATCGAGGAGGATACCGCCGACTTCCACGCGACGATGAAGGCGGCGTGCGATGCGCATGACCCGGCCTATTACGAGCGGTTCAAGGAGTGGGCGGAGACCTATTTCTATATTCCGCACCGGAAGGTGAGCCGGGGCGTGGGCGGGATCTTCTTCGATCATCTCGACGGCGACTTCGAGACCAACTTCGCGTTCACGCGCGATGTCGGCGAGGCTTTCCTCGATGCGTATCCAAGGATCGTGCGGCGGCGGATGGATACGCCGTTCTCCGCCGCCGACGAGGCGCAGATGCTCGAATGGCGCGGGCGCTATGCCGAGTTCAACCTCGTCTATGATCGGGGCACGCTGTTCGGGCTCAAGACCGGCGGCAACATCGATGCGATCCTGATGAGCCTGCCGCCGCGCGCGACCTGGTCTTGATATGGCGCTGATCCCGGTTGCCGACGACGTCCTCGCGACGATCGTCACGACGCTGGAGATGCGCAAGCGGCCGCCGCTGCGGCCGAGCCCGGGGTCGCGGTTGCGGCTGGTGCGGTGGGAGCGGCCGGCGCTGGAGAAATATCGGGCGCTGTTCCGGCGGGTGGGGAGCCCCTGGCTCTGGTACTCGCGGCTGGTGATGGCGGACGATGCGCTGGCGGCGATCGTCCATGATCCGGGGATCGCCGTGTATGCGGTGCTCGATCCGGCGGGGATCGAGGTCGGGATGCTCGAACTCGATTTCCGCGCGGGCGGCGCGTGCGAGATCTCGTATTTCGGGTTGATCCCGGAGCTTGCCGGGCAAGGTCATGGCCGGTGGCTGATGGCCGAGGCTTGCGCGCGGGCTTGGGCGAAGGGGGTGGAGCGGGTGTGGCTGCATACCTGCACGCTCGATCATCCGAGCGCGCTGGGGTTTTATCGGGCGCAGGGGTTCGTGGCGGTGAAGCGGACGATCGAGACGTTTCCGGATCCTCGGGCGACGGGGGTGCTGCCGGCGGAGACGGCGCCTCAGATTCCGTATCTGGGGAAGCGGGGGTAGGCGTGAGCCACTTCGTCAACCGGGATTGGTAGTTGGTATGAGCTTTGT
>NZ_JANBVH010000063.1 GCF_024273235.1 Sphingomonas faeni | reverse complement strand
ACACCTTGCGTGAGGGAATCCCAGGCGCAAATTCTTGATTGGCATCGCAACCTCGAGCGGGACGTTGCCAACACGGTCTCGATCCATATCGCTGCGGGATCGCCATGCTACATCACCGTCGTAGGCACGGTTACGAAAAGTGCCGCTCGACGACGTCCACTGGTGCGTTTTGCCATTACAGAGCAAGCTCGATCAAGGAACCTTGATACGGCACAATCCGGTTGGGAGCGAAGCGACGGATGACGTCGCCGTTAGCTTACAGATCTGCATGGACGCGCCCAATCAACACGCGTCATCCCCATATTAGTTAATTTTATCATGTTGATTGCGTGTAAGACGCGGAAATTCTGCGGGTATTGCTCGATGTCTCTGCGCGTAGAAGGCAGGGTGGGCGCGGAATCACAAAGTGCTTTCCCATTTGCTGTCGAAAATATGCTGAATATATGACAGCCGCCGCAAAGGCTGTCTGACTTCTGCTCGTGTAGCAGGAGCGTCTTCATGGCCGTGCATCTTCCGTTCCCGCCGCTGGTCTCGCGCGGCAAGCCCTCGCTCGACAGCCTCTGCGATCCCTCTGCCTTTGCTTGGGAAGTCTTGCGTCGTCGCGCCGACTATTGGCCAAGTGGCGATAACGTCGGCGCAAAACATGTCGAAAAAGGTCAGCACCCGATCGAACTTCTGACCGGGGTCCCGCCCGACCCGATATGGGGATTGCAGTTTCGCAGAGGACCCCGACCGCCCCGTCAGCGATGCCCGGATCTTCTGGCGCCCGGACCTCGATCCATTGGCAGTCATAGTGCATGCGGTACCTACAATGCGCGGCGACCCTGAGGGTTTTGACCTTATGGCGTTGCCACTCCCCGCCACGCATCTCTCGATACCGTCTTCAGGCGAACAGCTGCTGTTAGGTAGAGGCCCGCGGTCGATCCGTATCAGTATCGCTAAAGGAACGCTGCTCGACGGCCCCGTCAGGCTTGCGTACCAGCTCGGCGACACCGATCGACTGGAGCTCCGGCTGCTGGCGTTGCGCCGTCTCGCGGGGTTTCTGCGACACCGGCGTATACCGGAGGCCCTGTACCCGGTCGGCGCCAAGGCCCGACGCTGGATGGATATCATTGCCGTGCTCGATGCACTGGCCCACGGTTGCCCTCATCGCGCCATCGCGCAAATCCTGTTCGGCGAGCGGCTGGTGAGCCGAGACTGGACGGGCGGTTCGGACTATCTGCGCACCCGTACCCACCGCTTGGTCTGTGGCGCACGCAAACTCGCAGGCGGCGGCTATATCGATCTAGTCCGCCGCTGAAATAGCCGCTGCTCCACGCAGCCGCTCAAGATTCATCCTTGCGCGATGCTTCGGCTTTGCGATCACTGCGGTTGACCATACGCTGACGCAGCGCACTCAAACCGATGGAACCGGTTCTGCCTGCAAGCCAGTTCTGCAGGAAGCGCTCGCGATCGTCGAGCTTGGCCCCGAACTCCTTGAACAGCCTGTCGAACCCGCCCGCCAGATTGGGCGGATCGAGATAGGCGATATCGCCGCGCCGCTCGTCAGCGAATTGCTCGAAATACATCATCATGATCATGCAGAATTTCGTGTCCGCACAGTCAATCGCCAGGTCGGGTTGGCCGAATATGGCGCCAAGCAGCAGCGCGAAGGGGTCCGCGTCCGTTGCCTCAGCGAAAGCGAAGAGCCGTTGGTGGGTGAGCGGCCCGCGGCCAGATTCGAACTCCTGGTAGGTGCGCAACGGCATCCCCAGCGCGATTGCAATGTCACTCGCTGTCATGCCCCGCTTCTTGCGGATCGCACGCAGCGATTGCGTCAGTATCCCCGCGCCACCGTCGACCTCGATCGGAGAGTGTTTCATACCAGCGCCCCCGTGCGCCAAACCGGTCATGCACCCGCGTATCGCCTTCGAAACGCATCGCGAGCCGCGTGCGTTTATTACAATCACACGCGATCTGTCATCAAACTGTTATGCGCGCAGCCATAAAGTCGCCGGTGATCGCTCGACCGTTGTTCGGCTAGAGCGTGGGGGAGGCGCCGATACGGCGTGGTCTCTCTGCCGCGCGGTCGCGTTCGCGCCGCCGAAAACCAGCGAGATGCGGCGACGCCGTGCCGATTTGGCGCCCCTGCATCGACATGGCGCCGTGCCATCACCGAGGATCGTCGCGAAGGGAGATGTGGCGATGCCGGATCGAGTGGGGCGCGCGAAATTCGATGATCTTTATGCGCTGGTGTCAGCCATGTTGGCAGACGGTCGTTACCGCCCCGGCGATCGCATCGGGCTCAAGGATCTGGCGTCCCGGCTGCACGTCAGCGTGACCCCGCTTCGTGAGGTCCTGTCGCGCCTCGTCGGATGCGACATCGTGACGGAACGTCGGTCCGAGGGCTATTATCTGGCGCGGTTCGATGCGCGAGATATTGCGGACCTGTACCGCCTCCACTGCGCCTGCATCGAACGAGCATTGGTTGAGGCTCCAGGGATGCCCCTTGCCGTACGGCAGGCGGATATATGGGAGACGCTCCGTGCGATCGTGGAAGCGTCCGGCAACACGATCTTGTCCGACGTGCATCGCTATCTTGATGGGCGTCTCAAACTGATCCGGCGTGCCGAAATTGCCTTGCTGGGCGGCACTGAATCTCTTGCGGCCGATCTTCGTCAAACTCTGATCGATCAAGACCTCGATATTGCCAGGGGCAAAATCCATGAAATCTATAAGCAGCGGATCAGCATTTCAGCCGAAATTGCGCTGTTACTTGGACGTTGATCGTGAAGTTAGGAAATATTTTTCAGATATAGCTTGGATGGGTCTTTCTGATGGCGCGAGATTGTCAATGCCACTGCCGAGTCGCAGTGGAAACACAAGCAAGGAAAGGTTGTTATCATGACGAAAGAACCACAATCCGCGCCCAAACTGATCGTGCTGGGCTCTGCACGGCGTCAGACCAAGGGTACGCCGATCGGCGCCCGTCAGGAATCGCTGATGGTCGGCTATTACGACTGACCAAGGCTGCGGCACCGGTCTTGAGGCCGGTGCCGCATAGCGAGGAACCGCCATGGCGCCCCGATCCGACGATCTTCTCGACTCCCTGGCGCTCGCCGATGGTGTGCACGCCGTCCGATCGTCGGACGGCATCGTCTTTCTCGATATCGATCGTGACGCCTATTTTTGCGTGTACGATCCTTGCGACGCCGCATGGCGCGATAGCGGTCCCACATCCCTGGAAACGGTACGCAGCCAATTGGTGGACCAAGGCCTTGTGGCCGATGCCCGGCAGCATGGGATACATTCTTCGGCGCGACCGATCACGCCGTTCTGGCGCGAAGCGCCGGTAGACCATCGCTCGCCCGGCGTCCGGGATATTGCTCGCTTCCTCCGTGCCCTGGTCTGCACCGCGTGGCGCTTTCGCCGTTCGTCCTTCGCCCAGATGATCGCGCATGCGCAACAGGGTAGTGCGGGTGCGCCACAATGTTCCCTTGCGGTCGCGACTGCCTGTTTCGACCGCCTCTGCCTATGGCTGCCGTTTCGCATCCAGTGCCTGTTCCGGTCTTACTTCCTGCTGCATTTCCTGCGTCGTTACGGGCTGCGCGCCGACTGGATCTTTGGCGTGTCGCTCTTCCCCTTTCACGCGCATTGCTGGCTCGCCGATGGCGATCTTTTGCTCGGCGAACGCACCGGCAAGGTGGAAGGGTTTGTAACGATATTCCAGATCGAGCGCGCCAGCGCATGACCGGCTTCATCGCGTATCGCTGGCGCGTGGACGATCCGCCTGCCGATCAGTTGGCAGCACGGCTTCGCACCGTAGCGCTCGACCAAGGTTGGCAGGCTGTCCAGGACGGGCCTGGATGGGCGGTGCTGGCGCAAGCGGCGCCTGGTCCTGCCTACGCATCCAAAGTGGTCGACGACCACACGGTCGTCATCGGTTCAGTGTTCGATCGTACCGCAACCGAACAGGGACGTGTTGCTGATGGTGTCGTTCCAGATGGCAGCCAAGACTTCGCCATGCTGTGCGATCACCTGACGACGCGGTGCTGGGGCGCGTATGTCGCGTTGCAGATCGAGCCAGACGACAGGTCCTCTCTCGATATCTTCCGCGATCCCGTCGGCATGCTCGATTGCGTCATTTGGCAGTGTGGAGGCATGCATATCGTCACGTCCATGCCCGAGCCATTCATCGCCCACGCGCCGCCGGTCGGTCTCGCGATTGACTGGCTGCGGGCGGCGGCCCTGCTCAGGTTTCCCGGCTCGGTCGGCGATGCGCTGCCGCTCGTCGGCGTCGAAGCTGTCCCCTCAGGGGTAAGACTGGCGCTCGCCGGAAACACACGGCGAACAACGTATCTTTGGACGCCGGCCGAGTTCGCGCGACGGCCTGTGCCGCCAGCGCCGCCAGCGCTGCCCGCCATGATCGATGCCTGCATCGGCGCCTGGCATTCCCGTACCGGAATTGCGATCGCCGAAGTGTCCGGCGGCCTGGACTCGGGCATCGTCGCTGCGGGCCTTACCCGGTCGGGTCGCGATGTCGCCGGCTGGTTCCATTATCATGCCATCGACCGCGACGGCGACGAACGCGTCTATGCGCGTGCCGTCGCCGCGCATCTGGGCCTGCCGCTCCACGAAACCCTTCAGGATCATCGCGTCGTCGACGCGGCGCTTATGGCGGACGTGCCGGTGACGCTGCGCCCGAATGTCGCCAGCCTTAGCGTCTTCCACGATCGCGATCTTGCCGCGCGTGGACGGGCACTGGGCGCCGATACTTTGCTCACCGGCCAAGGCGGCGACGCACTCTTCTTCCAGCCCGCAACGCCGTTGATCGCCGCGGATCTCTGGCGCGATCCGCGGCCCTGGCGGGCAAAGGCCGCAACGATCGCCGATCTCGCTGGCTGGACCGGACGATCGATCTGGTCGGTCCTCGGCACTGTTTTACGCGCACGTATCGCCCCAAGCGCAGTCGCCCTGCCAGACTACCGGGTCGATCTCGTGGCCCGTGACATGCCACGCGACGATCATCCGCTGCGCTGGCTCGACGACACGGCCGCTCTCGCTCCCGCCAAGCAGCTCCAGATACTCACCCTTGCGGCTGGCCGGGCGGCATTCGGCGGATCCTGGTGCGCATCGGCGATGACCGTCCGGCATCCCCTGATGTCGCAACCCTTGCTCGAGCATGTCCTGCCCATCCCTGCGCTCGACCTTACGCAGGGCAAACGCGATCGTGCGATGATCCGGCAGGCCTATGCGGGGCGGCTACCGCCAATCCTGCTCGAGCGCCGCGGCAAGGGCTGCCTCACGCCGT
The DNA here is from genome assembly GCF_024273235.1 of Sphingomonas faeni. Lineage (GTDB taxonomy): Bacteria > Pseudomonadota > Alphaproteobacteria > Sphingomonadales > Sphingomonadaceae > Sphingomonas > Sphingomonas faeni_A. The sequence goes on along the minus strand of NZ_JANBVH010000063.1, from coordinate 8,374 downwards.
TCTTCGGCCGCATGCTCGCGGCGAGCATGCCGTTCCTGCGCGACTATCTGATCGGTGGCGTGCTCGACCGGCATCATGTCCTTGACCGCGAGACGCTGGCGATGGTGCTCGATCCCGAGCACGTGATGCGGACGAACTGCTATACCGAGATCTTCGTCGTCCTTCTGATGGAGCGCTGGGCACGCGCCTGGTGCGACCGGATCGCGGCGATCGACGCCGCGCGCGCGTGACATCACGGTTCGGGCCGGCGCGGTGCCTCGAAATGGGAATCGAACCAGGCGAACACGCGCGCATAGGCGTCACGGACATTGGCCGGGCTCATCAGCACATGGTTCTCGCCCCAATAGCTGATCAGTTCGGCGTCCTTGCCCTGGCGGTAAAGCGCGGAAAACAGCTGCTCGCCTTGCTGGAGCGGCGTGAAGTCGCGGTCGCTCGCCAGAATCAGCATCGGTGTCGTGATGCGGCCGATATGATAGATCGGGCTGTTCGCGACATAGCGCGCCGGGTTGGTCCAGGGGCTCGCCTCGAGATGAGGCTGCCCCGTCTCGGTCCAGCCGGCCCAGGGCAGGATTCCCAGGCCATAGCCCGGGTTCATCCGTGCCGTCGGGGCGAACGTCCCCTGGAAACTCGTCAGATCATAGATGCCGCTCGACACGACGATCGCGTTGAAGCGATCGGTCTCGGTGGCGACCGTCGCCCCTGTATAGCCACCATAGCTGTGGCCCCATAGCCCCAGGCGTGCAGGGTCGGCGTCGCCGCGCGCGATCACCGCGTCGACTGCCGACAGGATTTGCCCTGCAAAGTCGAACGGCGCGATATCGGTGGGCGCAAGACCGGGCATGCTCGGCAGCAGCACTGCATAGCCATGCCCGACGAGCGCGGGGACATTGGTATAGGTGCGTCCGATGCCCGGATTCCAGAGCGCCGGTGCCGTGTCGCCGTACACCGTGCCCGCATATGGGATGACGATCAGCGGCGGCTTCCGGCCGGAGGGGGCAGGGGCCGGCAGGTACAGCCAGCTCGTGACAGTCCCTCCGCCGGGAAGGCGGTGGCGTACCGGCACGGGCGCGCGCACCGCCACATCCGCAAGGCCTGCGTTGATCGTCGCGACGGCCAGCGGCAGCCGGTCGGCCGCCACGACGAGCAGATGCGCTACACCATTGGGCAGTGTTTCGGTCACGATCGCGACTTTTGTCTGCAGGCTGGCGGCTACGGGACGCGCCGCACCGGCCGTGCGAACCACGAACCGACGCGCATGACGGGCTGGCAGGTCGATCAGTATCCCGTCCGCCGTTCGTCGCCAGCCCAACAGGTGTGCGTCCGAATCCCGCGTCGCCGCGCCTGTCCCGAGCGCCATCACGCCGTCCATGCCCGACAGCGCTGACTGCACGCGGCGCGTCCCCAGGCGCCAGCCACTATCCGCCGTCAGCATGATGGGAGCCGAACCCGACGCTGGCGCCAGCGTCGACGATGGGCTGGCGATCGCGGCCGTCAGCACCGCGGATCCGCGCCGTCGCAACGCATACCAGTCGGCGCGTGTGGCGCCTGCATCTATGCGGCCGAACAGGATCGGCGTGGACCCGAGCCAGCCCAGGGCGACGGCGTCATACGCGCCCCTGCTCATGATGACCGCCGGCCGGACCCCGCCAAGCGGGACCGGCCTTGCCTGGTGCGACCGCACGTCGGCCACCCAGGGCTGGCCGGTCGACCACGCTTGATCGCCATGCCGGGCATAAAACAGCAGGTTGCGCCCGTCTGGCGACCAGGTCGGTGGATCGAACGGCAGGTCGCATGCCGCGCAGGGCGTCCAGACCTCCCCATCGGTCATGTCCACGACGCGCAGCCGCCGCCGCCGCAGGTCGGCGGACTGGCGGATCGGCGACGTCGTCGTGACGGGTATGGTCTCGCTGGGCTCCGTCAACGCGACATGCTGGCCATCGGGCGACAGGCGTAGCGTCTCGAACGCGCCGCGCGCCAGGATGTGCGTGGTCCCCGTCGCTATGTCGAGACGAAGCAGATGCACCGGCGGTGCCGATGCCGTGATCCCGTCAAACCGTCCGCTGCCGATCGCAGTGACCGTCGGCACCCGGCCTTGCTGCGCCAGGGCCCAGGCCCGCGACACCGCTGTCCGGTCCTGCGCATCGCGCCGCAGGACCCAGGGCGGCGTATCGCCATCCTGGGCCAGCATCACCAGCGTATCGTCCGATGCCCAGGCGAGCGTCGGCCGGAAGTCCGAATAGTCGGGGGCAACCGCGAACCAGCGCACCGCCCCGGTGGCCAGGGTCACGATGCCCAGAGTCCAGCGTTGTCCGTCGAGCCGCCCGACCGCCAGCCGCGTGCCGCGCGGGGAAAAGCCGAGTATGACGATCCCTGCGCCGTGTCCCGGCGGCAAGAGCGGCCTAGCCGTCGCGGGATGCGCGAGATCGACCATGTAGAGTCGGGCGCGCAGCGCCTCCATCGCGTCGAGGTCGAAGCGCGCGGCTGTCTCGAACGGCATTTGCCGTTCGAACACGAGCCAGCGTCCGCCCGGCGCGACCTCGATCCTGCCGAACCCCTCGGTCCGGAGCATGTCGTCGACGCTATAGGTCCGTGCGCCGAGCGGCACTGCGATGGACAGCAGGCACAGCGCCGCAAGGCGCCGCATGGCGCAGAGCAGGAGAGGGGCCATGATTACCAGCGCTTGGTGAGTTGCACCGACACATAGCGCCCGAGCGCATCGGCATTCGCCGCGTCATACCCGACCCCGACCGAGGAGTCGTAGAAGGGTGGCGGGCGGTCGAACAGGTTCCGCGCGGACAGCGCGATCGCCACGCCCTGCAGCGAGCCGGGACCGTCGGGCACCGTATAGCCGAGTTGCAGATCGACCGTTGTCCAGGCGTCAATCGGGGTGCCGAGCAGATCGCGGTACGGTGCGACATAATTGAGGCTAGCCAGCGCATCGACCGGGCCGCGGCGCCAGCCGAGGCTCATCCTGCCCCGCAGGTCGACGGGCTGTCCGACGCGGTTGACGCGGTCGACCGGAATCGAGGTCGGCGTGACCTGTTCGCGGTAATGCAGCAGGTAGGAGCCATTGCCCGACACGGTGAACGTGTTGGCGCCGACCGGAAGGGTGTAGCTGGCGGACAGGTCGATCCCGCTCACATTGACCTTGCCGGTGTTGACGAAGCGCGTGTCGACGATCGCGGCGATGCTGGTCGGCGGGAAGCTGTTGCCGCCGGTAAAGGCCGGGTCGTTCAGCAACGCTGTCACGGTGGCGAGATCGGCGGCGTTGCTGTTCGGCGAGACGAACCGGACGAACGGCACCAGGGTCTGGTCGGTCAGCGCATTGGCAAAGTTCGCACTCGCCGGTGTCGCCACCCGCTGGCTGAACACGGTCCGAAACCATGTCGCATTCAGGTGCAGGCGGGGGACGGCGACAGGATCGAGGTCGAACCCCGCGGTCCAGCTGCGCGCCTTTTCCGGCATCAGATCGGGATTCCCGCCCGAGAGCTGGATCACCGGTACGCTTGTGCCGCCGCGCGACAGGGTCGTGACCGAATATTGTTCCCGGTCTTGGAGCTCGCGCAGGTTCGGTGCACGGAACGACGTGCCGTAGCTCGTGCGCAGCGTCACACCCGTCAGCGGGACCCAGGAGACGCCGACCTTCGGGTTGGTCGTCGTCCCGAAATCGTCATAATGCTCGATCCGCGCCGCGAGCGACACGTCCAGCCGGCGGATCAGGGGTACGGCGTTGGCCGTGCCGACGATCGGCACCTGCATCTCGGCAAAGCCGGCCGTGATCAGCCGCGACGCACGCACAGTGCCGGTCGCCACCGGCAGTGCGCTCGACAAGAGGCTTTCCCCGCTTCGCCGGAATGCCTCGCGCCGCACATCGCCGCCGAGCGCAAGCCTGATCATGCCGCCGGGTACGGACAGGAGCGAGCCATCCGCATCGACATGGCCCGTGAGCACCTGGCTGCGCGTCCGCGACCGCGAATAGCCTTCACCGATGAAATCGAGGATCGCCGCGGCGTTGCTGCTGCCCGTACCATAAGGATTGAAGAAGCCGCTTGTGGCGGTGCTGAACGCGGTGGCGGGATTGTCGGGTATCGCGCCCGTCGCTTCGGCGAGCGCGGCGGTATTGACCAGATTGCGCGACTCGTTGAACTCGCGTTCCTGCGCGAACGCGCCGTAGCTGCGCAGCTTCCAGCTGGACCCGAGATCGGCATCGATCCCGATCGACGTCGCCATCGCCTCGGCGTAACCGTGCGTGTCGATGGGGCCAAGCTCCGGCGCTAGCGAATAGGCGATCAGGTCGGACGACGCGCCCGTCGGCGATACGAACCAGGGATTGGCGGCCGTGATCTGCACGATCGCCGCCGAGCCCGGCAGCCGCGCGTCGAACGAGCGATGCGAATAGCGCGCATCGGCGGTCAGATGGAGCGCGGCGCCGATATCCTGGTCGAGCGTCGCATACAGGCTGTGGCGTTCCTGGCGAGGGATGAGATCGGTATCGGTCCGGGAATTTTGGAGATTGGTCGTGCCCGCCAGGAAGTCGCCGGGCGTCAGTGATCGGCCGTCCTGGCCGCCCGGAATGGCGTAGGCCGCCCCGAGCGCGCCCGTCACCGGATCGATGCCGAGCACGTTGCCCGGCAGGCTGAAGATATAGCGGTGATCGGTCCCGCCAAGACTGCGGGAATCGGTCGAGCGCGCGAACGCCCGGTCGGCACTCGCCAGCCGACCCGCCCGGTCATATTCATAGGACAGCATGACGCCGCCGGTGGTCCATTGCTTGCCGATCGTCTGGTCGAGCTGCACGTCGCGCTTGCCGCCATCCGTCACGCTGCCGAACCGCACCCGGGTCTCCGCCCCCTCGAAACGGCGCTTGAGCAAGATGTTGACCACGCCGCCGACCGCGTCGGACCCGTAGATCGCCGATGCGCCGTCCATCAGCACCTCGACCCGGTCGAGCGCGCCGGTCGGGATGCTGGTCACATCGCTGAACGCGCCTTTGGTACCCGACCCCCCGAGCCGCTGGCCGTTGACCAGCACCAGCGTGGCACCAGCGCCCAGCCCGCGCAGATTGACGCCGGTCGCGAACCCGCCATTGCTTCCCGTCGTATCGGCAAAGGCGAGCGCGCTCTGTTCGGTCGCCATGCCCCCGAAATTGCCTGGCAGTGCCTGCAAGGCTTGCGCGACCGTGGCAAAGCCGCGCCTGTCGAGATCCTCGCGCGTTAGCCTGTCGACCGGGGGCGAGCCCGCCGCGCCGCCGCGCAGATGCGTGCCCGTGACGACGATATCCCCATGTGCAGGCTCCTCTGCCGTCGCACGATCCGCCTTGGACGACGGGCTCTGGCTTCGCTGTGCGACGCTTTGCCCGGTCGGTGACGCCGCACCGGCGCTCGGCTGGCCTGCTGCCGGGGGGCGGTCATGATCGGGTGCACCCACCGGGCGTAGTACGATCATCCGCGGCCCGATCCGGTGCGCCGCGAGCCCGGTTCCGTCCAGCAGGCGGTCGAGCGCCCGGTCCGCCGGCAGCCGGCCATCCAGCCTGGGCGCCTTGCGGCCTGCGATCAGGTCCGTTGAATAGAGCAGTTGCTCGCCCGTCACGGCAGCGAAGGTCACCAGTGCCCGGTGAAGCGGACCCGCCGCAATTTTGAAGGTGAACGAGGGCGCCCCCGATTGCGCCTGTAGCGGGGATGGCACCGCCGCCAGCACCAGCAGGGCGGCGGTGCCGCCGCGCAGACCGGACCACCGCCCCATTTGAAATCCCGTCATGCCCCGTGCCCCTTGTCGTTCCGCCGAGTCCCGGCGTGTGCCGGGGTTTCGGAACAAGAGACGCGCCGGCATGGTGACGACCCTAACCCGGCGACGGCGATTTTTGCGACGGGCGCTCGATAAGGCGGATCGCCCCGTCCGCGTCCCGCTGCGTGGTCAGCGGTAGAAGCGCGGTCGCCGCCGCGACGAAGCTGTCGATATCGCCGACATCGAACGTGCCGCTGAGCCGCGCATCGCCATATCGTGCCGCCCCGAGCCGGACCGGCCTGGGCGTATAGCGGTTCACTTCGACCAGCGCGCGCGCCAGCGTCCAGCCGTCCAGCACAATCCGGCCCTGCGTCCACGCCGTCGCCGTGCCTGCATCCACGACCCGCACGACAGCAGCACGATCGGGACGCAGCACAAGCTGCTGCCCCGTTCGGAGCGTTGCCGGTGGCGCGCCCCCAGCGGCGACTCGCACGCTCCCCTCGACCAACGTCACGTCGATCGCCGCCCCATCGCGGCGCACGGCGAACTGGGTTCCCGTTGCCAGAACGCCGGTGTCGCCCGCCTCGACGCGGAACGGACGCGCGGTGTCATGCGCGACCGTGAAATAGGCCTGGCCCTGCTTCAGGATGACGCTCCGCCCATCACCATCGAAACGCACGACGATCCGCGTGTCCGTGTCGAGCGTGACCTTCGAGCCATCCTCCAGTGCGACAACGCTTTGCTGACCGATCCCGGTCGCATAGGCGTTCGCACTCGGTCGCAGCACCCAGTAGGTCGCGCCGCCGCCGAGCAACAGGAGGACGATCGCAGCCAACGCCGCCAAGGCCGGGCGTAGCGACCAGAACGATGATCGTCGTTTCGCCTTGCGGGACAGCGCGTCCTGCGTTGCGGCCTCGATCGCGGGTCGATCGCCCAGGTCGCCCGCGCGTGACCAGAGTCGCTCGACTGCGTCGAACGCTGCCGCGTGCGTCTCGTCACGTTGCCATGCGAAGAACTGCTGCAGTGTCTCGTGGGACACCGGCAGCGATTTCAGGCGCGCGAACCACTGCGCTGCCTGCGCCTCGACGGCATCCTCACCGTGCTGATCGGTTCCAGTCATGACCGGCGCCACCTAGCCTCGTAGCCTGCTCGTGCAGAATTCCAGAGCCTTGCCCATCCGCCACTCGACCGTCTTCACCGAAATATCGAGGTGCGCGGCAATCTCCGCGTTCATCATATGCCAAAAGCGGCTCAAAGCGAAGACGTCTCGGTACAGGTCCGGCATGGCCAGGATAAGGCGCTCGAGTTCGAGCGCGGCTTCCTGCTCCAGCAGCCCGGTCGACTCCGCCTGCGTTGCGGACCCTGATTGCACGACCGACTGGTGATGCCGCGCACGAACCGCCGCTCGGCGCGTCCCATCGCGGAACAGGTTGATCGCGGTCTGCGACAGGAAGGCACGGGGATGGACGATGACCGTGGCGGGCTGACGCGCCGCGCGCAGATAGGTGTCCTGTACGATGTCCTCCACATCGGCCGGCTGGGCGCGCAGGCGTCGCGTGAGAAACCCGCGCAGCCAGCCCGCGTGAAGACGAAACAGGTCCTCGATCGGTTGATCAGAACGTGTCTGATCGACCAGTTGCTGGTCAAACTTCGGTTTATAGCCGGCCAAAGCAATCTCCATCCGAGCCGGTTGCGAAATCCGCAGGAGTCATTTCGCGTTTGCTGGTTATAGCGCATTCTTGACGAATAGGAACTATCGTTCCTGGCACGATCGTGCCGACGGCAGCGATGGTTCTTGGATGGACCTGAAGGAAACGATGGCGATCAATATGCGTCGTGTCCGGCACCAGAAGGCGCTTACCCAAGAGGAATTGGCTGACCGTGCTGGACTCAGCACTCGATATATTGGTGCAATTGAACGCGCTGATGTTTCGGCAAGTGTGACGGTGCTAGGACGGATCGCCGACGCTCTAGAGGTCAAACCGAGCGTCTTGATCAGCTAACGAGATCCGCCTTCCAGCAACGAAGGCAGCCTTCCCAAAGTAATAAAACCTTACCGCCTCGCGCTGACGCGCGACCGCGCTCTATGGCTCGGCCAGGCCTTCGCCACCGAGCCTCGCGACGCGAGTCTCGGCCAGAGGTCGCGATCGCTGGCGCATCCGGGCCGGCCAGGGACCGGCCCGAAGCAGTCGCCGCGCCGGGCGCGGCGGCGGCGTTGGGTCGGGCCTCTCCCGGTGGTGCGGGTCTGGGCGGCGCTCCCGGCTAGGTCCGCCACAGCCGGCGGCAACCCCGGCGCCCAGCTTGGGGTGCTCCATTGCATTGCGCCCCTTCGGGTGCCGCCGTCCGCTCCTGCTGACCTCTCTGCTCGCATCTTGCCGCCCACCCCCGCTTTCCGGGGAAGCCATGGTGCTTTTTGGGGCAGGCAGGAGGATAGCCATGCGTCCGAAAAGCGAAAACTGTGCCGTGGGACAGCGCGGACAGCACCAAGCCCGAACCGACCGTGCCAATCTCTACGACGAGGTGACCGCGCGGATCCCGACCTTTCGCCTGGCGGCGGATGACGCAGGCGTTGCAGCCACCGTCAGGACGTCAACATGCCGGTACCGCCGACGCACGAGATCGGCGGCACCGGCCCCTCAAATTTCGGCCG
>NZ_JANBVH010000062.1 GCF_024273235.1 Sphingomonas faeni | reverse complement strand
TTTGTGCCGACACGTCGCCATGCCAGCGTAGGATGCCATTGGCTGGCTTGGGTCCGGCGATGCGGGTCTTCCACACATCGCCGTCGAGCCGCTTTAGCCTTTCGCGCGAGTGATGGCCTTTGTCCGCAATCAGGACGCAGGGCTTCGCCGATGTCGGCGCGAGGCCGATGCCGGCCAGGTTCTGCTTCGCCACTTCCAGCGTTGGATCGAGCGTGTTGGTATCGCCCCGGTCGGCCGGGTGGATCGGTGCGGCGACGATAACGCCTGCGTCGAGGTCGACCGCCTGCTCGGGCTTGTAGGCCATACGCGTCGCGCCGTTCTTCATCCGCGCGACCTTGGCATCGGGATCGATTGGGCTCTCCCAGTCCGCACTCGGCGTCTCGATGCCGCTTTCCCTGGCCATCTGCGTCAGCATCTCGCGGTAGGTTTCGCCGGTATCGCGCGGCACGATCGTGTGCAGTGCCGCGTTGGCCTCCATCGTCGATCCATCGTCGATCCATCGTCGATCCATCGTCGATCCATCGACGCCGATCCGCTCGACCTTCACCAGGTCATGGTCCGCGACCAACGCAAGAACCCAGTTGAAGACATTGTCGTGCACGGCGTGCGGCAACCGGCTGCGCGTCTTGGACATCCAGCTGTGATCGGGCACCTTCTCCCCGGTCGCTAGCCGCAGAAACTCGCGCAGTGACAGCGAGTCCGAGCAGCGCCACACAATCCCGCGCTCGCTGTAGATGCCCTCAAAATAGCCGATCAGTAGCATACGGAAGTAGCGGCCCGGTGGCACCGATGGCGCGCCCATCCGCGGCGCTTAATACGCCTTGCAGCTATCCTCCACGAACCGGTCGGACCCGGCATCGGACAACAGCTTCTGCAGCTTGTCGTAAAAGGCATGACCTGGGGAACGCTGTACATCCGCCCAGAATACGATCAGATCGGGCTGCGTCTCAATGTCACGCCTCATCGCCATCGTCGCATCCCACCAGAACCATCGGTGGTTACGTTGAATCAAGACAGCCCGACTTCGTCAACGGCCTGCTAAGCCCGAGCCTTTGCGGCGTATAGATTGAGTGACGGGTTGCGTGACATGGATCGCCCACGATCGAACAGGACCAGCTATCGTCACGCGAACCCTCGTTTGCGGAGCGTCCCGTTTCTCCATGTCCAACGAGCAATTTCGGGAAAACTCATTCGGGAACAGGTTGCGGGAAAGCCGGTCGGCCGTGACGAAGGCGATCGGCCCAAACTGCCCGGCTGTCTCGCTGAACCTTCCCATCGGTCAAGCCGTTGCCAGGGTGCTCGTAGTCGATCTGCTTTGCGCATCGTTGTCGTCTTCGAGGTCAGCACAGGGTGCAGTCTCAGCATGGCGCCAGATCGCCGGCCTCTCGATGTGGTTCCCGTGTTCCAGATGGTCACGAAGCGGGTCACGAGATAGCCGTGGCCGCACCCTGGCGGTGCGGCAACTCGGGATTCGGGCATCAGGCCATCGCGGTCACCTTCGGCTCAAAGCCGCGCCCCTCGATCCACATCCGGTGCAGGATCACCGCCAGCTTCCGGGCCAGCGCAACGCGAGCTTTCCAGAAGCCCGATCTCCTGCCAACCGCAGCGGCCCAGTCCTTCAGCGCCAACGCCTGCGAGGTCCTCGACAGCATGACGTTGGCCGCTTCGAACAGCAGCTTGCGGGTGAGGCGATCTCCGCACTTGGACATGCGGCCGTTGATGTCGACCTCACCCGACTGGTAGCGACGTGGGGTAAGACCAAGATAAGCGCCGACATCCTGCGAGCGTCGGAACCGGTGAGGATCCTCGATGGTGGTCATGAAGCTGACGGCGCTCAGCGGACCGACACCGGGCACCGTCATCATTAAGCGGCAGACGCCGCTCTGGCGGGCAACCCGGCCGAGCTGCTTGGCATTGGTATGCTGTTGTTCGCGCAACCTCGCCAGCATCGCCAGCAGGCTTTCGAACAGGGCGGCGACGACCGGATCGTCCGACAACGTCGCCCGGACCTGCCGCTTGAAGGTGCCACCCTTGCCAGGTCCGATCAGAATGCCGAAGGTCTTCGCCAACCCGCGTATCTTGTTGATAAGCGCAGTGCTCAGGCCGACCAGTTGGTCTCGCGTGATCAATAGCGCGCGCAACCTGTGCGTCTCCATCGAGCGAACAGCGACCGGCCGGTACCAACCCGAGCGGACCAGCCGTGCCAAGCCGAACGCATCGTTGCGGTCCGTCTTGTTCATCTGCAGCTTCAAACCTGCCGCGGCATGCCTGGCATGAAGGCACACGACCGGCAGCTCCCGCGCGGCCAGTGCATGCCACAGCCACATCGTCATCGGCCCCGTCTCAATGCCGATCTTCGCAGCGCCGGCGGCCCTGCGCGCCAGCACAGCAGCGATAGCGTCCGGGTCCGTTCGCGACTTACCGTCCCAGATGCGATCGCCCGCCTCGTCCACGACGCAGATCGCGGTCTCCTTCATGGATACGTCCAGTTCAACCAACAGGTCATCTTCCGTCCTCCTATCTAGGGGACGACGGGCTACCCCGAGAAGCACCGCTCCCGATTACGCCACGTGGTTCACGACCCATCCTTCAAATTTCGGAACGTCGATGACCTGGCGGAAGACGACTACCGTCGCAATGCGCCGCGCGTCCAGGGCGAAAACTTCCAGAAGAACCTTGATCTGGTGCAGGAGATCGGGACGATGGCTTGAGAAGGGCTGCGCGCCAGCTCAACTCGCGCTTGCCTGGTTGCTGGCGCAGGGGGACGGCATCGTTCCGATCCCGGGGACAAAAAAGCGCACCCGGCTTGAGGAGAATGTGGGCGCGCTCGACGTGCGGATCACAGCCGAGGACCGCGCGCGGATCGACGCCATTTTGCCGCGGGGCGCCGCGGCCGGAACCCGTTATGCCGCGCCCCAGATGCAGGCGCTGAACCGGTGAATGCGGGCAGGCTTGATAACCGCGTCGCAATCGTCACAGGTGGGGGGCGGGGGCTCGGCCGCGCAATGGTGCTGGGCCTCGCGGCAGCTGGCGCGCGCGTGATTGCTACCGCCGCCCGCGAAACCGCTGAAAGTCGAGGCGGTCGCGGCTGAGAGTTTGGGCCGCGGCAACGTGATCCCGATGATCGCCGATGTGGCACGCGATAAAGATTGCGCTCGTGTTGTCGCAATGGCGCACGACCGGTTCGGTCGGCTCGACATACTTATAAACAACGCAGGGCGCGGGATGAAGTACGTCAGCGAGCGCTTCCTGACGGAGCCCACCCGTTTCTGGGAAACCGACCCGGACGTCTGGCGCATGGTGATCGACACGAACGTAAACGGGCCATTCCTGATGGCGCAGGCTGCCGTATCCGGGATGATCGCCGCCGGTTACGGGAGAATCGTCAATATCACCATGAACCATGCCACGATGCGTCGGCGCGGATTCTCACCCTACGACACCTCCAAGGCCGCACTGGAGTCCGAAACCGTCATTTGGGCGCAGGATCTCGATGGTACAGGGGTTACGGTCAACGCCCTGCTTCCAGGGGGTGCTACCGCGACGGTAATGATCCCAGACGAGCTCCTTCAGGATGGCCTCGCCAAGCTGCTGGAACCAACAATCATCGTGTCGCCCCTTCTTTGGCTTGTCTCCGATGCTTCGTCCGGGGTGACGGGAGGGCGGCTAGATGCCTCTCGCTGGACAAGAGAGGGTCCAGAGGCCGATGCCGCAGCCGCCGCAATGGATGACGCCGGATGGTGCGCTAACTGACATGTGCCGAAATCGGCGACGTCAGGGGACCTTGAGGGCCAGCGACGGCATCACGGCGAGGGATCGTCGAGAGCGAGGTCGCCGACTGTGCTGCTGCATTTCGAACTTTGAGAATTCGGTGCGTGTTGCGAACGTTTTATGATGCCGGCCGCCCGTTTCCGACGCGAGAGATCAGTGTATGGCGGCGTGGTTCGTCTGCGCGCTCTTCGCAAGAGAGTTTTCGGGCGATAGTGAACGCCAGCCGCCCGCAGTCGCGACGTACAGTCGCGCAACGTTGAGAAACTGTCGGGTGCGGGCAAGGACGAGGCCGTTGCTTGCACGCTGGTAAAGGCGCTCGGACTCGAGCACCTGTAGGATGCCGGAATTGCCCACTTCGAAGCTGCGACGCGACAGGTGGCGCGAGCGCTCGGCGACTGAAAGAGACTCGCTCTGGTTGGCTACTGAGCGGGCATCGCTCTGGATCGCAGAGAGTAGATCGGCGACTTGGCCAAAGGCGTTAAGCACCGTTTGCTGGTAGGTGGCCTCGCTCGCCTTGGCGCGGTTGATCGCCGCCGCTCGCTCGGCCTTCAAGGTGCCGCCGTGGAAAATAGGCGCAGTCAGGCCGGCGAACAGGTCGTAGCCCCGAAAGGCGTTCTTCACGAGGTCGCCGACCGCGGGTGCTCCTTGCGTGAGCGTCGCGCCGAGCGTGATGTCGGGATAAAGTCGCGCGGTTGCGACGCCCACGCCCGCTGCAGCTACATGCAGTTCAGCCTCTGCCTGGAGGATATCGGGACGCCGATGCACCAGCTCCGAGGGTAGGGCGACCGGAACAGACGGGGGGAGCGCCAATTGCGCGAGATCAAAGTCGCTCGGTTCCAACTCGGCTGGTGCGATCCCGATCAGCGTAGCGAGGAGGTGGCGAGCTTCCGCGAGTTGCTGGTCAAGCTGGGGTAGATCGCCGCGGTCTGCGGCATATTGGCTCTGTGCATTCAGCACCTCGACGAGCGTACCTTCGCCCCCGGCCCGGCGTTTCTGAGTTAGATCCACGTTGCGCTGATCTTCGGCTAGCAGTCTGTTGGCAGTGGCGATCTGTGCGCGCAGAGCCGCGATCGTCAGCACCTGATTCACCACCTGGCCTGCAAGAGTGAGGTGTGCGGCCTCGGTCTGGCGTTGCTGCGCCTCCGCCCGGGCGGCACTCTGCTCGACCTGACGACGAAGCCCACCGAACAAATCCAGGTCGTAGCTGATGCCGCCGCCCACCGAATACAGGTGAAATTCTGGATTGCCGCCCGGCGCGAGCGGATTGACCCCGGAGAAGCCGAACCCCGCGAGGTTGACCTGCTGTTGATCGGCCCGCGCATTGACGTCGATCTGGGGCAGCCGGCGGCCCGAGACCGCTCGCAGCTCGTCGAGCGAGGCCGCAAGGGTGGCATTGCTCGCGGCTAGGCTGCGGTTGTTGGTCAAAGCGCGATCGACCAGCGCGTTTAGCTGTGGCGAGCCGAACGCGGTCCACCAGCGCTGCTCCGGGCCGGTGCCGAGCACGGCGCGAGACGAGACCGCCTCGCCAGCCGGCTGATAGGCTGTAGCGGTCGGAGCCGGCGGCCTTATGAAGTCGGGCCCGACGGTGCAGCCTGCGAGGGTGGCGGCGAGGAGTAGGGAAGCGATACGCATCGAATTCAGTCCATGTGGATCGTCGGACCCTGGCCGGCGTCGGCGCGGGGCCCGCGCATCAGCAGCAGCAGCGGGATCACTGCCAAGGTCAGAAGGAAGAGGAGCCAGAACGCATCGACATAGGAAACCATCGCTGCCTGGCGTGTAATCTGGGCGTTCAGTGCGGCGACCGCGCTCGGCACGTCGAAGTCAAAGCCTTGCGTCATGACCGGATTATCGGGCCGGATGCCCTCGACGAGACGGGAATGTACCGTGGCACTGTTGCGAATAGTGAGGGCCTGCAACACTGATATGCCAACCGCCGAGCCGATGTTGCGCGTGAGGGTGAAGATCGCCGCCCCCTCATTGCGATACTTTATGTCAAGCGTTGCAAAGGCGATCGTTGTCAGCGGCACGAAGACGAGGCCGGTCCCGATACCCTGGATAAAGCCTGAGAGAATAACCAGGCGCTCGTCCATGCCGAGCGAAAAGCCCGACATCATGTGCAGCGAGAAGGCGGCAATCGCGAAGCCGATGAAGATCAGGAGCCGCGCGTCGACTTTTTTGATGAGCCGCCCAACAACGATCATCGACATAAGTGTGCCCACCCCGCGTGGTGCCGTAACAAGGCCGGTGAGGACGACGGGATATCCCATCAGTGTCTCCAGCATCGTAGGCAGGAGCGCGAGGACGCCGAAAAGCACGGTACCAAGAAAGAAGCCGAAGATCGAACCGGCGAGGAAGTTACGATCCTTGAACATGCCGATATCAATGAATGGCTTTTTCGCGGTTAGCGTATGGACGACAAACAAGTAGCCGAAGAAGACGCCCAGCGCTGCTTCGATGCATATCTCGAGAGAGCTGAACCAGTCCTTGGTCTGGCCGCGGTCCAGCATCAGCTGGATTGACCCCAGCGCGAGTGCGAGCATCGCGAAGCCGAACAGGTCGAGCCGCGGGCGCATTGCATCCTTTGTCTCTGTCAGGAACGCCGAAAGGCCGGCGAAAGCGAGCAGCCCGATCGGCAGGTTGATGTAGAACACCCATCGCCATGATAGGTTGTCCGTGAGCCAACCGCCCAGCGCCGGGCCGATGATCGGGCCTAGGATTGCGCCCATGCCCCAAACCGCCATGGCGGGGCCGTGCCGTTCCGGCGGGTTGATGTCGAGCAGGATGGCCTGGCTCATCGGCACCAGCGCCGCGCCGAAGACGCCCTGAAGCAGGCGGAAGCCGACCAGTTCGCCCAGGCTGTTGGCGACGCCGCACAGCCCGGATACGACGGTGAACCCGACGATCGACCACAACATAAGCCGCTTGCGCCCGAACCGACCGGCGAGCCAGCCGGTCAGCGGCGTCATGATGGCCGCAGCCACGATGTACGAGGTGAGGACCCAGGTAATCTCCTCGCCCGATGCCGACACGCTGCCCTGGATGTGCGGCAGCGCGACGTTGGCGATAGTGCTGTCGAGCGAATTCATCACGGTCGCCGCCATCACCGACGCGGTGATGAAGCGGCGAGCGCCAAGGTCGGGATAGATTGCAGTCATCGTTTCTCGGTCGCGCTGCCGAACAGGTGGCGTTCGTAGCCTGTATCGACCGTCACCTCGACGCTGAGCCCGGCATGCAACGGCACGTCCCTGGGCAGCTGGTCGATGCTGAATTCGACGGGCAGGCGCTGGACGACTTTCACCCAGTTGCCCGTCGCGTTCTCTGCCGGGAGCAGCGAGAAGCTGTTGCCGGTGCCCGGGCTGAAGCTTGCCAGCCGCCCGGTGAGCTTGAGGTCGGGGAAGGCATCGACGCGGAAGGTCGCACGCTGGCCGACCCGCATGTGAGCCAACTGGTCCTCCTTGAAATTGCCTTCGACCCATAGCTTCGTGCCGGCGAGGGTGAACACCGGCTTCGACGCCGCGACATAGCTGCCCACCTGAAGCTGGTTCACCTTGGTGACGATGCCCTCCTGCGCTGCGTGCACCACCGTGTAACCAAGGTTAAGGCGCGCACGCTCAAGCGCCGCCTGGGCGCGCTGGACACCGGGCTGGCGCTCGGTCGGAGCGTTGACGTTACCCGTCAGCGTCGCGGCGACGCCGGCATTCTGCTGAACGGAGGTCTGGATCTGCTGGCGCGCGGTCTGCGCCGCGAGCACAGCCTGATCATACTGGTTCTGGGAGGATATTCCCTCGGCGAGCAGCGACTTCTGGCGTGCCGCCTCGCGGGTCGCGTACGCGAGGCGAGCCTGTGCCGCCTGCAACCCGGCTTCACCTTCGCGATAGTTGGCACGTAGCGATGAAACTTGGGTCCTAGCGTTGGCAAGTTCCGCCTCCGCCTCGTCAACTGCCGCCTGGTACGGCGCCGGATCAATACGGAACAGCACATCGCCCGCCTTTACCCGTTGGTTGTTGACCACCGCCACTGCGATCACCGGGCCGCTGACACTGGCGCTGACTGGTACCAACCCAGACTGGAGATAGCCGTTGTCCGTGTCCTGATAGCGTCCGCCGCTCAGATAGAAGAACAGCCCTAACACCAGTGCAATCACTGGCGCTGCGAGCAGCAGCGGCTTGCGTAGGCGCTGCCGGCGCCCAGGCGTGGAATCGACTGACTGTACGACGGGCGCGGGCTCCGTGACCGGCACCGCGTCTTCTAGCCCAGGCTTGTCGCCGAAGCCGCTTTTTCCGTTATCCAATTCTCATTCCTGGCGGTTGTGAGGAGTTATAATTGCCCGGCCGGCCACGCTCGCGCGAACTCGGTGGCAACCACCGTTTGCGGGATTATTGCGGGCATCCTTGCCATGCCCGCTCCAGTACGGCAAATACATATAGTATGGAACCTCACGAATTAGCTCTGCGTGGGATTGCCACGAATTATGGTTGGACCTGGTATAGGATGCGGCGGCTGATCGACTCCCACCTGGCGTGCCAAGGTGCATCGATGGCCCAGTTGCGGCTGCTCGCTCTGCTCGCCGAGCAACCGCGCCGCTCGACCGACATTGCGAGCTTCTTCGATCAGGCGCCCCGCACTGTCACCCAGGCGATCGACGCTCTCGAGCAGAATGGTCTCGTGTCCCGATCGCCTGCTGCGGACGATCGCCGGTCCAAGCTGGTGCAGATCACAGACGCCGGCCGGGTCACGCTGGGACTGGCCATGCCGCTCTACGACGACATCGTGGGGCAGACTTTCGGAAGCCTGACAGCGGATGAACTTGAGGGCCTCAACGCAGCGGTCAAACATTTGAACCGGCTCGTCGACCATCTGGAGTCGAAGTCCAGCGTTACCGCGACCCGAGCTCCCGCCGCGAAGGCCCGGGCGCATGGTTGATCGGGCTCTTATCGATGAAGTCGATGCGACCGCTTTAAAAGAAAGGGAGCGGTTCGCCCAGATTCTCGTCCTGTTCGGGCGCCACGGTTTCAAGGGACTGGCCGCTAGACTGGGTCTCGGGATGGGGAGTGACGAGCCGCTGGAAGATACCCGGCCGGAAGCGATCGTCGCGCTTTTGCGGGATATCGGACCCGTGGCGGTCAAATTCGGACAGATCCTCGCGATGCGAGGCGACCTTCTGGAGCCGGCATGGGTCGATGCACTTTCAAAACTGCAGGACCGCGTTCCTCCGCTTCCATTCGCGGCCGTGCAGCCGCTGATCGAGGAGGCGATCGGCGGGCCAATCGAAACGAGTTTTAGTCACTTCGACACCGAAGCGCTTGCGGCGGGTTCGATCGCTCAGGCGCATGCGGCGACGCTGCTCGACGGGCGGGACGTTATCGTCAAGATTCGCCGCCCAGGCATCGAGCGGATCGTCGATGCCGATCTTCGGCTCCTGCGAAGACTGGCCCGGGTCGCGGAGCGCCGTATCCCCGAGATCGCGAGACTGAAGCCGGACGAACTGCTGCGCCATTTCGCCGAGAGCCTCGCCCGGGAGATGGACCTCAGCGCAGAAGCGCGCGCCAGCGACGCGATTGGTGAATATCTTAAAAACTACGGGGTTCGAACCGCGCGCTTCGATTGGGAGCTTTCGGGTAGGCGAGTGAACATCCAGGAGCGGCTCCGCGGATTTCCCGCAAGCGACCTGAACGCGGCACGCCGAAGTGATCTGGATCTGGCTACGCTTGCCAGCACCTATGCGCAGGCGATCCTGCGCATGATCATCATCAACGGTCACTTCCACGCCGATCCGCATCCCGGCAATGTCTTCTTCCTTGAAGACGGGACGCTTGGCCTGATCGATTTCGGGGCCGTGGGCACCCTCCTGCCTAGGCGCCGGGAGGAACTCGTTCGGCTTGGCCTCGCGATCGCTTCGGAGGACACCGGCGGTGTCGTCGATATCCTTATGCTCTGGGCCGGTGATCCGGACGTGGAGCGGGTCCGGCTCGAAGAGGCAATGGCCGAACTGATCGACCGCTTCAGCAACGTTCTGCTCGATCAGATTGACCTCGCCGACATTTTTCAGATGGTATTCGCGATTCTGCGCGACTTTCATCTCGCGCTTCCGCCTGACCTCGCCCTGGTGCTCCGGACCTTGCTGACCGCCGAGGGGTTCGTCCGGCGCATCGATCCGGCATTCGACATCGCTCGCGAGCTTGCTCCGATAGCAAAGGAAATGATGCGGGAGCGGACGAGCCCTGCCCGGCTGCGCGGCGAGGCAGGCAAGCTGCTCGCGGCGCTCGGACGAGCGGTTCTGTCAACGCCGAACCTCGTCGGACAGATCGAGAAGGTTGCGCGAACCGGCTCGATCACCGTCAGTATCGCGCCCAAGGACCTTGAGCGTTTACGCGGAAGAGAGCGTGCCGGCAGGGGTACTCCGCAGCTCTATCCTGCCTCCCTCGCGATCTGCGCCGCGATAGTGTTTTCCTCGCAGCCTCTCCTGGCGGGACTGTTGGCTTTCGGCGCTGTTGCACTGGCCGTTTTCGAAGGTGTGAGGCGGCGTTGAGCGCGGCGCACGCAGAGCAGCCCGCGAAGCATCGCGCCTGGCGCGACGGGTCTCGGCATTCCTAGCTCCCGATGGAAACGCATTCAAACTGGTTGAAGGTGAGCCTGATCGTGGGCCTGCTCATGATCACTGCGATCGGATTCGCTTTGTGGCTTCTCCAGGCGAGCGATGCCAAGGGGCCGACGTACGAAATACGATTTGAACAATCCGTCGATGGCCTGCAACCGGGGTCGGCCGTGAACCTTCTCGGTGTTCCCATCGGCCGCATAACTGAGATCGAGGTCCAGCCCAAAAATCCAGATTTTGTGACCGTGCGGTTCGTACTGACCAGTGACGCGATTCTTCATCGCGGTGTGACAGCATCGATCGAACGATCGTTATTTGATGGATCGGCAAAGCTGAGCCTGAGCGGCGACAACAATCGCAACCCTGTGCTCGCGGCCCGAGATGGACAGCCGTTCCCGATCATACCAGCAAAGGGCGGAGGACTCCTGGGCGGCGGTGGCCCAGCAGACCTCATTGCGAAGGTTTCGTCGAACGCTGAAAGCGTGTCTAAAAAGCTCGATCCCGCTGGTTTGCGTTCGATAGAAAAGCGTCTCGACGAACTCGCGCGCAACTCGCAAAGCTGGACTGACAAAGTCGGCCAAGTGGCGGGACGGTTGCCACAGACGGACAGGCTCGATGCTTTTGCAAAGCAGATCGCCAATACAGGAGATGGTGCAACGAGACTTCGCAGGCGCATTGAAGCGTCACGTGGAGGATTTCGTGAGCGTATTTCTAGGTCACTGAATTCGGCTGACAAATCAGCCGTGTCTTTTGGGCAGTCGGTTTCGCGCGCACGACCTCGGATGAGGCAATTGGAAGCGGATGCCCGCCAAGTCACGGAAACCGTTCGATCGCTCCGGGGACCAGTCGGTCGTGCCGGCGATGTCGCCAAGAGGATCGAACAGGGGGGCTTGGGATCGACCAAATTGCCCGATTTCAAACCCTCGCCTGCTGGTCAACCAAGCGAGATCGAGACTCCTGCGGCGAAAAATGGATCGAAGCCATGAACAGCGTGTGCCGATCCCCGGCACGGTTTTGCTGGCGTGTGGTTCGCCCCGGGATCGATGCGAGAAGGTGCTATTCACGAACAACGGCAGCAAACATCGGAGTGATCGATGCCGAATACCGACCCAAAAGACGAAGCGGCGACACTCATCGCCGCGCTGCTCGTCCTCCTTGCGGAAGCCGATGCGTTCGGATTCACGCTACCGGCGATACACATCGACGCTGCGATCACAGCGTTGAGTGGGATTGGCGGCGTGGCTCGAATATCGACCAAAGGCTGACTCGACGGCATCCCGCGTCGATGCGTTTGCCCAGTCCGACCTCCTCTAGAAAGACACAGAACAATGGGATCGCGTCGGCTTTCGTGGTTGGAGCCGTCTTCTCATCCAATTTGCATATTCTGCAGAGGTGACGCGGATGACACTTCCCGCCGCCATTGAGCAGACTGATCCGTTTATAAGCCAGCGCGGTTTTAGCCATGCTGTGCGCAGGGTGATGCCGAACCTGCGGATTTATGCGCGTCGACTGACCCGTAACGAGGCAGATACCGAAGACCTCGTTCAGGATACATTGGCGCGCGCCTGGGCCGCGCGAGAGCGTTTCGAGATCGGCACGAACCTCAAGGCTTGGCTTATGCGGATCGCACGGAACAGCTTTCTGTCCAGGAAGCGAAAGGATCGGCGCTCGGTATCGTGGGATCCGGCAATCGCAGAACGTCTTTTAATTGCCCCGGCCGCCCAGGACGAAGGGATTTTTTCCAATGAATTCAACCAAGCCGTGTCGTCGCTTTCTGATTTACAACGCGTAGCCTTCGAGCTGGTGACACGGGACGGGCTGACATTCGAGGAAGCCGCGGATCGTCTCGGCGTACCGCTTGGCACCGTCAAAAGTCGCGTATCGCGAGCCCGTCGGGTGCTCGTTGACGGCTTTGAAACCGACCCGCCTCTCCCGGTTCAGCTACCAACGCTCCCCGCGCCCGCGTGCGAAGCTCCAGAAACAAGCAATGCAAACATATACCAAAACTGGAAAAGATCCGGTTCGAGAACGATCGGATGAATACGCCGCAGCCTGGACACTTCGGTTTGAATCGCGTCACGCCGGATCAAGGCCACATAATTGATTCGGTCAAAGAAAGGCACTGAGCACCATGCGTGAAATCCCGTCCGATATCGTACAGACCTGGGCGCCAGATCCTGCATACCTGCCCGATTGGTTTGTCGACGCGCTATCCGTGCCGCGGGAGGAGGGCTTCGTCGAGGTCTCTGGTGTGAGAATGCACTACTTCCGCTGGGGAGATCGTTCCGCGCCTCCTTTACTGATGACCCACGGCTTTCTCTCTCATGCACGGTGCCTGGCGTTCGTCGCGCCTTACCTGGCTGAAAATTACCATGTGATCGCCTACGACCATTCAGGAATGGGGGACAGCGACGTTCGCGAGAATTGTGACATGGTCGCGCGGGGACGGGAGATGATCGGGGTCGCGGAGGCGCTTGGACTTTTTGGCCACCAGCGCAAGCCGATCATCGTCGCACACAGCTTCGGCGCGGCAGTCGCGCTCCAGGCGATCAAGCTGGCGCCGGATGCCTTTGCCGGTACGGTGATTTGCGATCTGATGGTGCTGCGTCCGTCCAGCTTTGACGCCGTTTGGGGCGGCGGCCGCACCGGCCCGGGATCAGGCGACCCCGATCGCCCGCATAAGCGCTACCCCGATTACGCCAGTGCCCGCGAGCGATATGTTCTATCTCCGCCACAGCCCGTTGGTGAGGCGTTCCTGATGGATTACATGGCCTACCACTCACTTCGACGCGAAGGGGACGCGTGGACCTGGAAGTTTTCGCCATCAGTGTTCAAGCGGGATAATGTGCCGAGCGAATGGCTTGAAATGGGCAGAACGCTGGTCGAGGCGCCAGGCCGCAAGGCGATAGTACACGGCGAGCAAAGCCTCCTTTTTACAAATGATTCCAGTGATTACGTGCGCGAGCTCGGCGGTATCGATATTCCGATCATCGCTGTACCCGAAGCTCGGCACCATCTGATGCTGGATCAGCCGCTGGCGTTCGTCGCCACCTTGCGCGCGTTGCTGGCGGGTTGGAGCATCGAGCGCAATTAGACCGGTTTGATACCGGGCAATACGTCTGCGTCCGCCAGGGTTGTAGGGTAGCGTTTCGCACGCGTTCTACCAACCTCGGGAGCACCGAGCCGTACTCCGGTGTTACGTCTCCGGCGTCACAAGGGCGCGTATCGTTAATCGTTCGATCAAGCTGCTCACGTCATCGGCTGAACTGGTCAGTCCTTCCGTCAACCACCAGCTTAAAATGGTGATTATTCCGCCCACTACGACGCGAACAGCGAGTCCGCGAGGCACGGATGAATCAAACGGAAGATCGAGCCCCTCTGCGTATCGAATGGCGCGAGCCGTCACTTCCTGTCGCACTGCATCGCCACCGCCAACCAGCAGAGCTGCAGACGCGTGCCGGTGTAGATCGACGAACTCTACGACCGATCGCACGGCGTTTCCCACGTCTCCACGTACGAGAGCCGGGGCCACCTGCTTAACCAACCGTCCCATCAACTCATCCGCCACGTCGAGCAACAGCGTGTCGACGCCGGGATAATGGCGAAAGAAGGTCGCGTAGCCGACTCCGGCATGAGCGACGATACGTTGCGCTGTGATCGAATGCGCGTCGCCGTTTTGCAACAGCGCCAGCATCGCGTCGCGCAGCAGCGAACGGGTTCGCGTGACACGTGCGTCCACGCCCTTTTCGCTATTACCCCTTTTATGAGCCACAGTAGATCATATATAGCGGACCTTGGAGTAAAGGAGCAAAGCGATGAGTTCGTATTCCACGCTATCGCGCGAACCGTCCAGCGGGGTCGACGATCTTCGTGATGATCGAAAAAGCATTCCATCGCAGCCCATGGGTCGCGGTTGCCCAGTCCAGTCTTTTTCGGAAGCACGCGCGCTGCTCCGGGATGATGAGCTGCATCAGGCCAGTTTCCGCGCTGATCTGATGGCAAGGTTCAGCGACGAGCGCTTTGCGCCGATCATTTTCCAGCACGGTGAGCGCCATCGCCGTCAGCGTGCTGCGACCGCTCGGTTCTTCACCCCCAAAACCGTCGACACCAGCTACCGTGCGATCATCGTGCGTGAATCCGATGCATTAATCGGCGACATGCAGCGTCGCGGCCACGCAAAGCTGGACGAAATGAGCATGCGGCTGGCGGTGTCCGTTGCGGCCGAGGTTGTCGGTGTTACCGATAGTAATCGCACCGGGATGTCGCGTAGGCTCGAACGTTTTTTTCAAGCTGGCAATGTCGCGCTCGGCAAGTCGATCCTCGATCTGCCACGCTTCGCGCGGGCGCAGATCCACATGCTTAACTTTTACGTTCGAGACGTGTTCCCAGCGGTTCTCGCGCGTCGCCGTGCCCCGCGCGAAGACGTGATCTCGCATTTGATCGCCGAAGGCTATTCGGACCGCGCGATACTTACCGAGTGCGTGACCTACGCTGCCGCCGGCATGGTGACGACACGCGAATTCATCACGATGGCGGGATGGCATTTGCTCGAGCGCGACGAGCTTCGGACACGCTTCCTTGCCACAGATGAGACCGGGCGGATCGCCATCTTAGAAGAGATCCTTAGGCTCGAACCGGTCGTCGGAGAGCTTTCGCGACGGAATCCAGATACCGGCCAGATTTTCAAAATTGATATCCGCCAGGCGAATGCTGATGTTGCGGCGGTGGGCGCGTGTCCGCATGCAGTCGATCCTGATCGCGCCTTGGCAGCGCGGGTCGGTAGCGCAGGGCTTGCGTTCGGTGATGGTTCGCATCGATGCCCTGGCGCGAGCATCGCAATTCTCGAAACCGCAATCTTTCTCGATCGCTTGCTGCGCATTGCGGACTTAACGCTGGAAGCACCGCCGAAGATCAACTGGAACGCGTTGATCACAGGGTATGAACTTCGCGATTGTCGCCTTCGCATTGCACCCACAATCAGCTTGAGTGCCGGAACCTGACCCGGCGCTGCCGCATTGCTTCCCGCAGCCATCATATGGCTCGGTAGCCCCTCTCTTGCCTGACGGAACCGGCAAGAATGACGAGACGTTCAAAAGAACATATTAACAGGAGAAAACGATGCTTCGAGCTCTTATACTTTCCAGCGCTGCCGCAATCATGATGGCTACGCCTGTCGTCGCTCAGGACATGATGGCTTCTACCGGATCCCTGACGCCGACAGAGGTGGGGGTGTCGCCCCTCTCTGCAACATCAGCGACCGACTATGTCAAATTGGCGGCTGACTCGGACAATTACGAAATTCAGTCCAGCCGTCTGGCTCTGACGAAAAGCAAGCGCGATGACATCAAGTCTTTTGCCCAGCAGATGATCACCGATCACACCGGCACGACGAAGGCACTGATGGCAGCGCTGAAGAACGACGACCGCACGATCGCGCGGCCCTCGACAAAGCTGTCCGCGGCCAACGCTGCCAAAATCGCGTTGCTGAAAAAAGCGCCCAAGGCGACGTTTGATGATCTTTATCTGCAGCAGCAGGCACAGGCGCATCAGGCGGCTTGGGCTCTGCACAAGGGCTATGCCACTGACGGAACCGATGCTGCCCTGAAGCAGGTGGCTTCGACCGCAGTTCCTGTTATTGAGCGACATTTGCAGCACGCCAAGCAGATGCTGCCGGCTGGGCTATCGCCCGTATACTGACAACTGGAACGCCAGCCGCGGCTTGATCTCTGGATCATAGCCGCGGCGCGGCAATCTTTAAACCGCTGTCTCCAGTGCCATTCTCTCGACGAATGTTATCACGTTCCGGTTACCGCTGAAGGTGTGGAAGTGGCACTATTTTTCGAGTAGCTTCGGTATAATAACGGTGAAAATTCCCATACTTCGCCCCGACCGTCGCGATTATGACCGACTACCGGGGAATAATGGAGCCTTCCCAAATCCGTCCCGGGACAAAGGGTCGGAAGGTGAGCTGATTACGACGGTCACTACGCTCCACCAACGCCCCTCATCATCGCTGCGACCTTGGACGATAGTCCCCGCATCGTAAAAGGCTTTGTCAGCAGCTCCATCCCGTGTTCGAGGT
>NZ_JANBVH010000061.1 GCF_024273235.1 Sphingomonas faeni | reverse complement strand
TCGGGGCGGCGTTGTCGTTTGTGGCAAAGGCGACGAGGTCTGCGACCTTGGCGACGACCTCCGCCTCGGGACCATCCCTGCCGTCTGGGTAGATCGTCACGCTTTCGATAAGCGACGACAAGATCTCTGCAGCTTCGCCGCGGACCGTCTCCTCGTCAAGCGCCTCGCGCAACCGGCTAACTTTCTCCTTGAACAGTTGCTGCACCGCCGGATGCGACAGGATCGTCGCGGAGGGCGCGACCGCTGTTGGCGTACTCAGCTCTCCTTCAAGGCGCGCTTTCTCGGCCTCGCGGTCGCCAAGTAGCTTCAGCAGAGCGGGGCTAGCCACCGCGGCCAGCATGTTGGCGGCCAGCGTGTCGATCTCGCGGGTGACTACGGCGAGGCGGTCGATGATCGATTGATCCTGCCTCGCCGACGTGCTCGTCAGCCGCGCCAGCTCCCGCTGGAACTCGTCCGCGAACAACCGCGCATGATCCTCGGTCAGCAACTGGTGTTGCAAAATCGAGAGGGTCGCCGTTTCGAGAGGGCCCTTTCGGACCGAGACCGTGTTCGAGCAGGTGCCGCGCTCCTTCTGACCGGCGCAGCGATAATAGTCCTTGCCCGAGATAGTGTAGCCCGACCCGCAGCAGCTGCAGCGGATGAGACCCGACAGCAAGTGCTTCCTGCGGTTCTGACGGGCGACCGGAACATCGGTGCTGGGACGCGAACGCTGCTTGATCTGTGCCTGAACCGCGCTCCACTGTGCGTCATCGACAATACGCAGATCAGGCACGGCGACCTCGATCCATTCTGAATGTTCGCGTAGGCGATAGCGTCGCTCGCGCTTCTCGCTGTCCGGGTTGCGACGCCATTGCCGGCGTCCCCATACCAGCCGGCCAACATAAAGCGGGTTGTTGAGAATGCCGGTCGCCTTTTTCGGGTCGCCGCGGACCGTCGAGGCATTCCATTGCCCGCCGCGCGGACCGGGCACGCCGTCGGCATTCAGCCTGGTCGCAATTTGGATGGAAGACGCTCCGGCCGCGAACTCGGTAAAGATCCGCTCGACGATTGCGGCCTGTGCCTTGTCGACCTCCAGCAGGCCGCGAACGCGCTCACCGCGGTCATCGAGGCGGATGACCCGCCTGTAGCCGTAGGAGCGACCACCGGCGCACCGCCCCGCAAGCACTGCCGCCTCCATGCCGCGCAGGGTCTTGTCGACGAGGTGCTTGAGGAAGATCGCGCCCAGCAGCCCGGCAACCGCGAACTTGATCTCGTCGACATGGCCCTCGCTCACGGTGTGCAATTGCACACGGTGGTAGGCCAGCTTCTTGCCGAGCCACGCGACATCCTCCGCATCGCGCGCAAGCCTGTCGAGCGCTTCGCAGACGATCAAGTCGACTGTTCCCGACTCGATGTCCGCCAGCAGTTTCCTCAGGCCGGGCCGATCACGGCGATAGCCGGACTGCTCGGGGTCGTGATAGGTCGCCATCACCGCGCCGCCAACATAGGCGACAAGCTTCATGCACGATTCTGTCTGATCAATACTCGACGTAGCCGTTTGCATCGCGGTCGAGTGGCGCCCGTAGAGGACGATGCGGGGGGCAGGGCGCATCAGCATGGCGGAGGAGCACCTTGTGTCAGGAGTACATTAAGCAGCGGGTGTGTCGGGATCATTGGTTGCCTGCGAGGCGGATGCGCAGCGTGCATAATGTTCGGCTGCCGCCTGCCTCGCCATCAGTCGGACGAGCTTTTTCATGCCGATGGCGAAGGCTGGATTGGCAGCGTGCGATGGGTTGGCGGGAGCAGGAGTGGCAGCGGGTCTCATCCATGATGGGATGAAGGCTCGGACGATGAGCGGACAGGGTACCTAAAACTGCTGCGGCGATCATCGCCGCAGCCACTCCGCGGGCGAGATCTGAAGCAGGGCCGCACCGTGCGGCGGCTTCGAGTCTGCCAAGAGCTTAATGACCCGCTGATGCAGTTTTCTGCCCGCCTTGTTGTCGGGGTCGGTACTCGTATCGCCGATATGCCGGTCGCAAAGGCTGATCGCCTTCAGCGCGGTGGCAGTCCGGCGCACGCGGTTGGCGGTGCCAGGCAAGGCAGGCGGTGTCGGCGCCGCCATCGACACCTGCTGTCCTTCGTCGATGGCGTGGAGTGCCGCATCCAGTCGACCGGGCAGGGCGATAAGGTTCATGGCCAGGACGGTAACGGCCTCCGGAACCGACAGTCCGAGCTGTGCCTGCGCGAAGCTCTCCTTACCCATCCCATCGGTGCGAAGCATCTTCGGGGTGATGGCGGTCAGCGGCGCGATCTCGGTCTGGATGCTTGCAGCTATGCGCGGATTCGCTGTGGCGTCGAACGCGGCGGGACCGATGCGTTGGTAGATGCGGCGTGCCATCGAAAGGAGCCGATGATCATAGGCGAGCCGGCCGCTGGCGATCGCGCGATCCAGCGTTTTTCTACCCGAGCCGCCCCCTGCCATGCCGAGAAACTGGTCTAGGCGTCTAGAGGGTTTGACGAGCCGATCAATAAGAAGGGTGCCTTGCCTCGCCCAAGCTGGATCGTCATCGACGAAGCGCGGACCCATCGGCTCGGTCGCAAGGCGTCGTAGATACTCGGCGAGGAGTCGGGCGCGGACGACACCGAGGAGCAGTGCGTGGTCGCGTACGACTGCGCGGAGAAGCGTTCGCTGGTCGGGTGAGTCAGGTGCCAGCAGGTAGAGGCCGGCAAGATCGCCTCGAAGGAGAAGCCGCCAGCCGATGGCAGACGAGGCGCGAAGTGCCTGCAGGTTTACCGTGTGCCGCACGATGTCGAACCCGAGATCCTTCTGTAGTTGGTCGACGTCGGCGATCGTCGTTCCGCCCGTCAGCATGCGCGTTACCCATACGCCGATGCTGCCGGGCAGGCGATAGTGGCGGGGAAATACCAGCGGCTTGAGAAGCAGCTCGCCGGAAAGATGGCGAAGGTCTCGCTGCCGGCCCTCGACAGCAACCTTCAGTGTGTATTTCCTCCAGGTGACGTCGGCGCGAAGGGCGGAAGGCGCCACCGGCTCTTGTCGCTGGTCGTTCAGGACCGAGGAGATATAGGCAGCCGCCAGATCCTCGATACGGCTCAAAGGAGTGCCGCTGGAGAAGAGGGCGTGGTTTACGAGGCTCGCGGGGCGATGACGACCGACGAACGGCACCGTGTTCAAGTATGTGTTCATAGAGAATACTCAGGTCAGCGCATACGGTCCCTGGAACCGTATCGATCAACCCCGAAGGGCGTTTGCTGACCCGCACTCGCAGCGGCGGGAGACGGAAAGGCGGGGTTGATAGCGCGCCCCGGCGACCTGCATGCAGCCGCTCCAGGTGGCGACCATGAACCTAGTGCTTCGTTCGCGCATCTCAAAACGAAGCTTACTGAAAAATAATCTGCAGACGCTTTCGTGTCTAGCGCTTAATTCAAGCACGGTAAAACGACCGGTCGCCGTATACCGATACTGGGCCAGCCATCCGATACGACCGGCGATACGAGCGCCCGTGCGAGTGGCTGCGGTCGTGTCTCACCGAATGGTGTAGTTGAGGCGGCGTTGCCGCATCGATGTCCGGTCAGCCCCGGATGCTCACGCGGCCGCCTGCGGCGATTTGGGATCGGACCACCGCGCGGTGAGATCAATCGCGGGTTAGAATGAGATAGCGCGCGAAAGCGTGGCCACGTCTCTGCGCAGCTGGAAGCGATGGTCAAAGCCGAGCCGCTGACACCGCCCGCGTGGGGGCGCTCCGCCGCGATCCAAACGACCGTCGCCGGTCGATCTTGCCGGAAATGGTTAAATACTCAGATGGACGGCAAGACCGCGTACCCATCTGGATCAGTGCTTCAACGTCGTCACAGCCTGCGACTTTGCGTAAGATTGGCTGAACAGGGATGAAAACGTGGTTAATTCGGAACCGCTCGCGGAGGTCGTCCGGTATCACGAACGCGAGGTAGCCGATGCGCTCGTCGATCGTTCGTTTGCCGCGCGGCGCTGGTGCTTAGTAGGAAGGTCTGGCGCGGTGATGCAGCGCCGGTCTTTGCTCGTGCGATAAGCCACGGAGCGGCTTCTAGGCCCAGTTGCCCGGTTATGGGCAACTAGGCGATCCGCTCTTGGCATCGTTGCAAAGCTTGCGCGACAATCACTATCTTCTCGTTGTCGCCTCCGGCGCATGACTCTCGCGAGATGGAACGATGTCCGACAGTAACCCTGCCCACCCCAACATCGAGGCGACGCCGGAAATCATCGCGCTGCTGGAAGCGGAGATCGTCAGTTATAACACTCGCCGCGTCAAATTGCTTGAGGCAGTGGTTGGATTGACGGCGAACCGGCGAGTGGAGGTGTTCAGGCGTCACCTCGAAGGATTGACGCTGAAGACTACCTACAACGCGCATCGGATAAGGGCCCTCAAGGCCTTGGTTGCCAAGCTACGGGACGAGCTGAAACCCTTGGTCGAGCAAGTGGTGGTCAAAGAATTGGCGATTCAACTCGCTGAGGTAGAGGTGGCGCTCTACGAAGAGGCAGAACAGGAAATTTTGCGAGAGCGCGCTGTCAAGAGGGAGACAGGGCTTTACGCGGATACGGCCCGGTTCATTGATCTGCTATACGATGCGCACGAAATAAGCCGCGACGATTTCGCCGCACTTACGTCAGAAGACGTTGCGGCCGTCGCAGCCCTGATCAATGAGCGCGTAAGCGCGCGATTAAAAGGGGATCTATGCGCTAATAGTTCTGATTTCGCTAGCAAGTTTTAGGTCTGCTAATGTAAGAATAGTGGATAGTAGGTCAAGAAAGATTATAATTATCTTTGCCGGATTGGATAATCATGAAAACTGAGCATCGGAACGGAAAATTCGTCCGAACGCAGATCTATTAGTAGATTATGTGGTTAAATGGATCGAACTCACCTAGGCCTGGCTTCGGATCGGCAAGTAGTTCTTTGGCCATTTCGCGAAGTAGCGCAAACCGGCTACTGTCCGCTTTGCGCAGCTTGAACCCTGCTGCTTCCCACTTATGACGCGCCGTCCAATCCGGGGCGATGCTGAGGTAGCAGGCAGACGCCTGGAATAGCGTAAGGTGATCGAGCGGCACGGTCGGCGGCGGTGGGCCGACATCCTGTGCATACTGGAACACGGCACGGCCAAGCTTTAGCAGAGTTCCATCGACCAGGCCGATTCCCGTCGCAGCCAAAGTGAGATCGTCGCAAGCGAAGGGGACGGCGGGAAGGGCGGTGGCGATCAACTGATGGTCGCTACCCCGCTCGGCAGCGACCGGCATCAGGTATAGCAGCCGACGACAGTGGGCTTCGGCTATTTCGCTGGATAGCGGTAGGGGATCGCTGGTCAGATACACTGTTGAAGGCAAGCGAGCGCCGGTTACCACGGCGCGCCAATCCGCATAGGCCGGCTCCTCCTTTGTCAGCCGATCAAGCACGTGCCTGTCCTGTCCATATTCGGACGAGGCGAGCATGCGCTTTCCAAACGCCACCAGTTCATTTTCACGGCGTCTATCCCGGTCTTCCACGGCGGCGAAGTAGACGGCGGGCTCGGCGCCGGCTGGAAGGCTCGATGCGACATCAGCGTTGGTCGAGCGTGGCTGTTTGCGGCCCGCGTGCTCTGCCCATTCGCGCGTCGCGTTGGTGATGCTGGCACGAAGGTGGCCGAGGAAAGCCTTGTCCGCGCCGAAATCGGCCAAGTACCGTCGCAGTTCGGCATCCTTTGGCTGGGATACTGCTCGCATCAGCGGCCAAGCCGAGCCTAGCGCTACTTTGGCACCGATTGCCTTACGCAATTCGCGCATCAGCGTGGCGGCGATCAGTAAACCCAGTTCAGTCCGCTGCTTGCGCGCTATCCTTGCCTGCACTGGCCCAGGCTTGTCAGCCGTCCGCTCATATCGTGTTAGGATCCGCGGTAGATAGGTGCCGGCGGAGCCTATCTTGTTCCCTGGTTTCCGGACAGGGATGTGAGCGGCGACGTCGAACCTTCCGTGGGCGATCGCTTCAATCCAGGCGCCGACATCCGGCTCCGAGCCGACCAAGGCTTCCATCAGCAGCGGCAGCATGGTTTTGCGGCCGATGTGAACGCCCCCCGTCTCGTTCTTGTGGCCATGCTCCGTGACGAGCATGTGGAGCATTCGTTTCGTCATCTCAGCAGCAGTGACGACTACCCGGCCGTCGCCATCCCTAATTTCCATGTGCTGCCGATAGCTCTCCACCTCCTGCGTTGTCAGGAACTGGTCGAGGTCGACGAAAGTCTCCGCGGCTGCGGCGCCGGGTTCAACATCTCTGCTGGTCATAGCGGAGGAAATTGCCACGCAGAGCCTGACAAGTGGTGAATCGAGCCTCACAATTTGCGTCCGCCACCTCACAAAGGGATCAGGCAGGACATTACAGAAGGGGTAGGGCGCCCTAACAAAAAGAAGCGACGAGGGCCTTGCAGACCCTCACAAACAGTTGAGGCGCAATACCGCAAAAGTGCCGCTACCACTTTTGCTTTGGCGGCGCGTGCGCGCGACGCGGCCTGCGGCCGCTGTGGAGGCGGCGCCTCCAGGTCCTCCGATGCCGCTACGACGGCAGCTCCGGAAGGCGGACTGGTGAGCAGCACGTGTAGGCCGGTTATAAGAGTAAGGAGCCCGATGGGGCTTTAGCATCTATTCCGAGTGTAGGCGTGCGAAGTGAAGCGACCCTACAGCTCCTCGTTCGCCCACGTCGCGGCGGTGCCGATCTGCCTCAGCCCAAGCCCGATGCCGGTCCGTAACGCGCCGATTACGTCCGCCCGCCTGATTGGATCTTGGGCCATCATCTAGCTGCCCTGGCCGAGTGTGGGAACGGCTGTGCCGTCCAAAAAGACGATCATCTTCAGAGGGCGCAAACGCAGGCCGGGGCGCTTCAGGACAAGGCTGGTAGATTCGGACAGGAACGTCGGACCTCGGTGTCGTGATGGGGAGGAGAAAAGGCAGTCCGCCTTAAGTCCCGTGCGACGCGGAGGACATATGGGCGAACTCTACGTCGTGCGCGAAGTGCACAACAGCGGAGCAGATCTGAGCGGCATCGTCGCACTGCCCGAAGGACACATCTGGATACTCACCGAGCGCTGGATCGTGGAAGCCGCGCACGACGCTGCGCTGATCGAAAGGCGTATGACCGCCGATGTCGAATGGCACGCCCGGCTCGGCATGATCGACGCTGCGTGCAAACGCTGTCAAATTGCGCGGGCGGCGCTGTGAAGGGCGGTCGCCGCCTCACCCTGCCGCATGACTGGACGACGACGCGGGGGCTTTGGCTGCGGCAGTCCGGCCTGCACGGCAACGTGCTGACCCAAAGCGAGACGATTCTCACCTTCGAACAGCGGCGCGTCATCGAAGTCGATGTCCGCGGGTGGTCGACGGTCGAGATCATCGAATGCCTCTCGACGATGCGAACCCCGCCGTTCGCCCGACCCGAGCTTCGTCATCTCGGCATGGCCGACCTGGAACCGTTGCTCGGCTGCAAGGCGATCGACCAGATCGTGATAATGCGGCTCATGTCGCTCGTGCCTGGGTGGAAACCATGATCGCTGAGGGGTTCCGCGTGGCGGAGCCGCTAGACAGCGATGCTATTGGCGCCGGCAAGGCCATGGGACCATCGCAGCCAGCGCACCATTCTAAGCTGTAGCAGCCAGCAGGTGATCGCGAGCAGCGCCCATGGCTAAGCTCGGCTGAGCCATAACTTGCTCCGGCCCTCGTCTGCGAGCAAAGTGACGTCCAGTATCTGCATGGCGTAGGCGATCCCCAGCCGGGTCCAGACATACAGCCCGTCACACATCCGCAACTCGATTCTGTTGTCGGCCGGCCGCCACAGCGTCCAGCCAAGCAGGGCTGCCGGCACCGGCACGCAGGCGTAAGGACCGGCGGCGGGACCAACGTTTCGATGGGTCAGCCAGAACGCTCTCACAGCCACCGCAAGCGACAAGAACGAAATCAGCATCGCATGCGACAGGATGACACGCCCGAGTAACAGCGTGAACGTGCGTCCGACAAGGACCCCCGCGGAAACGGCATGGTCGATCTACTCAGCTGTTGGGATCGCCCGCCGCATCAGAATGCTAATTTCGATTTTGCCGGTGTCTGACGGGCCGCATCCGCGTCAACTGCGGCCTTGTCGGCGTTCTGTGCCAGGCTGTCGCGCCTGGCCATGACGTCGAGGCAGGATGAGGTGTCGACGACGATGATCGGTCCCCTGCTGAAGGTCATATTCCTGCATTCATATCTAGCGTCCCACCCTGACCCCGCTTTGGGGACGTCAACCGTCAGGCGACCTTATCTGGTAGCGACCTGCACCTTCAACGCCTGCTGAACAATGGGCGGTTAGGGCGATGCCGGCGATCATAAGCCGCGCGATGAGCGTCGCCATTGTCGCCTCAGCGCCGAGGATTCCGAGCGGCTAAAGCCCCTCAGAATACGAGGATGAGCCCGCGCCGCTGCCGGCGGCAAGATAAGGAAGAGCGAGAGGGGGGAGAGAAGCCTTTCGGCTGAACCGGAAGGTGAAACGATCCCTGACAGGTGACGCGAACAGCCCGCGCGCCTGCTCTCTTGAGAGACGAACACAATGACCCATTATTCGAACGAGGCTGCCGCCATGGCGGCGGCGCTCATGGTTGCACGCCTGGCAGCATTGCGCTTCGAACCTGACCTCGAAGTGCCGATGTCGAAGGTTCGCAACTACCTTTACGCGCGCACTGCGCGGCTGCTACTTGTGCCCTCAACCCTGTCGGACGGCAGCGATGCCGCCGCCGTAGGCGAGGTGATGGCGGCGTTCGGCTGCGACGCGCTGGTGGCGCGAGCAGATGGCGCCGATGCAGCGAGTGTCCGCTTCACGATCGGTTTGCATGGACATCGCTTGTTCTGGTCGGCGCCTGCCAGGCTGTGGCTCGGAGCAGGGGCACCGGCGCATTTCGTCCCCAATCACCCAGACGACACCGTCTTTGCGCTCTTCAGCGTAGGCCTGCGCGGTTGCGAGGTGCCACCATGGAGCAGCGACGAGGAGCGCGAAGATGGGTTCGCGCTCGGCGCCGACGCGCTTGCGGCCTTGATGGCGGGGCGCTGATATGAGCCGTCTCCAGGTTTGGGCCAGCCCCAGCGAAGCGTCGGACATGATGTTCGATGTGCGCCAGCCGGGCGTGACGGGTCTTGGCTATGCGCTGTTACGTCCCCGCTCCAAGGGGAAGGAGCGCAGCCTGTCGCGGCTCGCATTCGCCAAGATGAACCCAATCGAGCCCGGACCGACCAGCCCGCAAACCCGCTGCGGCATGCCGACCACTGCTCGGGATCACCGACTGCTGCTCGCGCCGGGTGTCGCAGACCCGGTGTCGCTCGAACGCCTGTTCGCCGATTATGACGAGGCGGTGCCCGAGCATCAGCGGTTGCTCGCTGCCGTCCTGACGCTGCCGTTCGTTCGCGGTGAACCGCTGCACGATCAGTTCGACAAGGTGACCACCTGGGCCATGCTGCATCTGGCACGGGCGAGGCAGCTCACCAGCCTTGCCGTGCTGCACGCGCCCGGTGATCAACTCGCCGCGGAAGCGCCGCACGCTCACATCGTCGTGTTCAGCCGTATCCATAATGCGTGCGGATGGGCTCAGCTGCATCCGGACCTCGCCGAAAGCGAGCATGGCGCCTGGGCCGAGCGATGGCTCGACTTCTGCGAAGCATGGCGTCGCAGGCCGGAGGCGTGAAGGTGAGGGTTCCGAGCGCCTCCGGCAATCGGGACCACCGGCATCCGGATCCCGGTGGCCAGACGCAGGATGATCTCGACGGG
This sequence comes from Sphingomonas faeni, assembly GCF_024273235.1. Lineage (GTDB taxonomy): Bacteria > Pseudomonadota > Alphaproteobacteria > Sphingomonadales > Sphingomonadaceae > Sphingomonas > Sphingomonas faeni_A. Next base: position 7,405 of record NZ_JANBVH010000061.1, on the reverse strand, counting down.
GAAACAAGCCCGATGGAGAAAAGATGATGATCGCGCGCAATCCACCCATGGTGTTCCGCTTCGCCGCCATGCTGCTGCTCAGTTCTGCCGTGCTCGGTCAGTGGTGGCAGCGGCAGCCGCTGGGCGCCGATGGCCATGCTTTAGTGACCATGATGCACTCCTATTGTCCTGACGTAGGTGGCGGAGCTGGCCCGCTCACCGTGGCGGACAGCGCCCGTTTGCTCGACCGCTGGGGCTACGCCCTTCTCGGCGATCTAATTGGATGGAACGGCAGGGATCGCTGCACGCTGCCGCGACCGCGGAAAGGGGAAGGGATCGGAAGGACAGGCAGGAGAAGCCCGGGAAGCGCGATGAAAAGCGAACGGGCCTGATCCGAACCAGTCGGTTCGGGGATCACGCCAAAAAGAAGGTCTACCGTCATGCACCGCATGCTCCACGAACCGCTGCCGTCCACGTCGAACGCGTTGCTCGACTATTTCCTCGCCGCGCTCGGCGGCGAAACCTACTACCCGCTCGGCGGCAACACCGGCTTGCCCGCCGGCGCCCTCGAGAGTCTCGACCACAATGTCGTGCTGGCCGCCACCCCGGTAAGCGTCCGCGTTTTCGACGAGGCGCTGCTGCGATCGGCTGAGTATCGCGATACGCTCCTCGTGCGTCACGGCTTCTACCCCGAGACGCTCGACCCGGTGCGGGTCGACGTCGCCCTCAGGTCGACCACCGGGCCGATCCTCCTGCCTGACCTCAGTCTCTTCCGCGACCTGGACGGGCAGCTCCACCTCGTGCCACAGCACCAGGACCTGTTCCTCACGGTCGGCCCCGATGGGATCTGGGTGTCGCTCATCGCACCGTTCGACCGGTGGACCGATCGTGCGGCTGGGCTTGAGCGAGCCGCAGCTGATGTGGTTCGAGCCTGTCGCAAAGCACGAGACGGTCAATAGGCGACGAGAGACGGGCGGGGCGGCTTCACTAACGCTCCGCCTCAGATTTGGATTTCGTAATGATCTCGATGCTCAATGCAGGCGGCACCTACTCTGTTTGCTCGCCTTTCACAGCGCGCCGAAGCACATTCCATAATCGGACATTATGGTAACTACAGAGATGTGCTACGAAGCCGGAATGCAGGGCAAATCAGACCAGCGGGCGAGCGCTGCGTGAGCGAGATCGTCGTCCATCGCACCGACGGGGAGGGGCTGCCGGTCCGCGCGCGGCGTGGGCTGGTCGAGCCGGTCGATGCCCGCGTTACCCGGTTGTTGGGTCTTGCGCTGCCCGCTGATACTGGCCCCGTCAGCGAGATCGGCTTCGCCGCGCAGCTTGGCGCGATGGCAGCAGCGAGCAAGGCGGCACTGGCTTCAGATCTCGCTTGCTATCTGCGCTGGTGTGAGGACACTCGTATCGCGCCGCTGCCCACCGAGCCCGAGAATCTGGTCCGCTACATCGCCATGCTAGAAACGCGCGGCGCCAAGCCCGCAACGGTGGCCCGGCGGGTTGCCAGTCTCGCCACCGCACACGCCCTGTCAGGGCTGCAGGAGAGGGGGCATGCGCCCACCAGCCACGTTATGGTCCGCGCCGCCCTTAAGGGCCTGCGACGGAGGCGTGGCGCTGCCCAACGCCAGGCTGCTCCGTTGCGCTTCGGGGCATCGCTAGATCCCCATACCAAAGGCTTCACGCTCACGGCGCTGCTCGGGGCTTGTGGCGGCGACCTGCAGGGGTTGCGTGATGCCGCGCTGCTGTCGCTGGCCTACGATGCGGGATTGCGCGTTAGCGAGCTCGTCGCGGTCAGCGTCGCGCATATCGATCCGCACAGCGATGGTTCGGCGCTCCTGTTCATTCCGTCGTCCAAGACCGATCAGGAAGGGCAGGGGGCCTGGGGCTGGCTGTCGGCGGACACGATGCGCCGGGTCGGTGCCTGGCTGGTAGCGAGCGCCATCACCGAGGGGCCGGTCTTCCGGCGTGTAGGAGTCGATCGGCGCCGTCTGCGCGCTGCGGTTCCGCCGATGGCGTACGAGGCGATTCCAGGGCACACGCGGCACTGGCAGGAGAAGCTCAAGGGCAAGAAGGCCGAACCGGCAAGGACGGTCTACACCGTGGGGACGGCCTCGCTGAGCCGGCAGGGTGTCAACGGGATCTATCGGCGTGTGGCACTCAGCGCCTTCGATCAGGGGCTGGTAGAGATACCGATCCCGAAGGTTGAGGAGGCGGCGCGCGCCCTGTCGAGCCACTCGTTGCGAGTCGGGCTCACGCAGGACCTGTTCGCGGCTGGCGAAGACGGCGTTGGCATTGCACAGGCGCTGCGGTGGTCCTCGCCATCAACTGCGCTTCGCTATGGACGCAAGCTCGCAGCGCGCAGCAATGTTGCTGCTCGTGTTCTGTCCCGAATTAGAAGCTGATGACGTTTCGGTTCGCATAGCTGATTGATAGAATACCAAGTGCAGATTCAACTAACCAAGTAATCAGTAACTTAAATTGCGCTCTCACAAACGATCGTTTTTGATGCGCCATCATGTGAGAACCCGTAGCAGTTGATGCCAGCGTCTCAAAACACTTTCGCGATTGGACCTCGACATGATAGGCGTCAGACATGAGTTGTGAGAATGCTTCATGTTGATCGGCTATGCCCGAGTGTCGACCCCGGAACAGGATCTGACTCCGCAGCTCGAAGCGTTGCGTAGTGCGGGTTGCGAACGAACCTTCTCGGATAAGGCCAGCGGAGCAAAAGCCGACCGCGCTGGCTTAGCCGACGCCCTTTCCCATGCGCGAACCGGCGACATTCTCGTAGTATGGAAGCTCGACCGGCTCGGTCGTACCATGAAAGGACTGATCGACCTCTCGTCCGATCTGTCGGCGAGGGGGATCGGGTTGAAATCGATTACAGACGGGATCGATACCGCAGGCACAGCCGGGAAACTCGTTTTCCATATCATGGCGGCGATGGCCGAGATGGAGCGTGACTTGGTACGTGAGCGCACGACGGCTGCGTTGATCGTCGCCCGGCGTGAGGGCAGGGTAGGTGGCCGAAAGACAGTAATGACACCCAAACGCCTCGAGGCCGCGCGGAAACTTTTATCGTCTGGAATGACTGCCCGCGAAATAGCCCCAACCATCGGCGTCTCGATCGCGACGCTTTACCGCCATTTGCCAGCACCAGAACAAGAGGCAATTAGCGCGGAAGAGAATGCCGCTTAGCAGCATACGGCTGATCTACACGCACCATAAGTAGCTGGCTCCCCGTTTCCTAGGAAGCCAGCCCCTAGATTATTCCACCGCTGCTTCTTCGGTCTTGCGCTTGCGCGGAGCCGAAGCGGGCTTTGCGTCTGCCTTGGCTGCGTTCGTCTGGCCGGGTTTGCGACCCAGGCCGATGCTCTTGGCCATCGTGCGACGCGCTTCCGAATAGGTCGGCGCAACCATGGGGTAATCAGCCTTTAGACCGTAGCGCTCGCGATATTCGGCTGGTGTCATGCCGTTGGTGGCAAGATGGCGACGCAGCGTCTTATATTGCTTGCCATCGATCATGCTGATGATGTGATCGGGGCTGGCAAGCGACTTACGAGCCGTCACTGCCGGGGTGTACTCCTGAGCAGGCGCCGCGGGCTCAGCTGCCGTAGCGTTCCCGCCGACCAGCACAGAAACAGTCTCATACATTTTGTTGAGGAAGGCCGGCACGTCGTCGGCATTGGTACGCGTATTGGGATTAGCCAACCAAGCGATTGTCAATTCCGTAGCGAGTTCAACCGGGTTCAGGTCAAGGGCATTGTCAGACATAGGAAGCTCCATTTCTCGAGAAGCCTCTAGGTAGTTGATTGGTATATGGCAACATTGGATTGCCAGTGATAGTCGAGAGCCTGGTCATCGAAATATAGGAAGTTGTATTCAACACGATCAAGCAAAAATGTGAAGTTTGCCAAATGACAAACTACATGAGTTTTTAAACGGGCAGTCTGAATGTTTATTCACTACAGCTAATTCAACCTTACTCGCCGCGATACGCCGTCCCGCCACGGTCGTTGCAACGTTCGAAGAGTTGACCGCAGGGCTGTCCGATGCAAGAATAGCTGCGTGATTAACAATTTATTGCTTCTCGTACGCCAACTCGAAATGCACGCTCGACTTTCGGTTGAAGATGGCGCTGCGATCCTAAGCCTTCCTAGCACCGAACGGCGTTTGGCGCGGTCGAGTTATCTCGTTCGAGAAGGCGAGGTTGCAACAACGTGCTCGCTGCTGATCAGCGGGATCGTTTACCGTCAAAAAGTTACCGGAACCGGCGCCCGCCAAATTATCTCGATCAATTTCCGAGGTGAGGCGATCGATTTTCAGAATGTGTTTTTAGGCAACGCCGATCATGATGTTCGGGCACTCACATCGGTGGTTGTGGCTACCATCCCGCGGGCGCCGCTTTTAAGCCTAATGAAAGCCCGCCCGGGCATCGCCCATGCCGTCCTGATGTCTGTTTTGATTGAGGCGTCTGTTTTCAGAGAATGGATCGTTAACGTGGGACGTCGCGGGGGCGAAGTTCGCGTTGCTCACTTCCTTTGCGAATATGCATGGCGGATGGATGCGCTGGGCTTGGAGAAGAACGGTTACGAGTTGCCCGTCACCCAGGAACAGATAGGCGACGCAACAGGGCTGACGGCAGTCCATGTGAACCGGATGCTGGGTTTGCTCGAGGAAAAGAAGCTGATCCGACGGGAACGACATCGTTTCCACATTCTCGATGTAACCGGGCTCCACGAGGCGGGCGATTTCAACAGCGCGTATCTGCATGGCCAAACGATCTTGGGCGACGTCTGACCGCGGCGTGTATGACAGGTGAGGTCCGAGGTCACATTCACAGGAGCGGTGATCCAAAGCCGGCGTCGTTTGGCGTTGAAAACATTCGAGAGATTTGTAGAATAGCGCAATGGCTGAGACGCTTCATCCTGTTGCGCTCGCGTATGCTCAAGGCATTGAAGCAGGAAGAATGCGGGCAACGCCACCGTCGGAATGTCCGTGGCCATCAGACGAGCATGAAGCCTGCGTTGCATGGTTTGCCGGCTACAGTATGGCTGCTCTGGCCACCGCAAAGCCTACCCCCATCATGATCGCAGCACCGCAGGCGGTGACTTCCTGATCGTTCATCGATTTAGGGATTTTGAACGAGCGGGGTCAATCGCTGTGAAGATCGTGGAGGTAGCGTATTTGAGATGGCAGCGCCGTATTATAGCCTACCTACAGAACGGCGGTACGGCGGTACGCTGGAGCGGACAGCGATGATGGCGAATCATGCTTCCACCCGTACGACACAGTTATGATCGCCGTCATGACGAGGAGACGTTGGATGAGGTCGACAGAGTCTTAAATTAATCGATCGACCAGAACGATCGGGTGAAACAACCGCGCTTACTCAAGGCAACCGATCTCTCGAACGATCCGCTTACCGGATCAATCCGATTCCTTGGCGTTTCGATCGGCCCACTCCTTACCATCGTCGCCTCCCCAGAGCAGCCAGGCAATGTAACCGGCAGACGGATCCGTGTCCGATCCCCACGCATGTGCTTTGCCGTCTTTATCGACCTTGTGGCGCGCAAAATAGCTGTGCATCGATGTCACATCGTCGGCCGTCAGCTCCTTCTGAGCGGCGAGCTGTTCGGCCCGACGAACCCCGACGTCAGTACCACCACGGCCAAATTCCTCGCGCAGCTTCAGCCCCTTCTTGGCATTGCTGGCCATCCTCGCGGTCGGTTTGAACGTATCAGACATCATGCTCTCCTGTAGCAATATCCAGAACGCATGGATTTTCGAACATATCCGCTAAAGCGCGAGCCAAAACTGATCGGATTAACTTCTCTGCAAACCGCACTTTAATAAAGTGATGCGAAGGAACGACGTATGCCGTTTGATGCAACTTCAGCTTACAAATCATCCGACATCCGTTCGCCGATCGAGCAGGCTCTGGAATGGTCTGCAGCATTGAGCAGCCCCCACCGGGTGGTCCGGGTAGATAGTTAGTGCATTGTCGCCTCCGCCGCCATTGCCGGGCGTAGGTGGAGCGAAGCGGAACCGGAGGCTGGCAATGGCGGGGTCGCTGCTGCTGGCGCCGGAGGTCGATAGCCCAGGCTGCTGTGTGGTCGGACGGTGTTATAGTGACGCCGCCACGCCTCGATCAGCACCCTTGCCTCGGCGAGGCTGTAGAAGATCTCGCCGTTGAGCAGCTCGTCGCGAAGCGAACCGTTGAAGCTCTCGTTATAGCCGTTTTCCCATGGCGAGCCCGGCGCGATGTACAGCGTCTTCACGCCGATCTGGCCGAGCCATTTCTGGACCGCGGTAGCGATGAACTCGCTGCCATTGTCCGACCTGATATGCGCGGGCGGCCCCCGGGCGATGAACAGCTCGGCAAGCGCCGCCAGCACGTCTTCGTGTTTCAACTGACGTGCGACGATCAGCGCCAGGCATTCCCTGCTGGCCTCGTCGATGATCGTGAGGATCCGGAACTTGCGCCCGTCGTGCGTTCGCGCTTCGACAAAGTCGTATGCCCAGACATGCCCCGGATACTCCGGCCGCAGCCGGATGCACGAGCCGTCGTTCAACCACAGCCGACCACGCTTGGGTTGCTTCTGTGGCACCTTCAGCCCCTCACGCCGCCAGATGCGTTCGACACGCTTATGATTCACCGACCACCCCGCGGCATGCAGCAGTGCGGTCACCCGACGATAACCGTAGCGTCCATACTGCCCGGCCAGCGCAACGATGTCCTCAGTCAGCGCCTGTTCGTCATCTGCCCCACACAGCACCTTGCGCTGCGTCGACCGATGCTGCCCGAGCACGCGACACACCCGTCGCTCGGATACGTCCAGCACCCCTTTCACCTGGTCAATGCAGCGTCGGCGCCGCGCGGGGCTTAGAAGTTTCCCCGTGCCGCCTCCTGCAGGATCAGCTTGTCCAGTGTCAGGTCAGAGATCGCACGCCGCAGCCGCAGGTTCTCCTTCTCCAGATCCTTCATCCGACGAGCCTGATCCGTCTTCAGGCCACCATATTCCTTGCGCCAGCGGTAATAGGTTTGCTCGCTGACCGCGATCCGCCGACACGCCTCGGCGGTCGTCCCGCCCTGGCCCAGGACGATTTCAACTTCACGCAGCTTCCCGATGATCTCTTCCGGCTTATGCTTTTTCGCAGGCATTAGTCGTCCCTTCCTTGATCCAGACTCTCATAGTCGTTGGACCGCTCAGAAGGGGGCAGCTCACATCAGTGTACCAACCGCCATGGCGGTCGCATTATCCCCTCTGCCCCGGTTATCTTGTTGCTCGCCTAGCCGCGTGAAATTCGACCCGTCGAAACAGCAGGTCAAGATCTTCCCGACTTACATCGAAGGTCTCGCCGAGGTCGGCGAGTGCAAGGTCGATATCTGCGGGATGCGGCACGCCCAATCCGGATG
>NZ_JANBVH010000060.1 GCF_024273235.1 Sphingomonas faeni | reverse complement strand
AGGGATCGCGGCGAGGAGGGTGTGCCCTATACAGACGTCGACACGCTGTGGGCGGGCGAGAAGAAGACGAGCTACGCGTCGATCAAGGCGTACCAGCTCGAGAATTATTATCACGGTGTGTGGAAGCCGTCCTATGATCGCTGGGTCTGGATGCAGGCGGGAATGTACCAGGGGGCTGGACGCGATACCGTTGCGCTCGCCCAGGCCAAGACCAGCGAGATGATCAAGACGCAGCCGGTCGCGCATGAACTGTACCGGATCACGCCGTCGACCACGCTGATAATCGGCACGCTCGACAAGACCGCGTTCGGCCGTGCGCAGGCGCCGGCGAATCTGCGCAAGTCCCTTGAGGCGATCCCGGCGGTTGCGCCGCGTGCGGTGAAGCAGATGCCGAATGCGAACCTGGTGATGCTCGAAGGGCTGGGTCACTCGCCACAGGTCGAGGACCCCGCACGATTCGAGAAGGCGCTGCTCGCGGTGCTGGGCGCGCGGTCGCGGTAGAGGAGGTGCGGCGATCCTCCCCCGCCAGGGGGAGGTGGCTGGCGCTTGCCAGACGGAGGGGGAGGTAAGGGTGACCTCTGTTCCGTGTCCGCCCCCTCCGTCGCCTTCGGCGCCACCTCCCCCTGGCGGGGGAGGATCAGAAAAAGGCACGGCGGAGACTAGAGCCGGAAGCGTCAGCGGAATCAGGTTGGCATTCGTGGCCACCCAAACCGATTCCGCCCCGTTGACCTCACCCCCGTCCTGACCTATAGGCGCGGCCTGTTCTTCGGGAGTCTTTCCCGCCGGGCATGCTTGAACATTGCTGGATGCATTCCAGGGCCTGAGGGGCGCGTCCGCGTTCCTATGGTCCTTTTTGTATTCTCAGGCGCCTCATGGCTCCAGCAAAGTAACCACTTGAAAGGTGAAGGCTTCAATGCCGACGATCAACCAGCTGGTCCGCAAGGGCCGCGATCCGCAGAAGGCCAAGTCGAAGGTCCCTGCGATGGAAGCAAATCCGCAGAAGCGTGGCGTTTGCACGCGCGTCTACACGACGACCCCGAAGAAGCCGAACTCGGCTCTGCGCAAGGTGGCCAAGGTTCGCCTGACCAACCAGCGCGAAGTCATCAGCTACATCCCGGGCGAGGGCCACAATCTTCAGGAGCATTCGGTTGTCCTGATCCGTGGCGGTCGTGTCCGCGATCTTCCCGGTGTTCGCTACCACGTCCTGCGCGGCGTGCTCGATACACAGGGTGTGAAGGACCGGCGTCAGTCGCGTTCCAAGTACGGCGCCAAGCGTCCGAAGTGATCATGCCGGGGGCATGATCATCCCGGAAAGATCGCTTCTCTAGCGGTCTTATCCGGGATCCACGCCTCGGAAGTTACGAAGCTTAGTAAGCCCCGGACGTGTTCCGGAACCGGCTGAAGTCTACAAGGAAATTGAAATGGCACGTCGTCGTCGTCCCGAAAAGCGGGTCATCCTGCCTGATCCCAAGTTCGGGGATGAGGTTCTGTCGAAGTTCATGAACAGCGTCATGCTGGACGGCAAGAAGTCCGTCGCAGAGCTGATCGTGTACGGTGCATTCGAAACCGTCGAGCAGCGCGCCAAGCGCGATCCGATCGGCGTTTTCCATGATGCGCTGAACAACGTGAAGCCGGGCATCGAAGTCCGTTCGCGTCGCGTCGGTGGTGCAACCTACCAGGTTCCCGTCGAAGTGCGTCCCGAGCGCGCCCAGGCGCTGGCGATCCGCTGGCTGATCGGTGCGGCACGTTCGCGCAGCGAGAACACGATGGCCGCACGGCTGTCGGGCGAGCTGATGGACGCCGCCAACAACCGTGGCAACGCGGTGAAGAAGCGTGAAGATACGCACCGGATGGCGGAAGCCAACCGTGCATTCTCGCACTACCGCTGGTAAAAGCGGGCTTCGAAGACTAGCATTGGTAACCGCGTGACGGGCGGTCTTTCGCCTGTAACGCAAACACCTATATATTGGGGAGCCGGCACGTTCGGCTCCCCATATCCTTAAGGAAGCACGATCATGGCCCGCAGCCATCCGCTCGACCGTTACCGTAACATCGGCATCATGGCGCACATCGACGCCGGCAAAACGACGACGACCGAGCGCATCCTCTATTACACCGGCAAGTCCTACAAGATCGGCGAAGTGCATGAAGGCACCGCGACGATGGACTGGATGGAGCAGGAGCAGGAGCGCGGGATCACGATCACGTCGGCTGCGACCACCTGCAAGTGGCGCGCCGAAGAAGGTAAGGGCGAAGAGCACCTTATCAACATCATCGACACGCCGGGCCACGTCGACTTCACGATCGAAGTTGAGCGTTCGCTTCGCGTGCTCGACGGCGCGGTTGCGTGCTTCGACGGCGTTGCCGGCGTCGAGCCGCAGTCCGAGACCGTGTGGCGTCAGGCCGACAAGTACGGCGTGCCGCGCATGTGCTTCATCAACAAGCTCGATCGCACCGGCGCCGATTTCTACTTCTGCGTCAACTCGATCATCGAGCGTCTCGGCGCGCGTCCGGCCGTGCTGTATCTTCCGATCGGCATGGAAGGCGGCTTCAAGGGCCTCGTCGATCTCGTCGAGAACCGCGCGATCATCTGGCTCGAAGAGAGCCTGGGCGCGAAGTTCGAATATGCCGAGATCCCCGCGGATCTGGCCGACAAGGCCGCGAAGTATCGCAGCGAGCTGATCGAGATGGCCGTCGAGCAGGACGATGCCCTCATGGAGGCCTATCTCGAAGGTAACGAGCCGAGCGTCGCCGACCTCAAGAAGCTGATCCGCAAGGGCACGCTGAGCATGGCGTTCGTGCCGGTGGTTTGCGGCTCGGCGTTCAAGAACAAGGGCGTTCAGCCCCTGCTCGACGCCGTCGTCGACTATCTGCCTTCGCCGCTCGACGTTCCCGCGATCCAGGGCCTGAAGCTCGACGGCGTGACGCCGGACGAGCGTCCTTCGTCGGACGACGTGCCGTTCTCGGCGCTGGCGTTCAAGATCATGAACGATCCGTTCGTCGGTACGCTGACCTTCGCCCGCATCTATTCGGGCAAGCTGGAGACCGCATCGCAGGTCACCAACTCGGTCAAGGACAAGAAGGAAAAGGTCGGTCGCATGCTGCTCATGCATGCGAACAGCCGTGAGGACATCCAGGAGGCTTTCGCCGGCGACATCGTCGCTCTCGCGGGTCTCAAGGACACCACGACCGGTGACACGCTCTGCGCGATGAACGCACCGATCATCCTCGAGCGGATGGAATTCCCCGAGCCCGTGATCGAGCTGTCGGTGGAGCCGAAGACCAAGGCCGACCAGGAGAAGATGGGCGTCGCGCTCAATCGTCTCGCACGTGAAGATCCTTCGTTCCGCGTGTCGTCGGACCCCGAGTCGGGCCAGACCATCATCAAGGGCATGGGCGAGCTCCATCTCGAGATCCTGGTCGATCGCATGAAGCGTGAGTTCAAGGTCGAGGCGAATGTCGGCGCTCCTCAGGTCGCGTATCGCGAGTATCTGAAGAAGCCGGTCGACGTCGACTACACGCACAAGAAGCAGTCGGGCGGTACCGGCCAGTTCGGTCGCGTGAAGGTCAAGGTCACGCCGGGCGAGCGCGGTTCGGGCATCACGTTCAAGGACGAGATCAAGGGCGGCAACATTCCGAAGGAATATCTGCCCGCGATCGAGAAGGGCTTCCGCGAAACCGCTGCGTCGGGTTCGCTGGTCGGCTTCCCGATCATCGATTTCGAGATCGTGCTGTATGACGGCGCGTATCACGACGTCGACTCGTCGGCGCTGGCGTTCGAAATCTGTGCGCGTGGCGCGATGCGCGAAGTTGCACAGAAGTCGGGCATCACGCTGCTCGAGCCGGTCATGAAGGTCGAGGTCGTCACCCCGGAGGATTATCTGGGCGACGTCATCGGCGACATGAACAGCCGTCGTGGCCAGATCCAGGGCACCGACAGCCGCGGCAACGCGCAGACGGTCGAGGCGATGGTCCCGCTGGCCAACATGTTCGGCTATGTGAACTCGCTCCGCTCGTTCACGCAGGGTCGCGCTCAGTACTCGATGCAGTTCTCGCACTATGACGAAGTGCCGCAGAACGTTGCGGACGAGGTGAAGGCTAAGTTGGCCTGAGCCTAAGGCGCACGGAGCCAGGGTAACCTGGCTCCGAGACGCCGCTAGGCCGGCCGGCCTCGGGCTCGCCCGAGGTCCGACGACACGGAATTCACTTCCGTGTCGGCCCCCTTCGCAAGGACGGGGCTGGCGCAACGCTTTAACAGCCGCTATTGGGCCGCGTTCGCGCGGTTCCCGGGGTGGCACCGGAATACGAATCAGAAGGTAGGAAACAATGGCCAAGGCAAAATTTGAGCGGAACAAGCCGCATCTCAACATCGGCACCATCGGTCACGTCGATCATGGCAAGACGTCGCTCACCGCTGCGATCACGAAGGTTCTGGCAGAGACGACCGGCGGTACCGCCGTCGACTTCGCCAACATCGACAAGGCTCCCGAGGAGCGCGAGCGCGGCATCACGATCTCGACCGCACACGTCGAGTACGAGACGGCCAACCGTCACTACGCGCACGTCGATTGCCCGGGCCACGCCGATTATGTGAAGAACATGATCACCGGCGCAGCCCAGATGGACGGCGCGATCCTCGTCGTTTCGGCGACCGATGGCCCGATGCCACAGACCCGTGAGCACATCCTGCTCGCACGCCAGGTCGGCGTGCCCGCAATGGTCGTGTTCATGAACAAGGTCGATCTGGTCGACGACGAGGAAATCCTCGAGCTGGTCGAGATGGAAATCCGCGAGCTGCTCAGCTCGTACGACTTCCCGGGCGACGACATCCCCGTCATCAAGGGTTCGGCTACCTGTGCACTGTCGGGTTCGAACCAGAAGCTCGGCGCCGACGCCGTCACCGAGCTGATGCAGGCTGTCGACGATTACATCCCGCAGCCCGAGCGTCCGCTCGACAAGCCGTTCATGATGCCGATCGAGGACGTGTTCTCGATCTCGGGTCGTGGTACGGTCGTCACCGGCCGCGTCGAGACCGGCATCGTCAAGGTCGGCGAGGAAGTCGAGATCGTCGGCATCCACCCGACCGTCCGCAAGACCACGGTCACGGGCGTCGAGATGTTCCGCAAGCTGCTCGACCAGGGCCAGGCTGGCGATAACGTCGGCGCGCTGATCCGCGGCGTCGCACGCGACGAAGTCGAGCGTGGCCAGGTGCTCTGCAAGCCGGGCACGATCAAGCCGCACACCGACTTCAACTCGGAAGTGTACGTGCTGTCGAAGGAAGAGGGTGGCCGTCACACGCCGTTCTTCGCCAACTACCGCCCGCAGTTCTACTTCCGTACGACCGACGTGACCGGCACCGTCGAGCTGCCTGAGGGCACCGAGATGGTCATGCCAGGCGACAACGTGTCGCTCGGCATCAAGCTGATCGCACCGATCGCCATGGACGTGGGCCAGCGCTTCACGATCCGCGAAGGCGGCCGTACCGTCGGTGCAGGCGTCGTCAGCCAGATCGACAAGTAAGCATCTTCTCCTTCGGGAGGTGATCGAAAAGAGCCCGGCTTCTTGCGAGAGAGGCCGGGCTTTTTCGTGTTTGGACACCGTGGCCTTTGCAGATTGCCATCGAGGTTCACCTGGAGAGACTATGCGTCTCAAAGGGCTCAGGTATGATCATTGCTTGTTAGGAGAGGTGCCCATGATAATTGCGCTGCTTTTTAACTGGGCCGCATATGAGCAGGACCTCAACTACTGGCATGAAATCCGGCGTGCGGTCTTTAGTCCCGGCATTATTCAGCGATCGAGGCGGCACATGAAGCTATCGATCGGCGATGTAATGACTGGCCTGGATGCCGGACAGGATGCCGAAAAACTCTACATCACGGCATTTGCCAATAGCGAATGGCGGCTTGTGGATGATGAGCGCTTGAGCAGCGGGTTCCCAACGATATTCGGCATGGTTTTCGAAAACATGCCGCGCTGGCTCGCTCAGCAATTGCATGAAGCACTAAATAACCACGAAGGCTACCTTGGAGCCGTGTCGGTCCACCTTGAATACGGCCCGCATCTAGCTCTTTACCGACTGCGTTTGCCGCTAGAATACCGTCTTGAAGGAACTCGCCTTAAGAGTTTCTTCTCGATGGGGAATGAGGACGGCTGTGATGAGTATGATTTGCAGGAGATGACCCAGTTAGGTTTTGACGACGTTGCGTTCGAAGATAGTGGTGCCAGCCGAACTATTTTGGATGATTACGACACGCCAAGGCATTTCGAACGAGTTGCCGGAATTCGGAATCTGCTTACGCGATCCTTAAAGGGGGGCGAGGATGACGCCTACGAACTGACAATGCTGTTAGAGGATCTCAGTCCTAAGCTGTTCAACGTCCTTGGCGCCGCTGCCGAACGGCTAGAAAACTCCGAAAACGAGGAGGATCTGGCTCAAGTTGCGCTTTCAGGTCGCCGGTACATGGAGCAACTGGCAGATGCGCTTTTCCCCGCTGAAGAAACTTCTGAGGGCGAGCGGAGCCTCAGCAAAGTAAACTACAAAAATCGACTATGGGCGTTTGCAGAAAATGCAACTGACCACGACCCATCCATTTTTGTGCCAATCGGGAAAGAAATCGATCGTATTGTAAAGGAGGTGAATGGGGGTTTGCACGCTGATCGACCGAAGGAGAGGGTGGAGCAATCGCTCTCTGATGCAGCAAAGCTAACCATATCGTTATTCGCTCTAGATCCAGAAGCGGTGAAAAACGGCTACCTTGCATATTCCGAAAGCCTCCGTGCGTTCGTGCGCGAATTGAGTCGTTCGAATTAGATGGGCCCGGATCCAAGCAGTGCGATCGGTATCCGAATGCAGTTCCTATGAGGCTTTGCGATCCGTTGCCGAAGCAGGGTCGAGGAAAATCCAACTTCGGCTACGGACCGAGCCGGAAAACCCGCAACCCCGGTTGCATTTCACCCGACTCTCCCGTAATGGCCCGCCTTCGGTTTAAACATCAACCAGCAAGAGCCCGGAAACGGGCCCGCTCTTTCGCATCGGTAGGGACTATGGACAGCAATATCCGCATTCGTCTGAAGGCGTTCGATCACCGCGTGCTCGATCAGGCCACCGGCGACATCGCCGACACCGCACGCCGCACCGGCGCGCTCATCCGCGGTCCGATTCCCCTTCCGACGCGCATCGAAAAGTTCACCGTGAACCGCGGCCCGCACATCGACAAGAAGTCGCGCGAGCAGTTCGAGGTGCGCACGTACAAGCGTATGCTGGACATCGTCCAGCCGACGCCGCAGACGGTCGATGCGCTGATGAAGCTGGACCTCGCCGCTGGCGTTGACGTCGAGATCAAGCTCGCCTAAGGGCTGGCGCGGCGCGGTCGACCGGTAACGGTCCCGCGCCGTTCGACATTGGGATACCGCCGTCGGTGAAAACCGACGGGGCAGCGTCCCCCGTCACGCTTCCGCACTTGCAGGAGCACCAGCCCGGGACGGGGGCACGTTTCGTATTTACCGGGTTGAACCGACTCCATTCAGGGCTTTTGCCGGGGATGGGGTCAGGTGGACGCATCATGGAGTTCGCTCCGGACATGGTCCGCAAGCCCCCGAGGAATAGTCCGACGGGGCCTCTGTCTAGGAAGGGACAAGATCATGCGTACTGGCGTGATCGCGAAGAAGATGGGGATGACCCGCCTGTTCCAGGAAGATGGTCGGCACGTGCCGGTCACCGTTCTGGCACTCGAAGGCAATCAGGTCGTTTCCGTTCGCGAAATGGATCGTGACGGCTACACCGCCGTCCAGCTTGGTGCAGGTGTCGCCAAGTCGAAGAATGTCGCAAAGCCGCAGCGCGGCCATTTCGGCAAGGCCGAAGTGGAGCCCAAGGCTGTCGTCCATGAGTTCCGTGTGAACGCAGACGGCCTGCTCGACGTCGGCGCCGAGATTTCGGCCGACCACTACGTCGCAGGCCAGATCGTCGATATCCAGGGCAAGACCCAGGGTAAGGGCTTCCAGGGCGGCATGAAGCGTTGGGGCTTCGGCGGTCTGCGGGCAACCCACGGCGTGTCGGTCTCGCACCGTTCGCTCGGTTCGACCGGTCAGCGCCAGGATCCGGGCAAGGTCTTCAAGAACAAGAAGATGGCCGGCCACATGGGCGACAAGTATCGCACCCAGCAGAACCTCGAGATCGTATCGACGGACGTCGAGCGTGGTCTCCTGTTCGTCAAGGGTTCGGTTCCTGGCTCCAAGGGCGGCTGGCTCTTCGTCAAGGACTCGGTGAAGGTCGCGCGCCATGCCGACGCACCGTTCCCCGCCGGTCTCAAGACCGCAAACAGCAACACCGCAGCAGACACGCCGGCCGAAACGACCGACGCACCTGCAGCCGACGGCCAGGAGGGCTGAGCGTGAAGATCAAGGTTTCATCTTTCGCCGGCACCCCCCAGAACGGGGACGCAGCGGACATCGAGCTCAACGACGAGGTCTTCGGCCTCGATCCGCGCGCCGACATCCTGCACCGTGTCGTCACCTGGCAGCTCGAGAAGCGTCGCGAGACGGCTCGTGGCACCCGTGAGCGCGCAGACGTCGCACGCACCGGCAAGAAGTTCGGTCGCCAGAAGGGCGGCGGTACGGCTCGTCACGGCGATCGTCGCGCACCTGTGTTCATCGGTGGTGGTAAGGCTCACGGCGCACGCGTCCGTGACTTCAACCCGTCGCTGAACAAGAAGGTTCGCTCGCTCGGTCTGCGGATGGCGCTCAGCAGCCACGCCAAGGCGGGTTCGCTGGTCATCATGGACAGCCTGGCTGTCGAGGGTGGCAAGACCAAGACGCTGCAGGGCGATCTCGCAAAGCTCGGCTTCGGCAAGCGTGCGCTCGTCATCGACGGCGACATGGTCGACACCAGCTTCGCATTCGCTGCGGGCAACCTGTACGAAGTGAACGTGATGCCGGCTGCCGGCGCGAACGTTTACGACATCCTGAAGCATGACACGCTGGTGCTGACGCGCGCCGCTGTCGAAAAGCTGGAGGCGCGCTTCCATGGCTAAGAAGCAGAAGGCGGGCATCGATAATCGTCATTACGACGTTATCCTGGCCCCGCACATCACCGAGAAGACGACGACCCTGTCGGAGTTCAATGCGGTTGTGTTCAAGGTATCGAACGATGCCACGAAGCCCGAGATCAAGGCGGCCGTAGAGGCGCTGTTCGACGTGAACGTCGTCGGCGTGAACACGCTCGTCCAGAAGGGCAAGACCAAGAAGTGGAAGGGCACGAACTACTCGCGCTCCGACATGAAAAAGGCAATCGTGACGTTGAAGGACGGTCAGTCCATCGACGTGACGACGGGGATCTGAGGCCATGGCACTCAAGCATTATAATCCGACATCGCCGGCCCGCCGCGGTCTCATCCTGGTCGACAAGTCGTCGCTCTGGAAGGGCAAGCCCGTCAAGGCGCTGACCGAAGGCAAGCACAAGACCGGCGGACGTAACAACAAGGGCCATGTGACCTCGCGCGGCATCGCCGGCGGTCACAAGCAGAAGTACCGTTACATCGACTTCAAGCGTCGCAAGTGGGACGTCGAAGGCACCGTCGAGCGGATCGAGTATGATCCGAACCGCACCGCGTTCATCGCCCTGGTCAAGTACCCGGACGAGGAACTCGCCTACATCCTGGCGCCGCAGCGTCTGGCCGTCGGCGACAAGGTTCTCGCGGCCAAGAAGACCGACGTGAAGCCAGGCAATGCCATGGAACTCGGTCAGATGCCGGTCGGCACCATCGTCCACAACGTGGAGATGAAGCCGATGAAGGGTGGCCAGATCGCCCGTTCGGCCGGCACGTACGTGCAGGTCGTCGGTCGCGACAAGGGCATGGTGATGGTGCGCCTCAATTCGGGCGAGCAGCGCTACATCCGCAGCGAGTGCATGGCGACGGTTGGCGCGGTTTCGAACCCCGACAACCAGAACCAGAACCTGGGCAAGGCAGGGCGTTCGCGCTGGCTTGGTATTCGTCCGCTCACGCGCGGCGTCGCCAAGAACCCGGTCGACCATCCGCACGGCGGTGGTGAAGGCCGTACCTCGGGTGGCCGTCATCCGGTTACGCCTTGGGGCAAGCCGACGAAGGGTGCGCGTACGCGTCATAACAAGTCGACCGACAAGATGATCATCCGGTCGCGTCACTCGACGAAGAGGAAGGGCTAACATGGCTCGTTCAGTCTGGAAGGGCCCTTTCGTGGACCTTCATCTGCTCAAGAAGGCAGAAACCGCCCAGGACACCAACGCGCGTTCGCCGATCAAGACCTGGTCGCGTCGCTCGACGATCCTGCCGTCGTTCGTGGGTCTCACGTTCAACGTGTATAACGGCCGCAAGTTCGTTCCCGTCTCGGTGAACGAGGACATGGTCGGCATGAAGCTCGGTGAGTTCGCGCCCACGCGCTACTTCCCCGGCCACTCCGCCGACAAGAAGGGCAAGCGCTGATGTCTAAGCAAGTCAGCCCGCGCAAGGTCGCGGACAACGAGGCGCTTTCGGTCGGTACGCAGATCCGTGGTTCCGCGCAGAAGCTCGGCCTCGTGGCTGCGCTGATCCGTGGCAAGAAGGTCGGCGATGCGATGAACATCCTCGCCTTCTCGACCAAGGGCATGGCGATCGAAGCGCGCAAGGTGCTGGCCTCGGCCATCGCCAACGCCGAGAACAACCATAACCTCGACGTCGACGCCCTCGTCGTCGCCGAGGCTTCGGTCGGCAAGTCGATCACGATGAAGCGCTTCGCTACCCGCGGCCGCGGCAAGTCGACCCGCATTCTCAAGCCATTCAGCCGTCTGCGCATCGTCGTGCGCGAGCAGGAAGAAGCATAATGGGTCAGAAGAGCAACCCCATCGGTCTGCGTCTGCAGATCAACCGTACCTGGGATAGCCGCTGGTACGCCGAAGGCGCCGACTATGGTCGGCTCCTGCTCGAGGATCTCAAGATCCGCGCATTCATCATGAAGACGCTGCCGCAGGCCGCGATCTCCAAGGTGGTCATCGAGCGTCCGGCCAAGCTGGCCCGCATCTCCATCTTCGCTGCACGCCCCGGCGTGATCATCGGCAAGAAGGGTGCGGACATCGAGAAGCTGCGTTCGACGATCGGCAAGATGACGTCGTCGACCGTGTCGCTGAACATCGTCGAGATCCGCAAGCCGGAAGTCGATGCGCGTCTCGTCGCGCAGGGCATCGCCGATCAGCTCGAGCGTCGTATCGCCTTCCGTCGCGCCATGAAGCGTGCGGTCCAGTCGGCGATGCGTCTCGGTGCCGAGGGCATCCGGGTGAACTGCGGTGGCCGTCTCGGCGGCGCCGAGATCGCACGGTCGGAGAGCTATCGTGAGGGTCGGGTTCCGTTGCACACGCTGCGCGCGAACATCGATTATGCCGAGGCTACGGCGCACACGTCTTACGGCGTGTGCGGCGTTAAGGTCTGGGTCTTCAAGGGCGAGATTCTCGGCAACGATCCGACGTCGTACGACCGCATCATGATGGAGGCTCAGACCTCCGGCGTGCGGCCGCAGCGCGACGATCGTCGCTAAGGGGCAGGAACAGACATGCTGCAACCAAAAAAGACCAAGTTCCGGAAGGCCTTCAAGGGCAAGATTTCGGGCGACGCCAAGAGTGGCTTCTCGCTCAATTTCGGCTCCTACGGCCTCAAGGCGATGGAACCCGACCGGATCACCGCACGCCAGATTGAGGCGGCCCGCCGCGCGATCACGCGTCACATGAAGCGCCAGGGGCGTTTGTGGATCCGCATTTTCCCAGACCTTCCGGTCTCGGGAAAGCCAGCCGAAGTCCGCATGGGTAAGGGCAAGGGCGCGCCGGAATACTGGGCCGCTCGCGTCAAGCCGGGTCGGATCCTGTTCGAGCTCGACGGCGTCGACGGCAAGATCGCCGCCGAGGCGTTCGAGCGGGCGGCCATGAAGCTGCCGATCAAGGTAAAGGTCGTTGCCCGCCTGGGCGACACCTCGCATCTGGGAGGCGAGTAAGATCATGGCTCGTATCGACGACATGAAGACCAAGAGCGACGACCAGCTGTCGGAGTCGCTCGGCGAACTGAAGCGCGAGCAGTTCAACCTGCGCTTCCAGGCCGCCACGAACCAGCTCGAAAAGCCGAGCCGCGTTCGTGAGGTCCGCCGCGACATCGCTCGCATCAAGACCCTGCAGGCTCAGCGCACCAGCGCTGAAGCCGCGAAGTAAGGAACACATCATGCCGAAGCGCGTGCTGACCGGTCTGGTCGTGTCCGACAAGGGCGACAAGACGGTGGTCGTGAACGTCGAGCGTAAGGTGAAGCACCCGCTCTACGGGAAGATCATCCGTCGCTCGAAGAAGTATCATGCTCATGACGAGAGCAACGAGTTCAAGCAGGGTGAGACCGTTCGGATCGAAGAGACCGCACCGATCTCCAAGCTGAAGACCTGGAAGGTGATCGAGCGGGTCAACACCCACGCGACGCCGGAGCGGGCTTCGGCCGAGGGCTGAACTGGTACGCTCCAAACCCCGTCATCCCAGCGAAAGCTGGGATCTCGTGGTGAGGGGCGATCGGCTCGAACAGGGATACCCCAGCTTTCGCTGGGGTGACGGGTTTGAGTTAAGAGGGCAGGGGGGAAGCCTCCTGCGCTCTTGTTTTCGTAAACGGGAACGGCTAAGCGGCCGCTCCTCCCCGCTGCGGTTCATCCGTGGCGGGGTGATTTTTTAGGCGGGGTTCGGTCGGTATCGACCCCAGAGACAGAGAAGGGATACGGATCCATGATCCAGATGCAGTCCAATCTCGACGTCGCTGACAACAGCGGCGCGAAGCGGGTGCAGTGCATCAAGGTGCTTGGGGGTTCCAAGCGTCGTGTTGCAGGCGTTGGCGACATCATCGTCGTCAGCATCAAGGAAGCGCAGCCACGTGGCCGTGTGAAGAAGGGCGACGTTCACCGCGCGGTGATCGTGCGTACCGCCAAGGATATCCGCCGTGCAGACGGTACGGTCATCCGCTTCGACGGCAACGCCGCGGTGCTGGTCAACAAGAACGAGGAGCCGATCGGCACCCGTATCTTCGGCCCAGTCGTTCGCGAGCTGCGCGGCAAGAAGCACATGAAGATCATCAGCCTCGCGCCGGAGGTGCTGTAATGGCGTCGCAGCGTATCAAGAAGGGTGACAAGGTCATCGTCCTGTCCGGCAAGGACAAGGGCAAGACCGGTGAAGTCACTATGTCGATGCCGAAGACCGACAAGGTCGTCGTATCGGGCGTCAACATCGCCGTGCGCCACACCAAGCCGACTCAGGGTGACCCGCAGGGTGGCCTGATCCGCAAGGAAGCACCGATGCACGTTTCGAAGGTCGCGCACGTGACCGCAGACGGCAAGCCGACCCGCGTCCGCTTCGAGGAGCAGGACGGCAAGAAGGTCCGCGTCGCCGTCAAGACCGGGGAGAAGATCAATGGTTGATCAGAACACGGGCGCCGACAAGGCTGGCACCGAGGTCGCCTACACGCCGCGCATGCGGAAGATGTACGACGAGACGATCATCAAGGCGATGACCGAGAAGTTCGGCTACAAGAACGTCATGGAGATCCCCCGGATCGACAAGATCGTGCTGAACATGGGCGTCGGCGAGGCCACGCAGGACAAGAAGAAGGTCGACCAGGCTGCTTCCGAAATGGAGCTGATCGCCGGCCAGAAGCCTGTCGTGACGAAGGCCAAGAAGTCGATCGCGCAGTTCAAGCTGCGTGAGGGCATGCCGATCGGCGTGAAGGTCACCCTTCGCCGCGAGCGCATGTACGAGTTTCTCGACCGTTTCATCACGATCGCTCTTCCCCGCGTCCGCGATTTCCGCGGCCTCAACCCGAAGAGCTTCGATGGCCGTGGTAACTATGCCTGCGGTATCAAGGAGCAGATCGTGTTCCCAGAAATCAGCTATGACCGGGTCGACAAGGTCCGCGGCATGGATGTGATCGTGACGACGACCGCAAAGACCGACGACGAGGCTCGCGAGCTTCTTCGTCTGTTCGGTTTCCCGTTCCCGATCGAAGACGACGCTGCCGACGAGAAGAAGGCAGCTTAAAAGAACTCCCTCTTCCCTCGGGGAGAGGGTTGGGGAGAGGGGGAGTGAGTCTCCCTCGCCCCGCCCTAAAACTGGAGGCGCGGTCCTGCTGGGCTGCCCCTCACCCCGACCCTCTCCCCGGAGGGGCGAGGGGGCATAAGAAAGAAAGAACTTAAGTCGATGGCGAAACTGAGTTCAGTCAACAAGAACGAGCGCCGCAAGCGCATGGTCAAGCAGTATGCCCCGAAGTACGCGGCACTGAAGGCGATCGCAGCGGACAAGACGCTCGACGATGGTGAGCGTCTGATCGCTCGCCTCAAGATGGCGGCACTGCCGCGCAACGCGAACCCGACCCGCATCCGTAACCGGTGCGAGCTGACCGGTCGCCCGCGCGCCTATTACCGCAAGTTCCGGCTCTGCCGTATTCAGCTGCGCGATCTGGCCAACAAGGGCCTCATCCCCGGCGTCACGAAGTCGAGCTGGTAAGGACTAAATCATGGCAGTGACCGATCCCCTGGGTGATTTGCTCACCCGCATCCGTAATGGCCAGCGCGCGAAGAAGGACTCCGTCCTCACGCCGGCGTCGAAGCTGCGCGTCCGCGTGCTCGACGTTCTGCAGCGCGAAGGCTATATCCGTGGCTATAGCGAAGAGCAGATGGGCCCCGCGGCCGGCCTTCGCATCGAGCTGAAGTATTTCGAGGGCCAGCCTGCGATCAAGCATGTCGCGCGCGTCTCGAAGCCCGGCCGTCGCGTCTATTCCGGCTCGCAGGAACTCCCGCGCGTCCGTAACGGCCTCGGCATCACCATCGTCTCGACGCCCCGCGGCGTGCTTTCGGATTCCGAAGCACGCGAGCAGAACGTCGGCGGCGAAGTCCTCGCGGAGGTGTTCTGATGAGCCGTATTGGTAAGAAGCCGGTCACCGTACCGGCAGGCATCACGCCGACCATCGAGAACAAGCAGCTGACGATGAAGGGCCCCAAGGGCACCCTCAAGATGCCGCTTCGCGACGAGATCAGCTACACGATCGAAGACGGCGGCATTTCGGTGCAGCCGGCCAACGACACCAAGCGCGCGCGCGCGTTCTGGGGCATGCAGCGGACCATGGTGCAGAACCTGGTCACCGGCGTGTCGGAGGGCTTCACCAAGAAGCTGCTGATCAACGGCGTCGGCTATCGTGCTGCTGCCCAGGGTCGCAACCTCAAGCTGCAGCTCGGCTACAGCCACGACGTCAACATCGACGTGCCGGAGGGGATCGACGTCAAGACCCCCGACAACACGACGATCGAGATCTCGGGTACGGACAAGCAGATGGTCGGCCAGCTGGCCGCGGAGATTCGTCAGTGGCGCAAGCCCGAGCCTTACAAGGGCAAGGGTATCAAGTACGACGGCGAGTTCATCTTCCGCAAGGAAGGGAAGAAGAAGTAATGACCAAGGGACTTTCTCTTTTCGCCAAGCGGCGTCGCCGCAATCGTACCGCGCTTCGCGCGCGTGCAGGCACCCGTCCGCGGTTGTCGGTGCATCGCTCGGGCAAGCACATCTATGCCCAGGTGATCGACGATGCCGCCGGCACGACGGTCGCATCGGCCTCGACGCTGGAGAAGGACGTGCGCGGCACGTCCGGCGCCAACATCGACGCGGCGACTTCGGTCGGCAAGCGCGTCGCCGAGGCTGCCAAGGCAGCGGGCGTGACCCAGGTCGTGTTCGATCGCGGCGGCTTCCTCTACCACGGTCGCGTGAAGGCTCTTGCCGATGCCGCGCGCGAAGCCGGATTGGAGTTCTAAGACATGGCTGACGAAAACAACACGCCAGCGGTAATCGCACCCGAGACGACCGCGCAGGACGTCACGGCTCAGGCTGTGCCGCAGAGCACTGGCTACCAGGGCAACACCGGCGGTGGCCGTGGTCGTCCGGGTGGCGGCGGCGGTGGCGGTCGTGGTGGCCCCGGTGGCGGTCGCAGCGGTGGCCCCGGTGGCAATCGCGGTGGTCGTGACGGCGGTCGCGGTGGTCGCGACAATCGTGGCGGTCGTCCCGGTTCGGACGATGGCGGCGAAGAACTGATCGAGAAGCTGGTGCACATCAACCGCGTCTCGAAGACGGTCAAGGGCGGTAAGCGCTTCGGCTTCGCAGCGCTCGTCGTCGTCGGCGACGGCAAGGGTCGTGCAGGCTTCGGTCATGGCAAGGCACGCGAAGTGCCGGAAGCCATCTCGAAGGCGACGGCTGCTGCCAAGAAGAAGATGGTTCGCGTTCCGTTGAAGGACGGTCGCACGCTGCATCATGACGGCAACGGTCACTTCGGTGCCGGCAAGGTCACGCTGCGGTCGGCACCTCAGGGTACCGGCATCATCGCCGGTGGCCCGATGCGCGCCGTCTTCGAATCGCTGGGCGTTGCGGACGTTGTCACCAAGTCGGTCGGCACGTCGAACCCCTACAACATGATCCGCGCCACGTTCGAGGCCCTTGGCGAGCAGACCTCGCCCAAGGCCGTCGCACAGCGTCGCGGCAAGAAGATCGCCGACCTGCTCGGCCATGGTGGTTCCAAAACCGCCGAGGCCGATGCAGCTGCGATCACGGAGTAAGCGATCATGGCAACCATCAAGATCACGCAGACCGGTTCGCCGATCCGCCGCGAGAAGGACCAGCGCGCAACGCTGATCGGTCTCGGTCTCAACAAGATGCACAAGACCCGCGAGCTGGAAGACAGCCCAGAGGTCCGCGGCATGATCCGCAAGGTGCAGCACATGGTCAGCGTCGAAGGCTGAGCCACTTGCTATCCTCCCCCGCCAGGGGGAGGTGGCAGGCATAGCCTGACGGAGGGGGCGGGAAGGGCGACATCGGTTGCGTACCCTCCCCCTCCGTCACCTTCGGTGCCACCTCCCCCTTGCGGGTGAGGATCGGACCGGAGCCGCTACCTAGTGACAAATACGGGGAAGGGGGCTAACGGCCCCCTTTCTCATTCCAGATTCTATTCAACCCCGGTTTTTAACCAGCGCGTAACAAGCGAAAGCGAGTGCATACCATGAAGCTCAACGAACTCCGCGATAACGAAGGTGCCCGTAAGTCCAAGATGCGCGTCGGACGCGGCATCGGCTCGGGCAAGGGCAAGACCGCAGGCCGCGGCCAGAAGGGCCAGAAGAGCCGCGAGGGCGTGTCCATCGCCGGCTTTGAAGGCGGCCAGATGCCACTCCACATGCGTCTGCCTAAGCGCGGCTTCAACAACATCTTCCGCAAGGACTTCGCAGAGGTCAACCTCGGCGCGATCCAGCTCGCGGTCGACGCCGGCAAGATCGAGGCGAACGCCACGCTCGACCACGACGCGCTGAAGGCCGCTGGCCTGGCACGCGGCGGCAAGGACGGCGTCCGCCTCCTCGCCAAGGGCGAGCTGACCACGGTCCTCTCGTTCACCGTCGACGGCGCGTCGAAGGGCGCGATCGAAGCGGTCGAGAAGATCGGCGGCAAGGTTGAGGTGATCCACTTCGTCCCCGCAGCCGAAAAGGCTGCCGCCAAGAAGGGCGTGAAGTACAAGGAGCGTGCGGCGCACAAGGCGTCGTTCAAGGCTTAAGCCGAACCGGAAGGGGGCGGGTGCAAAAGCGCTGGCCCCCTTTTTATTTGGCTACCTAGCGTCTTCTCGCCGCTCACTTCCGTTCAGGGACTTCTCTTCCTCCGTTCGCCCTGAGCGAAGTCGAAGGGTACGTCACTTGGGGCAATGTCCTTCGACTTCGCTCAGGACGAACGGGACAGGGGGCGGCCGGAATTCGTCTAGCCATTAGACAAGCGCGCCCGTGCGCCTATATGAGCGGCGGGGGCGGTCACAACGCATCCCGCCTTCTTTGTTTCCAGGACGATCACACGCATGGCATCCGCAGCCGACCAGATGGCGCAAAGCATCAGCCTTTCGAAATTCGCGAAGGCGACCGACCTCAAGAAGCGGTTGTGGTTCACGATCGGTGCGCTGATCATTTTCCGCCTGCTCAGCTATGTCCCGCTGCCGGGTGTCGACCCGACCGCGCTCGGCCTGCTCTCGCAGCAGACCCAAGGCGGCGTGCTCGATTTCTTCAACACCTTCTCGGGTGGTTCGCTCAGCCGCATGTCGCTGATCGCGCTCGGCGTGATGCCCTACATCACCGCCTCGATCGTGGTGCAGCTCGCGACCTCGCTGTCGCCGACGCTCGCCGCCATCAAGAAGGACGGCGAATCGGGCCGCAAGCGCCTCAACCAGTATACGCGCTACGGCACCGTCGGCCTGACCGCGGTGCAAGGCTATTTCATCGCCGTCGGCCTTGAGACGCTCGGCGCCGCACAGGGCATTCAGGCGGTCATCGAGCCCGGCATGATGTTCCGCGTTGCCGCGGTCATCTCGCTGATCGGCGGGACGATGTTCCTGATGTGGCTCGGCGAGCAGATCACCAGCCGCGGCATCGGCAACGGCGTTTCGCTGATCATCATGGCCGGCATCGTTGCGCATCTGCCCGTCACGCTCGTCAACCTGCTCGAAGGCGGCCGCTCGGGCTCGCTCGATCCGATCAAGCTGATCGGCATCGTCGTCGCGGTGGTCGTGCTAATCCTCTTCATCTGCTTCATGGAGCGCGCCCAGCGCCGCATCCTGATCCAGTATCCCAAGCGCCAGACGCAGCGCGGCATGCAGGCCGATCGCAGCCATCTGCCGCTGAAGATCAACACCGCCGGCGTGATTCCGCCGATCTTCGCCTCGTCGCTGCTGCTGATGCCGCTGACGATCTCGCAGTTCGCCGGACAGCGTGTCGCGGGCGAATCGAAGTGGGGTGATTTCATCATCACCCTCAACCAGTACCTGCAGCACGGCAGCCCTGTGTACATGCTGCTGTACGGCGCCGGCATCATCTTCTTCTCGTTCTTCTACACCGCGGTCGTCTTCAACCCCGAGGAAACCGCCGACAATCTGAAGCGCAATGGCGGGTTTATCCCCGGCATCCGCCCAGGCAAGAACACCGAGAATTACTTCGATTACGTGCTGACGCGCATCACCGTGATCGGTGCCGCGTATCTGACGATCATCTGCCTGTTGCCCGAGTATCTGGTGACCGCGTTGCAGATCCCGTTCTATCTCGGCGGCACCAGCCTGCTGATCGTCGTCAACGTGACGATGGACACGGTGACGCAGATTCAGTCCCACCTGCTGGCACACCAGTATGGCGACCTGATCAAGAAGGCGAAGCTCAAGGGCAATCGACTTCGTTAAGCTGCGGGGCTAACCCGAGTTAAATCCCGCACGAACGAGGGGAGTGCGTTTCGTGAATATCATCCTTCTTGGACCGCCTGGCGCGGGCAAGGGCACCCAGGCCGCCACGCTCGTCAGCGAGCGCGGCATGGTGCAGCTTTCGACCGGCGACATGCTGCGTGCAGCGGTCGCCGCCGGAACCCCGGTCGGCCTCCAGGCGAAGTCCGTGATGGCGTCGGGCGGTCTAGTTTCGGACGAGATCGTGTCGGGCATTATCGGCGAGCGTCTCGACCAGCCGGATACGGCGAACGGCGTCATCTTCGACGGCTATCCGCGGACGGCCGCGCAGGCGGAGGCGCTGGACGGTCTGCTGGCTGATCGCGGTCGTACGCTCGACTACGTCATCGAGTTGGGCGTCGACGAAGCCGCGCTGATCGACCGCGTCGTCGGCCGCTATACCTGCGCCAACTGCGGCACGGGCTATCACGATCGCTACAAGAAGCCGGTCGTGGCGGGCGTCTGCGACGTCTGTGGCTCGACCGAATTCAAGCGCCGTCCCGACGACAATGCCGAGACGGTCCATAATCGCATGGCCGAATACCGCGCGAAGACGGCACCGATCCTTCCGATCTACGACGCTCGGGGCTTGGTTCACCGGGTCGACGGCATGGCGGATATCGCGCATGTCGGTTCGGCGATCGCTGCGATCCTCGACGGGAAGTAAGCGTAACCAATCGGAGGTAA
>NZ_JANBVH010000059.1 GCF_024273235.1 Sphingomonas faeni | reverse complement strand
GGCGTTTGCGGGAGGGGGCGGAATCCTACGCCAAGCTCGCCCAGATAGCCGGCGCGAGATCTTACTTGTTGCTGCCTTCTACGGTCGCGCCAGAAAGGCGACGGCTCAGTTCTATCCGGCGATGGCTACGCATTTTGAAGGTGTCTGGCCCAACGCGCCGATACTCAATGAAGCCGAGAGAACGCCAAAATCGCTCTGCCGCTTCATTCGCTTCCAGCACGGCCAACCGAATCTCTGTGGCACCTCTCGCAGCGGCCCAGCTTTCGACCGTCGAGTAAATTGAGCGTCCGACGCCACGACCACGCTGTGCGGCATCTACGATCATGAAGCCGAGATACCATGTGCCATCACGCGGATAATCGCGGAGGATGGCCGCGATTGCATATAGGCCGCCAGGCCCCTTCCATCCCAGGACAGCTTGATTGTGGGCGCTCTTTTCGGGCGGCACATCGGAGAAAAGCTCGCGAGCATCGTCCAGCGTGGGCGCGGCCCCGTCCTGCAACAGGAAATAGTCGCTGCAACGGTTGTACAGGTCTGCAACGTCTGCGGCGTCCGCTTGGGTAAGTTTGATCGGGGCTCCCGTCATCATCATCGCGTTTTGGCAGCAAGCACGCGCTGACCGTAATCCCGGAGTTCCCCGTTGGGACCGACATAGCGGTAGAGAGTGACGCGCTCGATCCCGAGTTCCTTGCAGAGGTCGGAAACGGACGTGTCGCGTTGGGCCATAGCAGCCTGAGCGAGCCGCACCTGGGCCTTGGAGAGGGCGAACTTGCGGCCACCCTTGCGTCCCCGCGCGCGGGCAGCGGCCAGGCCAGCCATGGTGCGCTCGCGGATCATATCCCGCTCAAACTCCGCCAGTGTGGCAAAAATGCCGAACACCATCCGGCCCGATGGCGTCGTGGTGTCGATCTGCGCGCCCTTGCCGGTGAGCACCCGCAGACCGATACCGCGATCCGACAGATTCTGCACCGTGCTGACCAGGTGGGTGAGCGTTCGGCCGAGCCGGTCGAGCTTCCAAACGATGAGGACATCGCCGTCGCGCAACGATTTCAGGCAGGCGGCAAGACCGGGGCGATCATCACGGCTACCGGATGCACGATCATCATAGATATTGCCTGGCTCGACACCGGCAGCGCGAAGGGCATCGTGCTGCAGGTCGAGCGACTGCGAGCCGTCGGCTTTGGACACGCGGGCGTAGCCGATCAGCATGGATCACAAACGAAGGTTTGAGGCGGTGACGAACATGAGCACATAAGATTGGGCTATTGTGTATCTTAACCAGCATCTCAATCAAGCTATCTCAAACCGTAGCTCGGAAAGAATAAGGAGCATGTATGCCGCGTCGCGTGACCCTGACCGATCGACAGCGCGAGGCGCTGCTTCACTTGCCGGTCGATCAAGGTGAGCTGCTGCGGCACTATACCCTCAGCGATGAGGATCTCGGGCATATCCGCCAGCGCCGGCGCGCCCACAATCGTTTTGGCTTCGCGCTGCAACTGTGCGTCCTGCGCTACCCGGGCCGGGTGCTCGCTCCTGGCGAGTTGATCCCGGCGCAGGTATCGGATTTCATCGCGGCCCAGCTCGGCCTGACCAGCGACGATCTACTCCTCTATGCCGCGCGCGAGGAGACCCGGCACGAGCATCTGGCGGACCTTCGCCGAATCTACGGCTATCGCTCCTTTTCGGGGCGGGGCGCACGGGATTTGCGCGAATGGATCGCTCGGGAAGCCGAGGCGGCGACATCGAATGAGGATCTTGCCCGTCGCTTCGTTGCGGAGTGTCGCCGCACCCGCACGATCCTTCCCGGCTCCTCGACGATCGAGCGCCTTTGCGCCGATGCGCTGGTTGAGGCCGAGCGCCGGATCGAGGATCTTATCGCCCATCGCATCACGCCAACCCTGAGCGAGAATTTGGCTCACCTGTTGGAGGATACGGTGGATGGTCGCGTCACGCGCTTCGTATGGCTGCGACAGTTCGAGGTTGGCGCAAATTCAGCAGCCGCTAACCGGCTGATGGATCGACTGGAATATCTTCAAAGGTTCGATCTTCCGGCGGATTTGCTGGACGGCGTGCCGGCGCATCGTGTGACCCGGCTTCGCCGGCAGGGCGAGCGCTATTACGCCGACGGCATGCGTGATCTGCCCGAAGACAGGCGGCTTGCGATCCTCGCTGTCTGCACCCTGGAATGGCGGTCATCGCTGGCCGATGTCATCGTGGAGACCCACGATCGCATCGTAGGCCGTCTCTATCGGGCCTCCGAACGCCTTTGCAACACCAGGATCGCCGACGAAAAGGCGGCCGTTCGGGACACGCTGAAGTCCTTTGCCGAAATCGGTGGTGCTTTGCTTGGAGCGCAGGACGATGGCACGGCCCTGGACGGGATAATCGCCACCGGGCCTGGCTGGGAACGGTTCAGAACCCTTGTCGCCACGGCCTCCGCGCTGACCAACGTGCTCGCGGCCGACCCGCTCAGCCGTGTGCTGGACGGCTATCACCGTTTCCGCCTCTACGCGCCCAGGATGCTGCGCCTGCTCGACATGCAGGCGGCGCCGATCGCCACGCCTCTTCTGGCGGCCGTTGCGATGCTGCGTAACGGGATCAAGGTCGATCCGCCGGTGGATTTTCTACGTCCCAACTCGAAATGGCATCGTCATCTTCGCGCTGAGCCCAGCGGCGACCACCGGCTTTGGGAAATCGCGGTGCTGTTCCACATCCGCGACGCCTTCCGGTCCGGTGACATATGGTTGGCGGGATCGCGCCGCTATGGCGACCTCAAGCAGCTTCTGGTCCCGCCACAGGCGATAGAGCAGACCGCGCGGCTCGCCGTGCCGCTGCGACCCGGCGAATGGCTGGCCGAGCGCAGGGCTCGACTGGATACACGGCTGAAGGAGTTTGGCCGCGCGGCGCGAACCGGCACGATCCCAGGCGGCATCATCGAGAACGGCAAGCTGCACATCGACAAGCTGAGGGCCGACACGCCCGAAGGGGCCGAGGATCTCGTGCTCGATCTCTATCAACAGCTCCCGCCCGCGAGGATCACCGATCTGTTGCTGGAAGTCGATGAGCGAACCGGATTTTCCGAGGCGTTCACGCATCTGCGCACCGGCGCGCCCTGCAGCGACCGGATCGGCCTGATGAACGTGTTGCTGGCGGAAGGCGTCAATCTCGGTTTGCGCAAGATGGCGGCGGCGACCAACACGCACAGCTTCTGGGAATTGCTGCGGATCGCGCGCTGGCATGTCGAAGGCAGCGCCTATGATCGGGCGCTCGCCATGATCGTGGAGGCCCACGCCGCCCTGCCCATGGCCGCCTTCTGGGGACAAGGGCAATCGGCATCCAGCGACGGGCAGTTCTTCCTTGCTACCGAGCAGGGCGAGGCGATGAATCTGATCAACGCGAAATATGGCAACGTCCCGGGCCTCAAGGGATACAGCCATGTGTCCGATCAATATGCGCCGTTCGCAACCCAGGTGATCCCGGCAACGGTCAGCGAGGCTCCCTATATCCTGGACGGGCTGCTCATGAATGACGCGGGCCGCCGCGTTCGCCAGCATTTTGCCGACACGGGCGGCTTCACCGATCATGTGTTCGCCGCCTGCGCCTTGCTCGGCTACAGGTTCGCCCCCCGTATCCGCGATCTCCCTCAGAAAAGACTCTATGCCTTCACGCCCAACGCGACGCCGGCCAATGTGCGAGCGCTGGTCGGAGGTAAGATCAATGAACCGCTCATCGAGCGCAACTGGCCCGACATCCTGCGCATCATGGCGACGATCGCAGCGGGGATCGTCGCCCCCAGCCAGATTCTTCGCAAGCTCGCCTCTTACCCGCGCCAGAATGAGCTGGCCCTCGCATTGCGAGAGGTGGGCCGCATCGAGCGAACCCTGTTCATGATCGACTGGATTCTTGATGCCGGCCTCCAGCGCCAGGCTCAGATCGGCCTCAACAAGGGTGAGGCCCACCACGCCCTAAAGCGCGCCATCAGCTTCCACCGCCGAGGTGAAATCCGGGATCGATCCGGCGAAGGCCAGCACTATCGCATCGCCGGAATGAACCTGCTCGCCGCCATCATCATATTCTGGAACACCATGAAGCTCGGCGAGGTCGTCAATACCCGGGCCGCCAGCGGTACCCATATCGCGCCTGATCTACTCGCCCACGTCTCGCCGTTGGGATGGGAACACATCAATCTAACCGGGGAATATCGCTGGCCCAAATCCTTAGCGTAGGATTCCGCCCCCTCCCGCAAACGCCCCCAAAGACATGGTCCGTCGCGCCGCCGGTATCAGTGTAATGCTCATGCAGCGGTAGCGCGCCGGCGCCGAGCATCAGGCCATCCACCACGTAGGGGGCCTCGCCGGCGGTGGCCGACATGATCCGCGATCCGAACGAGGCAAAATGATCGGACAGGTGGGAGTAGATCTTCAGGCCCGGCTCGCTGCCATATTTCGCATTGATGTCGGCCGCCGCCGATCGGTTGCGGCCCGAGCGGAAGAACTGCCCATCGGAGGATGAACTAGTGCCGGCTCCCCAATGGCGCGTGAAAGGAAGATCATGGTGCGCGGCAACGATCATCCCCAACGCGGCCTGATAGTTTTCGGGCGACAAATACCAGTTGTGGGTCCAGGCAAGCTGGGCGTAGCTCACCCCGTCGCTGGCGTTGGCCATGCGCTCTAGACCCAGATTCGATCCATCAGCGAGAATGGCGGCGAGGATCGCGTGCGGGTTGTCATGCTCCTTGCGGGACCGAAGATCGCGAAATGCGCTCAGGAACCCGGTGCGCTCGGCCACCTCGACCAGGAGTTCGGTGATCCGCACGCGCGGAAGCAAGGCGTCGAGCCTGCGATCGAGAGCCTCCGCCTCGGGTGGAGTGATCGCCGGCATGGGTTGCAGCTTGAGCCGGTCGCGTTCGAGCGCCACGCCCGCGAGCCTGTTCGCCTTGAGTTGCTTGGCGAAACGGCGCAGCCGCCAGTCGAGCGTCCTTGCCCGCTCCTCCAGATAGGCGGCCGCATCGGTCTGGAATGGCAGGCTGTCGGCCACCTTATCGGCATCGCGTCGACTCAGCAAATAGGTGTCGAAGCGGCGATAATTGCGGGTTCCTTCGACCCATATGTCGCCGGCGCGCAACCGATCGCGCAGCGTGGCCATGATGGCCGTCTCGTATCGCCGGCGATCGACCTGGCCACCTTCGGTGATGAGGCGCTTCCACTGCCGGTTGGCGAATGGGAGCGGAACGCCCTCGGGCAGGCTGCGGGCCTTGCGGGCATTGGTATCGCGGATGACCTCGATGGCCTTGACCAGTTGCGATCCGCTCCCCGATGCCTTGAACGTGAATGTATCGAGGAAAGCCGGGCTGAACCGCCGCAGCGTCGCATAGCGACCAGTCGCCGCGACAAGCGCATCTTCGCCCGCCAGCTCGGCCAGCGCATCGACCTGCGATTTGGCTGCGACCAGTCTGTGCCAGCCTACCGCTTCGTCGATCAGTTCGAGCGGATTACCGCCATGTTCGACCGCCTCTCCCAGCGCGGCGATCGTCGCGCCGAACAGCCGCATAAGTTCGCCGACCGAGCGGATGCTGTCCTGATAGCGCCTTTCCCGCCCGCGCCGCGCCCGTGTGAACAGGCTTCCGACAAGCCTGTCGAACATCTGGATCGCACCATCGGCGAGCCTGGCATCGAGGTCGATGACCGCCGCGATCAGCGTCGCGCGGCGCCTGTTAAGGCTATAATCGGAGAGCAGGAACGCCGGCGCAACGCCACCTTCGCGCATGAACTGCGCGAACCGGAAGTCGGGGATTTTCGCGCCGATCGCCGGGTCGATGCCGATTCCGCGCACATAGCGTAGCCGTTCCAGCAGCCCGTTGATGTTCGCCGTGGTGGGCGCTTCCTCGAAATTGCGCAGCCAGGCCAGCGGCGTCATGCCGAAGTCGCTGTTGTTGACGATCAGATCATCGATCCGCGCCAGTTCGGCATGACCCAGGCTTTCGACAATGAGCGCCGCCGCGGCTTTGCGGGCGCGTGCCCTGCCGGCGAGGCCCGCACGTTCGAGCGTGTCTGCCGATGGAAGAATGAAGCGTTCCTGCTTCAGCCCCTCCATCAATGCGCGGACAATAGGTTCGCCCCGATCGGTCCGCTCCGCAGCTCTTGCGGCGAGATCGAGCGCGAGCGGTATATCCCCTCGCCGAAAAGGGTGTAGCCCCAGATGCCGTGCCGCAATGTCGGCATGATCGTTACGTGTTTGCGCGCGCTGGTCATAGTCGGCGAACGCATCAACATCGACGAAGAGCTGGGCGGCGAGATAGTGAAGGACCGCATCGGGGACGTCGACGTCGGGCTGCAAACCGAAGCCGGGATGCCGCATAAGCGCGATCTGCGTTGCCAGACCGAGGCGGTTGGCAGGGCGATAGCGGCGACCGACCAGTTCGAGATCCTCGGCGGCAAGGGTATAGTGGCCGACGATCGCGGTTTCGTCATGGGGGATATCGAACAGGCGACGCCTTTCTTCTCCGGTCAATAATCGCCGCCGCGCCATCCTGCCTCCATCCCGAGTCGAGAGCGACAGGCTAGCGTCAATCTGGAGTATAGCCTAACCGGACGTCAGGATGCAGCGGCGGTTTCTGTCAGGATAGGGTTATGGCAAGCATTTATTGACGCATGTTCCGCCGTGTCATAGAATTCAACCTGACATTTTGACCGGAGGCGGCGATGAAAGGCCAGAGGATCGGTTACGTCCGGGTGAGCACATTCGATCAGAATGTCGATCGCCAGTTGGACGGGCAGTCGCTCGACCGGATTTTCACCGACAAGGCATCGGGCAAGGACATCAACCGCCCCGAACTCGATGCCATGCTCGCCTTCGCCCGCGAGGGTGACACCGTCGTGGTCCACAGCATGGATCGATTGGCGCGTAATCTCGACGATCTGCGCAAACTGGTTCAGTCCCTCACCAAAAGAGGCGTCCGGATCGAGTTCGTGAAGGAAAGCCTGGCCTTCTCGGGCGAGGATTCCCCGATGGCCAACCTGATGCTCTCGGTCATGGGTGCGTTCGCCGAATTCGAGCGCGCCCTGATCCGGGAGCGGCAGCGCGAAGGCATTGCGGTCGCCAGACAACGCGGTGCTTATCGCGGGCGGAAACGTTCCCTCTCCGACGAAATAGTCGCCGAGCTGCACCGCCGTGTTGATGACGGCGAGCGCAAGGCCGTCATCGCCCGTGACCTGGGGATCAGTCGCGAAACCCTCTACCAGTATCTCCGCGCTGCCACCTGAGCCGGTTTCACCCA
This sequence comes from Sphingomonas faeni, assembly GCF_024273235.1. Taxonomy (GTDB): domain Bacteria; phylum Pseudomonadota; class Alphaproteobacteria; order Sphingomonadales; family Sphingomonadaceae; genus Sphingomonas; species Sphingomonas faeni_A. The sequence goes on along the minus strand of NZ_JANBVH010000059.1, from coordinate 12,900 downwards.
GCCTCGCTCACCCTTAGGCTTGTCTGATTGATACGACCAATGTCACGTCTCTTGAATTGCTTGAATCATATCAATGAGGATTGGAGGTCTCCTTCGTCAAACGAATGGCAAGAACGCGACCGATTGCCGCTGCGGCGACTGGCTGGACGGCGCTTGGCGGAAATGGTGCAACCGAACTAGCATTGATCTCGCAAAGCGCATAGGAGCCATCGCTGATGGCTTCACCAGGGCGAAATAGGAAGTCGGCGTCCCAAAGAAGCGGAAGATCGTGGTCGGCGATCGACAGCAACCTTTGCATCTCTGGAATCCAGCGATCCTCCATCGCTTTCCGTAAGGCTGCGAAGCGCGTCACCTCCGGTCCGAACATGGCGCGGCCCATCGGCTGTGGGGTTGACGACGTTGTATCAATGGCCGTTGGCGTCATCAGCGCAGTGATCAGGTTGTGCCCAAAGCCAACCACTCGGTGCCCGCACACGTAGCAGCGGACCATGCCCTCGGACGACTGCGGCTGATAAGCCTGATCGATCAGCACGCCGCCGTCGTTTAGAAACGGCACCCACCTTTCCAAGCACTCGGCTAGGCTGATGCGCTCCGATTTGCTTCCTTGGCGGGCCTCTTGAACTTTCACCGACGTTTTCAAAGCCGGAGCGTTTCCCGCTTCGTCTAGTTGGACACGCCATACATTCCTGCCGCCGTTGCCGTAGTTCGGCTTCAGCACGCGCGGGCCTGCGGCAAGATGTTCGGGGAAACGAGCGCGAAGGCCTTCAGCGTCCACGTATCGATCGACATCGCTGCCCCATTCCATGGATCGCGTTGTGTAGAGCACTTCCTTGACGCCGATTTTGGCGATCACGTCAGGATGCGCGCTGACGACAACGCCGCACCCCGCGACTTCGCGCAGCATTGGATCGAGCTGCGAGCGGTCGCCTGAAATGTCCAACGGATTCACCCAGACCAGCACTGTGTCGCACGACAGCAGCTCGTCCCGAATCTCGCGAACCGCCTCGTCCCTGTACAGTACAGGCCTTGCGGTCGCCCCGAGCGCCCGCAAGGCCTGCATTATCGGCCACTGCCGGGCTTCATGAAAGCGATGCGTCCACTCGGCTGCTTGCCCACGCCAAAGAAGAGCGATGTTCGGGCCGGATGTCATTGTTGCATCTCCCCATCGGACCTGTCCCCTTTGTGGTCGCGAACTCAGGTGTCGCGCAGCAGTGGGTGTTAAGCCACGGCGGTCGGGTTCAGCCGCCGCCGCGCAAAGCCGCGGCATAGCGCCGGTCGACCACTTCCCAGTCGATGTTGCGGAAGAAGGCGTCGACATATTTGGCGGCGGCGGTGCCGTAATCCATGTGGAAACTGTGCTCGTACATATCGAGCGCGAGCAGCGGCACGCCGGCAATCGCACCGTGCATATGATCCCACGCCCAATGGTTGTGCAGCGAGCGCGTGTGGAGATTGTAGACGAGCACGCACCAGCCCGATCCGCCGGCAAGGCTCATCCCGGTACGGCGGAAGTCGGCTTCCCAGCGGTCGAACGAGCCGAACGCCGCGCCCAGCGCGTCGCGGATGGAACCGGCTGCCTGGCCGTTGCCGCCGAGCCCGTCGAAATAGACCTCATGGAGCACCACCGAGCCGGTGCGGTGCAGCTCCTCGCGCTTCAATCCGCCATAGACCACCGGCGGCAGGTCCGTGTCAGCGAGCGCGGCGGCAAGTCGTGTCTCGATCATATTCAGGGCCTTGACCGAGCCCGCATAATTGTTCTCGTGGTGCGATGTGATCAGCCTTTCGGAGAGGCCGTGAAGCCTGGCGGGATTGAACCTGAGCGGCTTGACCTGATGATTTCCGGCAAAGGCGGGGACAGCCGCCGGCGCTGCGGCCGGCGTCTGCGCAGAGGCTTCGTTGATAGTCATGGCGGCGGCTCCGATGCCAAGAGTTGCGATTGCACTGCGTCGGGAAAGATGGTCGATCGTCACGCGTCACTCCTTCAGATGATCATTACATATGCGGCCCCGAGGACCGAGCAGACGCCGAGCACCGGCAGCATGCCGGCCTTGAACCGGAACATGGCGAGTATCGCACCCACCGCGAGCGCCAGCGCCGGCCAGTTGACGGACGTTAGGACTGGGAGATCGATGGTGCCGGCTGCGAACGGCACTTCGCGGACTTGCTCGAACAGAGTGTGGATACCAAACCAGACCGCCAGATTGAGGATCACGCCGACCACTGCGGCGGTGATCGCCGAAAGCGCGGCCGACAATGCGCGGTTGCCGCGCAGCCGCTCGATGAATGGCGCGCCGGCGAAGATCCACAGGAAGCATGGCAGGAAGGTAACCCAGGTGGTGAGGATTGCGCCGAAGGTCGCGGCGACGAGCGGCGGCAGCCCGGTCGCTTCGCGGAAGGCCGCGAGGAAGCCGACGAACTGCGTCACCATGATCAGCGGCCCGGGCGTGGTCTCGGCCATGCCGAGCCCGTCGAGCATCTCGCCGGGCTGGAGCCAGCCATAGGTCTCGACTGCCTCCTGCGCGACATAGGCGAGCACCGCATAGGCGCCGCCGAAGGTCATCACCGCCATCTGGCTGAAGAAGGTGGCGATGCGGCTGAACACGTCGTCGGGGCCGAACGCGAACAGCAGCGCTGCGACCGGCCCGAGCCAGAGCAGCAGCAGGACGCCGGAGATGCGCAGCGACCAAGAGAGGTTCGGCCGGGCATGGTCGGGAAGGCCCTCGCCAAGAGCGGTGTCGCGGTCGTGGATTATCTCAGCGCCGGCGGGACCATGTCCGCCGCCGCCCTTGAATGCGGCGTAACCAGCGCGGCCACTGAAGAAGCCGATCAGCGCGGCGGCAAGCACGATCAGCGGGAAGGGCACGTCGAGCACGAAGATCGCGACGAACGCCAGCGCGGCAAAACCGCGCATGACGTTGTTCTTCAAGGCACGCGAACCCACCCGGACCACCGCCTGTAGCACCACCGCCAGCACGGCGGCCTTCAATCCGAAGAACAATCCCTCGACCAGCGGCACTTCGCCGAGCAGCACATAGACATAGCTGAGCCCTAAAATCGCGAGGAAGCCGGGCAGCACGAATAGCGCGCCCGCGACCAGGCCCCCCTTGGTCTTATGGAGCAACCAGCCAATATAGACAGCTAGCTGTTGCGCTTCAGGGCCGGGCAGCAGCATGCAATAGTTGAGCGCGTGGAGGAACCGCTCCTCGCCGATCCAGCGCTTCTCCTCGACCAGGATGCGATGCATCACCGCTATCTGGCCCGCCGGTCCGCCGAAGCTGAGCAGCGCGACCCTGATCCAGACGCGCACCGCCTCGCCAAAGCTGATGCCGTGCTCGTGCAGCGTCTCGACTGCGATTTCAGCGCGTGCGCTGGCCTCCATCTTTAGTCCTCTTTTCGCCGGGTGAAGTGAGCATAGAATCCGTCGAGCGCGGTCGATCCGCGCGCGATCCGCTCTTCGTCGTCGTCGGTGCCGGCACAGATGCCGGCGATAAGCGCGCTCACTCCCGGAGTTTCCGGGCGCTCGAACCGAGCATCGGCAATATCAAGGTCGTGAACAATTTCGCCGAGCGCCCGCAGCGCGGGGTCGGTCTCGAGACCGGTGAGGAACACCAAGGTCTCGAAGGAGCAGCGGTCGCCTTCGTGGGTGAACTCAGCGTCCGCCATGTCGAACCTCAGTTCGTCAGGCTCCGGCACATATCCTTTGCCCTCGACGAACTTGAAGCTCGCCTCGGGGTCGATGAAGCGGCGAATGAGCCAGGCGGACGCGATGCGATCGACATGGACATGGCGGCGCGTCACCCAAACGCGGCGCTTTAGCTCCGCCGGGGTCAGCTCGGGCGCACCGGGGCCGCTCACATCGGGATGTTGGTGAGAGCGGCGGTCCGCCTCGGTGATGGCGGCCTGTGCCGCCTGCCGACCATGCGCACCGAAAAAGTCGATCGCGGCGACCTCGTTCAGGCGTTTGCGCAGGCGGCCCACATCCGCCGCCGCGACATACTCGCCCTCACACAGCGCGCGCGCCTCGCGTGCCAACTCCTCATAGTCGGCGTCACGCGCAGCGTCGAACACTCCGCGCAGCTCCGCATCGCCCATGCCGCCGACAAGGCGCGCTTCGAGGATCAGCGCCTCGCCGCCATTTTCGGTGATCTCGCGATGCAGTTCTTCGAACAGCGCGCGCGTGTCCTCGCGATTGGGGAGCGCATGGACGGCGTTCTTGAGCGGCGCGGCCCCGATCGCCTGCAAACGCCGCCAGACCTTCACCCGCAAATAGGCAGGCTTAGCCGGAAGCTGCGGGATCAGGAGCAACCAAGGGGAAGCTTGTGTGTTTGTCATAGTTGTATCGTCACTAGCCTACAAGTGTAAGGGTTGCATCACAAGCCTCATGAGCATAGGACTGCTTATCCCGAAGAAAGAAACCGGAGCGCAATGTCGCGGCTCGCCGGCGGCGCGCTCGCATGACGTGAGGCTTTCCGTGTCGAGTGCGCTGATGAAGGATCAATTATGCTGAAAAAGACCATCGCCTTGGGATTCGCCAGCCTCCTGCTGGCAAGCCCGGCATGGGCAGCGCCGGACTGGTCGGCTGTCGACCGGGCGATAGGACGAGCGGGGGCCGAACAGCCGGGGGGCGTTCACCGCTACAGCTTCCCGCGTTCGGACCTGAGCGTCACGCTGGATGGGGTGACGATCAAGCCCTCCCTCGCGCTCGGCTCTTGGGCGGCGTTTCAGCCGATGGGCGACGAGGCGATGGTGATGGGCGATCTCGTGCTGACCCACGACGAGGTGAACCCCGTTTTGAGCCGCCTGCTCGCAAGCGGTTTTACGATCACCGCGCTCCACAATCACCTGCTCCGCTCTTCGCCTGCGACCATGTACATGCACATTGCCGGCCACGGCGACCCGGTGAAGCTCGCGGCCGCGCTCCGGCAAGCGCTATCAGCCAGTCGGACCCCGCTCGCCGCGCCGCAATCGCCTTCGGCCAGCGCAGCCGCATCGCGGCTCGACCTCGATGTGGCCGCGCTCAACCGGTTGATGGGCGGTGAGGGCAAGACGGCCGGTGGCATCCTCCAATACAGCTTTCCGCGCGCCGAGCGGCTGATGGACGGCGATATGGAGACTCCGCCGACGATGGGCACGGCGACCGCGATCAACTTTCAGCCAACCGGGGACGGCCGAGCCGCCATCACCGGCGATTTCGTACTTGTCGCAAACGAGGTCGATCCGGTCCTGCGCGTGCTGCGGACGAACGGGATCGAGGTCACGGCGCTGCATAATCATATGCTAAACGACGAGCCGCGGCTGTTCTTCATGCACTTCTAGGCCAACGACGACGCAGCCAAGCTCGCCCGTGGGCTGCGCGCGGCGCTCGACAGGATGAACAATCAGAGGAGTTGAACTCGGACGACGGCTCATTGGGCCGTAACCGCCGCCCGCCCGACCCCACGGCCCTTATGCAGGAAGTGGAATGGAACATGGCTAGCAAACGAACTCTCACTGTTGTCGCAGGCGTGGGCGCGGCCGCGCTGGCGATCGCGGGCGTGGCGATCGCGCAAAACGGCTCTGTTGCAAAGATTGGCGGCAGTCAGAGGTAGGCTGTCGCTCTGCGCCGATCAGGCGGCTGCTGCGAAATGGTGGTTGAGCATGCCCATGGCCTCCGTCAGCGCCGAGGGCCCAATGCCAAAAGCTCTCTCCACAAGGCGCACCTCGCCCCTGATGCCGGGCTGCAGGCACCAGGGGCGAGCCTGTCCTTTGCGCAGGGCTCGCATGACTTCGAATCCCTTGATCGTGGCATAGGCCGTGGGGATCGATTTGAAACCGCGCACCGGCTTGATCAGTATCTTGAGCTTTCCGTGATCGGCCTCGATCACGTTATTGAGATACTTCACCTGCCGGTGGGCCGTCTCCCGGTCCAGCTTTCCTTCGCGCTTCAATTCGGTGATCGCTGCACCATAGCTCGGCGCTTTGTCGGTATTGAGCGTGGCAGGCTTTTCCCAGTGCTTCAGGCCTCGCAGGGCCTTGCCCAGGAACCGCTTCGCTGCCTTGGCGCTGCGGGTCGGCGACAGGTAGAAATCGATCGTGTCGCCCCGCTTGTCGACTGCCCGGTACAGGTAGGTCCACTTGCCCCGCACCTTGACGTAGGTTTCATCCAGGCGCCAGCTCGGATCAAAGCCACGCCGCCAGAACCAGCGCAGCCGCTTCTCCATCTCCGGGGCGTAGCACTGGACCCAGCGATAGATCGTCGTATGGTCGACCGAAATGCCGCGTTCCGCCAGCATTTCCTCAAGGTCGCGATAGCTGATCGGATAGCGACAATACCAGCGCACCGCCCACAGGATCACATCACCCTGGAAATGGCGCCACTTGAAATCCGTCATCGTTCCGTCCGTCCAATCTCCGCCAAGCATGCTCAAGCTTCACGATTTTTGCAACAGAGCCCAGCCGATAAATGATGCGCGCAAAGTAACTAGAAAGTCCATGCAATACGTACTATGTATGTACGATCGCTAAAAACAAACGGTGCGCATGTGACCCAAGATACCGACGGTGACAAATTCCGCTGGATTATGAAGACCGGTTGGAAGGGCCTGTGCCCGCGATGCGGCAAGGGGCACATGTTTAAGTCGTGGCTCAAGGTCGCGGACCGATGCGAGGCCTGCGGTCTCGACTATCGGTTTGCAGCGCCTGACGATGGTCCTGCCTTCTTTTCCTTGTGCATCGTTGCCTTCCCGCTCGCTTTCTTTGTCGTGTGGATCCAGGTAAAATTTGATCCCGTGTGGTGGGTGCATCTGTTCACGTCACTCCCAGTCATGCTTTTGGGATGTCTGCTGCCGCTGCACCCCATCAAAGGCTGGCTGGTCGCCTCTCAGTACGTGAATCGTGCTCAGGAGGCCGGTACGGGCAAGATCTGGGATCAGCTTCACGGCCGGGAGAATACGAAGGACAGTAGTAACTTCGACGATTAATCCGGTCGCAGGTCTTGTCAGATCCATTTTTTGGAGCGGTCTATGCGCTCGTTGATGCCTGATGCCCGGCGCATCGCCGCTTCATACCTAACCTCTACGGGGCGCTCGAACGACGCTCGCACGGTGCTTGCCGGCAGTGGGGACGATTATGTCGAAGTCCGCGTCGCCCTACAGGCGCTCAGTGAAATTGCAGCGCGTGTCGGTCGTGCTGAGCGGGCGCTAGCCTGTTACGCCGATGAAAGCTTCTGGGAGGCTGACTGCGCGGAGGCCTCGCTCGCCTTCCACGATCATGGCGAAATCGCGCGATCGGCGCTTGCGGGCAAGGAGCTTTACGCCCTCCATCGCGACTGAATTCGAACGCAATATTTTGTCTTCGCAATGCATGGACTTTGTACGTGAGCCATATATATGAGAACCATGCAAACCTGGAAACCCGATATCGAGTCCATTGCGGGGCCAAAGTACCTTGCGATTGCTGAGGCGCTCTCGAAGGATATCGAGGCTGGACGCCTTGCTGCCGGTACGCGGCTGCCGCCCCAGCGGGCCCTTGCCGAAGCGTTAAGCGTCGATCTGACGACGGTCACGCGTGCTTACGGCGAGGCGCAGCGGCTCGGATTGATCGAGGGTGACGGCCGGCGTGGTAGCTTTGTTCGCCAGAAGAAGGTCGACACTCCTAAAGCCACCTACAGCGAGCCGGTCGATACCGGTATGAACGCGCCACCTGAAATTCCAGGCGCACTTCTTGCTGCAGCGTTCCGACAATCTGCCGACGCTTTACTAACCCGTTCTGATGTCGCTGCGCCGTTCCAGTATCAGCCGAGTGGCGGCATGATCGTGGCCCGCGAAGCTGGTGCTGATCTGTTGAGCGCTCGCGGCGTTCCGTGTCACGACGACACCGTTCTGGTGACGGCGGGCGGGCAACACGCCCTTCACGCGATCGTTAGCGCAGAGCTGCAACCCGGCGACACCGTAGCAGTCGCCGCACACATCTATCCGGGGTTCCAATCGGTCGCCCGCCGGTACGGTTTGCGCCTGTTCGTCGTAGCGTCGGATGCGGAAGGCCTGATCGCGGAAGCGCTCGACGCCGCCTGTGCCCAAGGCAGTGTGCGTGCTGTGTATGTCGTACCTACCAACGATAATCCGACGACCGCGACAATGGGCGTGGACCGGCGCAAGGCGATTGCCACCGTTGCCGAGCAGCACGGTCTGATCGTCATCGAGGATGACGCCTATGGCCTCCTGCCGGAACGGCCCTTGCCCCCGATCGCATCGTTCGCGGAGGATCGGACCTGGCACATCGCCAGCGTATCGAAGATTTTATCGCCGGGTCTGCGTATTGCGTGGCTGCGTGCACCCACAGTCGCACAAGCATGGCGACTGGCGGCCGACGTGCACGAAACCGCAATCATGGCACCACCGCTCAATGCAGCGGTCGTGGCGGACTGGATTGGCAGTGGAGTGTTCCAGCAGCTCACCACCGCTGTTCGGGTCGAGGCACAGGCTCGTCAGGCAATCGTGGCAAAGTTTCTCGATCCGCAAGGGTTCCAGTCACAGCCGGAAGGGTATCATCTGTGGATGCCGCTGCCCTCGGACGCCAATTCCAGTGAGATCGTAAACACATTGCGCCCCCACGGCTTATCCGTGGTGGGTGCAGATGTGTTCGCAGTTGACCGGTCAAGCGGTTCACCCGCGTTGCGCGTGTCAATCGGAGGCACTCTTTCCCGCGAACGTCTTGAACGTGGCTTGCGCTTACTTGGCGCGATGACCGCCCCGAACGCAACCAGAAAGATCTCGCTGGTCTGAACCTGGGCTGTTGCACCTGATCGATCACATCACAGAAATATAGGCGATCAGGCGCGACGTGATGGCCGAGTTAATCTCGGTATGGCGAACCACAAGAGGACCCCCTCATGGGTGACGAAGCCCTTTTCCTTGCCCGGGTGCAGTTTGCATTCACGGTATCATTCCACTTCATATTTCCAGCATTTTCCATTGGGCTTGCAAGCTTCCTGATGGTGCTGGAAGGCGCGTGGTTGCGAACCGGCCGGGGCGTCTACGCCAATCTCTATCGCTACTGGCTGAAGATCTTCGCGGTGGCATTCGGCATGGGCGTCGTCTCGGGGATCGTCATGTCCTACCAGTTCGGCACGAACTGGTCGGTATTCTCTGATAAAGCCGGCCCCGTCGTTGGGCCGCTCATGGCCTATGAAGTGCTAACCGCCTTCTTCCTGGAAGCCGGTTTCCTTGGCGTCATGTTGTTCGGCATCAACAAGGTTGGACCCAAGCTGCACTTTTTCGCGACCTGCATGGTGGCACTCGGCACCTTCATTTCGGCGACCTGGATCATCAGTACCAACAGCTGGATGCATACGCCGCAAGGGTTTGCCATCAACGGCCAGGGGCAGTTCGTACCAGCCGGATCGTGGCTGCCGATCATCTTTAATCCAAGCTTCCCGTACCGACTGACGCACGTCGTGATCGCCGCCTATCTGACGACCTCGCTTGTTGTCGGAGCAGTCGGTGCCTGGCATCTGCTGCGTGACCGCACCAATCCCGGCGCGCGCAAGATGTTCTCGATGGCGATGTGGATGGTGGCGATTGCGGCACCGGCGCAAATCCTCGCCGGTGATGCTCATGGCCTCAACACGCTGGAGCATCAGCCAGCCAAGGTAATGGCCATGGAGGGGCATTACGACAGCCATCCCAATGGGGCTCCGCTGATCCTGTTCGGTATCCCCAATGCGGCCGAGAAACGCATCGACTATGCGATCGAGATACCCAAGGCATCGTCCCTGATCCTGAAGCACGACCCTAACGCGCCGCTCGCCGGGCTCGACACGATCCCTGACGATCGTGAGCCGCCCGTCACCGTGGTCTTCTGGTCTTTCCGGGTCATGGTCGGACTGGGCATGGCAATGCTGGGACTTGGACTGTTCAGCCTTGTCGCGCGGTTCCGCCGGCAGCTCTATGATTGGCGATGGCTACACCGAGCTGCCATGATCATGGGTCCGGCAGGCTTCGTCGCGGTGATTGCCGGGTGGATTACGACGGAAGTCGGACGGCAGCCTTATACGGTCTACGGGTATCTTCTGACTGCCCAGTCGCACTCGCCGCTTCGTGCCGCAGCCGTTGCGACATCGCTGCTGACGTTCGTGATCGTCTACTTCATCGTGTTCGGCGCGGGCACTTATTACCTGCTCCGCCTCATGGCCAAGGCACCTGCTCCACATGAGAGCGAACCGGCCTCCACCCCGCAGCGGGCGACGGGTTTCACGCCCGCCCCTGCTCTGAGCAAGGAGTAAGCTGCCATGCTCTACAATTATGATCTGGCTACCGTCTGGGCCTTCATCCTTGCCTTCGCGATCTTCGCCTATGTCGTGATGGACGGCTTCGATCTTGGCATCGGCATTCTCTTTCCGACGCTGAAGGTTGGGGAGGAACGCGATCAGGCGATGAACTCGATCGCTCCGGTGTGGGACGGCAACGAGACCTGGCTGGTGCTTGGGGGGGGCGGCCTGATGGCGGCCTTCCCGCTCGCATACTCCGTCATCCTGCCGGCTACTTACCCGCTGGTAATCGGCATGCTGCTCGGTTTGATCTTCCGCGGCGTGGCATTCGAGTTTCGTTGGCGTGACCCGCGTCATCGCCCGTATTGGGACACCGCCTTCTTCGTTGGTTCTGTCGTGGCAACGTTTTCGCAAGGCATACTGCTCGGAGCGGTGCTGCAAGGGATCAAGGTCGAGGGTCGCGCCTATGCCGGTGGTTCGTTGGACTGGCTGTCGCCCTTTAGCCTGCTGACCGGCGTTGCGCTTCTGTCCGGTTATGCCCTGCTGGGGTCGAGCTGGTTGATCGGCAAGTCGCACGGTTCGCTTCAGGAGCACTCGCGAAAGATGGCGTTTCGGCTGGGCATAGCGACTTTGATTGTGATGGCCGCGGTTAGCGCAGCGACGCCGTTCCTGGCGATCGACTATTGGCACCGCTGGTTCGAAATGCCCCGCGTGTTGTTCACGTCTCAGGTCCCTCTCGCGACGATCGCGGTCGGAGGCATCTTCTTCTGGAGTCTGAAGCGTGGTCGGGAACGCCTGCCGTTCCTTGTCACGCTGGCCCTCTTCGCGCTCGGATTCCTGGGCCTCGGGATCAGTATGTTCCCGTATGTGGTGCCGCGTGCGCTGACGATCTGGGATGCGGCAGCGCCCGAGAAGAGCCAGATTTTCATGCTGGTGGGGACCGTCTTTATCATGCCGCTGATCATCACCTACACCGCCTGGGCCTATTGGGTCTTCCGCGGCAAAACCGTCACCGAAGGCTATCACTGATGGCTGACACCCCACCGGCATCGCTTTGGCGACGGATCGGCTGGCTGGTGCTGATCTGGACGCTCAGCGTGCTGGCCCTCGGGATCGTCGCCAGCATCATTCGCTGGTGGCTACACCCCTAGACTTTCTCTGACGTTCCCTAGGAGCGAACCATGAACCTCGATGCTCATTTTGAAGATCTTCTCGCCAAAACCCGGCTTGAAGGGCGCTACCGAACCTTCGCACAGTTGGAGCGGATCGCGGGCGCCTTCCCGAAGGCGCGCTGGCACCGTCCAGACGGCACCATGCGCGAGGTGACGGTATGGTGCAGCAACGACTATCTCGGCATGGGGCAGCATCCCGACGTCCTTGCAGCGATGCATGAGACCATCACACGCTCAGGTGCCGGCACCGGCGGAACACGGAATATCTCAGGCACGGTTAGTGAGCACGTCGCCTTGGAACAGGAGCTTGCCGGACTGCATGGCAAGGAAGCCGCGCTCCTGTTCACGTCTGGCTGGATCAGCAATCTGGCAGCCCTTGGCACACTCGGGCGGTTGCTGCCGAATTGCGCGATATTCTCGGACGCACTCAACCACAATTCCATGATCGAGGGCATCAAGCGCTCTGGCGCAGAACGGTTCATCTTCCGCCACAACGACGTAGCGCATCTGGAAGAGCTGCTAGGTGTTTGATCCCACGGTTTGATGGTGCGATCCTTTCGTTGGAATGGAAGGAAGCCATATGGGACAGGTACGTCACGGGAGCGCCACGACCACGCACGCCGTCAGAGCAGCAATACAGCGATCGCAAGCTTCGCTCGCGACGTTGAGCCAGGAACTGGGGATCAACCCCAAGACGGTGGCGAAGTGGCGTAAGCGGGCGACGGTCGAGGATCTGAAGACCGGGCCGAAGGCCCCTCACTGCACGACCCTAACCGAAGCCGAGGAGGCAGCGGTCGTCGCATTCCGGCGTCACACGTTGCTGCCGCTGGACGACTGCCTCTACGCATTGCAGCCGTCGATCCCGCACCTGAGCCGGTCAGCGCTGCACCGCTGCCTGCAACGCCATGGCATCTCCCGTCTGCCGGACATCGAAGGCGACAAGCCAAAGCGACAGCGCTTCAAACGCTACCCTATCGGCTTCTTCCACGTGGATATCGCCGAGGTGCAGACCGCCGAAGGCAAGCTTTATCTGTTCGTAGGCGTCGACCGCACGAGTAAGTTCGCGGTGACGCAGTTGGTCGACAAGGCTGACAGGCGGACGGCTTGGGAATTCCTGGAACACCTGCTGAAAGCGGTGCCGTACCGGATCCACACGATCCTAACTGACAACGGGATCCAGTTCGCCGAGCAGCCGCGCAACCGCAACACCGCCTGGTCGCGGCAGATGCGCTTCGACATGATCTGCGAAGCCAATGACATCGAGCACCGGCTTACCAAGCCGAACCACCCTTGGACCAATGGTCAGGTTGAGCGGATGAACCGCACCATCAAGGAGGCGACCGTCAAACGCTTCCACTACGAGAGCCACGAGCAGCTACGGACGCACCTTGCCGACTTCATGGCTGCGTATAATTTTGCCCGCCGACTGAAGACGCTCAGCGGCCTTACACCCTACGAATACATCGCCAAGATCTGGACGTC
>NZ_JANBVH010000058.1 GCF_024273235.1 Sphingomonas faeni | reverse complement strand
CGCGACAACATCGATCAATGAACTGCAGACCGCATCTGCAGCGGATTTCGACCGCCTCTACATCGGTCAGCAGATTCCGGCGCATCAGGCCGCACTGGACCTACACCAAAGCTATTCGAGCGGCGGGGATCAGGCGCTCCTGCGCATGTCGGCAAAGGCTGCGGTACCGATTGTGAAACAGCATCTCGATGCTGCGATGAAGATGCAGGCGGGTAAGCCAATGGCGAACATGTCTGGTATGTAAAACGGCGGAGCGCCGTTATCGGCGCTCCGTTTTCGACGATGTCCCTACATGTTCAAATTCGTATGATTTTCTGGAGTAAGGCAATGTCAGCAGACCCTTTACCGCCCCCGGAAACTGACGATAATCCGGCGTTTCGCGGGAACGATGACGGTACCGTCGGGCATTACTCGGGCGAAGAGTATGACAGCTATGAGAAGGACCAACCGCGCAACGTCGAGGTCGGCGTAAGTCGGGACAATCGGGAAGCGAATGTCGCAGCGCCGAACAGGGCGCCGGGCGAAGACATTCCGCCTGACGCTGGCCGACGCGCCTATATCGATGAGAAGACCGGTGAAGTGCATGGTAGCGGCGCCGGAGCGGGCGGAGGAAACGCTACCGAGGACTATGATGCCGACACGCCTGGCGGAGGCGGCGGGGTCCGCCAGACTCAGCAGTCTAACTAACCCGCCGTAGGTCCTTTTTAATGAGGTGCGACAAAGGGCTTGGACGGCACGGATGCAGGTGAGCAAGCTGTTTGATCAGCATTCGTTCAGCACTCAATGTCTAGGAAAGCTTATGCTTAAACTAATGCTTCTCGCAGCGGTGACTCTTGCTAATCCCGCTATCGCAGCGCGTCGTGATGCTCCTGATGTACAGTTGCAGAAAATGCTTGTCGGGCGCGTTGCGGGTAAACCCGTCAACTGCATCAGCCTCTCGGGCTCGAACTCATCTGAAATCATAGACGGCAAAGCTATCGTTTACCGGGTTGGAAGCCGGCTATACGTCAACGAACCGCGATCCGGTGCGCGGTCGTTGCATCGCGATGACATACTCGTCACGCGTACCATTGGGTCGCAGCTTTGCAGCATCGACACGGTTCGGCTGATTGATCGTGGCTCGCGTTTTCCGCGCGGCTTTGTCTCACTTGGTCAGTTCGTGCCGTACAGCAAAATCAAAGCCCGCTGAGTTACTGAACGCCAGGCTATTGCGGAAGCAGGCGAGGGAACTCGGCGGGAACCTCTCGTGCAAGGAAGCCGATTGGCCCACTTGTAGTTGCGACCCGTCGTCCGCTTTGTCCGTGCAGCCAGACACCCCAACCGGCTGCGATGATCGGTGAAGCGCCACGGGACAGCAAGCCCCCGATCGCGCCGGCCAGGACATCTCCCGATCCGCCTGTTGCAAGTCCGGTGCCTCCACCACCATAATGCAGTGTCGTTCCATCAGGGGCCGCGATGACGGTGTCGCTGCCTTTGAGGACCACAACAGCCCCGTACTGGACAGCGACATCGCGCGCGACTTTTTCTGGTGATTGCGAGATCGTGTCTTCTTCCAGGCCCGTCAGCATGGCCATCTCGCCGTGATGCGGTGTGAAAACCATGCGACCGTCGAATGCAGCAAGCGCTTCGCGCAGATCCCGTGCGGATCCGATCGCCAAGGCGTCGACGACCAGGGTTACCTCGTCGCAGGGCTGCGTCAGGATCAGCCGCATGAGAGCCTTGGCAGCGTCGGTGGAGCCCATACCTGGTCCGATGATCAGCGTATCACACCCTTTCAGCGACTTTTCGAGCAAGGGGCCAGCAGCGCAGTCGATCTCTCCGTCGGCGTCTTGCGGCAGCGCGAGAACACCCGCTTCCGGTACGACCAGACCGAGTCCGATCGCTGCCGATGCGATCGTCGCCATCTGGAGCTTGCCCGCGCCAACTCGAAGTGCCGCTTCACCCGTGAGCCGAAGCGCGCCGGGGACCATAGCCGAACCTCCGATTGCCAAGACACGTCCCCGGCTATTCTTGGTGGTTCCGCTGCCGTGAACGGGGGGCGGGTTGGCAGCGATCCAGTTGCTATCGAGGGGAATGGTATCGGTCATCCTCGTACTCCCGTGGTACGGTCCGGCTCGGCGGTGACGGGAGCGGACCCTTCGTGGTCGACGACAGCGTTGTAGCGAACGAGCTTGAGCGCTTCACCCTGCGGTCCCTCGGGATCGAACCGATACTCGGTGACCGAGCAGTTCGCGACATCGCCTTGGTGATCGATCACCAGGATCTCCTCCTCGGTCAGGTTCTCGATGACATAGCGCAGGCACAGGACGACAACTTGATGCGCGACGATCATCACGCGGCGTCCGGCATAGTGCAATGCGATCGTATCCATCAGCGAACGGAGGCGGAAGATCACGTCGCACCAGCTCTCCCCACCAGGCGGTCGATGATAGAATTTGCCGAGAATGCGCCTGAACTCAGCCTGGTCCGGGTATACCGAGGCGACACCGCTGGTCGTCAGTCCGTCGAGAATGCCGAACTCCTTTTCGCGAAGGCGTTCGTCGATACCGACCGGATCGTCGCCGGTCGCGCCGCCCTGCGCCCGAAAAAGGTCGAGAGTCTGGCGTGCGCGGATATAGGGAGAGACCAACAGAGCGTCGGGGCGGTCGTCCGGAACCGCGCTGGCGAACCATCTGCCGAGCGCACGGGCTTGATCTTCGCCGAACGGGGAAAGCGGAATATCGACGTCGCGATGTGACAGTTCGATCCGTTCGGCTCCAGCCGCATGGGCAGCGTCGCGCGCCACATTTCCCGCACTTTCGCCGTGGCGCACAATCCAGAGCCGAGACGGCCAGCGTGCAGAGGTCATGGTCTTTGTCCAGAGTGTAGCGTTCGACGGTTTAACTCCGATCGACCGGCGATGGCCCCATGATTTGCCGATCCCATATGGCGACCGCTGCGAGCGTTAAATGGTGCAATGACAGGGAACCTTCCCGTTGTCTCTCACGTATGTTTATCAACAGACACGGTGCATGAGGGGACAAGGAGTCGATGGCTGAGACTGCAAAGGTTGCCTACCATCGCGAACGAGCAGAGCAAGAACGAAGGCGCGCAAGCCAAGCGATCGATGACCGCAGTAAAAATGTTCATATTGAACTTGCGCTAGCGCATGGAAGAGCGGCAGTGTTTGGCGGCCATCGTCTCCGAGCAGCGCATGATCGGTAATAACGGTCGGGGCTTTTGCGAGAAGCGACAGATCGAGTGCGGGGACTACCGCTGACGGTTTGCTGATGGGATCGCACCACTGACAAGGCTGAGAAGCAGGCTTTCCCCAATATGGCTACAATAGCAGAGATGGAGCGCTCTCGTGGGTGAACGACTGCAGCACTGAATGTTGCGCGTCGCGCGGGCAAGGGCGTTCGTCATAGAGCCCTAATTACGCCAAACGAAACCAAGCAGCGTGACTGTTTCTGGCTTTAGGTATGACTGAGGGTGAGGTCGCGGCGAAGATCAGCTGTCGACTGCCACGTTATATCGTCAACATCGGACACCAGAGTAGCAAGCCATCAGCAAAAGTTGCAAGCGCGCGCACAGCGTAATGCTTCACGGACGTTCTAATCGCCAAGTGATGTGCTAGCGCTCAAGTTCAATGACGTTGAAACCTGGAACCCCGATCAACATCGTCTCGGTCTGCACACCTTTTACCGCCAGCATGCCGGCGCGGTAGCCGGCCGACCAACGCTGTTCGACCGTAGGCGCCGAAAAGTCGAGCGCCTTACCTGCTACTTCCTCGTCCTGCTCAGTGTAGGCCAGCCGAACCAGCGACAGCGTAATGCCCTCACGCTTGGTATAGGCGGCCTTCCATCGGTCTATCGATCGGCGGGACTGGGCGGCGAAGATCAGATCCTGCATGCGACTGGCGGCTTCGCCTAGGGTCACCGGCTTGGGGCCGTGTAGTGGCAAAAGGTCAACCGCGATGCATAACGTCGCCCGTGGCGGTGGGGCACTGAGAACGGGATCTAGCGGCAGGTTCGCAGACAGGCCCCCATCGACGAGCCAACGGCCATCGATCTCGACCGGCGGAAACGCAACCGGTAGCGCAGCGCTTGCCCTAACGTGATCTGGCTTGATCTCGATCGCGGTACTGTCAAACACGACGTCGTCGCCCGTCTCAAGATCGACCGCAGTTGCTGTGTAGCGGCACGTACCAGCATTAAGGCGATCAAAATCTACGAGCGCTTCCAGCGTGATCGCAAGCTGATTGGTTTCAAAGATCGATGGCTGATCGTCCGTCCAAGGGGTGAACGCCGATAATAGGGGGCCGAAAATACCCGGACGGCCTGCTGTTGCCGACCATCCAACCGCAGTCGTCCGCCGACTGGTTTCGAACATACTAGCCCAAGGAAGTGTCAATGCTCCCGGCGATAAAGCAGGTCGCCAAAACGCCCGCATGGTCTCGATCCGACGATCGGGATCAGAGCCCGCAATTAAGGCCGCATTGATAGCACCAATCGACGCGCCGATTACCCAATCCGGTTGGAGGTCGTGCTCGTGCAGCGCTTCGTACACGCCTGCTTCGAATGCTCCCAAGGCATTGCCGCCGCTCAGGACCAACACGACGTCAAAGTTGCGTACGGCACTAGCTTCTTGGCCGCGTACGGTCACACGCGATCGCCCTTTTTCCGGCCGACGACCACGGCAATGCCCGCGCTGATTATGCCCAGCAACAAGAAAGCTGGATGAAGCTTCTGAACCTGCAAAACGGTGCTCGAACCGCGGGCGTGGACATCCTGACTTCCCCGCAACGCATCGACTCGCGGCGCATAGAGGTTGTCGCGCCGGGTCGGGTCGCCGGGATCCTCGGGCTTCTGCTGCGCGACGGTGCCGACCAGTTCCATGATCTTGTCGCTCAATCGTGGCGCAGCATTCGACAGGAGCGCGGACAACAAGCCCCCGCCGCCTGCATACAGCGTGCGCCGCGGGGTCTGGCACGCGAACAGCACCGCGTCGGCGACGACCGACGGTGCGTAGAGCGGTGGTGGCAGGCGTGGTGGCTGGTCCATGAAGTTGCGCGCATGCTCGGGGAACGGCGTGTCGATCGCGCCCGGCTTGATCAGCGTGACAGAGATGCCGGCTCCCTCCTTTTCCAGCTCCATCCGCAGCGTATCGGTCAGCGCCTGCACTGCATGCTTGGTTGCGCAATACGGCCCTTGCTGGACGATCGCGCGGTCGCTCAAGATCGAGCCGACGTTAACGATGGCACCGCCGCGTCCGCGCAGATGGTGTGCCGCGACCAGGGATCCATGCAACACGCCGAAGTAATTGACGTCGAACACGCGGCGGTGATCCGCGACCGGCACCTGTTCAAGCGTACCGTACGTGCCCGTGCCGGCATTATTGACCCAGCTGTCGAACCCGCCAAATGCCTCAACCGCGACGACGGCAACGCGCTCGACCGCGGGCATGTCGCTGACGTCCGCGACGCAGATCGCGATGCGTCCGCCGTCGGCCGACAGGCGATCGCGGAGTGCCTCGAGCGCTGCTTTGTTCCGCGCGGTGGCGACGACGCCCGCGCCACGGCGCACGGCTTCCTCGACTATGGCGAGACCGTTGCCGCTGGTTGCACCGGTGACGACGATGATCTGGTCGCGGAGGGGTTTCAAGGTGATGGCCATGTCGATCAGCGTCCCAGTGGTGAGGTTGCGTAGTCGGCGAGCAAGGCCGCCACGTCGTTGTAAATCGCGATCGCGCCTGCCGCCTGAAGTTGCTCGTCCTTGAACTTGCCCGATCGGACCGCGACCGCGACGATCCCGCACTTGGCCGCAGCCTCGATGTCATAGGGCGTGTCGCCGACGACGATCACCTCGCCGGGATCGATTCCCGGCAGCTTCTTGAGCGCGGTCGCGAAGATGTCGGGTGCGGGCTTGGTCTTCTCGACGTCGTCGCTGCTCGTCGTCGCGGTGATCAGGTCGCGGGCGTCGAGCAGATCTATGTAATGGTCGAGTTCTGCCTCGGAGGCGGAAGAGGCCAGTACGACCTGCTGCCCGAGACCATGTGCGTGGGCCAGCAGATCGTGCGCTTGCGCGAACGGCTTGGCGGTTTCCAGATACTTCGCCTTGAAGATTGCGCCATGTGTGTCGCCGAGCTTTTCCTGCTGATCCTCGTCCGCGTCGGGCAGCAGCGTCGGCACGAGCATGTCGGTCCCCTTGCCGATCTGGTCGTGAATCACCTGGCGGTCGAACGACGCGCCGACGGTGGCGAACGCCTCCTCCCAGGCGAGGACGTGCATGTCGTTGGTGTCGACCAGCGTACCGTCGATATCGAAGAGAATGGCTTTGATCTGCATAATGTTACCCCGGAACTGATCTCGTGCATACGCGCGCCAGAGCACTCACGTGCCAGCAAAACCGCCGTATTCCAGTGATACGCGCAGTGTGCGAGTGAGGGCCCAACGGATCACCGTTCGGTTCGGCACCGTTCACGTGTGAGATTATGGTGTGGTCATCGACCAATCGACGCATATTGAGCGATTGGGGCATAGCCCGACGCGAGAACCCTAAGATCGTGATCGCGGATTAGAGGTGACAACTCCATCCGATACAGTGTGGTGTTGCCTGAAACAGGGCGGCACTCTTTGGAGATAGATTAACAGGCATCAATACAAAATATAAGCGCTCCGGAATCCCGCTTGCGTAGGAACGATATTGTTCCTCGGATCGCTATGCTTCGACAAACAGCGGAAGTTCAGGCTGAGGCAATTGGGCGGTATGATGGAGGCGAGAGCTAGACAGTTCATTCAGCCGTGCCCAGTCCGTGACTTCCGCTCCCATCTGGTCCTGGTCCGATAGAACGGTTGGGTTGGGTATTCTCCCACATTCAAAAGGACATACCGATGAGTGACAAGGTTCAGACCCCCGTACCTGGCAATCCCGCGAGTAAGGGCGCCCCGGACGGCGTATCGGACTCGCCGCGCGACAACGGTGGCACCGAGATCCACGGTCGCAGCGAGGGAGGCGAAAGTGGCGGTGGGGCCTATCCCAACCCCCATGCCGGCAAGACCGAGACGAACACAGGCTTTATGGCGCACGGTGGCCAGACCAACATCGCCTATCACGGCGGTGGGCAGGCGGGCGAAGACGGTGGAAATGCCGGTAACGGCGTCGCAGGCTCGGGCGGCGGTGACGGCACGACTATCGCTGCGGACACGGATACGGACCGCGTACCCCATGAAATCGCAGCCGAAGGTAGCAAGATCAACGTCGTCGAAACGTCGGGTATCGCCGAAGCCGAGGCTAGTGGGAAGGTCGGTACCGATGCTGACTACGAGGAGGAGCAGAAGCAGCCCGGGGCCGGCTGAGGTCGGCAGATCGCGCACTGCCTGATCAAATTTCGAACCAAACGCCACGCATCCCGCTCGGTGAACTATAAGGACGTTCTCATGTCTGCACCCGAAGATCTCCAGGAAATCTACATCGACGAGCTGAAGGACCTGTGGTCCGCGAACGACCAGATGAAGAAGGTCCTGAAGAAGATCACGACCAAGGCCAGCGACGCTTCGCTGAAGGAGATGCTGACCAAGTCGCAGGCTGATATCGAGAAGCATACCGACCTGCTCAAGGACCTGATCGCATCGAACGACGAGAAGGTTTCGAAGGAGCATTGCAAGGGCATGGAGGGCCTCGTCGCCGAAGCCACCAAGCATGTCCTCGAGGAGGGTCCTGAGAAGGGGCCGCTGCTTGATGTCATGATCATCGCGCAGTACCAGCGGATGACGCATTACGGCATCGCCGGTTTCGGTACGGCCGCTGCCTATGCCAAGGCGCTTGGCCTCAAGGATGATACCAAGGCGCTGACCGCTGCCACCAAGGACATCTATGGCGGCGACGAATATATGACGAAGCTTGCCGAGACGACTGTAAACATTGACGCCGAAGACGAGTGATCGTGGTTGCCCGCTGACACAATGTCGGCGGGCAATGATCGCGTCTTGCGCCGTCAGCTGACTGAGACCTTACCTTATTGGCGAGTTCCGCTCGCATAGCGAAATGCGTTAATCTCTCATGCTCGTAAGCTTCTTCGAACCACTATGCGTGCCTTCCTGTGACGAAGTCTCGTTCCCTTCTGGATAGACCGTCATGCCATCTGCATTGCCCGATCCCTATATCCTCATTCTCACCGGCTTTGGCCTGCTTACCGCGCTGGTTGTCTGGTTACCACTGGCGCTTCGTAAGCTACCGCTGTCGTTGCCGATCGTCTGTATCGCGCTTGGCGCTGTGCTGTTCTCGTTGCCGCAAGTTACGCTGAGGCCGCTGCCGCTTCTTTATCCCGAGATCACTGAACGCTTCACCGAGTTCGTCGTGATCATCGCGCTGATGGGGGCTGGTCTGAAGATCGACCGGGTGTTCAGGTGGCGGGACTGGGCGGTTACCTGGCGGCTGTTGGCGATCACGATGCCGCTGGGCATTCTGGCCATCACGGCGGTGACGGCATGGGGAATGGGACTGCCATGGGCGATCGCTCTGCTGCTTGCCGCCAGCCTGGCTCCTACGGATCCTGTCCTGGCAGCCGACATTCAGGTCGGGCCGCCCAAGAGCGAGGACGAAGACGAGGTACGGTTTGGGCTGACGTCCGAAGCCGGCCTCAATGATGGGTTCGCGTTTCCGTTCGTCCATCTTGCGATCATGCTGGCAGCCGCAACCGCAGCCGGGGGCAGTAAGCCGTGGCTGGGTGAGTGGCTGACGTACCGGGTCTTATGGGAAATCGGTGCCGGCGTCGGCGCCGGCTGGCTGATTGGCCGCGCCTTTGGCTGGCTGACCTTCCACGTCCCCGCGCAAACCAAGCTAGCGCAGACCGGTGACGGCCTGATCGCGCTGGCTGCGACCTGCATCTCCTACGGCTTTACCGAGATCATTCACTGCTACGGCTTCCTCGCGGTGTTCGTCACGGCACTGACGTTTCGGGGAACGCACCGGACGCACGACTTTCATCACGACATGCATGACGTCACCGAGCAGATCGAACGGCTCGCAATGATGGTCTTGCTGCTGCTGTTTGGCGGCGCGTTGGTCAGTGGGCTTCTAGCTTCGGTCTCTTTGACGGATGCACTGATCGCACTCGTGATCCTGCTGATTATCCGGCCGATCACGGGGCTCATCGGCCTGGCCGGCCACCGGGCTGACCGCTCAGAAAAGCTAACGCTGGCCTTCTTCGGCATCCGCGGCGTCGGATCGATCTATTACCTGGCCTATGGTCTGAACCACATCCACGTCGATGCGGCCGAACGTCTTTGGGGCCTTCTCGGACTGGTCGTGCTGTTTTCAATCGTCCTGCACGGCCTCACCGTGACGCCAATCATGCGTTTGCTCGATCAGCAACACGGCCGAGATCCGGACAAGGATGCGCCGCCCGCCGTGGGAGCTTGAGGCAACTCTGGATCGGGGATCGTATCAAAATTGGTGTGTAGTGGAAGAACGGCGATCGCATGCCAGATTCAAGAAACGCGTGAAGGGACAAGGCATGACCGAGACGAACAAGGGGGACGCAAGGGGGCACGACGCTGGCAGTCCCTGGGCTATCCCGGCGAAAGGCTGGAAGGACATCGCCCTGCGAGCGTGGAAGGAGGGGGGCCAAGACAATATCAGCTTGGTCGCCTCCGGCGTGGCGTTCTGTGGCGTGCTCGCCATGGTGCCTATGCTGGGTGCCGTGGTGCTGAGCTATGGGCTCGTCGCCACACCCGCTACAGTGATGAAGAACGTCCAGTCACTGACGTCAGTCATGCCGACAGATGCTGCCAAGCTCATCGGCGAGCAGTTGGCCAACGTCGTCACGACATCGGACGGCAAGAAGGGGTTCGGGCTGCTGCTCGCGCTCGGCATCGCGTTGTACGGCGCGATGAAAGGCGCAACCGCGCTTATTACCTCGCTGAATATCGCCTATGACGAAGAGGAAACGCGCAGTTTTGTTCGGCTGAACCTCATCGCATTCGCCATCACCGCCGGGGCGGTGCTTATCGCCATCGTCGCTATCATCGCGATAGCCGCAATGGGCAGCCTGGATGCACTGTTCCCCTCCGCCCCTGCCATCGTTCTCATGGCAGGGAAGATCGTTTCCTACATGGTCATGGCGGGTATGGGAGCTGCAGCAGCGGCAACGCTCTACCGCTACGCGCCCAATCGCGATGAGGCGAAGTGGACGTGGCTGACGCCTGGCTCGGTGCTGACAACCGTGTTGTGGCTGGTCGTTACCCTCGGCTTCGGGTTCTACGTAGCAAACTTTGGCAGCTACGACGCGACCTACGGCTCGTTGGGAGCCGCGATCGTGTTGCTGACCTGGCTCTACTTGTCCGCCTACATTCTACTGCTCGGCGCCGAGTTCAATTGCGAGCTGGAGCGACAGACCACGCAAGACACGACCAGGGGGCCTACTGAATCGCTCGGCGATCGTGGAGCGTACGCAGCCGACACGGTAGCTTCCAGACCGGAAATAGCGCCGCAGCCAGGACCAGGACCGCACTCCTCAAGTGGTGACCAGGCTGTATCCCGAACCGCACCATCTACGCCGTCACCTTTGCGCGAATACGCTGCCGGCCGCATGGTCGTGCGTGCAGCACGCGTAACCGGCCTGGGTAAAGTCGGCATGGTACCTTCCGTCATCGTTACCGGCGGGCTTGTTCTTCTTCGACGCCGTGACAAGGCGCTTATGGGGGCAGGTCTGCTTGTTATCGGGGGAGGGCTTAGTTGGCTATCCGGCCGACCCGTTGGCTCAGATACCCCCGAACTTCCTGACTAACACTGCGCAGACGGCGCATGCCTACCGATCCATGGTCCTAGCTCGATCGAAAGTGACCGGACCTATAGGTCCCAGCATCTGTTGGTACCCGTCTCAACAAGGAAGCCGACATGAATCTCAATGACCTGCTGCCTGATGGTGGCATCGATGCACTCGCCGCCCAGCTAGGCATACCGCGTGAACAAGCCCAGCGCGGCGCAGAAGCGCTGCTGCCGTCGGTTCTGGGCGGCATGGGAAATAACACGACGCAGTTAGACGCCCATGTAAACACGCTTGGCGGCGCAGACCTTGCTTCGAACGTATTGGGCAACGAGCCGACGCAGATCGATCGCGGTAATCAGCTCCTCGGCGGTATCTTCGGGTCGAAGGACGGCAGTCGTGAGGTCGCCGACAACGCGGCGCAGAGCAGCGGCCTGGCGCCCGAGCTTCTCAAGCAGATGCTGCCGATCCTAGTCATGCTGGTAGCGGGCCACCTGACTGGGCGCTCGGGCGGGCAGCAAGGTAGCCTTGGCGGGATCCTTGGATCTGTACTTGGCAGTCTGGGTGGCGCTGGAGCCGCAGGCGCTGCGCCCGGGGGCGGTCTTGGCGGCGGATTGGGGGGCATTCTTGGTTCGGTCTTCGGCGAGCGGCGATAGAGCCGTCCGGACATAAGACCGTCGTGTTCGATAAAACCGGTGGACTTGAGATCACGGAACATCCCGTCGCCACGTGGCTACGGCACGGCGATACCATCGACGGCATGACTGGGGAGCGCATCTGATGCGGAGACGAGGAAACAAGCGAGCCGGTCCTGTGGCTATTGTCATCTTCGTGATGATCGTGGCACTCGTTGTCGCGATCTGCTGGCTCGCCGCACGTGAATTTCAGAAAGAGCCGAATGGACCGCCGCGTGGTAGTCAGACTTTGCCAGCTCAGGCGGCGCAGGGGACCGTAGCTGCGACGCCCCCGAACATTATCCCTGCTCGATAGTGATGACGACAGTTTTGCTGGAGGCTGAGACCGGATGGGACCGCGTAGGGTGTGGTCCCATCCGGATCGGCTGGTTTAGTTGCGCAGGCTGTCTGGAACGATACCGCCGTTTTCGGCGAGCTTCTGCATCACAGCCTTATGAAGGGCGATGTTCTGCTCAGCTGATCCATCGGCCGCAGCATGGACGTTGAGCTCGGCAGCAAGTTCCTTGCGAGCGGTCAGACTGGAATCCAGTTCCAGCAGCTTCAGAAGATCGACGATCGAGCTCTGGTAGTTGCCCCCGCCATCTTTCATCGATGCCATCTCGCTGAGGACCGCACCGACATCGACGGACTGCTGAGCCGCTGCGGGGGCGGGCTGGGCGGTAGCAGTCGGCGCGGCTTGCGGTGCAGCCTGCGGCGCCGTGGCAGAAGCCTGAGCCGGCGCAGCGGCTGGTGCGGCTTTGTGGTGGAAAACCTTGTTCATGATCGTGCTGAAGATGCTCATAGCCGTGTCCCGATAAGGCCGGCAGCTGTGCCGGCAGACGGCTAGAACGAACTCGGCCGACGATCGGTCCGGCGTTCGTTGCTTGTGCGGAACGGTCCACAGGAAGCACGCGTTGAGCGGACAGCAGCAATATGCGAGCAGATGGAGAGTATAATGAACTTCAAGACCCTGGCAATGGTATCGGTAGTGGCCCTGTCATTGGCCGCGTGCGGTAAGAAGGCGGAAGATACGACTGCGGTCGATAACAGCACCTACGCCAACACGACCGCCACGGACGTGAATGCAGCCGGTTCCAATGATGCCATGGCAGCACCGGCCTCAGGTGGGCAGGCTTTCGTCAACATGGCGGCTGCAAGCGATGCGTTCGAGATCGAGACCTCGAAGCTGGCCGTAACCAACGGCGCATCTGCTGCGGTGAAGAAGTTCGCTGGCCAGATGATCACCGCACATGAGGGGTCGACTGCAAAGCTGAAGGCACTGACGGCAACGCTGTCGGCAGCGCTGACGCCCAACCCGGCGCTGAGTGCTGAGCAGCAGCAGAAGCTTGCCGATCTGAAGACCAAGCAAGGCACTGATTTCGACACCGCTTACGCGGCTGCCCAAGTCGCCGGGCATCAGCAGACGCTCGATTTGCTCAAGGGATATGCTGCAACCGGCGACGTGCCGCAGTTGAAGACGTTCGCGTCGGGATTGGCACCGACGGTTGCTGCACATCTCAACATGGCGAAATCGCTCAAGTAGTAAATCTGGTCTCAGGCAATAATGTTTTGATCCGAGAGGCGCACGGTTGCGTGCACCTCTCGGGTTCGCCTTTACGAAGCTCAAATGGCAATACTGAGCCATGCTGCGTACCTGTTCTCGACGTATCGGATACGCTAGCCGGGCAAGACGATTTGGCATGGTCAGCCCCGACAGCATTGCCGGCTTCAAGAACGGCTAACCGTCAGCCTCGATAATCACTCAATATTGAATTAAGTGACTTTCCGGTTGATCAAGGTCATTAACCTGCGTCTACTAGATATAAGCTGAGGGCGCGGGCCTTTAATTCTCCTCTGTCGTTGTGAACTTAGTCGAGCGTCTTTGCCTCGCGGCAATATGGTTCGATAAAAAGGCCGATTGACGGAAGAGGGAAGACTATGATCGATGAAGCCGAAATCGTAGGCGTGCTTAATCAGCGCGTCCGACGGCGCGATGAGCGTCGCGAGTTTTTCAAGGCGGCCCTAGGGGCAGCAGCGGTGGGCGCGGGAGCGCTGGCTTTCACGTCTCAGGCTGCAGCGCAATCCGCGAACCTCGACACCGATATTCTCAACTTTGCGCTGAATTTGGAATACCTTGAAGCGCAGTTTTACAGTTACGCGTTCAGCGGAACTGGTTTGCCGAATGATCTGCTTGGCGGCGTGACGACCACGGGTGCGCAAGGTAGCGTGATCGTCGGGACCACAAATCCTGCCCGTGCAGTCAACTTCACGGGTGAACCAGCCATCCAGCAATATGCGCGCGAGATCGCTGCCGATGAATTGGCGCACGTCTCATTTCTGCGATCTGCTCTGACCTCCGCAGCTGTCGCCCAGCCTGCCATCAACATCTCCGGCGATGCGAACGGTCCTTTCACGGCCGCTGCATCAGCTGCCGGTGTTCCCCTCACCAATGGGGTGTTCGATCCCTACGCATCGGTCGACAACTTTCTGCTCGGCGCATACATTTTCGAAGATGTTGGCGTGACCGCGTACAAGGGGTCCTCGGTCCTGATCACGAGCAACACGTTCCTCGACGCTGCGGCTGGCATCCTTGCTGCCGAAGCGTTCCATGCCGGCATAATCCGCGGTGCTCTCTACCGTCGCGGGCAAGCTATTCCGGCGATCATCACCGGAACGGAGCGTATCGCCGGCGCACGCAATTTGGTTGATGGCAGTACAACCCAAGCTGGTCCGCCGGCGCTCTTTGCTGACGACGATCAGGGCGTTGCATCGCGCCCGACTGCCATAACCTCGGCTTTGGGAACAACGACCGACACGGCCTCCAACTTCGTGCCGACGGATGCGAATGGCATAGCGTTCGGGCGAACCGCGCAGCAGGTCTTGAACATCGTTTATCTCAACACCGCAAACGCCGCAGCGACGATGGGCGGGTTCTTCCCCGCTGGCGTCAATGGCGGCATTCGCAGCAGCGCTGCGAAGTGAGCAGGGGAAACAGCATCATGAATAACCAAACCGATCTGCTCGCGACGATCGAAAGAGCTGAGCATCAACGCCAGGCACGACGTAACTTCATCCGGATGTGCGGCGGAGCGGCTGCCATGACGGGCGGCCTGTCGCTTCTTGCCGCGTGCGGGGACGACGACGATAAACTGGCGCCGGCACCAACCCCGACACCGACGCCATCGCCAACACCGGCGGTAACGGACGCCGACATCCTGAACTTTGCACTGCAGTTGGAATACCTCGAAGCTAATTATTACACCTACGCGGTAGCTGGCGCGGGCATCGCTACCAGCCTCCAAACAGGAACCGGTACGCAAGGAGCCGTGATTCCCGGTTCGGGGGCCGGTGCTGCACGGGCAGTCACCTTTGCGGATCCGATTATTGCTCAGTATGCGCGTGAAATCGCTTCAGATGAAATCGCGCATGTTACGTTTCTCCACAACCAGCTGGGAACCGCAGCAGTGGCTCAGCCAAGTATCAATCTTTCGGGCAGCGCGTCTGTTGCCATCCCTGGCGGCGCCACGGTGCCGGGGGCCTTTACCGCCGCTGCTCGTGCCGCTGGCGTTATCGGTGCGACCGATATCTTCGATCCGTTCGCAAGCGACATCAACTTCCTGATCGGTTCGTACCTTCTGACCGATGTCGGGGTGTCCGCTTATCGCGGCGCGGCTCGTCTTATTAGCAACAAGACTTACCTCGACGCATCGGCGGGCATTCTTGCAACCGAGGCGTACCACGACGGCGTGATCCGTTCATCGTTATACGCATTGGGCCTAAGTACTGCTGATATCTTTACGCGTATCCAGAAGATATCAGATACCCGTGATTCTCTTGATGGCTCGACCGACTTGGATCAGGGCATTGGTACCGCAGGCAATGCGAACCTCGTGCCCACTGATGCGAATGGCCTTGTACTCGGACGAACAGCAAGTCAGGTGCTAAATGTCGTGTATATGAACGCCGCAGCAGGCACAACAAGCGGTGGTTTCTTTCCGGCCGGCGTGAATGGTACGATCCGCGCTACCGTCGCTAATCCATAAACCGGGCTTGTTTGGAAAATGGGCGCTACCTGTTCAGGGTAGCGCCCTCATCTATACATCGAGATCGAGTATATGAAGCGGCTTTAAGATCTTCTTATCAAGCCGCATTTGTACCGTTGAAGTGATTGAGCGTTTTTACGATTAAGGCAAAGTAGCTATACAAATAAGGCGAGGTAGCAGGAAATAATTTACTGGTATCCGCCGTTTTCTTCGCGTTCCTTGGCAGCGTCCTCCTGTACTTCCTCCATTTCCTTGGCCTGTTCAGCAGCGTCCTTATCCTCGGGCTTAGGGTCTTCGATCATATGTCACCTCCAAGCTCCTCAACGGGGGACCGACGTCGTTTGATCCGTAACAAAACAACGAGCAAATTAGTTTGCAACCGGACCGTTTCAGCCGAGCCAAGACGCAAATTGATCTCGAGCTTGGTGGGTTTCAGTTTTTGAAGTCTCGGCTAAAGGCTTCGTATGAATCTTTCTCAGACCGAGGCATACCGTAGCGCTGCTGCCCATGAACGTTCGGAAGCGGAGCGGTCCGTGCTTCCCCTTGTTCGAGAGCGTCATTTGCGATCGGCAGAAGCTTGGGATGCAATGGCCAGTCAGGGTGAAATGACTGAGCGCCTAGCGCAGGCGAATGCGGAGAACCGAGTCAAACAACCCTATCAGCGACGGTCGTCAGCTGAAAGTACGTAAGGAGGCTTGTCGTATCGTTACCGGCACGGCTCCCCGCGTCCGCACCGCTGCGTTACCAGTTAAGCGACAGCGGACACCGGACTACGTACCTTGATCCCCACGACGACCGACCGGACGTGACGCCACGCAGCCTGGTCTTCTATCCAAAGGGTCGAGTGTCTTTCACACCTCAAGTGAGAGACAACTTCCGTTTGGGGGCATGCTGGCCCTCAGTGCTCGGTGTGTCCTTATTGAGGGTATCGCTTGGGCGGCGAGCATCGCCTTCATTCTGGTGTTCGGTGGACAGGTTTGGCTGTTTGGTCGGCTTGATCGGGTCGGTCATTGTCGCTCTCCCCAATTGACGAACAGGCAAGAGCTTCTCTCGTTCCGCAAAACTTACTGCTTCGTTTCGTCTGACGCGACTGCTCCCATCGTTATCGCGAGCAGCGAGGCGCCGCGGTGTTCGTGGTCCAGCTTCAACAGGAGGACCCAGTGCGCGATGTGCTTGCCTGCCGCCTCGACGCCTCTGCGTTGCAGCTGCGGGGTGGTCAGGTTCGTATCGTTCTGGATTACCGACGCGATCGACAGCGCGAAAAAGTCGATGATGTCATCGGCAATCAACGCGTGATCGGCGGAGTTCGCAGCAAGGTACTGCATGACGATCGGCATGATTTCCTGGAAAAGATCGATCTTAGCCTGATCGTCTACCTTCATGATGTCTGCAGACATGCTGGCGGCCTCCGTTCTCGACATGTATTGCTTGAGACCGTGAAGCGGAAGGCGGGTTCGATCTCCCTCGCCATCATCGGAGCCGTCATGAATCATCCACGCGAATGGTTTCAGCCAAAAGTCGTAGGTATCGGCTGGTCTCCTCGAACCTGGGAAGGGTGGGCGATCATCGTTTCTGTGATCGCGGTTGGCGCAGTTGTCGGTCGGGTCAATCTCTGACTGGTCGAAACCCAATGACGCCATATTGCACGCGGCGAAGAACCCGGTTTAGGCTCGGCCATGGAAAACACCGCATCGCAGTTCGATCTTCTTGGCCAGCTTCGTTCGCTGATCGTCCAACGCAACGAGGCAGCAGAGGCGTTCGACGTCTTCAAGCAGGACGCGGTGCTGGCGCCGGCGCCTGACATTGCTAACAATGAGGTCTCTTCCGATGAAGCGGCGGACATGGCAGCAGAGGAGGTCGACACGTTCAGGGCTCAGACTGAGGGCCTTCTGGCCAGCGCAACGGACGATGAGCTTTTGGCCGCGTACCGGCAGACCGAAGGCGAGGTGGGCGATCTTGCGGCTGAGGCGCTACGTGATGAGCTGCGGCGTCGGAATCTCGAAGAGTGAACCGACCAAGTGCTAATCAGGTATCTTTAAATGTGTAGCCCATCGAGTATGTCAGATCGGGAGGTGTGGGAAAAGGCGTCCACTATCGCGGCAGCGTTTGGCGATGATGAGCCCGAGCGCTTCACAGAACGGCTCTTCGACATTCTTCGTAATACCACCAATCCACAGGACTGGCGTCGTGTCGCGGCCGCGGTTGATGTCATCGCTGGAGCGTCCCGGCAATAGCTTCAGTTGAGCGTCGCTCGGCCACCTCTATGACGCCAACCGAGCATTTTAGGGATGTACTGCGCCGGTTTGGCTCGCTGACGCCCAGCGTGAGCGGTGGTACCCCCAATCACGGGCCGGCTGGATAGTGTTTTACCGGCAAGTAGGAGTGATGATGGGAAAAGGAGCCGCTTGGTGAAGCGCTTAGTGTCGGTTCAGGGGCAACACATAGAAGTTTACGTTGAAGAGACCGAACCTAGGCGGTGGAAGGCAACGGGAGAGTATGGCGGTAAGATTTGGAGCGTGATCAGCACGACAGCTAACCGAGCGGCGTCAAATTGGGGTGTCGCCGTCGGGCAGCTAGACCGTGCACACCTTAACGAGCCGCCCCCGGAGACCGAACGTTAAGCGCGTGGGAAGTTTCAGGAATGCCATGTTACGCCAGCGGGGAGCGAAACCCACACCGTCCTTGCCGCTGTCGCCGTACGTATTCCATTTTAAGTGAGCCGATGTCGTCCGCAGGCGTTCAGTCTCTGCCAGGGCCTATGCAAAGCGTCCTCGCCGACCGACATCGTGTTCTCTTGGCTATCGAGGCGGGTCGTCATGCATGGGTCGGACTTAAGGCTCGCGGTTTATCGACGACGTACGCGTCCTAAATAGACAGTAGTACGTACCTGTCGGTCCGCGGCGCGGTTTTGCTCCCACGTTGATACGCAGCGAGGCTCATTATCTGAGCTACCAAGGCGGCCAGCTATCCGTTTTTCTCAGCAGTTTTCCGGATAGGCTGGCCGTTTGCGAGACGGACGAAGCAAGCCGCCATTCGCGTACATTGACGTTGCGTTTAGGTTCGCTTGCTACTCATCCTCTCGGAGGAGCCCTGGATTGATACGTCTCATTTACATCAGCACCGCCCGATTGGAGCTATCCAAGGTCGAGCTTGAGGGAATTTTACGCGTTTCGAGGCGCAACAATGCCGCAGCAGGTGTGACGGGTTTGCTGATCGTTGGCGGACGTCGCTTCCTCCAGGTGCTTGAAGGACCAGCCGACGCAGTCACTCAGACGTACGATCGCATCAGGGCTGACGGACGTCATTTCGCTGCAGTGACATTGGACAGCCGCGCAATCTCAGAGCGCAGCTTTCCCGGTTGGGCAATGGGGCATCAGCTTGGCAAATCTTTGCGCGGCGATGGTGCAGTTGCAGACGACGTAGCGGCATTGATCACGCCGATCTCGGATCCCACCACGCGTGCGTATTTCGCAGAGTTCGCCAAGAA
Organism: Sphingomonas faeni; assembly: GCF_024273235.1. Lineage (GTDB taxonomy): Bacteria > Pseudomonadota > Alphaproteobacteria > Sphingomonadales > Sphingomonadaceae > Sphingomonas > Sphingomonas faeni_A. Next base: position 1,973 of record NZ_JANBVH010000058.1, on the reverse strand, counting down.
GCATGCCGCCTGAGGTGCGCAAATGCCAGGGGTTCAGCCTTGCGCCTACCGTGTAGCGGATTGAAAAACGTCATTTCCCAAGAAGGCGTTATCCCGTATCCGAAGGCATGACGTGGCTCCCCAGCGTCCCTTGTACGTTTGAACGCTACAAAGGAGACTGACATGCCGAGCAGAGAGAAGATCACGGACGGTGCCAACGAGCGCGCCATCGATGAGCCGATCGCCGGCACTGCACCAGGCATCCCTGACGATGCGCTCTTGCCAGGCGAGGAACTGCCGAAGGAGCCAAGTGAGGAGGAAGTTGCGCGGATCGCTGCGAAGCTCGGGGCACCTGACCCAAACCCGTAACGCCTTAGGCCTGCGATAAGCCTGGCGTTTCCGGATCGATCTGAATGGGATCGTCAGCAGGTTCGAAGCGAAGGGTCCACCGGGGATAACCCCCTGGTGAGATCTCAATATCGGGAAGGCCGACCGGGTCGGAGCCGGTTTCTACCCAACCAGCGCCGTGGCAACGATTACATGCCGTGCGCTTGCAGCGGAAGCTAACGAGATCAATCTCGGTATTCCACTGCCCCCTCCCTTGGCAGACCGGGCACATGGCATCGAGGCTCCCCTTACGTGGCTGGAGCGGAACGATGTCGAAGGCGTGGGGGCTATCCGGACCGTCGCAGTAGACCATGTTGCTGGCGTGAGGCATGCTCCTTCGTCGCCGAGCAGCCGAAGCAATGCAATACGCCCTCGGCGCGTTTAAGCTCGAATCACCGGAACCCAGCGACCATCGATCAGTCCAATACTGATGGATAACGGTCCGCCTGCTCCGGGCGGCGACTGCGGCCAACAGGAACCGATTTCACAGACACATTGCTCGCTGCCGATCAAACCATGTACCACGCCAAACAGGCTGGAAAGAGCTCGTGGAGGTTCAATAGCGCTCCCATTTCGGGTCACCGGAAACTTTAGAGAATATTGGATCGATTATTCGTATGTTTACGCAAACGGTACCTAACTGACATTTGCGAGCCATTATTGTTAATCATGAAATCCCACCAAAACGCTCCACTCGCTTGAATTCTAAACGTTTTCGCCTAACTACGAGCCTTCAACTTCAAGCGAGATACTAATGAGCGATGATATCAACGCGGTCGAATTGGCTGCTGAACTGACGGCCGCGTGGTTGGCAAATCCTAACACCCGCACCAACGCAGACGACGTGCCTGCCTTTCTGATCTCGATGCATGCCGCTGTCTCGCAGCTTTCAGGTACATCTGCGCCCGTTACGCCTGAAGAGCCTGCGCAGACCTATGAGCCGGCCGTGACCGCGCGCAAATCGCTGTCGTCGCCAGATCACATCATCTCGCTGATCGACGGGAAGCCGTACAAGACCCTGCGTCGCCACCTGGCGACCAACGGCCTGACGCCGGAGGAATATCGCGCCCGTTATAATCTTAAGGCCGATTATCCGATGGTCGCCCCGACCTATTCGGAAGCGCGCCGGACAATGGCGAAGTCGATCGGCTTGGGACGTAAGCCTGGTCAGACTGCTACAAAACCTACTGACGAAGCTCCGAAGGTGCAGCGTAAGCCCCGGGCTGCCAAGGCGGTTGAAGAGGCCTAAGTCGGAGCGGGGGCAGTGAGGTAAGGCGTCAGCTATGACACGCGCACTGACCCCCTTTCGTAAGTATGCAAAATTCAGCGGACGCGCCCGGCGCCGTGAGTTTTGGCCGTTTGCGATAACGGCAGTATTCATTTTGCTCGTGACAAGCGTCGTTACGCCTCCCCTTGGCGCCCTGATCGGATGCCTAGTGTTCATACCATTATCGAGTTGCGCCGTCCGCAGGCTTCACGACATTGGTAGGTCTGGGTCATGGCTGATCCCGCTTATTGCCATTCCCGCTTGTATGATCATCGTGTTCGCGATCGGATTGTCGATCCTAGGCGTGGTACTTGTTGCTGCGCTCGGAATTGAAACGAGC
>NZ_JANBVH010000057.1 GCF_024273235.1 Sphingomonas faeni | reverse complement strand
ATGTCCGTAGCTGGACCGGTATCGAAATCATCGAATGCCTGGCGACTTTAAAGACGCCACCGTTCGCTCAGCCTGAACTGCGTCATCTCGCGGCAGCCGATTTGGAACCTCTGGTCGCCTGTAAGGCAATCGGTCACATCGAGGCGCTTCGGCTCATGGCGCTCGTTCCTGGTTGGCAACCCTGAACTAAAAGCGTCGCCCAGCAGGGTAATCAATCGTCGATGAGCTGGCTAATCGAGCCGAAGATTGGAAACCTGCACTGAAGGCGCGCGCGTCTTAGGCCACGAAGAAAGCCTGGACATGCACGCCCGCGCTTCGGCCAAAACCGGTTCGAATCAGGTCTTCGGCTACTTACTGACAAGGTTCAGCGCCTCAGCCTGCCTGCCGGCGAACAGACCAAACCTAGGCGAGCCAGCTTACGAGCCAAGACCATCTGTATGCGCCGATGAGCCGGCTGCACGGCAGCGGCATGACGTTAACCCAGAGACGAGTGAAGAGAGGGTGGGGGGAGCCTTTCGGTTGAACCGGAAGGTGAAATAATCCCTGACAGGCGCCGCGAACAGCCCGCGCGCCTGCTCGCCAGAGAGACGAACACAATGAACCATTATTCGAACGAGGCTGCCGCGATTGCGGCAGCGCTCATGGTTGCACGCTTGGCGGCTTTGCGCTTCGAACCTGACCTAGACGTGCCGATGTCGAGAGTCCTCAACTATCTCCACGCGCGCACTGCACGGCTGCTACTCGTGCCCTCCACCGTGTCAAACGGCAGCGATGCCGCCGCCGTGGGCGAGGTGATGGCGGCGTTCGGCTGCGACGCGCTGGTGGCGCGAGCAGATGGCGCCGATGCAGCGAGTGTCCGCTTCACGATCGGTTTGCATGGACATCGCTTGTTCTGGTCGGCGCCTGCCAGGCTGTGGCTCGGAGCAGGGGCACCGGCGCATTTCGTCCCCAATCACCCAGACGACACCGTCTTTGCGCTCTTCAGCGTAGGGCTGCGCGGTTGCGAGGTGCCACCGTGGAGCAGCGACGAGGATCGCGACGATGGATTCGCGCTCGGCGCCGACGCGCTTGCGGCCTTGATGGTGGAACGCTGATATGAGCCAGCTCCAGGTCTGGGCCAGCCCCAGCGAAGCGTCGGACATGATGTTCGATGTGCGCCAGCCGGGCGTGACGGGGCTCGGTTACGCTCTACTACGTCCCCGCTCCAAGGGGCAGGAGCGAAGTCTGTCGCGGCTTGCCTTCGCCAAGATGAATCCGATCGAGCCCGGACCGACCAGCCCGCATACCCGCTGTGGTATGCCGACGAGCGCCCGCGATCACCGGCTGCTACTCGCGCCGGGCGTCGCAGACCCGGTGTCGCTTGAACGTCTGTTCGCCGATTATGACGCGGCGGTGCCCGAGCACCAGCGGCTGCTCGCTGCTGTCCTGACGCTGCCATTCGTTTGCGGTGAACCGCTGCACGATCAGTTCGACAAGGTGACCACCTGGGCCATGCTGCATCTGGCGCGGGCGAGGCAACTCACCAGCCTTGCCGTGCTGCACGCGCCCGGTGATCAACTCGCCGCGGAAGCGCCGCACGCTCACATTGTCGTGTTCAGCCGTATCCATCATGCGTGCGGATGGGCTCAGCTGCATCCGGACCTTGCCGAAAGCGAGCATGGCGCTTGGGCCGAGCGATGGCTCGACTTCTGCGAGGCATGGCGTCGTAGGCCGGAGGCTTGAAGATGAGGGTTCCGAGCGCCTCCGGCAATCGGCACCACCGGCATCCGGATACCGGTGGCGAGACGGTGGATGATCTCGATGGGGCAACAAGCCCGATGGAGAAAAGACGATGATCGCGCGCAATCCACCCATGGTGTTCCGCTTCGCCGCCATGCTGCTGCTCAGTTCTGCTGTGCTCGGTCAGTGGTGGCAGCGGCAGCCGCTTGGCGCCGATGGCCATGCTTTGGTGACCGTGATGCACTCCTATTGTCCTGGCGTCGGTGGCGAAGCTGGCCCGCTCACCGTGGCGGACAGCGCCCGTTTGCTCGACCGCTGGGGCTACGCCCTTCTCGGCGATCGGACCGGATGGAACGGTAGGGATCGCTGCACGCTGCCGCGACCGCGGAAAGGGGAAGGGATCGGCAGGACAGGCAGGCGAAGCCCGGGAAGCGCGATGAAAAGCGAACGGGCCTGATCCGAACCAGTCGGTTCGGGGATCACGCCGAAAAGAAGGTCTACCGTCATGCACCGCATGCTCCATGAACCGCTGCCGTCCACGTCGAACGCGTTGCTCGACTATTTCCTCGCCGCGCTCGGCGGCGAAACCTACTACCCGCTCGGCGGCAACACCGGCTTGCCCGCCGGCGCCCTCGAGAGCCTCGACCACAACGTCGTGCTGGCCGCCACCCCGGTCAGCGTCCGCGTTTTCGATGAGGCGCTGCTGCGCTCGGCGGAGTATCGTGACACACTCCTTGTGCGTCACGGCTTCTACCCCGAGACGCTCGATCCGGTGCGGGTCGATGTCGCCCTCAGGTCGACCACCGGGCCGATCCTCTTGCCCGACCTCAGTCTCTTCCGCGACATGGACGGGCAACTCCACCTCGTGCCACAGCACCAGGACCTGTTCCTCACGGTCGGCCCCGATGGGATCTGGGTGTCGCTCATCGCACCGTTCGACCGGTGGACCGATCGTGCGGCTGGGCTTGAGCGAGCCGCAGCTGATGTGGTTCGAGCCTGTTGCAAAGCACGAGCCGGTCAATAGGTACCGAAATGCGGGCGGGGCGGCATTACTAACGCCCCGCCTCAAACTTGGATTTCGTAGTGATCTCGATGCTCAATGCGGACGACACCTACTCTGTTTGCTTGGTTTTTAAAGAGCGCCGAAGCACTTACCATAATCGGACATTATGGTAAGCACAGGGATGTGCTACGAAGGCCAAATGCAGGGTAAATCGGACCAGCGGGCAGGGCCCGCGTGAGCGAGATCGTCGTCCATCGCACCGACGGGGAGGGGCTGCCGGTCCGCGCGCGGCGTGGGCTGGTCGAGCCGGTCGATGCCCGCGTTACCCGGTTGTTGGGTCTTGCGCTGCCCGCTGATACTGGCCCCGTCAGCGAGATCGGCTTCGCCGCGCAGCTTGGCGCTATGGCAGCAGCGAGCAAGGCGGCACTGGCTTCAGATCTCGCCTGCTATCTGCGCTGGTGTGAGGACACTCGTATCGCGCCGCTGCCCGCCGAGCCCGAGAATCTGGTCCGCTACATTGCCATGCTAGAAACGCGCGGCGCCAAGCCCGCAACGGTGGCCCGGCGGGTTGCCAGTCTCGCCACCGCACACGCCCTGTCAGGGCTGCAGGAGAGGGGGCATGCGCCCACCAGCCACGTTATGGTCCGCGCCGCCCTTAAGGGCCTGCGACGGAGGCGTGGCGCTGCCCAACGCCAGGCTGCTCCGTTGCGCTTCGGGGCATCGCTAGATCCCCATACCAAAGGCTTCACGCTCACGGCGCTGCTAGGCGCCTGTGGCGGCGACCTGCAGGGGTTGCGTGATGCCGCGCTGCTGTCGCTGGGCTACGATGCGGGATTGCGCGTTAGCGAGCTCGTCGCGGTCAGCGTCGCGCATATCGATCCGCACAGCGATGGTTCGGCGCTCCTGTTCATCCCATCGTCCAAGACTGATCAGGAAGGGCAGGGGGCGTGGGGCTGGCTGTCCGCGGACACGATGCGCCGCGTTGGCGCCTGGTTAGTAGCGAGCGCCATCACCGAGGGGCCCGTCTTTCGCCGCGTCGGGGTCGATCGGCGTCGGCTGCGCGCGGCGGTTCCACCGATGGCGTACGAGGCGATCCCGGGGCACACGCGGCACTGGCAGGAGAAGCTCAAGGGCAAGAAAGCCGAACCGGCGAGGACGGTCTACACCGTCGGGACGGTTTCGCTTAGCCGGCAGGGTGTCAACGGGATCTATCGGCGCGTGGCGCTCAGCGCGTTCGATCAGGGGCTGGTCGAGATGCCGATCGCAAAAGTTGAGGAGGCGGCGCGTGCCCTGTCGAGCCACTCGATGCGGGTAGGGCTGACGCAGGATCTGTTTGCGGCCGGGGAGGACGGCGTTGGCATTGCACAGGCGCTGCGCTGGTCTTCACCGTCGACCGCGCTCCGCTATGGGCGGAAGCTTGCAGCCAGAAGCAATGTCGCAGCGCGCGTATTGTCTCGCATCAGAGCTTAAACTTGCGAAACCGACGCAGCCTATTTGGGTGTCGGGTTGGGTTTGCTATGTATGAGCACACTGTATTCGTCGTCGAGTCTCGCGATCAATCCGGTAACCGTTAATCTAGAAAACAGGTGATCGCCAATCAGATGCTGGCCAGTTATCTAAATATATTCAAATCGGGCTGAGATAAAACCGCCACGGGCAGTATTAGAGTCCTTGTCGACTATCGCATTAAAGATATCTAAACCAGCGATTTGATAGGTTCCCACTCCATGAGCCTTTCTGGAGAATCTCAGTATCAAGGAGGCAATGATACAGTGAGTGTCCTGCTTCATCTTCAGAATGTTATTCTGAAGATGATTGCCAAGGGCGCTGGGCTCATACCAACGTGTACCACGCTGTGTGTAGAAGTAGAGCGGATCCTCCCGGAGGTAATCTGTTCGGTTTTAACGGTCGATGTGGCAGGCCTGCTCCATCCGCTAGCCAGGCCGAGCCTTCCAGACACATATTCCCAAGCGCTAGAGGGCGTATCCGTTGGCCCGTTAGTAGGCTCGTGCGGCACCGCGGCGTATCTGAAAACAGATATTACCGTCGTTGATATCGAGACCGACGTCCGCTGGGAGCAGTTCAAACACCTCGCACTTCCCCACGGGCTCCGCGCCTGCTGGTCCAGTCCGATATGTGATGCAGGCGGTCACGCGATCGCGACATTTGCTTTTTACTATCGCAGCGCCCGCGGACCGACGGCCTTTGAGCGCGAGGTGGTGGCTAACTGCGTTAACCTCACGCAAATCGCTATCGAGCGACATGAGCGTGTCCTCGAGCACCAACGACGGGCTTTTACCGACGCCTTGACCGGTTGCCCCAATCGGGCCGCTTACCATGCCGCACTTTCCAAACTCGAAGGCGCTGCAGTGGGCAGTTGGGCACTGTTCGTGCTGGATCTCGATAATCTCAAGGTCGTGAATGACACGTTCGGGCATCATGCGGGTGACGAGCTTCTTCAGATCGCCAGCGACAGGATCTCAGCAGTAGTCAGCCCCGGGCGAACGTTTCGCGTCGGAGGCGACGAGTTTGCAGTCATTCTCCAGGCTCCTGAAGCGCTTTGTAACCTGGCGAAAATCGCTGATGAGGTTCTAGGCGCGCTTTCGGTTGCTGCCGACTGCGGCGGGCATAGCATCGTCCCGCGCGCTACCATCGGAGGCGCTACGTTCTCATCGGACGACGCCGGGGTGGGGAGTGTTCGTCAGAATGCCGACTTTGCCCTCTACCACGCCAAAGAGACCGGTCGTGGCGGCTTCGTACGATACTGGGCAGGGCTGCGCTCGAACATGACGCGGCGTATGGGTGCGATCAGGGACCTGAGCGCGGCTTTGCGTGAGGACCGGATCGAGGCGCATTACCAACCGATCTTCCGTCTGGACACGCGCGAGATCGTAGGCCTGGAAGCGCTTTGCCGCATGCGCATCGGCGACAATCTGGTCTCGGCTGCCTCCTTTCATGAGGCGACTGCCGACGCTCAGGTGGCGACCTCGCTCACGGCCAGGATGATGACCCTTGTCGCGGCTGACCTGCGCCGATGGCTGGATTTGGGCATTCCGTTTCAACACGTCGGTATCAACGTCTCGTCTGCGGATTTGAGTGGCGGTGCCGTCGGGCAGGTCCTCGCTGCGGCGCTCGAACGCGAGCGGGTCCCTCTCGATCACGTCATCCTCGAAGTAACCGAGACGGTGTACATGGGACGTGGCGACCAAGCGATACAGCAAGCGATCAGGGCACTACGCGCTGACGGCATACGGGTCGCGCTGGACGATTTCGGAACGGGTTTCGCATCGCTGACGCACCTCCTCACCGTTCCCGTCGATGTCATCAAGATCGACAAACTGTTCGTTGACCACCTGGAACCAGACGGTGTCAGCGTGACCATCGTCGAAGGCCTGATCCGTACCGCGAAAAAGATGGGCATCAGGATCGTCGCCGAGGGGATCGAAACCGAAGAACAGGTCGAACAGCTTCGCGCGATCGGCTGCGCCTTGGGGCAGGGGTACATCTTCTCGCCCGCGGTCAATCGCGATACGACGACCGCCCTTCTCCTTGGGCATGCGCAAGGCATTGCGCGACCGCCGATTGCGACGCGATCTGGCGTGGGCTGATTGACGATCCAGCGCTGAAAGGAATGGAGCACTCAGCGGCAGGATGTCGGATCGATGAATTACCGCAGCGGCGTGTTGCCGCGGATCGTCGGCGAATGATCACCGCGTTTATCAGGCCTTACGGAACAGACAACGGTCCCGGTAACTGCCGAGGGAACCACGTCAGGAGGGCGTCTGACAGCGCCGTAGCGACAACGGAGGGATCGCCCGTTCGTGTGCCACTAGCGCGCACCGTGGTCGCCTGCCCCGTCCACACGACGTGATTGTCGCGGCGCAGCGATACAGTCACCTTGAGACGGGTTACGATCAGACCGCGCAATTGGTCCTTCCCCGAAGGCAAAGTCAGCGACAGGCCTCCGAGGCCCGCTGACATGCCCGGCCGATCCGATCGGTCGTTGCCGGACCGGACGACACCGCGCTGTGTCTGCGATACCTCGACCTTGGCGACGTAAAGGCTGTGGTTTGCGTCGGGCAGGGGCAGGAAAGGTGTTCGAAGGAGGGTTCGCTGAACGGCGTCCGTGAAGGTTTTCGTGATAGTGGGAGACGCGGTCGGACTGACAGCAGCAACGATCGCTATCGTGCCCGGCTTCACCACGGATCCGGCGACCGGCGATTGTACTAGGAATGCGGCCGCAGCGAACAGGAGAACGTACATCTGACAGGCGCCGATCAATTATAGGAGTGAGGAGCGCCAACGGCATCGGGCCGGCAATCCGTGTTGAAAGTGGTGATGAACCGTGATCGAATGCCGATCGTGATCGCGCTCTCCGTTCGAGAGCGCTCTATTCGAGCTTCTCGGCGTGTCGATCAGCCCATTCCTTGCCCTCATCGCCTCCCCAGAGAAGCCAGGCGATATAGCCGGCAGAAGGATCGGTGTCCGATCCCCACTCATGTGTTTTGCCGTCTTTATCGACCTCGTGACGCGCGAAGTAGCTATGCATCGACTTCACATCTTCAGCGGTCACATCGTCCTGCGCTGCCAGTTGCTCGGCACGACGAACCCCGACGTCCGTACCGCCTCGTCCGAAATCGTCGCGCAACTTGAGCCCCTTCTTTGCATTGGCGGCGATTTTCGCAGTTGGTTTGAACGTATCGGGCATCATGCTCTCCCCTCGGTATGTTCAAAACGCGTTAGTTCTGAAACATATCCACGAGAGTGGATTCACTGATTGCAATGCCGCTCTTGGCCCGTGTTGCTGGGAATAGACACGCCCGATATACCGAGGGTCACTAATTAAGGTATGCTATCCATAGTTGTAGAGAGTATCTTAAAAAGTTACCACCTGATGCCCGCTATAGATCGCAGTCCTGTCACGTCAGCAATTTCCAGGACTGTGCCACTTCCCGACAAAATCCGATCGCGGCGCAACTGTGCAATCATTCTGTTCACATGAACATTGGTAAGACCTGTTGCGTCCGCAATATGGTCCTGCCTCAGCGGAAGCGGATCGGTCGGTGCTCCGATCAACCCACGGACGACCATCGTTTGGGCGAATTCGTACAGTAAAAATGCGATGCGGCCGCGAGCATTGCCTAGTCCCAAACTCCCGATCGTTTTGCGGGCAGCGGTTGATGCGTTGGTCACTAGCGCCATCAGCACGTCATGCATTGTCGGCGATGCCCCAAGCTGGTGAAACACGCCGGCGGGGATTGCTGCCATGCGGGTTGGCACCAAGATGTCGATACCTTCGATCGAGCCTATCGGTTCGGCATCGAACACATTGCAGAAGTCACCGGGCAGCAGAAATCTCGTGATCTGCCGGCGTCCGTCACTAGCGAGGACTGACAAACAGGCGAGCCCACTTACCATGACATACACACAGGGCGGGATGACGCTTAGCGTCGTTATTCGCTGGTTACGTCGATAGTCGATCGCCGTGTATCGGAGATCCCCAATCGTGTCGACGTCGTGGTCGCTGAGTTGACCATATAGTCCGAGTTTGAAGATCAGAGGACTAAGCGGTCCGCGCTTCAGCGCTGTGGATTCAAACGGTATCATTCCCGTCGTTCCTACCATTGGAATACTGCGATCAAAGCGAGAAGTTTTTTTGGATCAGGCTCATGCTGGTGCTTTGTTCCACAGCTTCGCAACGGGTGGAAATAACTAACGGGTCGGTTTGTCTCTTGAAGGCGCAGCGGTCGTTTAGCTTACAGCTTCTCGTAACTCGTTGGCCTTGCTCATGACGGACTCGATACTATCAAGTGCCTTACCCGAAAGCGTCAGCAGGTCGTCAAGATTACCATCGCCATCGCCAACGATAAAGCCTATCTCGGTAAGATGTATGAGCCAACGGGAAAGCACGGTAGGGGGTATGTTGGCCCTATCGCTGACGTCGCGTGCGGTGAGGCGATGGCCATTGGAATCAGCAACGAACAGTTCTAGGAGTAAATCCCAACCCGGCTCCGCGAACAACTCTTTCGGCAGCATCTCGGATCGTATGCGTCTAAACTTTAATATAGCGGTTGCTGTCGCAGTCGCACGGTCATCTTTTCTCACATGGCTATCCCGGTTGTGAGGTGGCTTTCTCTCCGAAAGATAATGTATAGATCAAATCACCCTGCAGGCTGGCCGTATCTTTCGAGAAATAGTACCCGTGCGGTGTCAAGGGTGGCAGCAAGAACGAAGTTTCGGTCTTTATCAGCAAACGTAATCAAGGCGTCCAAGCTTCGTGCTAACCCCTCTAACTCACTCACTCGTGCCGATTCTTGCATTTTGAACCTCCCCATCTGCTCGCTCGCGCAAAGTGGCATATTCAGCAGCCATGTCCAGGTGCAGCTTCTTCACACTGGGATCAGTCGCCAACGCCGCCATATCAAGTTCCTGCTGCGCTCTCATCGCATAAAACTCGCCGTCGGTCTTCGCCACCGTTTCCCCCTCTGGTATGACCCGTTAACTACGTACGTCACTGTGATAATACGAATATACCGTCTGTCATACTGCTTCTCTGATCGAGTTTAGCCGTGTTGCGCCCCACGCAGATCAATCCCGTACCATCTACATGCCATACTCTGCCCCTTTGGCAGTCCACGCTTCCATGGCGAACGGCTTCGTTAGAGGCACGATGCCGGGTTGTAGATGGCCATCACCCGAACTGCATTCGGCGCATATCCGGAATGATGAGCACCTTCAGGCTGGAGCACGCCTTAGGCCAAGCCAGTGTCGCGTCACGGGAATGCGGCGCAGGACCACCCATTCGACTACGAGGACGATCACGAGTGTCGTGCCGAACAGCGGCATGTAGATCCCAAGCCCGACGATCGCTGCCACCAACCCGATCCGAAAGCGCGGACGGTTCTGCGGCAATGGTGCGCCCAGCAAACCCGTCGGTCGTCTCCGCCACCACATGACTCCGCCCGAAAAGGCCAGGACGGACAGCAGCAGCGCGGTTAGCGTGCCGAGGATCTGATTGGCGATGCCGAACAGTGCGCCCTCGTGCGCCGCGATGCCGTAGCCAATGACCCGGTCGATCCAGTGGCGGTCAGCGAACGCGACACGGCCGACAAGGCGGCCTGTCGTACCATCGACCTGCGCGTCCGATCGCAGTGGGCGATCGGCTGCGTCCGATGACACCGCCCACGGCCCGCCTTCATGCGCGGGGGGAGACAGCAGCACGGGCGGTGCAATCCGCAACGGCCGGACCGTAGCGATCACGCGCCCAAGCTCACCGGGCGAGATCGGCGGGGCAGCCATGACCATGCCGTCATGCCCGGCGTGAGCCCCAAGCATCGCGTCCGCTTTCGGCTTCGGCGCCTTGCCGCCGATCGTCCAGTCGACGGGACCCTGGGTCGTGCCAGTTAGCGTGCGGACCTTCCCCAGATAGCTGCCCCAGGCATTTGCCCAAGGAAGGCCAGTGAGGATCAGCCCGAGCGCGAACATCGAAACCCAGATGCCGGCGGTCGCGTGGATATCACGCCAGAACACGCGTCGTCCGCCCCCCAGGCGAGGGTAGAGGACACCCGCGAGGCCCTTCCTGTTGCGCGGCCACCATAGATAAAGCCCGGTCAGGAGCATGACCATCGCCCAGCACGCGGCGATCTCGACGAGGTAGCTGCCCCACACCCCCGCGAGCAATTCGCCGTGAAGGCGCGATACAACGTTGAGCGGCCGGTCTTCCTCGCCAATGACCTTCAGAACCGCAAGCGAGTGCGGATCGACATAGACGCGGTGATCAACGCCATCAGCGGAGACAATCACACGCACGGCGTTTCCCGGATGTTCTGGGAGTACGTATTTATGCAGCGACGATCCTGGGACCGCAGCCAATGCCGCCCGCACCTGCGCGTCGGGTGAGACAGTCCGCCCGGCAACGGGGAGATGGTCGTAGGGCCGGTCCAACAATGCTTCCAGCTGCGGTCGCCAAAGATAGATCGTGCCCGTCAGTGACAACCAGATAATGAATGGGATGCAGAACAGCCCTGCATAGAAGTGCCATCGCCATACCGCGTTGTACCACCGCGCGCCGGGTGCCCGATGGCCGGCGGGTGGGTCCGTGTTCATCGCTGAAACGTCCATGCCCGGCATCATAATGCCTTGGTCAGACGTATACCGACAGTCCGCGGCGGGCCGACGAGATAGGAGAAGTAGCTGGTTGCGGTGGTGTTGCCGGGCGACGTCGTGAACTCCTGACCGAAGACCGGCACGGCGTCGAACAGGTTGGTGACGAACAGGTCGACCCCCAAGCCGCCACGCATCGTCACCCCGGCGGAGGCGTCGACCAGCGTGTAGGCCGGACGCGGCAGCACCTCGCCTTCGCCGAACCCGCTGTTGGATCCGCCGACGTGGCGCGCCGCGGCGAACAACGTGCCGGTCAGCCCTTCTGTGAGCGCGGTCTCGTACTCGCCGCGCACATTCCACAGCCAGCGCGGCACATCGAGCACATGCGAGCCTGCCGGCAGCAGCAGGTTGGGCACGTCGTTGCGGTAGGTCGCGTCGGTGAACGATCCGCCCGCGTGAAGATCGAGCCCCCGGACCGGTGACACGGAAACTTCAAGCTCGCCGCCACGGCTACGAACCCGGCCGGCGTTGACGGTGAAGGAGATGGTCGTCGCGTTGTTGATCCCGCACGCTGTCTGGAACGCCTGCTGATAATCCTTCCAGTCGATCGCATAGGCAGCGCCGTTGATCCGCACACGACCACTCCAGAGACTGGTCTTGGCGCCTATCTCGTAATTGTCGGTACGATCGCTGTTATAGGGCGGCGGTACATCGGGAATGCCTGCCGCGCGACGTTCCGCGGCAGAGCAGATATCATCCGTCACAGGCGCATTGACGCCCCCCGTTCGGAAGCCCTGCGAGTAGCTGGCGTAGAGCGTCGCGGCCCGGCTTGGCTCGTAGCTCAGCGTGAAGCGCGGTGTGACACCGTTCTCGCGATTGCGCTCGTCATAATCGTAGGCGAGATCGCCGCCTGCGACGTCACCGATCCCGTAACGTCGGCTCGCTTCGCGCTGGCGATAAGCAAAGACCCGGGCGCCCGCTGCGACTTTCACCTTCGCCACCACGGCATAGGTCAGCTCGCCGAACGCCGCGATCTCGCTCTCACGGAAGCGCACCGTCGTGTCCTGGATGACGGCTGGGCTGCTGGCACCAAGCGGCAGCGGCGCGGTGACGCCGAAGAGGTCGGCGACGGTGATCGTACGGCCGGAGTCCTGATGAAGGTCGCGGTAGAGCGCGCCGAACACATATTGCAGCCGCCCAGGACCATCGGACACGGCGCGCACCTCCTGCGTAAATTGTTTTGTGCGGCCGAAATCCTTGAGCGGTGTTGGGAACAGCTTGCCCCCGGGACCCGGTCCGACAATGTCCTCGACGATTGGAGAGTCGAACGCGGTGACGTCGAACGACAGCCGGTTGCGCCGGTCGAGCCAGGACGAATTGGACGAGACGGTGAACCCACCAAGCGCATCGAACCGGTTCTCGATCAGCAGCGAGCCGATGACGAACCGATCCTTGGCGTACGTGTCCGCATACCGCGCCTTGAGCCGCGCGCGCTTGCCAAAGGTCACGTCGCTATGGGGACGATCCGCGTTGCTATAGGCGTCCTGCCAGATCAGCGACGGCGTGATCGTCAGGGTCGGTGTGGCATTCCAGCGAAGCGCCGCACGAACCGTGCCGGTACGCGTCCAGTTGACGTCCTTGCGGACCGCCGACGTTCCGACGTTCTCGGTCAGGTCGCCAGTGGCGGGTCGCAGATCGTCGATCCAGCCGCCCTGCCGGACAAACCCGCCCGAGACGCGCAGCGCCAGGGTGTCGGCGACGATCGGCAGATTGAGCATCGCCTTGCCGTCCCAGCTCGTGCCGCCATCGGTGATGGTCGAAACGCTCGCCTGACCCAGTGCGGTGAGCTTGGTGGCATCCGGCTGGTTGGTCACGATGCGGACCAGGCCGCCCATCGATGACGATCCGAACAGCACGCCTTGCGGTCCGCGCAGCACTTCGACCCGAGCGACGTCGAACAGCTGCGGGTCGGGCTGCGAAAAGCCGCGAAGTGCGCGGGTCTGAAGCGGGGTCTCGTCGAGGTAGACGCCCGTGGTCGGCGACTGGACGAACCCCACCCCGCCGATCCCGCGAATGATGTACTGCGAGTTGCCGGGTCCCGTGGTCGCGAAGGCCAAGCCCGGCACGGAGTCCGCGACGCGGGAGAAATCCTGCGCGTTGAGGCGGCGCAGCAGGTCAGCGGACAGAATGGTGGCGCTTGCCGGCACGTCCTGAAGCGCCTGCGGGCGTTTCAGCGCGGTTACGGTGATGTCGCCGGTTTCAGCCGGTTTGCCCTGCGCATTGGTGACTGTTAGGTCGGACTTCGTGATGCGTGCCGCGTCATCCTGAGCGGCCGCTGGTACGGCGAGCAGGAGGCAGGGCAGGCACGCCCCTGGCAGCAAGTGAGTTCGGATCATGGATAGGCCTTTGACCGGCCCTCGCGATAGCGCGCGGGCCGTGAACGTGGTTGCTCCCGACGAAGCACGCGATCAGTTGGTCAAAGGACGGCTGGGGGACCTCGAAGCGGAGGCCGAAGATGGCTGCTGCGAGTGATCGCCGGCAGCACGGTCGGTGAAAGCCCGACTGCCATGACGAAGGCGATCAGGATGACGAATTGAATAGGATCGATCGCACCGAGCGTTGCGGCTGACAGGCCCGCAAACGCGCACGGCATTTCAGCCTTGCCATGGTCCTGCGACTTGCCGTGATCGGGCATATCGCCGTGCATCCCCGGCATTGCCATCGTCACGGCTCGAGGGGCGACACCGGAACATAGCTCGATTGTGATCCGGCCGTGCTCGCTGCCGATCATGTACCCGGCCGGCACGAGCAGCTTGAGCAACAGTGTTGCCGCGCACACGAGCACGGCAAAATAGCGTTGCGCTAGGAGGCGGCGGACAGTCAACACGGGACGCCGGTAGCGTAGCTACGCAGTGCTGTCATTGCCGCGCCGATCCTACCCAAAAAGACCTCCACAAAAATATTTTCGGACATGCGTACGATCTGATGTCACGGAAAAGGCAGTTTTTGCAGAGCTCATCCGATCCGGTGCCCCTAGTTCAAAGAAAGGCAGAGAAGCGAAACTGCGCGGCAGCCCCATTTATTGAAGCCCTTTGCAGTCTCGCTCCGCCAATCCACCGCTAATCAGTTTCGCTCGTTCCGCTACCGTCATCCGTCGATTTCCACTTTCCTTCTTCGACCTCGTCGTTTGCACCGTCTGCATCGATCGCTTTTTCGTAGGCAGCGCTTTCGTCCGCAATACCGGCATCGAGGCTTTCGTCGGCGGTTTTCTTGAAGTCTTCCGATTCTGGGTCGGACGGTTTGTGGTCGCTCATGACTTACTCCTCGCAGCGGTTCAGTTTTGATAAACTCGTTATTCGGCGCTCTCATCGGTATCCATGTCGTCGCGGCCTGCCTTCGCGAGATCCTCAACCTTGTGGTCGCCGCTAGTTTCACCGGTCTGGTCACCGGTCGTCGTTCCAGTAGGATTTTGCTTCTTGATGTCTTCGGCGGGGCTTGCGCCTTCGTCAGAGTTCGGTTCGCTGTCGCTCATGATCCGCTCCTTTGCTGGAACAAGAACAACGCATGATGGGGGTAGGCAGGGTCCGAGCCATCGTCCTATCCCACATCAACTTGGCGTGCGAGAAAGGTAGTTCTCGACATACACGGACGGGCGATCAATTCGTGAATGTCCCGAGAGTTGTCACAGCTTAGGGCGATATCCCGAACGCACTTTTCGCAATGTGCGTAATCCGGCATGCGAGATCTGCTTCGCCGGACGCAACGATGAAGTGATCGCCATGCTCAACGATGCCGGTGGAGAACACCACGTCGCGCAAATACATCTGGTGTTCGATCGGCCGCGTCAGTTCGACGTCTGGCTCCAGGATCGCGGCCTCTTCCGTAGCGACGACCCGGGAAGGGTCGTCGCGGTCCATGATCGACCAATATGTACGGTAAATGCCGACGATCTCCTTTGGTTCGACGGCGTGCCACAGGCTCAACCAGCCGCGGCTGGTCAGGATTGGCGGCGTGCCGGCGCCGATCCGCGCGGTTGCCACGGTGTCGGCGCGGGTCCGAATGCCGGGCTGACGATGCGGTTTCCAGTGCAGTCCGTCGGGTGAGGACGCGAGGTTGATCGAAGGTCCCGCGCGCCACTCACTGCCCGGCGGATACGCAAAGTACAGGTCGCCGAGCGGCCGGGTCTGTGCCCAATATTGCCCGTCGATCAGGCCCTCGAACAGCAACATGTCCTTGTTCTGGTGATCAAGAATGATGTCAGCAAACGTCCAGTCCAGCCCGTTGTCCGAGGTGTAAAGCGTCGTTGAGTGACGTTCGGGGCTGACCGAACACGTGGTCATCATGTACCGACCGTCGATATGGCTGATCCGTGGATCTTCGATGCCGTAGCATTGGAAGCTGTAAGCGGGAATGATCGCCTTGTCGTAGTGGATTGCGACCCGCTGCGTGCCATCGGGCGTCAGTTCGACCGGCAGAAGCCAGGACAGAGACGTCAGCGCCATGACCTTCCAGCCCCCGCTACGCAACGTGAACTTGCGAGGATCGGCTGTGTCGGCTTGGTCGACGGGCCATGCGTCGAGCACGAAACGTCCGGTACCGTCATCATCGGTCCAACGGATCGAACGGACATGGCCGTCGCGGATTGGCGTCCGCAGTGCTTCTGCAATGCGGACCATCAACAGCAGGTTGCCGTTCGGCAGTCGCGTCATCCCCGGGTTGAACGCGCCTAGGATGTAGGTTTCCTCACCAAGCTGACCCGCTAGAGGCGAACGGGCAGTATCAACGTCATCGGGTACGAGGACCAGCGTATCAACCGGATGCTTCACGCAGTTTTCTCCTGAGGCGTATCCCATCGGACAGTCACGCTTCCTGAAGCAGGCACGTGAAAATCGACACGGTCAGGGGCGGTTTTGCGAGCGCGGACGCGGTCCCCCGTCGCGGTTTCAACAACGAAGTTGGGGAGCTTGCGCCGGCCCGTGCGCACAAGGCTGATGCTGGCAAGGCAGCCGTCCCCCCCGCCCAAACGGAAGCTGATTGATGCGGCACTGTTGCGCTCCATCGTCATCACGAAATGGTCGCAGAACAATCTGAACGGCGCGTCCGCGATGTGGTGAAAGGTACGGCTGGCAAACACCATTGCGGCGCCAGCGCCATAGATTTCTTGCCCTACCTGACCGGCCGGTTGCCCGTCATGGTACAGATCCTCGAGTGGGAAGGAGAGCTTGCGATCGATATGGCCGTTGCGCTGCTCGCCGGCGAGAAGGTCTTTTGGAAGCGCATCTGGGTAATAGAACCACGCGCGGTACAGCGCATATTTGCAATATTCGCTGATCAGCATGCGCGCCGCAGGATCGAGGTCAGGACCACTGTCTTTCAGATAGCGTTCGAACGCAGCAAAGCTGTCGAAGCATTCGTAGATCGCCATGTACGGGCCATCGTGCAGGCAGGTGACACCGAGAAAATTGCTGTAATGCGCAGCGCCCTTGATCCGCGACTCCCAGATGGCCGCGTTATGGAAGAACGAGGCCAGATACACGTAGCTCTGGTCCAGGTAATAGCGTTCGTTCGTCACGCGCCAGAGCCGCATGCAAGCGGCCGCACCCCAGGCAGTCAGGTTCGCCTGGTAGTTGAGTTCGAAGCGCATGCCACGGGCCGCGTCGATCGCCTTGCGGGCCTCATCGAGGTACCGTTTGTCGTCCGTCAGGTGGAACGCCTGCAGCATGACATAGGCGTAGAGCCCGCCGACATCGGTCTGTCCCAGGCCATCGTCATTGCGCGCCTCGACGATCACTGAAAAGTCGGTGACCTTGAACTGGATCGGCCAGGCGTAGTCGAAGTGATGCGCGGCCTTGATCGCAAACTCCAGCGATGACGTGAACAGGCGTTTCGCCTTGGCATCGCCATCGGTCGCAAGATGGCCGAGGTTTAGCAGCGGGTGGTAGAGGTACCAGCTATCGACTGCGTTCTTGTCCTTGTCCTTGCCGACGTTGGGCAGATACCGCCGCATTGTCTTCAGCTTCGTGTCGTGAAATTTGCCGAGCCCTGCACGGATTTCGTCGGCCAGAGCCACGTGTTCGCCTTTCCAGTCGGCAAAATTAGAGATCGCCGACAGCAGCGACATCTGAACCATGATGTCCGGATATTCGGTGGCGGTATACGGATGGAAATAGCGATGGCCGTAATGGCTGATCGTCGCTTCGGGCGCGGTGTCGAGGTCGCGGATCGTCGTTTCGGAACGGGCGACCCAGTCGCGAAATTCGGTCTTGGGCAGATCCAAGAGACGATAGGCCGCCCCCTGCATCTGCACGAAGCGCAGGGCCGAATCCTGTTCGTTGGACCTAGCGTCGTCATGGAAGACAACGATCGCATCGGACACAGTCACTTCCTGCCCGGCAGGCAGTGGATCGATCGCAGGCGTACCCGTCTGGGCGGGGGTAGGGGGTAGATAGCCCAGTTCCGGCCAGACCCCACCGACGGCTGTGTCCGGGGTGGTCTTCGTAGCGACGAAATAGTCGTTCATCGCGGTCAGATTCTGGAAATACAGCACGCTGCCGAACGCGGGCTCCTCGAGATGAAAGAACGCCAGGCCCGAGTTCAAGCCGCGCTGCGCCGCCTCAACCTTACCGCGGGCCTCGAGCGGATCGTCGTCGGGGCCGAGGGGATAGACGTCGCGCGGTTGGAAGGCGATCAGGAGGCGCGCTGCGGGGATCAACTTCGCCGTGAAGCGCAGCGTCGGAAGCGTATCTTCGTGTGCGGTAACCGTCAGCGAATGGCGGCCTTGCGCGCTGTCCATCGCGATCGTCAGGCTGGTCCTTGCCTGGTCGACGTGCGTCCTGATCCCGACCGCGCCACCGGGCGTGTGTGCTGTCCGGAACGCGATGCCGCCCAGGCCATCGCGTCGTACGATGACCCAAATGGCATCGCGCCCCTCCATGACGCGCACGTCACGCCCCGCCAAGGCAAGCGAGCCCAACTCCCGCATCGATTTCGCTTCGAGTTCGGCCTTTAGGGTCAGCACGGATGCACTGACCCCCGGTATCTCTGCAGCACGCGTCTTGACGTCCATCGGATTGCCCCTCGAATTGATCAGTGGCTGGCCGTCTCAACGGCCGCACGCAGCATGTCAGCGACCTCGGGATCGTTGGCCGGATGGTCGACGCCATGGACGGCCTTTGCCGCCGTAATAAAACCGGACTGAAGGGCGTAGTTCGAATGCGTAGCCATGGATTTGCTCCCGACGGTACGAAGACTGCAATAACGTGAGGCCGTTGGAAATGGTTCAGGACAAGCCAGCCATCGCCTCGAACTCGATCAGGTCATGCGCGCAGAAGATGCGGACGGCATCGGCGTGGTCGGTCGACAGCGCGCGTACGCGGCGTTGGTTTGCCATCCGCGCGTCGGCATCGACCTGCATGAGTCGTTGATAGCCGCGCAGCCCTGGAGGGCAGGTGCGGCGCGCGCCATTCATCTCGCCGTGGTGGAAATAGGCGTCGCCTGCGTAGAACAACCAGCGACCGTCGTCCTCCTGGACGGCGATGCCGGCATGCCCCCAGGTATGGCCGGCGAGTGGTATCAGCAGGATTTCGGGCGGCAAACCGTCCAGGTCACGGACGGCGTCGAACCCGAACCAGCGCTCCCCTCCACCGAATGGATAGAGCGACCAGTTGGCGGCCTCGTCCCATTGCTGCGGGCGATAGCGTTTGCGAGAGACGAACGCACCGCCGCGGCGCTGGTCGGCAACTTCCTTCTCACGCGCCGTGACATGAATGCGCGCGTTCGGGAAATCCTCGATCCCGCCAGCATGATCGAAGTCGAGATGCGTCACGACGATGTGGCGGACGTCGGCTGGCGCGAAGCCTAGGCGTCGTATCTGTGCGACTGCGGTCTCTTCCGTTCGGAGTTGCGGCCGGTTGAGCGCCAGGAAAAAGTCCGACAGCCGCTCGCGCGGTCGCGTCACGTCCTGGTTGCCATAGCCGGTATCCACTAAAACGAGACCGTCATTCGTCTCGATCAGCAGGCAGTGGCAAACGAGATGTCCCGAGATGCCGCGACTGTAGCCGTCAAACAGGCGTCCACCGACCGGGCAACACGTGCCGCAATTTAAATGATGTATCCTCACTGGCCTCAACCTTTCGCACGGATAGGAAGACATGGTCACGCTGCAGACAAGGGCGAATTGCGTATAGCAGGTGTACGAGGTGCAACCCCTTGATAGATGGCAGCCTGCAAACGCAGAGATAAGGAACGCTCAGTATCAACAGATGTCGCTTCATATTGATGTGGATTAGTAACATTTTGACGATGTAAGCGGTGCGATGTGAGCCATTAGTGAGGCGGGACGTATTAACTGATATCAAGTTTAGGATTATTTTGGATCGAACCGATATGGAGCGCGTTGCGGGGTGGTCGTCCCTCGACGATATTCATCACATCGGAGCGAACCATGTATTATCATGACAAGAGACTACAGTACCCGGTCCAGGTGACGAAACCCGATCCTGCCTTTGCTCGAATGTTGCAGCAGGCGATTGGCGGCGTCGAAGGCGAGATACGCGTCTGCATGCAGTATTTCTTCCAGGCCTGGGGCAACCGAGCGCCGACAACGAAATATCGTGACATGCTGCTGCACACCGCGACCGAGGAGATCGGCCACATCGAAATGCTGGCGACCGCAGTCGCGCTGAATCTCGATAAGGCGCCGACGCACCTCCAAGAGGAGGGCGTCAAGGACAGCATCGTCGGCGCTGTGATGGGCGGTGAAAATCCCCGTCAGAGCATCGAGGGCATCATCCACAAGAACCTGTTGTCGGGCGGCATGGCAGCGATGCCGATGGATTCCGATGGCGTGCCGTTCAACATGAGCCACATATACGCGAGCGGGAACGTCGCGGCCGATATGTACTGCAACGTTGCGGCAGAAAGCACGGGTCGCGTTCTCGCGGTACGGCTCTTCAACGCGACCCATGACGAGGGCATGAAGAAGATGCTCCATTACATGATCGCGCGCGACACCATGCACCAGCAACAGTGGCTCGCGGTTATCGAGGAACTGGGGGCAGAAGCCATGAACCTGCCGATCCCCAACAGCTTCCCGCAGGACATGGAAGATCAGCAGAACAACTACAACTTCTACGCGACGTCGGTCGACGGGACATTCCCGGAAGGCCGCTGGACGTCGGGTCCTTCAATGGACGGCAAGGGCGAGTTCACCGTGTTCCGCAACGAACCGCTCGGTGAAGAACCGGTGATGGGGCCGGCCCGCCCCGACAGCGGCGCCCAGAACCAGCAGATCGGTTGATTACGACTTTGCGGGGCGTGCACCGCACGCCTCGCATCGGTAGCGTCCCATCTAGCAGCATCGGAGAAGCGACTTGGCACTTGAAAGCATCGTGAATGCCGCGAAATCCGCCGTTCTTGGCGTCGTCTCACTGCAATCGAGTGACCCGATATCAGACCGCAGCGCCGTTCTGCAGGATCTGCACCTAGCCGAGAAGGCATGGGCGACAGACGGTGTTCGCTCAGGCACATGGTTTGTCCGTGACGGCGAGCATGTAGCGTTTACGCCTACGACGCGGAACGGGGCCACGTTGACCATCGGCGGTCAGACGACGAACTTCATCCCCGCAGATCGCTTCGCCGATTACCTTGTGAACATGCGATCGGCCATCGAAGCGGGCGAATTCGATCGCGAGATCGCAGGAGCACTGCACGGTTCGGCAAATGTCGGAGGAACTGCCGAAGTCGCCATTCCCGCCGCAAGAGAAGGTAGTCCGGATGACGTGCGCCAAGCACAGCAGGATGCCGCTCTCGCCCGCGAGGGTCGCAACCCTGACGGATCGCTGGCTACCGTCGTCAGAGACGGTTCGTAAAAGCTACTGTGAACTGGCCTTATCTAATGAAAATCCCACAAGAAACTATCAGGAGAGAACCAATGAATATCAAACACATCGGTATGCTGCTCGCAGCGACGGTAGGCACGGCATCGTTCGCACAGACGCCGCCACCACCACCGCCGCCCGAGGCGAAGACAGCTGCGATGCCCTATGTCATGGCTGCCGGTATGAGCGATCTGTACGAGATCAACTCGAGCCAGGTTGCGCTGCAGAAGTCGCAGACGCCCGCAATCCGCAAGTTTGCGACCATGCTGATCAAGCACCATCAAAAGACAACAGCCGCGACCGTTAAGGCGGCGACCAAGGCAGGTTTGACGCCAACGCCGCCTGTGCTTGATGCC
>NZ_JANBVH010000056.1 GCF_024273235.1 Sphingomonas faeni | reverse complement strand
ATCGGCACATCTATGGGAATCCCTGATCGACTCACATCGGGCGGAAACCGCTCTAAGGGCGGACGGTGCGCCCAGCATCACCATGTAGCCGGCCACCGCCCGTGAATGATCGTCCACCACCGTCGTCAGCCATGGTCGCGCTTCCTTGCCGCTGGCGTCGAGGATCAGGATATCGAGCTGCGTGTGATCGGCCTGCCATGTCGCGTTCGGCTTGGCGGCCCGGCGCCGATGCACCAGCTCGTACTTGTCGCGGAACGCGGCTGCGCCCTCATGCGCCAGTGTCGCCATCGCCGGATTGATTCCGCCCACGATGCTGCGCACGCTACCGTAGGACGGTGCCCGCCATCCCGCATTGCCGGCCATCCTTCACGTCCGGGATAGCTTAGCCTCCTGCCCAGAAAACCGGCACCACCTCCCTCCGTCATGGCATCACTCGCTCGATCGTTGATCGCCTCCCACCGACAAGGCGCTCGAGCGCAGCACGGTCCACCAGTTCGATAGTGCGGCGGCTCGGGAGAGCGATCAAGCCGGCCCGCGCCAGCCCCTGCAATTGGCGGCTGATCGTCTCGATCGATAGCCCCAGGAGATCGCCGATGCTCCCCCTCTTTAGCGGCAGATCGAGTGTGTCGCCGCTCGGTGCGCCGGCCCGCTGTCGTCGTGCGAATTCGAGGAGGAAGGCTACCACTCGCTCGCGAGCGCTTTGCCGACCGATGATCAGCAGCCAGCGCCGCGCCTCGGACAAGCTGTGCAAGGCACAGCGCAGAAGCGCCCGTTGCACAACCGGGTAGTCACGCGAGACTTGCTCCAACGCAGATCGTGGGAAGGTGCAGAGCTGGGCGTCGGTCAATGCGCGCACCGCGGCATTCGCAGGCGAGCCAAAGGGATCACCGACGATCTCGCCGGGAAAGACGAGGCCGACGCTCTGGGCACCGCTGCCATCGGACCGAACTACCGCCAGCACGCCCCACGTAAGACTGCCGACGATGGCATCGCCCGCGGTGGAGCAGATCAACGGGTCGCCCGATCGAATGAGCTGGCGCAGCCCAATCCTGCGCAGTGCCCGGCGCTCGCTTTCGCCGACTTGATCGCACAGCCCGCAGAAATGAACCGCGGAAGCGCGCGCGGCGGGTCGAGCGGCGCTCACCGGCGCGGCGGAAGGACCCTCAAACGGCATGGCTGAAGCGACCGATGCTTTCGCCGCGATACTGGTCGAGACGGGCGGCGATCGCGCGCGCATAGGGCAAGCCACCTTCCGCAAGCACGATCGACTCGCCGCGCCAGCGCAGCAGCCCGCGTGCTTCGAAATCTAGCAGCAAGGCGCGTACGCATGATCTGCCGGTCAGGGGCGACAGATCGGCAGCGCCGTGGGTCAGGATATCCTCGACGATCGTTCCCCGCGCGCGATCCTCCGGGGTGCGTAGCACACCGCGGTGCGTTGCGAAGCGGCCGGCGCCGAGCGCGAGATGCCAGCGGCCGGTATTCTTCTCGTTCTGAAGCAGACGGTCCGGAAAGCTGCTGATCGCACTCGCGCCAAGCCCAAGCAGGCATGTGGCCCGATCGTCGGTGAAGCCCTGGAAGTTGCGGCGAAGAGTGCCGTTACGCGCTGCGCTCGCCAGGGGGTCAGCGGGCGTGGCAAAATGATCGAAACCGACCGGCTGATATCCCTTCCCGGTCAGAACGCGATGAGCAAGCGCGGCCTGGTCGAACCGATCACGCGCGCTCGGCAGCTGTGAGGCATCGATCCGGCGCTGCCGAGGCAAGATCTGCGGGACATGCGCGTAGCCGAAAACGGCGAGCCGATCCGGTGCCAGGGCCAGCGCTGCCGCGAGGCTCGCTTCCAATTCCCGGCCGGTCTGGCCCGGCAGGCCGTACATCAGGTCGAAGTTCAGCGACGTGATACTCGCCGTGCGCAGCAAGGAGACCGTCCGCTCAATCAGCTCGGCGGGCTGCACGCGCCCGATCCTCGCCTGGATGGCGGGATCGAACGTCTGGACGCCGAGGCTTGCCCGCTCGACTTGGGCGGTCGCCAGCGCCGCGGCCCATTTTTCGTCGAACCCGCGCGGGTCGAGCTCGACCGAGATCACCGGCCGGTCGTGGCGGAATGCCGTCTTGATCCGGTCGACCAGCCTCAGGAAGACTTCCGGCGCGATCGCGTTCGGGCTTCCGCCCCCGAATGCTATTCGTCCAACGACACCCCGGGGCCCAAGCTTCGCGGCGAACAGATCGATTTCGTCGTGAAGACGGTCCACATAGGCGGATAGGCGCGCCTCTCGCGTGGCAGCGCCGGTATTGCAGCCACAATACCAGCAGATTTCCCGGCAATAGGGAATGTGAACGTAAAGCGAGAGCGGCTCTTCAGCGGGCAGATCCGCGAGCCCGGCTTCCAAGTCGGCCGACGCTACTGTTTCGGTGAACTCGGCAGCGGTCGGGTAACTCGTGTAGCGCGGCACCGGCTTGGCGAGCAGGTCGGGGTAATAGGTCCACATGAGCGAAAACTGCCTGACCTCCCCACAACCGTCTTTGACTCGCGTCAAAGCGGTTCTTGCGACCTCATCATAGCTGCTGCGCCATCAAGAATGGAGTAGACGATGATGCGGAATCTGGTTTCAAGCGCAGCAGTAGCGGTGTGCGCGCTTCTGGTGACGAGCCCCGCAGCAGCGCAGAGTGCGCCCTCGCCTGATGATCGGACAGGCGTCGCCGCAGGTGACGTGCTCGTCCGGCTGCGCGCGATTATGGTCGCGCCCAATGAGCGCTCGGGCAGCGTCCTTCCGGCGTTCACAGGCGAAAAGGCCAGTGTCGACAACAGCTTCATGCCTGAAGTCGACGCCACCTACATGGCCACCAATCACCTTGGCTTCGAGCTGATTGCGTCGACGACGAAGCATCATGCCGACGGGCGAACGGGAACCACGGGCTCGATCGGCCGGCTTGCATCGACCTGGGTGCTGCCGCCGACGCTGACCGCGCAATATCATTTCGCACCGACCAGCCACGTTCGGCCCTATGTCGGAGCCGGGTTGAACTACACCATATTCTGGACCGAGAAGGCATCGGACGGCCTCGTGAAGGCGGTCGGCCAGACCAACGTGCATATGAGCGACAGTTTCGGCTGGGCCGCGCAAGCGGGCATCGACGTCGACATCACGCGCAAGGTGTTCGTAAACGTGGACGTCAAATATATAGACATCGATACCAAAGTGCGCCTGCGGACTACGGCGATCGGAACGCAGCAGGTCTCGTTGCATCTCGATCCGCTGGTGGTCGGCGTGGGGCTAGGGATCAGGCTCTAAGTCACGCCCACGCGCAGCTCGCACGTCCATCATCGTTTCCGAAGAAAGGCGACGGCCCCACCTGCCCGGCTCGATGCACGGTTGATCATTGAAAAGAGGACAATCCCCTCGTCCACCGCTAAGATGGCGGCATGGCAAGTTCGGATATCTGCTCGGAATGTGCGGTTCGCGATGCAGCCTTATGCGGTAGCCTCGACGATCGCGAACTCAAGGCGCTTAACGGAATCGGCGAGCGCCGTCGCTATCTCCGCGGTTCGACGATCATTTGGGCGGGGGATCAGAGCGTCATCTGCGGCAACGTGCTGGACGGCATGCTCAAGCTCGCGACGTCCACTCCGGACGGTCGCGAGCAGTGTGTCGGGCTGCTCTACCCGGCCGACTTCGTCGGCCGACCCTATGCGGAGGAAGCCGATCACACGGTCGAGGCGCTGACCGACGTCGAGCTGTGTGTTTTTCCGCGGCGTCAGTTCGAACATGTGCTCGACGACCATATCCGCATGGAACGGCTGCTGTTGCAGCGGACGTTGACCGCGCTCCAGGAGGCACGGGCGCGCATGCTGATGATCTCGCGCAAGACCGCTGGCGAGCGTGTCGCCGACTTTCTCCTGGAAATGGCTACCAAGGTCGGGGGCGCGGGATGCCGGGCGAGTGCCGGCGCGCCGTTGACCTTTGACCTTCCTTTGACCCGCGGCCAGATGGCCGACGTCCTTGGTCTCACGATCGAGACCGTGAGCCGCCAGCTCACACGTCTCAAGACCGCGGGCATCATCAGCCTCCCAGGCCCGCGCGCCGTAACGATCTCTGATCGCGGCGCCCTGGAAGCGCTCGCGGCAGCCTAGGTCAAGCGGTCCCGCCGCGCTCCAGGCTGTGCTCGAGCGCCAGCCGCGCCTCAGCCGACAGACGCGTTCCGGCCAAACTCAGCAGCGTCAGCTCCTCGAAGTCGATCGCGCGGCGGTAGTTGTCGAACAAGCAGCGCAGCATATAGCTCAGCATGTCGATCTTCTCGGGCTCGAGCGTCTCCCTCTGGAGCAGCTCGATGACATCCTCCGCATGCACCGCATCGGAGATCTGATCCAGCAGGATGCGCGCGAGCACACCTTGGCCGAAACGCAAGGCCTCTCCGCCGAACAATTGTTCAAGACAATTGCCCGTTACCTTCACGTGATCGCGAATGCAGCAGCGCACGGTCTCGGCGAGGTTTCCCCGCTGCTCAAGCCCCGGACCCTCTGAAAGTTGGTCGGCCAGGTCTTCCGCGCGCTGACACATACGTCGGACCGCGGCGTGGTCGGCGAGCAAGGGCGCCAGGTCGACCTCGTTGACGACGTGCCAGTTGCGCCGAAAGGGCAGAACCCGGCGCTCGATAACGATATGTTCCAAAGCAGACCCTCCTGCTCTAAGCCATGATCGCGGCCCGCGCAGAAGACTTTGACCGCGATCAAAGCCGAGCGGTTCTTTCTAAAGGAGGGTGCGAGGTCGGCCCCTTGCCGTGATGAAGCGGGGCGGTAGACAAGCGGGGGAAGAAGAGGATCATGATGGACTCGAAGGCAGCGGAGCGAACGGCGGTGGTGCTCGTGCGACGAGCACTTGGCTTACTGGACGCTGCGAACGCCGGCAGCAGCGTCTTCGCGTGCCTTCTCTCCGACGCGCTCGACGCGTCGACGGAAGTGGAGACGGATGGTGCCTTGGACGCCGATCCGGAGCTGATGCGCCTCGAAAGTACGGGGATCGATGACACTACGTTTGCCCTGGTCGACGGTCGACGGATCGCGATCAGCCCCTCGGCGGTGTCGCATCTCTGCTGCGACGGCACCACCACGACCGTTCGGTTCGTCGATGGCACGCAAGTCCGGCTCGAGGATGAGTTCGAGGATATTGTGGACAAGCTCGCGCTGCCATGCGCGGGCCAGCCGCCGGCGAACGGCTTTATTCCAGTGGATGGTGCCCGTCATGCGCTCCGCAACCTGCTCACGATGGTGTCCGCACTCACCAGTCAGGCGATGGAGAGTGACGAGCCCCTCCTCGTCAAAGGCCAGGAAGTGGCAGCCCGCGTCGCGTTGCTCAGCAGGATCAGCGATCTGATCGTTCAACCCGAGGCACACGTTACCGACTTACAGACGCTGGTCGAGCTCGCGCTGGCTGACGGACACAGCAGTCGCGTGCGCATCGTCGGTGCGCCCGTCGCGGTCGGACCGAGTACGGCCGCCGCCATTGCGTTGGCTGTTCACGAACTCGAAGTGCACTCGCTGAGCTGCGGGGCATTGAGCGGCCGCAACGGCTATGTGTCGCTCCGATGGGAGATCAACGCGGTGGAGCAGCCCCATATCTGGCTGCAATGGGCCGAACGCGACGGTCCGCAGGTTCGACCGCCCCTGGACGCATGGAGTGAGCGTCTGCTCGCGGTAGCGACCCCGCGGCGGCTGGGCGGCGTCGGCGGCGTCGACGAACTTCCGAGCGGGCTCGTCTGGTCGCTTCACGCGCCACTCGCGGCGCTACAAGCCTAATGGTTTCAGTGGCGGTCGCCGGGTGGGCGGCCGTGCTCCTCCACGATCGCTTTGACCGCCGCGCTGCTGATCCGCTCGGCCGTGCGCAACGCTGCCTTCGGCGTCATCACGACATCGACGCTGTCGGGGCCCGTCACTGAGACCAGCCCATGATTCGCCTTCGCCGTCGAAGGCTCGTCGTATACCTCTTTCATCGATCGCTCCTCTGACCACTAAACGCTGTGGGCTGTAGAGGAGTTCATCGGATCTCTGCCGGCCCGTTTTTTCTCAGGCAGAGCCGGCGTGATCCTGCCGCCGGCGAAGCGCCGCTTGCGCCTGTTCGCGGTAGTGGCCGGCAGCCAGGTTGGCACAGGTCTTTTCCGCCGCTGCACGGACGCGCTCGAGCTGCTCGGCTGCATAGGCCGGCTTCATGTCTGGCACTACGGAGTCGATCCGGATATGCTCGGCCTGGCTCAGGCCAAGCCCGCGCATCAGGTAGACGTCGAAGATCTCCTTCAGCGAGAGCACCTGCCCCTGCTCATTCAGCCAAGGCAGCGACGTGCCGGACGTGCTGAACGAGAGGAGCGGCTTGCCTTCGACCAGCGGGTGTCCCTTGGCGTCGTGCACGTCCCGAAAGCTATAGCCGGCGCCCAGCACCCGATCGACATAGCCCTTGAGCATGGCAGGCGGCAGCCCGAACCAGATTGGGTAGACGAAGACGATGATGTCGCATGTGCGCACATGGTCGAGTTCCGCCGCCACGTCGGGTGCCGGCAGCCAACCCGGCTCGGTGGGCCGCTCGACCGCGCGGAGCACCGGATCGAAGTCGACAGCATAGAGATCGCGCACCAGTACGTGCTGGTGATGGCTTTCGACAACCTCGCGGTAGGCGTCGACGATGGCGTGGTCGAAGCCTTGAGGCGCGGGGTTGGCCAGCACCACCAGGTGGCGAAGGGGCTGCGCGTGCTGTGCGTCGTGAGAGTCAGTCATGTCAGGTCCTCAGGCGGTCTTGCGACCCCATTCACGATTGAGCGCCAGGGCACCAAGCGTGCAAGCCGCGCCCGACAGCAGATAAGCACCCACGAAAATGAGGCCGAAATTACTCGCGAGCAGCAGCGCAGCCAGCGGCGCAAACGCTGCACCGATGAACCACGACGCCGTGGCCGTCGTCCCCGCGCCTGTGTAGCGGTGGCGGGGAGAGAAGCTGCTGTTGGTCGCACCGGACGACTGCCCGAAGGATATCCCGAGAAGGACGAACCCGAGGATCATATAGACCCACTCTCCGCTCGGACCGCGCCCCAGCAGTTGCGGCGCGAAGCCGCTATAGGCCCCGATCAGCGCGGCTGAGACACCCAGGAGCGTGCGCCGCCCGATCCGGTCTGCGATGGTGCCCGAAGCAGCCACGGCCAAAAGCCCGACAACCGCACCTACCATCTCGATGACCAAGAAATGCACCGCGCTTTCGCCCGAGGTCAGCACCACCCAGGACAGCGGGAAAACGGTAACGAGGTGAAACAGCGCGAAGCTGGCGAGCGGCGCGAACGCGCCGAGGACGACCGTGCGTCCCTCCTCCCGAAACATTTGCGTCACCGGCGAGGGCTGGAGTTCGCGGCTTTCGAACAGTTCCTCGAATTCTGGCGTCGAGATGAGGCGGAGACGGGCGAACAACGCCACGACGTTTATGACGAACGCGACAAAGAACGGATAGCGCCAGCCCCATTCCAAGAAATCGGCCGTTTTGAGCGTCGTCAGGAGAAAGGCGAATACCGCCGCGGCCACGAACAGGCCAATCGGTGCGCCGAGCTGCGGGATCATCGCGAACCAGCCGCGGCGGTTCTGCGGCGCGTTGAGTGAAAGCAACGCGGGCAGACCGTCCCAGGTACCGCCCTGCGCGAACCCCTGGCCAAGCCTGAAGATCGCGAGAAGGACCGCTGCCACGCCGCCGACCTGAGCATGGCTCGGCAGGAACGCCATCGCAGCAGTGGAGCCGCCGAGTAGGAACATGGCAATAGTGAGCTTGACGCCGCGACCGTGACGACGATCAACCCAGAGGAAGACGAACGCCCCGATCGGGCGGGCGATGAACGCGAGCGCGAAGATCGCGAACGAGTAGAGCGTGCCCGTGAGCGCATTGACATAGGGGAAGATTAGGCTGGGGAAGACCAAAACAGACGCAATAGCGTACACGAAGAAGTCGAAGAACTCGGTCGAGCGACCGATGATCACGCCAACCGCGATATCGCCTGGACGAACTTCATGCTCTCGGGCATTGATCAGCCGGGCGTCCCGCTCGAGGGTTGTCGAGTTCGCCGTGCCGAGGGTGCTGGCAACCATCCCTGTTCGTCCTCCGTTCCGTCACCAACCGGTTTGCGACGCGGGATCGCAACGATCTTGCCGGCTGATGGTTCACCCTAGCCATTGATAAACGATACACCTTTGATCCGAGTCAAAGTCGGTCGAGGGAGGGAGGGTTAGCGAGCGAGCATGCTAAGAACAGGATCCAACCGCATTCGAAGGGCCTTGCGCCTGCCCCTTTTGGCGCTGCCGGCGATGCTCGGGGGCTGCGACATGGTCGTCATGAACCCGGCCGGCGACATCGCCGTCCAGCAGCGCGACCTCATCCTGTTTTCGACAGGCGTGATGCTGCTCATCATCGTGCCGGTCATGGCGCTGACGGTGGTGTTCGCGCGCAAATACCGGCGCGGTAACGCCAACAAGACCTACGACCCCAAATTCGACCATTCGACGACGCTGGAGCTGGTCATATGGGCGTGCCCGCTCCTGATCATCATCGCGCTCAGCGCCGTGACCTGGACGAGCACGCATCTGCTCGATCCTTTCCGGCCGCTGGAGCGGCTCGGCCCGGGCAGACCGGTTCCCGCCGGCACCAAGCCCCTCGAGGTGCAGGCGATCGCGCTCGACTGGAAATGGCTGTTCGTCTACCCGGACCTCGGCATCGCTACGGTGAACGAGCTTGCGCTGCCGGTCGATGTTCCGGTGCATTTTTCGATCACCTCGACCGACCAGTTCAACACCCTGTACGTGCCGACGCTGGCAGGCATGGTCTACGCTATGCCGACGATGAAGTCCGAGCTGAACGCCGTCATCAACAAGCCGGTCACGAGCGAAGGTTATTCGGGCAATTACACCGGCCGCGGCTATTCGGACATGCGGTTCAAGTTTTATGGCCAGACCCCAGCCGACTTTGCCCGTTGGGTTGCCCGTATAAAGGCAGGAGGCGGCACGCTTCAGACCGCCAACTATATCGCGCTCGCCAAGCCCAGCGAGAAGGTGCCCGTGATGCGGTTCGCCTCGGTGCAATCCGGCCTGTTCGACCGGATCGTCAACCGCTGCGTCGAGCCCGGCAAGCCCTGCATGGTCGATGTGATGGCCCGCGACATGGCGCGCGGCGGCGGCAACCCCGACGATCACCGCATGGGCGCCGGCATGGCGCCGGGGCGCGGTGCTGCGCCGATCATGGGCGAGAAGCCGGTGCCGGCGCTCCAGAAGGCGCCAGAGGACAAGGGCTCCGGTCCGAACGTCACCAAGCCTGAGAAGCCCGGCGCACCCGGCCAGCAGAAGCCCGGTGACCAGCGCAACCGCGACATGTCCGCGATCACCCCCCTCCCCGTCCCCGGCGCCACCCGCGCCGTGCGGGCCTGACCCCCCGCGAACGGAAGCACGATGTCTGACTCATTGCTCAAATCCGTCTTCGGTCGGCTGACCTGGGAATCTTTCCCGTTCCATGAGCCGATCCTGCTCACCACCTTCATCGTCGTGTCCCTCCTGGGGCTCGGCATCGTGGGTGCCGTCACCAAGTATCGCCTCTGGGGCTACCTCTGGGGCGAGTGGTTCACGAGCGTCGATCACAAGAAGATCGGCATCATGTACATCATTCTTGGCATCATCATGCTGCTGCGGGGCTTCTCCGACGCGCTCATGATGCGGGCACAGCAGGCGGTGGCGTTCGGAGCAAACGAAGGCTATCTGCCCGCGCACCATTACGATCAGATCTTCACCGCGCACGGGACGATCATGATCTTCTTCGTGGCGATCCCGCTGGTGGTCGGCATCATCAACTTCGTCATGCCGCTCCAGATCGGCGCGCGCGACGTCGCGTTCCCTTTTCTGAACAATCTCAGCTTCTGGCTGACGGCCGCGGGCGCGGTGCTGGTGATGATCTCGCTGTTCGTTGGCGAGTTTGCCCGCACCGGCTGGCTCTCCTACGCACCGCTCGCCGAACTCGCATACAGCCCCGATACGGGCGTCGACTATTACCTATGGTCGCTACAGATAGCGGGCGTCGGCACAACCCTGTCTGCGATCAACATGGTCGCGACCATCATCAAGATGCGCGCGCCCGGCATGACCATGATGAAAATGCCGGTTTTCTGCTGGACGGCGCTCTGCTCGAACGTTTTGGCCATCGCCATTTTCCCGGCGCTGACGGCGGCCTTCTTCCTCCTGATGCTCGACCGCTACGTCGGCACAAACTTCTTCACCAACGAGCTCGGCGGCGCGCCCATGATGTACTGGAACATGGTGTGGATCTGGGGTCACCCGGAGGTCTACGTCCTCGTTCTCCCCGCCTTCGGCATCTACTCGGAGATCACCGCAACCTTCTCGGGCAAGCCGCTCTTCGGCTATTCGTCGATGGTCTACGCGACGGTAGTCATCACGATTCTCTCCTATCTCGTCTGGCTGCATCACTTCTTCACCATGGGTGCTGGCCCGACCGTCAACAGCTTCTTCGGCATCGCCACCATGGTGATCTCGATCCCGACGGGCGCGAAGATCTTCAACTGGCTGTTCACCATGTACAAGGGCGACATCCGGTTTGAGCTTCCGATGTGGTGGGTCGTCGCCTTCATGCTGACGTTCACCGTCGGTGGCATGACCGGGGTACTGCTCGCCATCCCGCCGGCCGACTTCGTCTTCCACAACTCGCTGTTCCTCGTGGCCCACTTCCACAACGTCATCATTGGCGGCGTCGTCTTCGCGCTCTTCGCGGGCATGACCTACTGGTTCCCCAAGGCGTTCGGCTTCAAGCTCGACGAGTTCTGGGGCAAGGTGGCATTCTGGGGATGGGTGATCGGCTACTGGATCGCGTGGACGCCGATCTACGTCGTCGGTCTGATGGGCGAGCCAAGGCGTGTTCATCACTTCGATGACACGAGCATCCAGCCCTACTTCGTGATCGCGGCAATCGGCGCCCTTATAATCCTGGTCGGCATCCTCGGCTTCGTGATGAGCATCGTCATGGGCTTCGTGAAGCGGAAGCAGCTGGCGGACACGACGGGCGATCCGTGGAACGGCCGCACGCTCGAATGGTCGACCAGCTCGCCTCCTCCAGAGTACAACTTTGCGATCACGCCCGTCGTCCACGATCTTGATGCCTGGTACGACATGAAGGCGCGCGGTTACGAGCGGCCCAAGGAGGGCTTCCGCCCCATCCACATGCCGCGCAATACCGGCAGCGGCGTGATCCTCGCCGGTCTCGCGCTTGCGCTCGGCTTTGGCATGGTCTGGTACATGTGGTGGCTCGCCGCGCTGAGCTTTGCCGGCCTGCTGGTCGTCGCTGTTGGCCACACCTTCAACCTCAAGCGCGACTATTTCATCCCGGAGGATGAAGTGACGCGGACGGAAAGCGAGCGGCGGCAGCTGCTGGCCGCTGGAGCCTGACATGACCGAGCACGCAATCGACGCCCGTGGGGCGCGCACAACCTGGCACCTCGCCGAAGAGGAGGACCATGATCACGGCGGCAACGGCGCCACCGTGCTTGGTTTCTGGATCTACCTGATGAGCGACGCGCTCATCTTTGCCTCGCTGTTCGCGATGTTCGGGGTGGTGAGCACGAGCTACGCCGGCGGTCCCGTGCCGCGCGAGATCTTCGATCTCAAACTCGTCGCGCTCAACACGGCGTTCCTGCTCGCCTCCTCGATCACCTTCGGCGAGGCCATGCCGCACATGGAGGCCGGCCGGGTCGGGCCGACCCGCTTCTGGCTGGCGATCACCGGTCTGCTTGGCCTGGCGTTCGTCGGTGTCGAGCTTTACGAGTTCTCGCACCTGATCGCCGAAGGTGCGGGGCCGCAGCGCAGCGCCTTCCTGTCCGCCTTCTTCACGCTGGTGGGCACCCACGGGGCGCACGTGACGGTCGGCCTCATCTGGATTGCTGCTTCGCTGATCCAGCTCGGCCAGCACGGCTTGATTCAGCCCATGAAGCGGCGGCTGATCTGCCTATCGATGTTCTGGCACTTCCTCGACATCATCTGGATCGGGGTCTTCACCTTCGTCTATTTGTATGGAGTAATCCGTTGAGCACCGAACCCTATGACGCCGCGCTGCACGCGCATGGCGACACGCACGGGCACGGCAGCCGGCTCGGCTATCGCGTGGGATCGCTGCTCGCGATCGTGCTCACCGTGGTGCCCTTCTGGCTGGTGATGTCGCAGTCAGGACCCGCGCCCGGCTGGATGGCCGCGGTGATCTTCGCCCTCGCGGTGAGCCAGATTGCGGTTCACGTGATCTGCTTCTTGCACCTCGACACGCGCTCGGAGGGCGGCTGGACGCTGCTGGCCTTCCTTTTCACGGCAGTGATCGTCGTGATCACCATCGGCGGGTCGATCTGGGTCATGTTCCACCTCAACACCAACATGATGCCAATGCCCGGCGCGCACATGGGCCCGGTTCGCTGACCGGCCTACGCCGGTAGCAAGGGCACCGGTCCATAATGAAGCGGCTGCTTCTAGTCGGGCTGGCGCTCGCCGGCATGCTGCTGTTCACGGCGCTTGGCGTCTGGCAGGTCGAGCGGCGCACCTGGAAGTTGGCGTTAATCGCGGCGGTGGACGAACGGATCCATGCGCCGCCAGCGGTAGCGCCCTCCGCGAACGAGTGGCGCCGGAGGGGGCCAGCGGAGTGGCAATACCGCCGCGTGACTGTCACCGGCCGTTTCGTGCACGATCGCGAGACCCTCGTTGAGGCCGTCACCGAACAGGGCAACGGTTATTGGGTGTTGACCCCGCTGCGGATCGCGGACGGGACGTTCATCCTCGTCAATCGGGGCTTCGTTCCTCCGGATAGGACAAACCGCACCACCAGGGCGCAGGCGCTGCCTGCCAAGCCTGCCGTAGTTACCGGGCTTCTGCGGCTCACCGAGCCGGGCGGACGGGTACTGCGGCCAAACCGGCCTGAACAGGATCGCTGGTACTCTCGCGACGTTGCGGCCATTGCCCGAGCGCGCGGCCTGGCCTCTGTCCCTCCGTACTTCATCGACGCTGACGCTAGCCCAAACCCTGGCGGATGGCCGCTCGGCGGGCTCACCGTGGTTTCCTTCCCCAACAACCATCTGGTGTACGCGCTGACCTGGTTCGGGCTTGCGCTGCTGTGCGGCTACACCCTGCTGCTGGTCTTTCGCACGAAACGCTAACACGCGCCTACGCTCATCCGGTTCGCACCCGCGCTGCTGCTCAGCGCGCATGCTGAACTTGACCCGGAAAAGGCGGAATAATGCTCGCCAAGATCTTTACCCGACGGTGGAGTCGCAACGCGCAATTCGCTGGACAGCCGCTTGCCTTCGTCGTCGCGGCTAGCCTGATCGTCGTCTGGCTGCTGCGCGGACGGCCTCTCTGCTGCCCCTTTGATTTCGCGGCGAGCGGCCTGCATGCCGATCGTTCCGGATGAAGAGTATGCATAATCCGGCACCGGCGAGTCGTGCTGCCATCCGGCAGGCGCTCAGGCGAGATGCTCGGCGAAAAACGCGGCTGTACGGGCATCCGCGCGTTGCGCGGCGGCATCCGACCTGCGGGCACCGAACTCGGTCGCAAAGCCGTGGTCCTCGCCTGGATAGTCGTACAGTGTAACCTTAGGATGATCGTCAAGGCCGTCATGCATTGCTGCCTGCGCCGTTTTGTTCACGAAATGATCCTCCTCTGGAATGTGCAGCAACACCGGCTTGGTGATGGCGTGTGATTCCCGAAGAAGGCCATCGATGCCGACCCCGTAATACCCGACGGAGGCATCCACGTCCGTCCGTGCCGCGGTCATGAAGGCGAGCCGGCCGCCCAGGCAATAGCCGACCACGCCGACTTTGCCCACACCGCCGGCAAGCAGCCCCCGTGCAGTGCGGATCGTCGCCTCGATGTCACGGATGCCCGCATCCTGATCGAACTTGCCCATCAAGCCGAGCGCTTGCTGCATCTGTTCCGGAACGTCGGGATCGAGCTGGATGCCCGGTGCGATCGGCCAGAACAGATCCGGCGCCAGCGCCAGATATCCTTCTGCCGCCAGACGATCGCACTTGCTGTGAATGCCCGCATTAACTCCGAATATCTCCTGAATGACGATGATCGCCGTTTTCGGCGGTAAAGCCGGTTCGGCAACATAAGCGTCGAACGCGCCTTGGCCGTCGAGTGTCTGGATCTGGATGGTCACGGTCATGCTGGTCCTCTCGCGCGGCGGATCGTGCTGGGCTATGCAGCGCGCCATAGGTCTGTTCAAGGGGCGGTGCCCGACGACGGTGACGGTAGAATTGATCTGATCCCAGACGGGCGGGCCGGACGATGGGCTTGCCAGACCTGACGCCGCTGCATGAGCGCTGTGCCGCATCGCTTCTCGAAACGATGAACGGTCAGGTACGGACGGAATGGTTAGAAAACGTAATGAAGAGTCGGGTGCGCATGAGCGATGCAGGCGTCGCGAAGTGGCGGCCTCTAACGGAGGAGCAAAACCGGGCCATCGGGACGGAAAAGCAGGCCAACTGAGGCGTGCGGTGACGATATGAAAAGGTCCCCGATAAGGGCCCTTTTTCATACGGTTGCCGTCCTCGGACGGGCGGCATACGGCCCATTCTTCATCCGTGTAGTCGCTTGCATAGCGCAAGCCGCTTCTGTCATGCTCGCGGCGAGCGGTTTTGGACCAGCCCATGTGATCCCCGTGGTCTTCGCAACCCTCGGTGAATCACAAGCCACTGAAATCGCCAAACTCAATTTTCGGCCGGGCTCTTAAATCCGGGTAGCGATCCAAAATGACACTCGTCACCCCGTTTGTCCATCCGAAGCCGTCCTGCACCGGATACTCTCCGCCGCCGCCTGGTGTACGTGCCTCTATGTTGTACTTCTCCAGCATCTTGCCGGTGTCTTCATAGGCGGCCTGGACGGTGCCGAGCCAACGCATCGCGATCTCCTTCGCCAGCATCGCCTCGCCGTTCGCCGCCAGGCCTGCGATCGCCACCCATTGCAGCGGCGCCCAGCCGTTGGGCTCATCCCATTGCAGCCCGGTGCTCAGCGTCGTCGTACGCAGGCCACCCGTCGCCAGCAGTGCGTTCCGCGTCGTCGCGGCGACCGCCTTCACCTGAGCGGGCGAGGCGATGCCAACGAACAGCGGAAACAGGATCGCGGCGTTGACGCTGTTGGTGGGCCTGGCCGTGGATAGGTCCCAGTCGGCATAGCGAGCGATGGTCGCCTGCCACAGATAGCGGTCAATCGCCGCTTTGCGCTGCGTCGCGAGGCCGGCATAGCGCGTCCCACAGGCGACATCGGCCGCCGCGCTGCATCCATCGGCGATGCGGCGCTCCATCGCGAACAACAGGCTGTTGAGGTCGACCGGTACGATGTCGGTGGTATGTATCGTCGCGAGCGACTGCGGATCGCGCAGCCAGCGCGAACTGAAGTCCCAGCCGCTTTCCGCACCGGCACGCAACGCGCGCTGCGTGTCGGCGGCGGCGCGCGGTGCCGCCTTGGCGGCGGTCGCCACGTCTTCGGCGTAGGACTCATCGCGTGGGGTGTCGCGATCGTCGTAATAGCGGTTGAGCAGGCTGCCGTCCGGCATGCGGACGACCCGCAGGCAGGCGGCGCGCGCGGTGACGCACCCTACCCCCTTCATCCAGTAATCATGCTCCCCGCGCAGCGCCTTCAGCCGCCGCGCTGCGACCGCCGGGTCCTTGTTCTCCGACAGGTCTAGCATCAACGCAAAGAACGGGGGCTGCGACCGGGAGAGGTAATAGGTGCGCGTGCCGTTGGGGATATGGCCGTAGCGTTCGATCAGGCTGGTAAAATCGTCGAGCATCGATTCGACCAGCGGCTGCTGCCCATCGGCCTTCAGCCCGAGCATGGTGAAATAGCTGTCCCAGTAATAGATCTCCCGAAACCGCCCGCCCGGCACGACGTAGGGCGCCGGCAGCGGCAGCGCCGAGCTGCCAGCGACCGGCACGACCGGCTGGCGGACGAGCTGCGGCCACAGCGTGCGGACGTGGGTGCGCAGATCGGAGGTACCGCGATCGTTCTCGCCGGGCACGATGAAATTTGCGAGCACGAACGCTTTCAGCGCCGCGCCCTGCGGCCGGGTGCGGGCGTAGTCGGCGAGGATCGCCGCAGCCTCTCGCTTCGGCAGCGCATCGACGAAGGTCTTGCCGTCCGCGAACACCCGCTGCTGCTGCACCGCGTCGAACAGCCCGCCATAGATGTCGGCGGGCGAAGGATTGGCGATCGTCGGCGATGCCACCTGTGCGGCAGCCATCGCGGGCAGCGACAACGACGCCGTCATGGCGATACGGGACAGCATGTTCATCACGTCGCGTGGTTTCCCGGTCAGTTGATCCGCGGACAAAACGGCCGATGCCCTGTTTAGGCACCGGCCCAGCGGGGGACTATCAGAAGTGGAAGGCGGCGGCGAAGCGGATCGAACGGCCCACGATCGGCCGGGCAAGGATCGTGCCGCTGCCCTGCGCACCGAGCGTGCGCGGATTGCCCTCGGTCAGCCCAATCTCGTCGGTCAGGTTGTCACCGATCACCTGGAACTGGATCTGGCGGTTGAGATCCAGCGTCAGCCCGGCATCCAGCTTGTAATAATTGGGCAGGACCTGCGCGTTCTGGATGTCGGAGAAGCGGTCGCCGACATAGCCGATCGTAGCGAACACGCCCGCCTTGGTGTCGCCGCCGAGCGCGACGTCATAGGCCGGCGTCACCCGCCACTGCCATTTCGGCTGACGCTGGACGCGATTGCCGGTAAGGTCGGTGCGCCCGCCATCGGTGAAGAAGTCGCGATAGGTCGCATCGAGATAGGTCGCCGATCCGCTGAGCGTGAAGCCGGCAAACGGGCGCAATTGCCCCTCCAGCTCGACGCCGGTCGCTTTGGCGCCGCCGATCGAGGCGATCGGTGCACCGCTGGTGATGACCGTCGTCGCCAATCCGTCGAAGGTGTTGTGGAACACCGTGGCGTACAGGTTGGCGATACCGGTCGATACCTTCACCCCGCCTTCGTAGCTGTCGACCTGCGGCGCGACGTCGATGCCGTCGCGCAGATTGTCGAAGAACGGAAAGCTGTTGCCGCGGCTGTAGCGGATGAAGGCGCCCACCTGTCGCGTCAGGTCGTAATTGACGCCGCCGGTCCACGACCAGGCATCGCCCCGATAGCGGATGGTGCGGAACGTGCCGTTGAGCTGCGCATCGCCATTGTCGTACAGCGTCCTGGCACTGCCGTCCGCGCCCGCCGCAGGCACGCTCGCTGCAAGATTCTCCAGCGTTCCGTCGACCGAATGCCGTTGCCAGCGGACGCCGCCATCGATGCGCAGTTGATCGGTGATCTGCAGTTCGTCGACCGCATAGCCGGCGAGATCCTCACCGGTGTAGCGCGCATTGACCTTGAAGGTCGAACCGCTGGTGAAACCGTCGCGGGTTACGATCCGCCCGTCCGCCAGCGTCAGGTTCAGGCGGCGCGCGTTCGGCTCCGCGGTCAGCAGCATGCTGTTGCCGAGGTTCCAGCGATCGCGCGACTTGTAGCGCGAATAATAGACGCCGCCGGTCAGCGTATTGCGTCCCGATTTCCATTCCAGCGCGAAATCGTTGACGAACGCCTGGATATGTTTCTCGACGCTCCACAGCCCGGCCTCGACCACCTGCTGGTTCGGCGACGCGGCGCCGCCGCCGGTGGCGAAGGTCAGCGAACCGATCGTACCGCCACGACCCGCGGCATAAGCGGCGGCGGAGATCGGCGGGGTGCCGCCGGGCACCAGGCCGATGGTGTCGGCATCGCCCTCCAACCAGCTGCCACGATCGCGAACGGTGATCCCGTGGGCCAGTTCGTAATCGAAGTTGCCGCCGATATTATAGATACGCGCGCTGCGGCCATCCGCCAGGTCGACGCGGCTGCCGTCGTTGCGTACCCCGATCCGCGTGTCGCGGCCGACCAGGGTGCCGGTGCCCGCGTCGAAGCCGGCATATTCGCGGATCTTGTCGCCGTCCTGCACCACCGGGATCGGCAGCAGCCACTGGCCGCGATCGTCCAGGTAGCGCCCGAAGACGAGCAGCGAACCCTTGTCGAAATCGTGGCGGATGTTCGCGGTGATTTGGCCGCCACGCTCCGCCTCGAACTGCGCATCGCGAATGCCGCGTGAGGTCGAATAATAGCCGCCCACCATGTATGTGGTGTTGGCGTCGATCGGACCGGAGACGTAGCTGTCGACGCGGAATTCGCCGAAGTCGGTACCGGACAGCTTCAGCATCGCATCGGGCGTCTGTTTGCCTTCACGCTGGACGAGGTTGATCGTCAGGCCCGGCTGGCCGTTGGAAAACAGCGCACCGGTACCGCCGCGCACCGCCTCGACCCGCTGGATCGTCTCGTCGATGCGGATCAGCTGGGTATTCTCCAGGAACGACAGCGTCGGCGGCGGAAAGAACGGCACGCCTTCGGATTGGAAGGTGACGTATTCGGCGTCGCCGCCCGACGGATAACCGCGCACGAAGATGTTGGCGCCGGTCTTGCCACCCGAGGATTCGGTGCTGACGCCCGGCACCGCACGCAGCACTTCGGCGGTGCTAGCCGTACCGAGCCGCTGGGCGAGCGCACCGTCGATCGTGGTGACCGCGAACGCGGCGTTTTGGCGGCGGGTGCCGGCCCCTGCGGTGCCTATGACGACGATGTCCTCGGCGGGCTCTTCGGTCGCCGACACCGCCTGCGCGGTGGTGCCGTCGGTCTGCGTCGCGCCGGCCTGCGCCGCGGCCGTCGCCGGCGCGACCTGCTCCTGCTCCGCGACGATCAGATAGGCGCCGCCGGGGGTCATCCGGTGGGTGAGGCCGGATCCGCGCAGGATCGTGGTCAGCGCATCGCGCACGTCCATCCGTCCGGCGACCGCGCGGGCGGTCTTGCCGCGGACCAGCGTCGGGGAAAACAGGATCTGCTTGCCGCTTTGGCGCGAGAAGGTGAGCAAGGCATCGCTCATGTCCTGGCGGGCGATGCGGACGCCGATCGGGGCGGCCTGTGCGGTGACGCCGACGGGCATGCTGCTGGCGCCCAGCACCACCGCGGTCATCATCGCCCCGCGCAACAGCGCCCTGTTCTTCGACGTCATGGTCCTATCCTCCCTTTTCGTCCGATCCCTCTGCCGGGGTCGGTCAGGAATAGAGACGCAGCGGCTGCCAAAACCCGAACCGCGCGCCGCAATCTTTTTCTACGGTCGCGATCCGATGATCGTGCGGCCGTCGCGATC
The DNA here is from genome assembly GCF_024273235.1 of Sphingomonas faeni. GTDB lineage: Bacteria > Pseudomonadota > Alphaproteobacteria > Sphingomonadales > Sphingomonadaceae > Sphingomonas > Sphingomonas faeni_A. The sequence continues at coordinate 3,128 of NZ_JANBVH010000056.1, read as the reverse complement.
CCGGCGGACCGTCACCGGGAATCCGATCCGCAAGGCATCGAGGAACGGCCGGACGTCGCCGGTGCGGAACGAACCGCTGATTCGGATGCGGGCGGCAGCTGCATCCGCGATGGCGATGCCCGGCGTCGCATAGCGGTTCATCTCGGCGACCGCCTGCTGCAGCGTTTCGTCTTCGAACACCAGCCGCCCCTCGCTCCAGCTCGCCAGCCTCTGCGGGAGGCCGGGCACGTGCCGCACCGACACGCCGAGCTCGGACGCGGTCAGCACGTCGTCGGGAGCGAGCGCGACGGGAGCTGCACCACCCCCGGCGACGATCACCTTGCCCTCGACCAGCGCGACCTGCACCGCGCCGGGATGCAGGCGGACGTCGAATGAGGTCCCGTGCGCGGTCACCGATCGCCCGCCCGCGGCGACCACGAACGGCCGCGACTGATGCTTGGCGACTTCGAACAGCGCCTGGCCCTCTTCCAGCACGAGCCGGCGCTCGGTCGCGGTATAGGCGACGCGCACCCGGCTGGCGGTGTCCAGCGTCAGCCGCGATCCGTCGCTCAGTGTCACCATCAGCCGCTGCCCGACCGCCGTACGATAGACCGGTGCCGCCGCAACCTGAACGGCGGGCGCGCGCGCGGGATACTGCCACCAGGCGAGCGGCGCCGCGGCCACCGCGCAGGCCGCTGCCGCCCACGCCCAAGGCGCCAGCCGCGCCGGAGGGCGGGCCAACGCCACTCGGGCGACTGCGGCATGACGCAGCGCCAGCAGATCGGAGTGATCCGCCACGTCGGTCACCGCCTTGTGCGCCGCCGTCACCACCGCCCAGGCCTCGCAATGGCCCGGCTGAGCGTGCCAAGCGGCGAAGCGCGCCCGCGTCGCCGCACTCGGATCGCCCTCGAGCCGTTCGGCCCAGCCCGCCGCGTCGATCAGGCGCGGATCAGTCACCGCGCCAATCCTTCAGCCGTTGGGCGACATGCGCCAGCGCGCGTGCCTGGTGCTTCTCCGCGGCGCGCGTCGAAATAGCCATGGTATGCGCGACAGCGGCCATCTTCATGCCCTCCAGCATCCTCAGCACGAAGACATCGCGCGTGCGTTCCGGCAGTTCGGCGAGCGCGCCGGCCAGCGCCTCGGCGATCCGCCTGCTCTCCAAGACGCGATCCGGCGCAAAGTCCGAACCCTCCAGGGAAAAATCGTCGATCGGATCGGACAGGCCGACCCCGCGCACCTGATCGCGCCGTGCACGATCCTTCAGCACGTTAGCCGCGGTGACGAAGATGAAGCTGTCGCGCTGGCGAATATCATCGGGGTCCGGCAGCCGGCTGAGGCGCAAGAATACCTCCTGTACGAGATCAGGGACATCCTGCTGCATTGCTATGCGCCGGTTGAAATAGCGGCTCAGCGGCACGCTGTAGGTTTGGATCAGCGAGGTAAGCACCCTTGAGCGGCGACCGTCGTCTGCCGAATGGTCTGCGCTTCCGCTCACACAGTCGATGTAGACGCCCGCGATCCGCGGTCAAGCCACTGGTGCGGTCCGACACGGCGAGCCGCGGTGCCTGTAAGCCCCCGTTACAAAGTTGAGGGCGTGATCGCTGGTTGATCCAAGGCTGCCTTGAGGCGATGGCGTTTGAGGGTCCCCCGGTTTCTCATCCGGGCTGAAGGTAAGTTTCCGGCGCTCTGACCTGAGCCCTGCGGATTGGTCCATTATTTGTGAGAAATTCCCGCTTAGGTGTTTGGTCCCGGCATTTGGTGGATCAGGTCGACGATGAACAAGTCTGGCTCTGACGTCCAGATCTTGGCGATGTATTCGTAGGGCGCGAGCCCGTGGAGCGTCTTGAGCCGGCGGGCGAAGTTATAGGCGGCCATGAAGTCGGCGAGGTGCGTCCGCAGCTGGTTATGGCTCTCGTAGTGGAAGCGTTTGACGGTCGCCTCCTTGATGGTGCGGTTCATCCGCTCGACCTGACCGTTGGTCCACGGGTGGTGCGGTTTGGTGAGCCGGTGCTCGATCCCGTTTGCCTCGCAGATCATGTCGAAGCGCATCTGACGCGACCAGGCCGTGTTGCGGTTACGCGGCTGCTCGGCGATCTGAAGAAGGCGCTCTCTGAGCGCATGCTGTCAGCAGAGCTGGACGATCATCTGGAAAATGAAGGGGCCGCAGGCGCAATCAACCGGCGCAACGGCTCGTCGCGAGAGACGATGCTGACGGGCACGTCGAAGGTGACGTTGGACGTGCCGCGGGATCGCGCGGGGACGTTCGATCCGAAGCTGATCACCAAATACCAGCGCCGTTTCCCCGACTTCGACGACAAGATCATCTCGATGTACGCGTGCGGCATGACGGTGCGCGAGATTCGGGGGCATCTCGAAGAGCTTTACGGCATCGACGTGTCGCCGGATCTGATCTCGACGGTTACCGACGCCGTGCTGGAGACGGTCGCCGAATGGCAGGGTCGCCCGCTCGACACCTGCTATCCGCTAATGTTCTTTGACGCGATCCGTGTAAAGATCCGCGACGAGGGGTTCGTCCGCAATAAGGCGGTGTACATCGCGCTGGGCATCCAGCCGGACGGCACGAAGGAGGTGCTCGGCATCTGGATCGAGCAGACCGAGGGTGCCAAGTTCTGAGTCAGGGTAATGAACGAGCTCAAGAACCGCGGCATCGCCGGCATCCTGATCGCCGTCGTCGATGGCCTGAAGGGCTTCCCGGAGGCGATCAACGCCGTGTTCCCCGAGACCATCGTTCAAACCTGCATCGTGCATCTGATCCGAAACAGCATGAGCTTTGCGTCGTGGAAAGATCGCAAGCCGATCGCCCAGGCGCTTCGCAGCGTCTATCGCGCCGAGACGCCCGAGGCCGGCCTGGCGGCGCTGGAGGCGTTCGAGGCAGGCCCCTGGGGCCAGAAACATCCAGCCATCGCCATGAGCTGGCGGCGGCACTGGGACCAGGTCATGCCCTTTTTCGCCTTTCCCGAGGGCGTCGGCCGGATCATCTATACTACCAACGCCATCGAGGCTTTGAATTCGAAGATCCGGCGCGCCGTCCGCACCCGGGGTCACTTCCCCGGTGACGACGCCGCGATGAAGCTGCTATATCTCGTGCTCAATCACGCCGCGGACGAGTGGAAACGGCCGCCGCGGGA
>NZ_JANBVH010000055.1 GCF_024273235.1 Sphingomonas faeni | reverse complement strand
GCGGAGATATACTCTGGCACGCCGTAAATTTCCTGGTTGATGTCGGGCTGCATGACCTGAATCACGCTGCCGGGCCGAAACTCGAACTCGGACGCTAGGTTTTCCACAAAGAAATACCGCCCCTCTTCGATCCCACGACGTGTGAATTTGGCCAGGGAATGATCGAGGCGCATCAGTCCGCCAAGGACGCTCCGGCGCTGCTCGACGAAGCCAAAGCCGAATACCAGATAATCGAACACCAGCTTTTCGAACGCGCCGCGCGACAGCCAAGGCGTCGGCATGAACGACCGCACCAGTAGGTTGCGCTTCAGCAGGATGGCCGAGCTATGATGCGGGCTCGCGCGAAACGATCGGGCCAAGCCATCGACGCTGATCGGCGGTTCGAACCACCGACCGTTATGCGGGCATTCCAACATATCGAGGATCTCGCGCCGGCTGTTGACCGGCTCGGGATCCCCAAACGAAAACGCCGCAACCGACGTCGACTTCTCCGGCGTGGTGACGATCGCGCCGGCTCGGCCGGCCTCGTGACGGCCCATGCGGCGTGCCTTGCCCATTATAGGATCTCCATAGTCGACTTGGGCGCTTCGCGGCCGTCGAGCGGTTCGTTGTTGAGGACGTGCATGATCGACCAGGCGAGATCCGCGTGGCCGTCGTCGCCGCCCCGGCCGGCCTTGAACGTGACGTTCCGGCCGCTGGTGGTCAGCGTTTTCTTGATCGAGACGAACGACGAGACGACATCGAGCCAGCTCGCATCGAAAGCCATGCGCCCGCGCGAGATCACGTTCTGCGCCTTCATGATCATCATCGCCTTCACCTCGAGTGAATATTCGATCTTGGTGACGCCCTTGATCCCGGCATCGGGTTTGGCGAGCAACTGGTAGACACCGGCGCCAACGCCCGACGCGTCGATGCCAAGGAACGTGCAATTGTAGCGCGACAGAATGCCCCGGATGAAGTTGGCCTGCTGCTCGAAGTCGAGACCGCGGAGGGAATGCCGTTCGAGTAGCCGGAACGGCCCGCCCTGGACCAACGGCGGTGCCATGATCGACAGCGAAGCATTATCGCCGTTCTCGCTATTTTGCGGATCGTAGCCCGCCCACACGGGGCGCTCGCCGTACGGCCGTGCGGCCTCCGGATTGAAGTCGGCCCAGTCCTCCATGGAGTCGCAGCCGCATTTGATCAGGTCGTTGAACCGGAACGCGGACAGGCTGTCGTCGACGAAGTCGCAATCGAACAGGTTGGCGAATTCGTCCGGCGCATATTCGTCGCGCAGCTCGTCGATGTCGAACAGGTCGCAACCCGCCGCCTCGGCATCGGTGATCGTGACGATATGCCGCCAGATGCGGTCCGGTCCCTGCGCCCCGTCCTTCAGCGCGGCGTGGCTGACATCGATCTCGACGCGCTCGGCTTTAAGACGTCGCCGGTTGCGCCGCTCACCCGTCCAGTACGGATAGGCCGCATGCGCGATCGTCGATGGCGTCGAGAAGTAGGTTTTGCGCCACTTCTTGTGCGTCGCCATACCCGACGCGACCTTGTTCAACTCTTCAAAGCTATGGACCCAAAAGAATTCGTCGAAGTAGAAGTTGCCGTGACGGCCCTGCGCAGTGCGGAAGTTCGTACCAAGGAAATGTAACTCGGCCGCAGCCTCTTCCGCCGGGCGTAGGTCCGACGTGATGTTCATCGGATCGCCGGCAAGGCTGACGCCCACCAGCTTGGCAAAGCTGACGATGTAACTGCGGAACTGGTGCGCTTGCGCCTTCGACGCCGACAAGAATATCTGATTGCGGCCGGTCTCGATCGCGTCGATCAGCGCTTCGAACGCGAAATAGTAAGTCGCGCCGATCTGTCGCGACTTCAGTATCATGCGGGTTCGGAACGACAGCGCCTCGAACCACGCCTCTTGATACCCGTACAACTGATCGAGGAAGATGGCCTTCAACTCGGCAGCCTGGTCGGCGGTGAAGTGGTTCTTCTTCGCCTTCTTATTTTCGCCCGCGTTGCGGTTCGCGACCCGGTCGTTCAGATCGCCGGAATGACCGCCTGGTGCTTCATAGCGGCGGACCTTTGCCAGGCTTTCGACCTGGCGGCGTAGCGCGTCCAACTCGGTATAATTGTCGCCGGTTTTCTTATCTTTGCAGATCAGCACCATCAGGCGCGTCTCAAGGCAATCCTCCAGCTTGCGGATCGACGGCGCATCGTCCCAGTTGTGCCGGCGCGCCCAGCTTTTCACCGTGTCGTATTTTACGTCCAGTTCGGTGCTGATCTGCGCCAGGCTCCAGCCGCGCCAATACAGGCTGCGCGCCGCGCGGATCCGTTCTTCGACGGGCAGAGTGAGTGGGTCGGCAAGGATCGACATGGCACCGCCAGCCTAGCCACGCCAATACGCCTCCCGCCCCCCACGGCTCTTGTAGAAAGTCATTCTACAAGAACGTGCGCTTGAGGAAGGCACCGTATTCGGTCCCTGTTCGACCTCGCTAACGGGCGCTTGGCGCGCCGCAACCGACCGAACCGAGGACCAGCCGCCATGGGCACCAAGAGCAAGCCGTTTCGTATCTTCGTCGAAGGTGAAACCATCAGCGATGGCCGCAAGGTCACGGCCGAGATGATCGACGAGTGCGTCGCGACCTTCGCGCCCGCCACCTACAGTCCGCGCATCAACATCGAGCACGTCTCGGGCTACAGCCCCGAGCCCCCGTTCAACGGCTATGGCGACGTCGTTGAGCTGGAGGCCAAGACCGACGACTTCACCATCGCCGGCAAGGTCGAGAAGCGCCGTGCGATGTATGGCGTCGTCGATGGCAACGACCAGCTCGTTTCGCTCGCCAAGGCCGACCAGAAGCCTTTCCCCTCGGTCGAGCTCACGCCCAGCTACGCAGGGTCCGGCAAGTTCGGGATCATCGGCCTGGCCTTCACCGACACCCCGGCGTCGATCGGCACCCAGCGTCTGCAATTCTCGAACCGCGCTCCGGGCAGCGTGTTCGCCTTCTCCACCGACGCGGTCACGATCGAATTCGAGGCCAAGAAGGCCGAGGACGAGAAGGTCGAAAGCATCGTCGATCGCCTGTTCGCCGCGGTCACCGCCAAGTTCAAGCCGGCCGAGCCCGAGAAGCCGAAGGACGAGCCAAAGCCCAAGGCGGCCAACGACAACTTCGATCCTGCATCGTTCACCGCCGACATTAAATCGATCGTCACCGGCGTCGTGACCGCCGCGCTCAAGCCGATCACCGAGACGCAGACTGCCCACCAGCGCGATTTCGCCACGCTCAAGACGCAGCTCGCGAACACCGAACAGTCGGGCTTCTCGCGCGCGCCCGCGTCGGGCGGCGGGGACGACGCCGTCACCGACTGCTGATCGTCAGCCACCCGCCCAGACCGCCAAGCCTTCACAGGAACCGCACCGATGCTCAACGTAACCCGCAACAAGTATGACGCCTACACCCAGCAGATCGGCAAGCTGAACAACGTCGCCGACCCCAGCCGTTCGTTCGAGGTGCTGCCGTCCGTGGCGCAGACGCTGCGCGCCAAGCTGAAAACGTCGAGCGACTTCCTGTCGAAGATCAACATTATCCCGGTGGTCGCGCAGGAAGGTGACAAGGTCGGCGTTGGCGTGAAGGGCACGATCGCTAGCCGCACCGACACCCGCGTGAAGGACCGCGAACCCCGTTATCCCGGCGATCTCGACGAGACGCGCTACCGGTGCGAAAAGACCGACTTCGACACGCTGGTGCGGTACGAGACGCTCGACGCCTGGGCTCATCAGCCGAATTTCCAGACCCTCCTGCGCGACGCGATCATCAGCGCCAAGGCCGTCGACATCATCACGATCGGCTTCAACGGCGTGAAGGTGGCCAAGGATACCGACCCGGTCGCCTATCCACTCCTTCAGGACGTCAACAAGGGCTGGCTCCAGCACATCCGCGAAGACGCCCCGGAGCGCCACGCAGCCGGCGGTGACCTCAAGACCGAAACTCGCGTGGACGGCGTCGTGACCGTACCAGGCGCGATCTACGTCGGGGCCGGTGAAGTCGGCGTCGAGGTCGATTACGTCAACATCGACGCAATGGTGTTCGCCGGCATCGAACTGCTTCACGAAAACTACCGCGAGGATACCGATCTGGTCGCGATCGTCGGCCGCGCGCTCGTCAACGACAAGTATTTCTCGATCGTCAACGCATCCGGCGACAAGGCGACCGAGCAGCTCGCGCGTGATGTCCTGCTTTCCGACAAGAAAATCGGCGGTTTGACCGCGGTCCGCGTGCCGAAGTTCCCCAAGAGCGCCATCCTCATCACTACGCTCGCCAACCTGTCGGTCTATGAACAGATCGGCACCGAGCGGCGCAAGATCGAGGACAACGCCAAGCGCGACCAGATCGAGAACTACGAGAGCGTCAACCACGCCTATGTCGTCGAGGATATGGGCAAGGCGGTGCTGATCGAGAACATCGTGATGGGCAAAGCCCCGGCCGCGCCTGCGCCGGCTGGCGGCTAACCCTTTCCCCCGCTCCCGCTCCCACAGGACACGCCATGAGCTTCGCTCGACGCCAGGAACAAATCCTAGCCATGAAAGCGGCGTCTGCTCCTGCATCCGGGGGCGGGCACCCCCGTACCGCCGCGGTCGTACCATCGGCCGCGGCGGACCAACTCCCCATTCCCACCGGCAACACGCCGGCCGCCCGCGCGGCCGCGACCGTTGCCCTGCGCTTCCGCCACGATCGCCAGCGCCTCAAGCAGATCAAATCCAAAGAGCTGAAGGTCGCCGCCAAGCGTCAGATGCTGCCGGAATATCAGGCCTGGTGTGACGGGCTGCTGGACGCCGGTCGTCGTGTCGAAGGTCGGCAACTCGAACCCACCGGCGCCGACGATGTCCTGCCGAGCATCATGGTTTGGTGCCTGGACACTGGCGACTGGACGCGCGGCCTGATGCTGGCGAGTTTCGTCCTCCGCTTTTCGATCCCCATGCCCAAGCACTTCGTGCGCGATGCCGCAACATTGGTCCTGGAAGAGATCGCGGACGCTGCCCTGCGGGCACAGGCACGAAGCGAAGCATTCCCGTTATACGTGCTGGAGGCCGTCGAACTGCTGACGGACGGCGTCGACATGCACGACGAACCCAAGGCCAAGCTGTTCAAGGCGATCGGTGCCGAGCTGGTGCGCGCAGCCGGCGAGGCGACCGGCGACGCGATCGTGCCAACGATCGAGCGCGCCGTGGCCGTGCTGACCCGCGCACAGGATAAAAACGAACGTGTCGGCGTGAAGACGATGCTGCGCGCCCTCGAAAAAGCGAAGGCCGCAGCCATCAAGAACGCCGACGCGAACCCCTCTCCCGGCGTCCCCGCGGATGCGACCGCCACCACTGAAACACAGGCCGGCGACACCGCCGGCTGACCAAGCTCGCCCCCGGCGCTCGGGGACGGATCACGCGAGACGGGAGGCCTCCGGGCCGCAGGGCCGTCGATCGACCTGATCCCCACCCCCGTGAATTTCTAGGACCGTTCGATGGCCGACTTCCTTGTCAGCTCCCTTATCGCCTTCGTGGGCGTCGTCGCGTTGGTCGCAGCCGCCGCGATCATGCTGCTTGGCGGCTTTGTCATGATCATCGCACGGAAGGGCGACCGACCGATCGAGCTTTCGCCCCGCCGCTACGCCTGGTGCGCAATTACGCTCGGTGTGCTGTTGGGGGGTAAGGCGCTCGACGTTGTCGCCAGCGTGTCGCTGTGACCGGCCTGATCGCAACCGTCCTGCCGGATGAGGACACGCCCGGACCGGCGCTGATCCTCAACGACGGGTTCTTTCCCGACATCGATCCGGCCGTATTTCGTAAGCAGCATCGGATCCGCGACGCGGTGACGCCAGATCGCGCCCGCGAGGCGCTGATCGCAGCGATGCTGGCGGTCTATCGCGATCTCGCCGCCTGGGCATTGAGCCACCGTGCAGCCGGTACCCGGAAGCTTGACGACGTGCGGCTGTCGGATGGGGCTATCTCGACGATCGACGGCACCAACACGCTCGTCCTGCTTTATCAGCGCGCCGTCTTCACGGCCGCCAAGGCGGAAGTCGTCGAGCGCTACCGCGACTTGGACCTAACCAGCGCCGGGCAGCGCAAAGCCGAGGATCTCGAACCGAGCGTCACTGAGCTGCGCCGCGATTCAATCCACGCGATCCGCGACATGCTGGGCGTCACCCGCACCACGGTCGAGCTGATATGACCTCGTCGCTCGACATCGTTCGTGCGCGCGACGGCGACACGCTCGACGCGCTGATCTGGCGCGAACGCAATCTCGGGCCGGCCGATCTACCGGCCGTGCTTGCGGCCAACCCCGGCGTCGCCGGTCTCGGCTCGATCCTGCCGAAGGGTCAGCCAATCAACCTCCCTGCCATCGCCGCGCCGGCAACCGCCGTTCGCACCGATGTCCTCAACCTGTGGGACTGACCGTATGAAGGATCTACTCCACGACTTCGGGACCTGGCTGCTGGCGTTCGTCATCAGCCTGGTCCCCGCCGGCCTCGGGTCCGTCGTCAGCCTGCTCGTCGAAACCGGCCTCACATGGGGCCAGCGGATCGCACAAGTCTGGGTCGGCATCGTCGTCAGCTATTTCGTCACGAACGCCGCCAACGCGATGTTCGGCATGCACCCGTTCGTGTCGCAGGCGATCGGATTTCTCGTCGCGATGGTCGCCTTCAAGGGCGCGCCCGGTTTCATCGCCGGCTGCAGCGCCGTCCTCGCCGAACTGCCCGGCAAGCTCAGCGAGCGGCTGCTCGCGCTCATCCCGCGAAAGGACCCCAAATGATGCCTGGACACGGCACCTCAGCTCCCGCCCCGAAACCCAAGGTAGCAGCCAAGACGCTCGCGGGCGTACTCGGCAGCGCCGCGGCAGCGCTCGGCCTGTTCACTATGGTCCCGGACGAAGAGAGCGGCCGCAAGGTAGTGGCAACGATCGCGCCGACCGGCGCGGTCACCGTCAAGCACGTCTCGGGCAAGCAATATCTGAAGGCGTATCTCGACGCGGTCGGCGTTGCGACTGCGTGCGACGGGATCGCGACGAAGGACATCAAGCTCGGGCAAACCTACACCGATGCGCAATGCACGACGATGCTCGAGCGCGAGTTGATCGTGCATGCCGAGGGCGTCGTCAAATGCATCCCCGGCATCTACGGGCGGGCGAACCAGGCGATGGCGGTCGTATCGCTCGCCTACAACGTCGGCGTCTCGATGGTCTGCAAGTCAAGCATCGCGCGATACTGGAACGCCGGCCAATGGCGCGCCGGCTGCGATTTTTTCCCGCGATACAAGTTCGCCGGCGGTCGGGTTCTGCCCGGCCTGGTCGCCCGTCGCGCACGCGAGCGCGAGATCTGCCTGAAGGAGCTGCCCCGATGATCCGCAAATTTCTCGCCACGGTTAAAGCCGAGGCATCGTTTCTCGTCTTGCTGGCCGTCGCGGCGGTGGGGTGCTGGCTGTACGCTCAGTATCGCACCGTCAGCGCCGATCGCGACGATCTGCGCCACCGCGCCGAGTTGATCTGCGCCGGTTCGGGCGTGGGCTTTGCCGCGATCGGCAACACGGCGCGGGGCATCCTGTGCGCTCAGACGGTCGCCGGCCTGGTGAAATTCAAAAGCGACAGCGACCAGCTCGCCGCCGCCACGCTCGCGCAGGCGATGGCCGATCACGACGCCCGACAGAACGACGACACCCGCGCCGCGCGCGCTGCTGCCGAGGCAGCAAGCTCGGCCGCACAACGAATGGAGATGGCAGATGCTCAAGCTGAACGGACGAATCTTGTCGATAGCGATTGGTTTCGCGCTGTTAACGGCGTTGCCGGCCTGCGCCCGGCACGCTGACGCCCCGCCAGCGGTCACCCCAGCGCCGATCGTCGTGCAGGTGAAGGACACGCCCCCGGGAGAGCTTCTTACGTGCGCTACGCGCCCCGAGGGCCTGCCGGAGGATCCGTCGCTGATCGCGCAGATCCCGACGAAGATCCGCGCCGGTATCATCCGCCTTGCCCGTGCCTTCGCCGGCAACGCCGATCGCAACGACCGCCTGGTCAACTGGAACGTGCCGGGCAGCTGCCCGGTGACGAAGGACAAGTGATGGTGAGCCGTTTTGAAGCGGCCGCGGTGTGCGTGTATCTGAACGACCTGCTGGCGGCTGACCCCGTCTTCATGAATGCGATCGTCAGCCATCGCCCCGAATGCAATGCGGCCTTAGCAGAGCATCCGACATTCCAGGTCGGCATGATCGACGGCACGTATTGTGCTGGCCTAATCGGTTTACTGAACGGGCTGCTTGGCAAGCATGAAACCGGTCCTCATGCGGGCCATGGTCTGATCTACGGACGGTTCGTCGACGACCAGGTCATCGGCTTTGGACTTGTTGGCGTTGCCAGCGGCGAACGCGCATGAGAAAGCTGGACAGCCTGCGCAAGCATCTACTCGCATCTGTTCCCGAAATTGGGAACAGTCCAGAGTTGATGGAGATTTTCGTCGATAAGGGCGATGTGGCCGCGCGCGCAGGATCGCTCTCGTTTGAATACTCTTACACCGCTTCGGTCTGGGTGCAAGACTACACCGGCAAGGTCGACAACCTTCTCGTGCCAATCCTTGCATGGATCGCCGCCAACCAGCCTGATCTATTTGAGAAGGGCCAGCGCAAGCCGTTCACGTTTGAATCGGAGCTGCTCGACGCGGAGACGTGCGACATCACGGTCTCGATCGACCTGACCGAGCTGGTCCGCGTCGAGCAACAGCCAAACGGCCTCAAGGTCACGCATCTACCCGAACCGGTTATGAACGACGCCTTTGCCGGCGTCCCGACAGGCACCGACCTGTGGGCCGGCCTGATCGAGGACGGCACCGGCATGGTCGAGATCGTAACGAGATGAACGACTTCGCGCCGATCGAGCAGCTAGTCCGCGATCTGTTGGTGCGCACCGCCGCGCCGGAACGCGCGCGGCTGATGCGCTCGATCGGCCGCGAGATCCGTAAGAGCCAGTCGGATCGCATCGCTGCCCAGCGCGACCCCGAGGGCGCGGCATTCGCCCCGCGCCGTCCCAAGCCCGATCGCGGCCGGAGGAAAGGCAAGCTTCGCCAGCAGAAGATGTTCCGCAAATTGCGCATGGCCAAGAGCCTGAAGGCGGGCGGCAACGGCGACGAAGTTTGGGTCGGCTTCGGCGGTCGCGCGTCGCGGATCGCCAGCATCCACCAGGCCGGCCTGTCGGACGCACCGGCACCTGGTCAGCCGAAGGTGCGCTACACCCGCCGCGTGCTGCTTGGCCTGACGGAAGCCGAACAACAGCGGATCCTCGATCTCATCCTCGCGCAGGTCGCACCCGCCTGATCTTGTAGAAAGGGTTTCTACAAGAGCGCGCCATAGCCACGCCCTCGTTGCCCCGACGACATGACCGAACCATGGCCGCCACCTCCAGTCCCACCACCGTCGACCTGTCGCGCTTCGATCCCCCGACGATCGTCGAGCAACTGGATTACGAGACGATATTCCAGCGCAAGATCGCGCGGGTACAGGCGCTGATGCCGTCATTCGATGCCACGATCGACAGCGATCCGGCGGTCAAGGTTCTGCAGATCGCTGCCTATGACGAGATGCTGTTGCGGCAGGATTTCAACGAACGGCTGCAACAGCGCCTGGTCGCCTATGCCACCGGCGCGACCCTCGACCACCTCGGGGCAGCGATCGGCGTCGCGCGCCTGGTCGTCACGCCCGCCAGCGCCACGACCGGTGCCGCGGCGATCTACGAAACCGACGACAGTTTCCGCGCGCGGATCGTCCTCGGCCCCGAGGGCTTCTCGGTCGCCGGTCCCGAACTGGCCTATGTGAAGCACGCCAAGGATGCGAGCGGCCTCGTGCTCGATGCCAGCGCCACGTCGCCAGCCCCCGGCGAAGTGTTGGTGTCGGTCCTGTCGTCCGAGGGCGACGGCTTCGCATCGGCCGCGCTGCTCGATCAGGTCCGCGCGATAGTCAGCGACCGCTCGATCCGCCCGCTCGGCGATCTCGTATCCGTCGAGTCCGCCACACAGCGGCCCTTTGCCCTGGTAGCAAAGTTGTGGACCTTCACCGGGCCGGATCCCTCGCTCGTACTGACCACCGCAGGCACGAAGCTCGACCGCTATCTCGCAGACTCGCGCAAGCTCGGTCGCGATATCACGATGTCCGGCCTCTACGCGGCTTTGACCGTCGAAGGCGTCCAGCGCGTCGAACTCGTTTCCCCGACCGCCTCGATCGTGTGCGACCTCACGCAGGCCGCACGCTGCACCTCCATCGACGTGACCCACGCCGGCTATGACGAATAGCCTGCTGCCCCCCAACGCGACGCCCTTCGAACGTGCGCTCGAGGCGGGCGGTGCGCGCATCGTCGACGTTGCAACGCCCGCCGATCTCGACGATCCAATGACCTGCCCGGTCGCGCTGCTACCGTGGCTCGCATGGGGCCTGTCCGTCGATACCTGGGACGCCGACTGGTCCGAGCAGGACAAGCGCGCCGCGGTCGCTGATTCGATCGCGTTGCACCGTCGCAAGGGCACGCGCACCTCGGTCGAGACGGTGCTGGGTCGCTTCGACCAGCTTGCGCGGCTGATCGAATGGCATGAGGCCACGCCGCGGCGGCCCGCCCATACCTTCGACATCTGCGTGCCGATGGTGCTGGCCGATGGTACGGCGCCTGGTGGCCGGCGTGCCAGCGCGGCGTTTGCCGACGCGATCATCCGCGAAGTGTCGCGCGTGAAGCCGCTGCGCGAACATCTGCGCCTCGTCCAGGAGATCGCGGTAGCCGGCGCGATCGGCATCGAGGGCGCGATCCGCGCGACCGCCTACACCCGCACCGACGCCGACATGATCATCGATACCTCGCCGGATTGGGCCGCTTATCTTCAAACCGAGGACGGCGAACCGATCGAGGCTGGCGACGGCTCTTATCTGGATACTCGCCCATGAGCGCTCTGAAACTGGTCATGACCACCGCCGGGCTCGGCCGGTTCACCGCGGCGCAGGCAGGCGACGACATCGACCTGACGATCGCCCGCGTCGGGCTGACCGATACGGCGTTCGTCGCCGCGCCGTCACTGACCGCGCTGCCGGGCGAGTTTCGCCGGCTCTCGACGGTGTCCGGATCGGTCGAGGCCGAAAATGTCGTGCACATGACCGTCACCGATGACGCGGCGATCTCGTACACGGTGCGCGGGTTCGGGCTGTTCCTGACCGACGGCACGCTGTTTGCGGCCTATAGCTAGGCCACGACGATCGTCGAAAAGTCGATCGGCTCGATGCTGGCCCTGGCTATCGACATCGCGTTCCCGGTCGCGGGCGTCGACGAGATCACGTTTGGCAGCACGAACTTCCTGAACCCGCCAGCGTCGACCGAAAAGAAAGGCGTCGTCGAACTGGCGACCCTCGCCGAGGCCAGCGCCGGCGACACGGTGCGCGCGACCACCGGGGCGGTCGTCCTGGCGATGATCGCCGCGGCCATCGCCGATGCGCTCGCAGCGATCGGCCAGACGCTGGACGGCATCATGTCGCGCACCGTCTACGGCTCCGGCTTGGTGAAGGGCGGCGGTGATCTCACTGCCAACCGAACCTTTACCGTCGATGCCGCTACCGCTGCCGACGTCCGTGCCGGTACCCGCACCGATATGGCGGTGACGCCGGCCGCGCTCCGCGATGCTGGCACGGTCACCTTTGCCGAAAACGGTTGGCGTGTATCGTCGGATGGCTTTGTCGAGATATGGGGCGTGTCGCCAGCGCGCGCGACCGAAGGCCCCTTCTCGCTTCAGTTCGATCCGCCGTTTCCGAACGCGTGCTTCGGCATCGTGACGATGACGCGGAACCTCAATCAAACGGTCGAGGGCCTGACCTCGATTCAAGAGGTAGGGCTGTTCCCCGACCATGCGGATCTGTTCGCACAAAATCACACCAACAACCTTTCCGAAATCGGCGGTTTCCGCTGGCGCGCCTGGGGCTACTGACATGGCTAAGATTTCTCTTCTCCCAGCGCTGGATGCGCCGGACGGCACCGAACTCGTGCCGGTCGTCAAGGATGGCAAGACATGGGGCGCGAGCCTCGCGGCGCTCTCGACCGGGCTGATCGTCCCGCAAGGGGTAGCAACGGTCGCCGGCAATACGCCGACAGCAACCGAATATACCGTTACGATCCCGGCCGGGTTCGAGCCTTTTGCCAATCGCGCCATCGTCGAGTTCGTGGTGCCCGAGGATAGTCTCGGCCTGATTTTCGTGACGATCGGTTCGGTCCCGATCCGAGAGCTTTTCATGCCGATCGGGCAGCAGTTGCGCCGCGGATGGACGGCGCGTGTCGAGAAGAACGACGGTGGCGACCGATGGAACCTGGTCCGTCAAACGCCCGATGGCGTGACGTTCCTCGCCGCCGAAAGCAAAGCCAACGCTGCCTACACCGCACTGTCGGCAGCGATCGGCGTGCAGTTCGCCGAACCCATCCTCGGCAATCCGAACGAAGTCTCGGTCCCGAATGCGCCGCTGGTCAACGATGCCGCGTTCGAAATGATCATCACGAAGACCAACACAGCAGCGCTGGTGATCACGAACGGGAGCGGCGAGCGACGCGCGATCGTCGGTGGCGACGCAGGCGTTTTTCAAAAGAATACGATCGCAAAGATCCAGTATTCTGGAGGCTTCAGCAACTACGTCTACATCGGCAGCCGTGACCTGCCGAACCTCGACACCGTCTCGGGGCTTATGTCGGCGATCGTCGGCATCCCGCTTGCCAGGCCGATCGACGGCAACCCCAACGAGGTGTTCATCGAAGACGCCCCGTTGATCAACGATTTTTCGTTCGAAGTGGTCATCACAAAGACCAACACGGGCGACCTCATCGTCACGAACGGCAGCGGCGAACGGCGTGCGGTCGTGGGCGGCGGTGCCGGCGTCTTCCCCGCATTCACGATTGCCAAGATTCAGTATTCGGCCGGCTACGATAATTACGTTTTCGTAAGCAGCCGACCACTTCCGGGCCTCGGCGATACCCAGGCCGCCGCGAACATCGTCGACCTGTGGTCCGGCTTCGATCACACGCTGACCGCGCCCTATGGCGACGTCGTCCAGGGACCGGACGGCAAGCCGGTATTCAGCCCGCGCGTGAAGCGGCTCGTCGGCCGCGGATCCTCGGTCGTTACCGACTCCGATCCGGAGGTAAACCGCGACGGTGCCGCGCCGATCGGGCAGGCTCCGCTGACGGTTCTGGCCGACGCACTCTCGGCCGCGCACGGACCTGGCACCCTCTACCGGGCCGATGGCTGGTCGCACGGGGGTCATGTCCAGAGCCAGGCGGAAGGCCAGTGGGCCGAGGCGATGGCGGTAGACCCATCGCCGGTGTTCCTGCTCTTCGACGGCTTCGGCATGAACGACATGCAGATGTCCGCGTACAACAGCGGTCAGATCAGCCCGGTCTATTTCAGCAGTCCGCTGTATTACGAGGCGGAGATCAAGCGCCGGCTCGATGGCGGCGTGCAATATTACGTGGCCTGCACGTCGCCGCACGATAACACGGACCAGCAAACGAACACGTTCGGTGGCAACGCGCTGCAATGGCCGTACGCCAAGGCAGCGCCGATCGCCGATGACGAGCTGGTCCCGCCGTACAACGCCGATCCGGCGCTCAACCGCTCGATCACGCCGCTGAAGGACTGGACCGGCCGGGGCATCCTGCGCCGCGGCAACGCGCGCGGCGAGCACGTCAACGAACTGATCCGCAACACTCTGCGACGTCTGCACAATGACCCGAAGTATCGCGGGCGGGTGTTCCTGCTCGATGTCGAGTGGGCGTGGTTCCGCTACGGCGTCGAGCAGCATAGCCTTGACGCGCTCTTCGGGGACGAAATCGTTCACCCGCAGTTGCTCGGGCACCAGGTCAGCTACCAGCGCTGTATCCGCGAGTTCGTCGCCGCCAGCCGGCGGGGCTTTGGCGATCAGTGGTGCTTCCGCGGCGAACGCGCTGGCAGCCTCCAGCCGCCAGTCTTCATACAGCCCACCCAGCCTGACCATGCCGGCCCTTACGCGTGGTGGGATACCTCGGGCGGCGATATCTCACTCTCGATCGAGGATGGACAGTAATGGCCCTTCGCAATGCCTTTGGGGCCATCGCGCTCGATGCCACCCTGACCCTCGTCCGTGACAAGGTGGAGGCAGTTCGCGCGCTGCTCGCCGGTACGTTGAGCACGCTCCCTCTCATCAAGCCATGGGCGGCATGGGCGCCAGCGACGGCGATCGACATGCGCAACTACGCCGGCGTCGAGATCCAAGTCACCGGTGCAGGAATCGCCACGTTCACCAGGTCGGCCGATGAATCCGCCTATGCCGCGATTAACGCAACGGCATCCGGCGTTGCTGCAGTCAGCCCCCTCGCCCTCGGCTTCTACGGCCTCAAGGGTGGTGGCTTCCTGAAGTTCGCCGGCACCGCGACCATTCTCATTCGGGGGTACAACTAATGGCGTTCGATCCGGATGCTCAGGAGTTGGCCGGCGCTGCGTTGGGGGCCGGCTTGGCCGCAGCGCGAGCTACGACTGCAGGGCGCGGTGCTTCGGCATCATTTCAAAGCAATGCAGCGCGCGAAGGGTTTCAAGCTACTAACACGCGCATCACCTACGCGAATACCAGCGCAGCAGTCGCCGTAGGCACTGTTTTGGGCGCTATCGGACCGGGCTTGGGGCAGGCACTTTACGTGACGTCCCTTGCGTTGACCTCCGATATCGAGGTTCTCGTCCATATGCAGCGGGGCAATGCGAATCTCATTGCGAACGCGGCATCGCCGGGGATTGCCCCTTTGAAAGTGGGGCCGGGACGTGCCACCATAGTAGAAATTTTCGAATATGTTCGTGAAAAAGAAAGCATATCGTTCGTCCTCAGAACTGCTGTAGCAACCGGCGCGGGCACGAATACATTCAACTTCGAAGCGGGTTTCCATTCTCAGCGTTTCACCAATGACTTCGCGTTCGAAGCCCCGAAGGTCATGCTCGTAATTGGCGACAGTCTTTCGAATACGACCATCCTCGGCACGCCTGTGTATGGTTACGATTTTTGGCACGCTGCATTCCAGCGGTGGCTTCGCTCAATCGGCAAGCATTACCGGCGTGTGGTCAAAGGCGATGGCGGCTGGAAGACATCTCACGCGGTAATTGCGTTGAAGTGCGGCCAGTTCGACATCCTGCAGGCGGATGCGATCATGGTCATGCTTGGCACGAATGAAACGGTGCTAGCAGACTTCGAATCCACAGAAACGGGCTTGCCTGCCCTCGTTGCTGGGCTGCGCGAGATGTACCCGACTCAGCCCCTGATACTTATGGGACCGCCGCCCCGTCTCGACGCAATTGAGGCCAGCGTCATGCAGCCGCTGCGAGCATGGGAGGCAACCTATGCGGATGGGCTTTCGAACACCCTCTATGTGTCTTTTGCCGACGCCTTCGCCGCCAACATCACAAACTTGCCTGACAACGTTCACACGATTGCGTCTGGACAGGCCGGCATGTTCGCCAAGCTGCGTGACTCAGTTACGGCAACAGCCGGACTCCTTGCGCGTCTCTAAGAAAGGATCAGCAGATGGAACCTCGCACTGTAGCTATATTCGACACGGAGACTCGCACCGTCACCGCTGTGTTCGAACTGGACGCGTTCGTTGATTACCCGTTGGGTGACGGACAGGCGATCATCGATCCGGGACCGAGGGGTGTGAAGGTCGGCGACACAGCCCCCGGCTAACGGGTGATCGCACGCCTTTCAGCCATAGCGCTCACCTAACCCCAGGCGCATCGCAGGCGGGGTGATGGGGCAACCCTAATCTGCCGCATCGGCGCGGCATCTCCGACGACATCAACAATCACCAGCACCATCGCGACTCATACGGTCGCGGGAAGGGATGACGCATGACCGCGACAGCCATGCGGTATCGCGCAGACCGCCCATCCGGGCCGTGATCGCCGCCGCCCTCGGGGAATCACAAATCAACAATTTAGGGAGGGGCGTATGAGCGACCTGATCTTGTATCTCTTCGGGGGCTTTGGCGCGTTGCTCTACGCCTTCCCGATGCCGGCGCGGCGCTCGCGGTGACGCTGCTGATCTACAAGGGCTCGCTGCTCGTGAACGTCCTGCACCAACGCCTGCCCGCTGACGTCTGGCGTCGGCTGAACCGCATCACGGCAATGGTGAGGTGCGCCCCACGGCGGCGATCAGAGGGGGTCACGGCCCGCCCGACTTTATCAGGAGGCAGGCGGGCCGGCCGGGCCGCTCCGGCAGGAGCAGGCCGGCACCGCGATCTAACCGGCACCCGTCCAAACTGGAAGGAATAAATTATGGCAACGGCATCAAAGCTCGCGCGGGATAACGGCCCGCCCCAGGGGGCTAGGGGCGGGCCGAGCAGTGCCGACCGGAAAGAAAGCGCCGCCATCGACGCATGTTTGGTTAGCGCCTTCAGATATCAAACGTCGTGAGCAATGCGACGGCCAGCCTACCCGAAAAAATGCTGATGAAAACGGGTAGGCTGACCGCCTCAAGCCCGTGTGACGAGCCTCGCAATTAGCGGCAGGAACCCTGCCGGCTAGCTGCCCGCGCTCTTGTAGAAAACGTTTCTACAAGAGCGCGCCCTCGCCTCTGCAAACGTCCCGCGCATGGTCGCCATTATGGCCGGCACTACCGACACCCAGCGCCTTATTGGCGATCTAGCGCGCGAAGGCGTGGTCGTATCGGTCGACCACGCCGCCGGCACCGCGCGTGTCGCATTCGCCGACGAACTGACTACGGGCGATATTCCGTGGCTTGCCAGCCGTGCCGGATCGACGCGCACCTGGTCGCCACCCGCGATCGGCGAACAGGTCATGGTCCTCGCGCCCGAAGCCGACACCGCCCGCGGCGTGATCATCGGTAGCCTGTCGAGCGACGCCCACCCGCACCCGGCGAACGACGCTTCCTCGGTGGCTGAATACGAGGACGGCGCGCGGATCGGTTACGATCCAGCAACCCATGCCCTGACGGCAATCCTACCCGGTGGCGCGACCGTGCGGATCGACGCCGCTGGTGGCCTGTCCTTCAAGGGAAATCTGACGGTCGACGGCGACATCAAGTCGACCGGCACGATCACCGCAGAGACCGACGTTGTCGGTGCCGGCAAGAGCCTCAAGGATCACATGCATCTCGGCGTCCAGCCGGGCGGCGGTCTTTCAGGCAAGCCGCAATGATCGGCATGGATCGTCATACCGGCACGCGCTTGGCGGGCGCTGATCACCTTCGGCAGTCGATCGACGACATACTTGGGACACCGGTCGGCACGCGCGTCGGCCGGCGCGAGTACGGTTCGGAAATTCCGAAGCTTATCGACCAGCCGAATCACGAACTCGGCCGAGTCCGGATCATTGCCGCCGCGGCGCACGCGCTGCTTCGTCAAGAAGGGCGCGCGCGACTTTCCCGCATCGTGCTTTCGCCCGGAAAACTGCCGCAGTCGGCGATCCTCACGATCACCGGCCGTCGCACCGACGTCCCTGGCGCACCCGCATTTTCGATCTCGTCCACCATCCGCGCCCTGTCGGCGCTCGCCTGAAAGGTCTGCACATGAGCTCCCTCCACGGTATCAACGTCACCGAGGTCAAGAAAACGACCCGCTCGATCGCGACCGTCGCCACCGCCGTCATCGGCCTGGTCGCCACCGCGCCCGACGCCGTCGCAGGCGCATTCCCGCTTGATACCGCGGTGAAGGTCACGAACCTCGACGACGCGATCGAAGAGGCCGGCGCAACCGGCACGCTGCGCGCCGCCCTGATCGCTATCGCTGGTCAGGTCACCGCGCCGATCGTCGTCGTTCGCGTGTCGCCTGGTGCTACGCCCGCCGATACTGCAACCGCCGTGATCGGCACGGACGTCGCGGGCGTGAAGACCGGCATGCAGACGCTGCTGACCGCGTCTACGCAGCTGAACCTGCACCCGCGCATCATCGGCGCACCGGGGCTTGAGTCTGAACTGGTGACCAAGGCGCTGGTCGTCGTCGCCAAGCGCCTGCGCGCCCGCGTCTATGCGATGGCGGTCGGCGACGATCGCGGCGAGGCTATCGCCCACCGCGCGCTGTTCCCCGATGCGCGCGAGCTGACGCTGCTCTGGCCAGGCGTGACCGCGCCCTACGGTGCGGACGGTGCGAGCATCGGCGTGCCGGTCGCCGCGGTGGCGATGGGCGCACGCGCCGCAATCGACCAGACGCAGGGCTGGCACAAGACGCTGTCCAACGTCGCGCTGCCCGACATCGACGGCCTCGCGGCGGACGTCACCTTCGACATTCAGGACGCCGATTGCGACGCCAACGTGCTGAACGCGTCGGATCTGGTGACCGTCGTTCGCATCGCGGGCGAGCTGCGCTTCTGGGGCAATCGCACCTGCGCCATCGCCGACGGCGACTTCGTCTTCGAAAGCGCATGCCGCACCGCGCAGATCCTCGCCGATACTGTGGCGCTCGGCCTGGTGTGGGCGATGGACAAGCCGTTGCTGCCCAGCCTGGCAAAGGACATCGTCGAGCAGATCAACGAGAAGTTCCGGCAGGAAAAGCGCGGCGGCCGCATCCTCGGTGCCGTCGCGCTGTTCGACGGCGCCAGGAACCCGGTCGACCAACTGAAAGCCGGCAAGCTGCTCATCGGCTACCGCTACACCTTCGTGCCGCCGCTGGAGGCCCTCGGGCTCGAGCAGGAGATCTCCGACGAGTTCTTCGCCGACTTCGCCAGCCTCGTCGCCGGCAACTAACCCCACCTCCCGCACGAAAGGCTGACGCGATGGCGTTCCCCAGCAAGCTCAAGCAGACGATGATGTTTAACGATGGCGAGGCCTTTATCGGCGAAACCGTATCGATCACGCCCCCCAAACTCGCGCGTAAGTTCGAGGATTACCGCGCCGGTGGCATGGGCCGCGCGGTCAAGGTCGACATGGGCGGCGAGGCGCTGGAAATGGAGGCGACCTACGGCGGTCCCATGCGCCAGATCCTGCGCCAGCACGGCATGCTCAACATCTCGGGTGTGCAGCAGCGCTTCGTCGGCTCGTTCCAGAACGATGACAGCGGCGCGATCGACGTGGTCGAGATCGTCACCCGCGGCCGCCACGAAGAGATCGACATGGGCGAATGGAAGCCCGGCGAAGACACCGAGTTCAAGGTCAAGAGCCAGCTGAGCTATTTCAAGCTGACGTGGAACGGTGTCGTCGAGGTCGAGATCGATGTGCTCGGCATGATCGAGATCGTCGGTGGCGTCGACCTGATGGCCGACCATCGCGCCGCGATGGGCCTGTAGCGGCGTGACCGCGATCCGCCGGCCGCGCCGTCGCCCCGGCGCACTGACCCAGCCAACTTATAGGACCTGACAGGAAACGTACGATGGACAACCAGAACGACAACGCGACCCCCGGCCTTGCCGCACCGGGTGACTTCACTCTCGAATATGACATCGTCGTCGCCGACAAGGTCGTGCTGTCCGCCGGCACGGTGATCCATGTGCGGAAGCCGATGGGCGGCGCGCTACGGGGCGCAAACATCGGTGGCCTGGTCCGCATGGATTACAATCAGGTGGCCCTCGTCGCGCCGCGCGTGACGCAGCCGATCCTCCACCCGCACCTGGTCGATGCGATGGATCCCGCCGACATCACGCAGATCGCAGGGGTGCTTGTCGATTTTTTGCTGCCGACTGCGACCAAGGAGGCGCTCTCCCAGAGCATGTAGAGGACGCGATGGCGGATATCGCCTTCGTTTTCCACTGGCCTCCTGACGCGCTCGACGCGCTGTCAATCCACGACCTGATGCAGTGGCGCACACGCGCTGCTCGCCGCCACAACCCCGAAGGACAGACCCGTGGATCGTAACCTGCGCATCCGCATGCTGCTGGAGGCCGGTGACCGTGTCACCGGTCCGCTGCGCACCATCGCCGGTGGATCGACCAAGGCGGCGCAGGCGCTCAAGCTGACACGCGACAGCCTGCGCGAGATAGAGCGCGCGCAGGGCGATATCGCTGGCTTCCGCAAACTGAAGACCGGCCTAGGCGATACCGGGATCGCGCTGGCAACGGCGCGCACACGCATGGCGGGTTTACGGCAGGAGATCGCCGAGGCAGACAAACCGACCGCGGCTCTGACCCGCGCGCTCGCCAGGGCAGAACGCGAGGCAACGACATTGGAAACGACAGAGCGCAAGCAGGCGCAGTCCCTCCACGAAATGTCGCTGCGCCTCCACACTGCCGGCATCGACACGAACGACCTTTCGCGCCATCAGCGCCGGCTGCGTACCGAGGCGGTCGAAACCAACCGCACGATTGTCCAGCAGACGGCCGATGTCGGGCGGCTCGCCGATCGCGAGCGGCGTATGGCGGCAGGACGCGCGCGCTTCTCGCGTACGCAGGGCATGGCGACCGGGCTCGCGGCCGGTGGTGCCGCGGCGATTGGCACCGGGGTGGCTATGGCGGCGCCGCTGATCCGCAGCATCAAAGCCGCACAGGACTATCAGTCGGTGATGACCGACATCGGCCAGAAAGCTGATCTGTCGCGCGCAGCATCGGATCAGTTTGGTCGCAACTTGCTCGTCTCGGCGCGCGCTGCCAACCAGATGCCCGCCGATCTGCAAGCCGGCGTCGATGCGCTCTCGGGTCTCGGTGCCAAGGTGCCCGACGCGGTCGCAATGATGAAGCCGATCGGCCGCGCGGCGACCGCGTACAAAGCCGAGATCTCGGACCTGTCCGCCGCTGCATTTGCCGCCACCGACAATCTGAAGGTGCCAGTCGCGCAGACCGGCAAGATCATCGATGTTATGGCCAGCGCCGGCAAGGCGGGCGCGTTCGAGATCAAGGATATGGCGCAGTATTTCCCGGCGCTGACGGCCGCGTATCAGGGCCTAGGCCAAACGGGCGTCGGTGCCGTGGCGGATCTCGCTGCCGGGCTGCAGATCGCTCGCAAGGGTGCCGGCGACGCCGCATCTGCCGGCTCGAACCTCGCGAACATCCTTCAGAAGATCGCGTCGCCGTCGACGAACAAAGCATTTGCCAAGATGGGCGTCGATCTCCCGAAGGCACTGAAAAAGGCGTACAGCGAGGGGAAGACACCACTTGAAGCTATCGCGGAGCTGACGAACAAGACGCTCAAAGGCGACCTCTCGAAGCTGGGGTATTTGTTCGAAGACGCCCAGGTGCAGCAGGGCCTTCGCCCCCTGATCCAGAACATGGAGGAATTCCGGAAGATCCGTGCTGAGGCCACGAAGGCTGGCGGCACGACGGATCGCGACTTCGCCGATCGCATGAAGGACTCGGCCGAGCAATCCAAGAAGCTAAAGATCAACGCGACCACCCTGGCTATTACGCTTGGGTCGCAGCTGCTGCCGACCGTGAACGCGGTCGTTGAACGGGCGAATGCGTTCGCAACATGGATCGGCGATGTTGCCAACCGATATCCGAACGCGACGAAGGCGATCGCGGTAGGTGCCGCGGCATTTGCCGGCCTGTTCTTCATCTTAGGCGGCGGTGCGATCGTCATCGCTGGCCTGGTTGCGCCGTTCTCCGCACTGGCATTCGCCGCTGGCGCGCTTGGTATCGGTATGCTGCCAGTAATCGGCATTGCCCTTGGTGTGGTCGCCGGTATCGTCGCGATCGGCGCCGCAGCCTACCTGATCTACGCAAACTGGGGCGCGATCAGCGGGTGGTTCGGTGGCGTGTGGAACGGCATCAAGGCAGGGTTCGCAGATGGCATTGCCGGTGTCGCCGGCATGCTGCTCAACTTCAGTCCGGTAGGCTTGGTCTACAGCGGCGTCGCGGCCCTGCTCAGTCTGTTCGGCGTTCAACTGCCGGCACGCCTTACCGAAGCCGGTCGCCACATGATGCAGGGCCTGGTCAACGGGCTATTGAGCGGGCTGCGCTGGGTTGTCTCTGCCGTAACGATCGTTGCCAGCACGGCTTCCGGCGCCTTCCGACGTGCGCTCGGCATCAAGTCGCCAAGCCGGGTCTTCATGGGCTTCGGTGGGCACATCGTCGACGGCCTGACGAACGGTATCGCCGCGCAGGAAGGCGAGCCCGTCAGGCGGATGGATAGCCTATCCAGTCGCCTTACTGCCGCAATGGTCACCGGCAGCGCGATCCCGGCGCTGGTGATGTCAGGGGCCGCCGGCGCCGCCTCCATACCGTCCGCCGCGGCCAGCGCGGCACCCCGCAGCTACACCATCCACATCCACCAGCAGCCGGGACAGGATTCGCAAGCCCTCGCCCGCGCCGTCGCCGACGAACTGGACCGCCGCGACCGCGAAAAGGCCGCGCGGCGCCGATCGTCCTTCGCCGACACCCCCGATTACGAGACCGTTTGATGCTGCTCGCGCTTGGCCTGTTCCCCTTTTCGATCCAGACGCTCGCCTTCAACGAGCTGGCGCGCCGCGCGAACTGGCGCCACGCCACGTCCACGCGGATCGGCGCGCGCGACGCGACCCAATATACCGGCCCCGGCGAAGAGACGATCGCCCTGCCCGGCACCGTCTATGCCGAGATCGCGGACGGCCGCGTGTCGATCGACGAGCTGCGCCGCATGGCCGACACCGGCGACGCCTGGTCGCTCGTCGACGGCCTCGGCTATGTCTATGGCGCGTTCGTCATCACCGGCATCGACGATCGCGGAAAGGCGTTCTTCCCCGACGGCACGCCGCGCCAGATCGACTTCGCGATAGACCTCCTGCGCGTCGACAGCGACGTCGCATGATCGCGAACATCGCCGCCGTCCGCGTCGTCGTCGACGGCACCGACATCACGCCGCTGCTCGAAGGCCGCGTCGCGCAAGCCAATGGCCGCCCGCCGCGCCGTCGCCTCGTCTCGCTCGGCATCACCGAAAAGCGCGGCGAGGAGGCCGACCAGCTCGATCTCGTCATCGACGACACCGACGGCGCCGTCGCCCTCCCGCCGACGGGCGCGAAGATCCACGTCTGGCTCGGCTGGAAGCAGGGTAGCGACGTCACGCCCGGCCTGGTCGACAAGGGATGGTTCATCGTCGACGAGGTCGGGCACGGCGGCCCGCCCGACCTGATCACGATCCGCGCGCGATCGGCCGACTTCACCAGCGAACTGAAGACCAGGCGCGAGAAGAGCTGGCACGGCACGACGCTCGGCGCGATCGTGACCGAGATCGCCGAGCGGCACCAGCTGACACCGCGCTGCGCGGCCAGCCTCGCCGACATCGCGGTCACGGCAAAGGCGCAGAACCGCGAAAGTGACCTCGCCTTCCTTCGCCGCCTCGGCCGGGAGCGCGGCGCGGTGGCGAAGATCGCGCGCGGCGTGCTGATCGTCTCGCCGATCGCCGCCGGCACGACGCCGTCCGGCAAACCGATAGCGACCGTCACCATCGCGCGGCGCGACGGCGATGCCCACCAGTTCAGCCGCCAGAAGCGCGACGACGTGCCGGGGGTGAAGGCGACGTGGCACGACCGGAAATCCGGCAAGCGCGAGCAATTTGTGGCCGGGAAGGTCGAGGGGGCAAAAACGCTGTCGCGCGTCTACGCCAACGAGGCGGATGCGCAGGCCGCTGCGAACGCGGCGAATGGCCGCGCGGGTCGGGAGCCCGTTTCGCTAAGTCTCACGCTCGCGCTTGG
>NZ_JANBVH010000054.1 GCF_024273235.1 Sphingomonas faeni | reverse complement strand
GGTGGCGTCGGCGCTTGCCGATTTAGCCGCGCCAGCAGTTCGGTATTTGCTAGTTTAGCAGCTTAGCAGCTTGGCAGCTTGGCAACTGAGCGCTTCAGCAACTCAGCGCGTCGGCCACCATTTCGTCTGCGATGACCGCGACGCGGTCCGCACCCGGAAATCCCTCCGCGATCCACTGCGTTTCAACCTGTCGCAGCATCGCCGCGACGTCCGGGCCCTTGCGCAGACCGCGTTCCACCAGGGCGCCGCCTGAGAACGGGAAGGCGGGAGGCGTCCAGTCCCGGATCGGGGAAACGTCCTCGCCGGCGATCAGCAGCCGGTCGATCGCGACGGTCATGCCGGCGCGGTAGGCGAGCGCCTGCGGGCCTTCGGTGCCGGGCCCGGCGGTGGCGGCGATCAAGCGTTTGCGGTCGGTGTTCGACAGTTTCAGCCGCGCGCCGACCGCTTCGGCCGCAGCCGGGGCGATCGTCATGGCGAGACGGCGGATCGGGTCGGGGGCGATACCCGCCGCCGTCTCACGCTCGGCGAGGAGAGCGAGACGCTCCGCACCCGCCACGTCGATCTCGGGCAGGACCGCGCGGAAAATGCCGCGCTCGACCATCAAGGCCACCACCGGCACCGCGTTGGCGGCGACCAGCAGTTTCAGCACTTCGCTCGCCACGCGTTCGCGGGAAAGTGCCATCAGATCGTTCGCGCGGGTGGTACAGGCTTCCAGCCCGGCTTCGTCGATCGTCGTGCCAAACCGTGCGTGGAAGCGGAAGAAGCGGAGGATGCGCAGGTGATCCTCGGCGATCCGCTGCAACGGGTCGCCGATGAAGCGCACGCGTCGTGCCGCGAGGTCGTCGAGGCCACCGAAATAGTCGAAGATCTCGCCCGTCGCCGGATCGGCGTAGAGCGCGTTCATCGTGAAGTCGCGCCGCGCCGCATCCTCGCGCCAGTCGTCGGTATAGGCGATGATCGCGTGACGGCCGTCGGTCGAGACGTCGCGGCGCAGCGTCGTTACTTCGACCGGACCCGCGGGCGTGACTGCGGTGATCGTGCCGTGCGCGAGGCCGGTCGGGACCGCCTTGATCCGCGCGTCTCGGAGACGCTCGATCACCTCCTGCGGGGGCAAGCGTGTGGCGATATCGACATCGGCGACGTCGATCCCGAGCAGCGTATCGCGCACCGCGCCGCCGACGAAGCGGGACTCGCCCTCGGCCGCGCCGAGAACCCTGGTCAGGGCTTCGAGACCGTCACGATCGCGCCACGGCGCGGCCGGGAGTATCAAGACCACCTCAGGCGACGGGCGAGATTGACGATCATCGCGGCGGTCGCGCCCCAGATGCGGCGCTCGTTCCACATGATCTCGTAATAATGCCGGTCATGGCCCTGCCATTCAAGCGTCGCCTCGACATGGTTCGCCTCGTCGAGAAGGAATGCGAGCGGCACTTCGAAGACGCTGGCGACTTCCGCCTCGCTCGGGGTGAAGACCAGGTCGGGCGGGATGATGCCGATCACCGGCGTCACCTGGAAGCCGGTGACGGTGCGGTAGCTGTCCGCCTCGCCGATCACCCGGACCTCGTCGCGGGGGAGAGCGATCTCCTCCTCGGCTTCACGGAGCGCGGCGGTGACGACGTCCTCGCCGGGGTCGATGCGGCCGCCGGGGAACGCGATCTGACCGGGGTGGCGGCTCATCGTGTCGGTGCGCTGGGTCAGGATCACGCCGGGATCGGCGCGATCGGTGACCGCGATCAGCACCGCGGCGGGGAGCAGCGTGTCGGCTGCGGTGAGGTCGCCGTCATGCTGGTCGCCGGTCAGCAGGATCATGTGCGAGCCGGCGCCCTTCGCTAGCGCCGCGGTCAGCCGTTCCGTCAAGCTCATGCGGCAGGCCCCAGCGGGAAGAACGCCCCGTCGCTCCAGATGCCCGGTGTCGTCGCACCGTCCGCGATCGCCCGCTCGGCGAGTTCGTAATAGACCGAGCGCACGACCAGCGCCTCCATTCCGCCGCGCACGACAAGATACGGACGCGGGCCATCATTATCCTCGACGAAGCGCAGTGGGTGCTCGGGACCCGCGGTGACGAGATCGCCGGTGTTGAGCCGGAAGGCGAGTTTCGAGTCGCGACCGGTGCCCTCCGCCTTCATCTCGACCGCGATGAAGGGCGCATCCTCGACCTCGATATCGAGCTTTTCGACGGGCGTGACGAGGACGTGGCTGCCATCGGCCTCGCGGCGCAGGATCGTCGAGAACAGCCGGACCATCGCCGGGCGGCCGATCGGCGAGCCCTGGTGATGCCAGGTGCCGTCGCGCGCGATCCGCATCTCGCTGTCGCCGCAATGCGTCGGGTTCCATTTCTCGACCGGCGGGAGCTTGGCTTCCTCGACGAGCTTGGCGATCTCGGCGAGACTTAAGGAGGCGATATCGGGGATGGGATCCATGGGCATGGCGGCGGACTAGGCGGGCAGGGGGCCTAGGTAAAGCGGCGGCTTATGCGGATGCGGTGACCGGTATCGTAACCGGCACGCGTGCACCGAGCATGCCGGGCGTGTTCGGGACCGCGTCGCCGCGTGCGAGCAGGCGGTGGCGCTCGACTGGACCGGGGGCGCTCCAATGCGCGGTGCGATCGGCGGTAAAGCCGAAGAAGCGGCCGTAATAATCGGGGTCGCCGATCAGCATCAGCGCGCCGTCGAGGCCGTGCGCGGCTGCTGCGTCGAGCGCGTGCGTCATCAAGCGGCGGCCGATCCCGTCGCCCTGGTGGGTCGGCTCGACCGCGACCGGGCCGAGCATGACGAGCGGCGTTTCGACCCCGTCCTGGATCAGCGCGATCGGCCAGCACTGGATCGAGCCGACCAGGGCGCCGTCCTCGATCGCCGCGAAGCTGAGGGCGGCGATCGCCTCGCCAGCGCCGCGGATCGTGTAGGCGGTGCGGCGAAACCGGTCCGGCCCGAACGCGCGATCGAGGAGCGACTCGACCATGGCCGGATCGATGCTGTCGAGGGGGACGAGAGTGATCACGGCATCTCCTGCCCCCGGACGTGCCGAGCGACGGCGCGCGGGCGATGGGGGCAGCGCGCTTTAACTTCGGTGCGGCTGAACGCAAGGATAACCGGCGGGGTGGGGGGCTCGCGGTGAAAACGCCGCTACTCTGAGTGATCGAGGGCGGACCACCACGATCCTCCCCCGCAAGGGGGAGGTGGCTGGCGTTTGCCAGACGGAGGGGGAGGTAAGCGATCACCGCTGTTCCGTGTCCTCGCCCTCCGTCGCTACGCGCCACCTCCCCCTGGCGGGGGAGGATTGCGTAAGTTGCTGGGCAGCGCGTCTCACTGCGAAGACCCGACTTTCATCTCGCCGCGCGTCTGCTAGAGGCGCGGCGATGGAAGACAGTCTTCAACTCGAAGTCCACGATCTCGAAGTGCAGGTCCTGACCGGCATCTATTCGGAGGAGACGCACCTGCCACAGCCGCTGCGGATCTCGCTGACCGTCGACATGGTGTGCCCCAAGCGGTTCGAGCCCGATACGCCGTTGTCGGCCTCGAAGAATTACCTCGACCTGAAGAACGCGGCGACCACCGCGCTGCCGCCGGGCGTGCACTTCACGCTGATCGAGGGCGTGGCCGATCATATATGCGAGACGCTGTTCCTGCAGGATGCGCGGGTGCTGCGCGTGAAGGTGAAGATCGTGAAGCTGGCGATCGCCGAGGCGGACGAGGCGATCGGCGTGACTCTCGTCCGCCACCGCCGTTGACCGCATGCGCCTGACGCTCGAACCGGGTGGCGAACCGGGTGGAGATATCGCCGCGCTGGTGCGGGGGGCGGCTGGCGAGTCGCGCGTGGTCGTGATTCCGGCGACGCTGGATGCGCTGGCGATGGCTCAGGCAAAGGCTGCAATCGGCCCGCTTGCGGTGGAGTTGGCGCCTGCGACTCGGGTGAACGCGGTGGTGCTGGCGGAGGGAGGCGATCCCGCTGACGTCGATGCGGCTATCGCGTTTTTAGAAAACGCGCCCTCGACCACGGGCCAACTGCTCGAAATTCACTCGCGCAACCTGTAAGCGATCCTCCCCCGCAAGGGGGAGGTGGCTGGCGCTTGCCAGACGGAGGGGGAAGCAGACGCCAACCCTTGCTCCGTGTCCTTCCGCGATTGGCGCTAGACCTTCCGCGTCCGCCCGCACGGGCCGAGCGCGGCCAGCACATAGGCATAATCCTCGCGCGCGATCGTCGCGTCGGCGGCTTCCAGCGACCCGGTGCTCCGCTCGGGCAATGTCGGCGGCAATGCGCACGCCATCCGGTACCAGAGCAGCGTCTCGGGCGCCGGCGGTGCGGCGGACTCATCGACGATCTCGCTCAACGCAACCGCCCAGCGCGGCTGCTCGCCCGGACGGCGCAGGACCGACAGCGACACCGGGCGCTGGTCCGCGGTAGTCAGGAAGATTTGCGTCTCGCCCTCGCCGGGCAGCGCGCCTGCGACATGGAACGCGTTGCCGATCCCAGTGATGACCGGCGGTGCGTCGCTTGCCAATGCGTCCCTGGCGATCTTCCGCGCGCGCGCATCGGCGGTCGGCGTCCAGTCGAGCTGCGCGTCGGGGGCTATCAGCTGGACCTGGTTGACCGCGCCCGGCACCGGTCGCGCGAAGATCAGCACGCGCGCTTTCTTGAACTTCGGCACGCGACCCGCCGAATCGGGGGCGACGTCGAGCAGATAGCCGATTCGCGGCGGCAGCCCATCCGCCCCCCGGATCAGCGCCGTGACATCCACCTCGACATATAGTCGGACTAAACCGGGCGCGAGGTTCGGGGCTTCGGCGGGCTTGATCTTCGCGGTCGATCGCACGGTGGCATCGGCGATCACCGGCGCGGACAGCACCAGGTCGGCGATGTCGGCATAACCGATCCCGCCGGCGCTTTCCTGCTGCACCGCATCACGCGAAACCGGCGCGTTACCGGGAGAAACCTGGGCTGGTGGGGGCATCTGCCCGGCATGAACGGGGAGCGCGACGAGCGCGATCGACAGGGCCGAAGCCGTAACGTGAAACAGTGGATTCATGCCGACAGGCTACGCGACCCAAGCTGAACGATACAGAAATAATTCTGCCATCTAGCGGTTGTAAGTTTGTTGCGTCTGACAAAGCGTTTGCGTGTCGCATGACGTGGCGATAGGACTTGGCGAATGCCCCGTGGTTATTCCGGCCAACGGCAGACGTATGTGTCGCGTACCCGGTACGGACACGGACGTACGGAGCAGGCAGATTAAGGGAGTGTCGTTTCTGAATGGCCTATACTGACCAGAAGATGTCCGGAGGCAAAATCGTCGCGATCGTGATCGTCGCGCTGATTCATGCGGCCTT
This sequence comes from Sphingomonas faeni, assembly GCF_024273235.1. Lineage (GTDB taxonomy): Bacteria > Pseudomonadota > Alphaproteobacteria > Sphingomonadales > Sphingomonadaceae > Sphingomonas > Sphingomonas faeni_A. The sequence continues at coordinate 18,349 of NZ_JANBVH010000054.1, read as the reverse complement.
GGGCTACGCTTTCGTCACGGGCCTCGCGTACCAGTACGTGAAAAAGGCCCAAGAAAAGATGACGACGTTCGACGTGGAGCCGCCACCGCCGCCGCCTCCGCCCGACGAGCCCCCGCCGCCGCCGCCTGACCAGCCAAACCTGCCGCCGCCCCCGACCACGGTCGTGACGCCGCCGCCAGTGGTCGTGACACCGCAGCCTGCGCCTGCGATCACCACGTCGACGATCATCCCTCGGTTCCAGCCGACGGCTCCGCCTGCGCCTCCCGCGCCGCCGGCTCCGCCAGCTCCACCGGCACCGCCAGTCGTCAGCAAGGCGGCCGGCGCAAAGGGTGATCCCGCACAGTGGGTGTCGACGGACGATTATCCGCCGAGTTCGCTCCGCGCCGAGGAAGAAGGCACGGTCGGGATCGCTTGGGATATCAACACCCAGGGTCGCGTCGAGAATTGCCGCGTCACGTCGTCGAGCGGATCGTCTGCGCTGGATCGGGCCGCCTGCGCCGCGATCACACGGCGTGGTCGCTACTCGCCGGCAATGGACACGGCGGGCAACCCGATCCGGTCGAGCTCTTCGCGTCGCGTGACGTGGAAGATCCCGCCCCAGTAATTTGGTGCCATCACCGCCGCAGCTTTCGTTTCAGATATAGACCTATATAGTCAGAGGACTAACCGATCATGATCACCACCATTCTTGCGGCGGCCGGGACCGCCGCTGCCGACGCCAACCCGTACGGCCTGCAAGCCGCACTTCGCGAAGGCGGCCTGATCTCGCAGACCGTGTTCGGCATCCTCGTGCTGATGTCGGTCGTTTCGTTCTACATCCTGTTCTCGAAGCTGTTCGAGCAGCAGAAGATCATCGGCCAGGGCAAGCGCGTCCGTCAGGCCTTCTGGTCGTCGAACAGCCTTCGCGAAGGTTCGGCCAAGCTCGAGAAGAACTCGGCCTACAAGCAGATCGTCGACGACGGCCTGGCCGCTCAGGAGCAGCATTCGAAGCTGACCGATCCGGTCGAGGCGCATGACTGGCTGCACGGTTCGCTGGCGCGTTCGGAAGCTGCGATCAACTCGAAGCTGGGTGGCGGTCTCGCCTTCCTCGCGACGGTCGGTTCGGTTTCGCCGTTCATCGGTCTGTTCGGTACGGTTATCGGCATCTACCGCGCACTCGTGAAGATCGGTGCATCGGGTCAGGCATCGATCGACAAGGTCGCAGGGCCGGTCGGTGAAGCACTGATCATGACCGCACTGGGCCTGGTCGTCGCTGTTCCCGCCGTGCTGTCGTACAACTGGCTGCAGCGCCGCAACAAGTCGATCGCAGAGGACCTGTCGGCCTTCTCGAACGACGTGCTGGGCTTCCTTGCCTCGAACGGCGCCGTGCGTCCGTCGATCGCAACGGCTGCCAAGCCGGTTGCGGCCAAGCCTGTCACGACCACCACGACCGCCGGCCAGACCGGTGGCGTGCCGCGCGCCAACTAAGACGCGAAAAGGCGGGGCTGCTGGTCTCAGCGGCCCCGCTTCATTGCCGCCGGCAGTTCCGGTGGCGATTACATGGATAGGATAGTTCGCACATGGCGATGAGTGTTGGTGGCGATTCCACCGAGAGTTCGATATCGGACATCAATACGACGCCGCTGGTCGACGTCATGCTCGTGCTCCTGATCATCTTCCTGGTGACGACGACTGTCGCGGTCCAGGCGGTGCAGCTGAAGCTCCCGGAGGTTCGCTTCGATCCGACGATGACCAAGCCAGAGAATGTCTCGCTGTCGGTGACTTCGGCCAACGGACAGTGCCAGGTATATTGGGGCCTTTCACAGGTTACTCATGAAGAGCTGCTGCAAAGGGGCGTCGACAAGCTGAAGGCCGAGATCGCACGTCAGGGCGGTGCCAATGCTGTCGGTCTCGAGCTTCCCGAGGCGCATATCCGCGGCGACGTGGACGCACCGTATCGCTGCATCGGCGCCACGATCTACACGATGCAGCAGGCCGGGTTCGCCCGCGTCGGCTTCATCTCCGAACCGCCCCCGGGCGGCACCACCGAACGCTGATGCCGAACGCTGACGGTCGCTCGGACGTATTTAGGAGTAGCATAGAATGGCAATGAGCGGCGGCAAAGAAGATGGCTCGCCGATGATGGAAATGAACATGACGCCGTTGATCGACGTCCTGCTCGTTCTCCTCATCATGTTCATCATCACGATCCCCATCCAGACGCACGCGGTGAAGGTCGATCTTCCGGTCAACAGCCCGAACCAGCCGCAGAACCCGGTCAATCCCGAGAAGAACAAGATCTCGATCGATGCCGCCGGTGTTATCGCGTGGAACGGTGCGCCGGTCGACGAAGTCACGCTGCGCCAGTATCTGGATCAGTCCGCCGGCATGACGCCCGAGCCCGAACTCCACTTCCAGCCTGATCCGCAGGCGCGATACGAAGTGGTCGATCGTACGCTGGCCGTCATCAAGCGGTCCGCGATCACGAAGCTCGGCTTCATCGGCAACGAGCAGTATCGCAACGACTTCTAAGTCGTCTTGCGCACAGTATCGAACGTCCAAAGGGCGGTCCTGCGGGGCCGCCCTTTTTTGTTGCGCGCGGCGGCCAGGGGACGCGCGTGGCGACCGCCGCGAAACTTGATCAATGTACTTGTATGACAGTCATCGAAGTGACACACTGTTGTCACAAAAATGAAACCTTCCGATCGGCGAAGGTCAGTGGAGATGAGAGATGCGCAAGTCCGTCCTGTTCGTTCTCGCAACCCTTGGCGCGGCAACGCCGGCGCTGGCGGCACCGTCCGCTAACCAGGACCGCACCGGCTATACGGCGATCGCGGCGGGCGACCTCTCAGCGGCGGAACAGCGCATCGTCGCCGAGCGGAAAATCTTCCCGCAGCGTCCCGAGCTGATGCTCAACCTGGCGTCGGTGTATCAGCGCACGGGGCGCGACTCGGAAGCCCGCGCGCTGTATGCGGCGGTCCTGGAGCGGCCGGCAGTTGCGATGGACCTGCCTTCGGGCGCCGTGGCTTCGTCGCATGATCTCGCGAGCCGCGCCTTGGCCCGCCAGTCCAGGCAGATCGCGACCCGTTGATCGAGGCCTGGCGGGGAGGGGACTAAATACCTCTTCCCGCCAGCCCGCATTTTCGAGTTCGCTGGAAACCCGTGACGCGCGTGCGCCCATGGGTTGCTCGGTCCTCGGCCGCCGCGCTACGATCTGCTGATCCATGTCTCGGGGCATGCTCCGTGCCCAGCCAGTCGTGATGGCAAGGTGCGGGAACAGGCGTTCACGCGTGGCTTGGGCCAAGTGTCCCCGGCGATCGTCGCATATTGTACTATCGATGCTCAGATTCGGTGGTGACGGTCCCGATGCTGACTCCGTTCCGGTCGAGTACTGGCTTCGCCGCGCCGCGCGGCTCCTCGCCGCAAGGGAAGGCTTCCAGATCGCGCAAGTAACGGCCCTGCGAGAGACGCTGGAGTTGTGGCGCCGACCGGGACCCGCTACCGATCGCCGATGTCCACGCTCACCGATATCCGCGAGGAATATGACTTCCTCGAACCCGACGACCGTTATCGCCTGCTGATCGACCTCGGTCGCGAACTCGAACCAATGCCAGATGCGTTGAAGACCGATGCGACCTTGGTGCGTGGGTGTTCGGCTTCGGTGTGGGTGTATCCGACGACGACCGACGACGGTCGGCTGCACTTCCTGGCGGATTCGAATGCGGCTATCACCAAGGGGATCATCGCTCTCGTGTTGCTGACGGTCCAGGATCAGGCACCGTCCGAGATCGTCGCGACCGACATCAAGGCGGAGCTCGCGCCGTTCGACCTCAGCAAGCAGCTGAGTTCGAACCGGACGCAGGGAATTCCCAACATGATCGCCTTGATCCGGGAAACGGCTGAGCGGTACGCGGAGTAGGATTTTCGGTCGCTTCCCGCCAAGCTAGCGGATCATGGGGAGTGCGAAATACAACGATTTTTCTCCCTGACCTCCCTTTCCGTCAGGCTGTGCCTGGTCCCCTGGCGGGGGGAGGATCGCACGGACCGACCTGGATTTGGCCACGCTCGCATCCACCGCGACTGTCATTCATCGCCAAGGCCGAGCGCTACCGGCAATTAGCAGGGCGTTCTTCGGACAAGCGTCAGGGCAGCGGGCTTCGACCTAAGGATGAACGAGAAGATTTGAATGGTGCTCGGCCAACGCAAAGGCGCGCTCCCAAGCAAGTCCCGGTCGTGCCCTTTCCAGAGACGCCAAAGGCGGCGAAGGTGAGGGCACGTCAGCCTGAGTGAAGCGCTGCTGCGCAGGTCGCTGCCATGACGCCAGAAGCGGGCACCAACCCAAGCTAGCCCTCTCCCAACGTCGCCATCACCTCGCCAGCATCCGCGCCCGCCGGGACCAGCATCCATCGCTCGGGCCGAGCGCCGTCTACCATCACCACTGCGTTCTTGGGACACACTCCGAGGCACTTGACCTCGACGACCCCGCGATCCGCCTTGCGCCCCTTCTTCACCCCGAGAGCCTGACGCAACAGCTTGACCAGCGGCGTGCGCCCCTTGTCGCCGAACCCGCCACCAAGCTTCTTCGAACATTTCCCGCAGACCAGCACGCTTCCCTGCCAGCGGCTAGCAAGAACGCGGATCACGCCGGTTTCCACGTCCGCCGATCCTCGGCCGCTTTCAGCACCTCATATGCCGCCTGCACGCCCTGGAACCGGGTGGCGGCGTCCTTGTCGCCGGGCCGCACATCCGGGTGGTTCGCCTTCGCCATCCGCCGCCACGCCGCGCGGACGTCCTCGAACGTCGCGTCGGGTTCCAGGTCCAGCACCTCCAGCGCGCGCATCTCGTCGCGCGACCGGCTGCCGTCGCCCGACCCGGCCCAGGCGTAATGCTTCGGATCGGTGTAGCCGTCCGCGGTCCGCGTTTCGGCAGCCTCGCGCTCAGCGGCCTCTTCCGCGCTCAATCCTTCGAAGTAATTCCAGCCGCGATTATATTCGCCGGCATGGTGCATGCAGAAATACCAGCGATCGGGGCTGTTCGGCGATTTCGGCGCCGGACAATTGCCCGGCTCGTTGCAGCCATGCCGATCGCACAGCCGAACGGTCACCGCCTCGGAGCTCGCGCCATACTCGCGCCAGCGCGGAAATCCCCAATCGGACGAACGTGTCGTGCTTCTCGCCATAGCGGCCCGAGATAGGCGTCCCCGCCGACAACGCAACCGCGCACCGACTATTAGCCGGTCGACACCGAAATGGACCCGTTCGACGCCAATCTTCCGTGCCGCGACATTCCACCTTGAGTCAGTCACCGTTCATCGCTTACTGAACATGAACTATTTGTCATGTGGCATGGATAGACGCGTCCGGGTCGGACGTATTCCCAGCCGACACCTTAGCGACAGGAGCATCGGTGCCGACTCTTATTCCAAAGCTCACCACATGGCGCGCGGATCTTCCCGCCTCCATCGTCGTCGCGCTCGTCGCGCTACCCCTCTGTCTCGGCGTCGCGCTTGCATCGGGTGCACCGCTGTTCGCGGGCATCATCTCCGGGATCGTCGGCGGCATCGCCGTCGGTCTGTTCTCCAAGTCGCCGCTGTCGGTCAGCGGTCCCGCCGCCGGCCTGACGGTGATCGTGTTGACCGCGATCGAAAGCATGCCGAGCTACCAGATGTTCCTGATGGCCGTCGTGCTCGCCGGGGTGCTCCAGATCTGCTTCTCGCTGACCCGCGCCGGCATCCTCAGCGAGTTCGTCCCCTCGTCGGTGATCACCGGCATGCTTGCCGCGATCGGCCTGATCCTGATCCTCAAGCAGATCCCGCACGCGGTCGGCTTCGACCGTGAAGCCGTGGGCATCTTCGAATTCAGCACCGCGAACGGCGTCAATACCTTCTCACGGATCGTCGAGAGCCTCTCGGCCAGCGTGACACCCGGGGCCATCCTGATCGCCGGCCTCAGCCTCGCCTTCCTGTTCTGGTGGGATGGCGCCAAGCCGAAGGACGGACCGCTTCGCTTCGTCCCCGGCCCGCTGGTCGTCGTGCTGATCGGCATCTTCGGCAATATGCTGTTGGGCGTCGTGAAACCCGACTGGCAGCTGCAGGAGACGCACCTCGTCCAGGTCCCGATCACGCAGACGCTGTCGCAATTCCCGTCGCTGTTCACCTTTCCCGATTTCTCCGGGATCACGATGGGCATCGTCTGGAGCAGCGCAGTGACGCTCGCGATCGTCGCCAGCCTCGAATCGCTGCTGAGCGTCAAGGCGGTCGACGAGATCGATCCACGCCGTCGTTCGACCGACAAGAACTGGGAGCTTATGGCGCAGGGTGGCGGCAACATCCTGTCCGGCCTGATCGGCGGCCTCCCCGTTACCTCGGTGATCGTCCGCTCGTCCGCCAACGTCGACGCGAAGGCCGAGAGCAAGCTGTCGACCATGCTCCACGGCTTCTGGCTGCTGGTCAGCGTCGCGCTGATCCCCGCGGTGCTCAACATGATCCCGCTGTCGGCACTCGCCGCGGTGCTGATCGCGACCGGCTACAAGCTGACCAAACCCAAGCTCTACACCGAGCGCTTCAAGCAGGGCTGGACGCAGTTCATCCCGTTCGTCGTTACCGTCGTGGCGATCCTGTTCACCGATCTGCTCGAGGGCATCGTGATCGGTCTCGCCGTCGGCTTCGTGTTCGTCGTCGCGCGCAACTTCCGCACCGCGATCACCTTCGCCTGCGACGATGAGGACTGCCTCGTCCGTGCCCGCCGCAACCTGTATTTCATCCATAAATACGAGTTGCAGAAGTCGCTCGATCGCGTGCCGGACAACGCAAACCTGCTGATCGATCTCTCGTCGACCAGCTATGTCGATCTCGATAACGTCGACATCATCAACGCGTTCATCAAGGGCGCGCAATACCGTGGCATCACCGTGGTGATCCGCGGCGATCTCGCGCTTCGTACGGTGAAGCTGATCAACGCCCCCCAGACCGAGGTCCGTTTCGCATGAGGCAGTATAAGCAGCTCCTGCTCGCCAACAAGGCGTGGTCGGCCGAGATCATCGAGGAAAGCGCAGACTTCTTCCAGCGCCAGCTGGTCGGGCAGAACCCGGAGTTCCTGTGGATCGGCTGTTCGGACAGCCGCGTCAGCCCGGAACAGATGACGATGACGCCGCCGGGCAACATGTTCATCCACCGCAACATCGCCAATCTCGTCAACGACGACGACATGAACCTGATGTCGGTGCTGCAATATGCGGTCGACGTGCTGGGCGTGCGCCACATCATCATCTGTGGCCATTATGCGTGTGGCGGGATCCGCGCGACGCTCGACGGCGGTACGAGCGGCGCCGTGGACGACTGGCTCTCGACCGCGCGCTGCGTGCTGCACGACCATGCGGACGAGATCGATGCGCAGCCCGACCGCGAACAGAAGGTCAACCGGCTGGTCGAGGTCAACGTCCGCGATCAGCTCATCCGGCTCGCGCGCACCGCGACGATCCAGGGCGCGTTCGCCCGCGGGCAGGAAGTGCTCCTGCACGGCTGGGTGTACGACATTCGCGACGGCCTGATCAAACCGATGATGGAAATCGATTCGAAGACAGTTCTCGAAGAGGTCGGCCGGCCGGACAAGGTGCTGGTGTAAGCTAGCGGAGCGTCATGATCGGCCCTCGACGACCTTCCCCCGCCGAGGGTGAGCACCCGGACTCGCCGAGCGTAGGGGGGGCGGTCAGCCCCCCGTTACGTGTCCGCCTTCGGCGCCCCCTGCGGTTGGGGGATTGATCCAGCGCTTAGCTCGGCAGCATGAAGTGGATCCGGTTCGTCGTAGCTCCGCAGCCTAGTCCACCGTCGGGGCGATACGTCTTGGCGTATTTCGCCTTAGTGAAGAACTTGGTCCCCGCCTCCGAGAATATGAACGGCGGATAGCTCAGCAGCGCGCGTTGGTTGATCACGTTGCCATCTGCACCGATGTCAAACTGGACCTGCGTCCAGCCCTCGAAACCCCAACGTTGCGCCTCCATGGGAAACGCCTCCGGGCCGGGCATCGAAACCATTTTTGGCGGGGCGTCCATGATTGCGCACTGGTTCGCCGTTAGGCCGCTCGATGCAAACGTCGCCCGCGCCGCATCGATCTGCCCATTGCGCTCCTCGATCGACGCAATCCGGATCAGCGCACCGACGCGCAACGGATCGTTCGGCCGCAACGCCTTGTCGTCCACCACCTGTCTAAGCGTCACGATCGCTGTGTCGTTTTTGTCGGATTTTCTAGTCCGCGCCACAGAGCCATCAACCATCATCAGCCTGATCGCCGCCCGTGCCTGGGGATCGTTGGCGTAAACGGGCTCCGATACCATCGGCGTCAGAGTGCGTTCGTATGCGCCCGGTTTCCAGATATCGGTCACCGCATCGAGGCGTCCCGGAAGATCGAAGGTCAGTCGCGCGCTGGGGGGCGCATCGTTGGCCTTCGCGATCGCCAGACCGCGGGCATAGAGTGCGGCCCGTTCCTCGCGCGCGACGGTGGGGTTGCTCGTCAGGCGGTACAGCGCAGCAAGTGTATGCAAACCGTTAGGCGACTGCGCCGTCGCCGATGCCAGTTCGGCACGCTGGCCCGCGAGCGCCGCCGCCTGCGGACCGCTCGGTTCGGGCGCGACCGTCACACCCTTGCTGGCGAGCCATTGCTCCAGCACACCGTCCAAGCCGTCGTCGATCGACGGGCGCTCAAAGGCGGTCGAACAGCGCATCTCGACGCGCACATGGTAGCGATAGAAGGCGGGGATCGCCTGGACCTTCTCTGCGGGCCATGACCAGCCCTTGACCGCGCGGGCGAACTCGAGCGCGACCTGGCCGCCACCTGCGGCATAGATTGGCATCGCCTGATCGATCGTGCCATCGGATGCGATGTTGAACTCTACCACCGCCACGTCCTGCGGTTTCAGACCGGCGTCCCCGCCACAATCCGGCGACCGCATCTCCGCGGCCGGATCGAACGATCCCTTCGTCAGGCGCCCCGCGCCGGTATAGGCCATGTATCGTCGCGCTTCGTCAGCGTTGCCACTCAGAAGGAACGCAATTGCGGCGTCCGAGCGCGCCGACGCGTCCATCACGTCGATCTTGGCCGACTCCAGGCCGCCGAGAAGTCGGATCGCCTGCAACGCGCTGGCGCGGGCGCCGGCGATATCGCCGGTATTGAGCTTCAGGATGGTCCGCGCACGGACAAACCGGGCGGTGACCGCCTTGTCGAGCTTCATCGTACCGATCAACGTATCGCTCCGCGCCAATGTCGCGGCAGCGGCTGCGGGGTCGATAAAGGTCTGTGGAGTGACCAACGCGAGCATCGCGCCCAACTTGTCGGGCGTGCTGATCGCGCTTGCCTCGGCCTGCTGGAGCGCGGTGACGGCACCGGCATAGTCGAGCGTGTCGGTCGCCACCTGACCGAGGATCAGGAAGGCACGTGTGCGATCTTCCGCTAGACTAACATCGTCTGCCGGAAGCAGCGCCAGGCCAGCGCGCGCTGCCTTCACCGAGTCGTCCGAGCGGTTCAGCGCGAACAGCGTCGGCGCCTTGCGCACCAGGACGATGCCGCGGCTGCGCGATCCCGGCTTGGTGCGGGCCTCTAGCCTTTCCCAGGCGGCAAGCGCAGGCGCGCGATCGGGCTTCGCATCCAGTGCGGCGGCGGCGTCAAAATCCTGCTGGACCGTCGTCGCGGCGGGCGTTTGCGCTCCGCCTGGAGTCAGTCCGGCGGTTATTGCCAGAACACCCGCGCTCAACAACGCCACCCCCTTGATACGCATCACTTCCCCCGACGTAATTTCGTCGCAGTCTGCAATGGTTCGGGAAAGGATGCCAGAGGGTCTGTAAGCCGGGTTCTGTCCATTTCCGACCCTTCGGTCGGAAGTTAGGCGACCATTCCTCTAGGACGACGGTTGCCCGCCGCCTCAAGCAATCAACCCGGGTGACGAGCTGAAACGAAGCCCATGTGCCACCCCTATTCGATCTTGCTCCCGGTGGGGTTTGCCGTGCCGCCCCTGTTACCAGGCGCGCGGTGCGCTCTTACCGCACCCTTTCACTCTGACCGCCCCGACCGAAGCCGAGGGTTGGCCGTCTGCTCTCTGTGGCACTTTCCCTGAGGTCACCCTCGCCGGGCGTTACCCGGCACCGTCGTTTCGCGGAGCCCGGACTTTCCTCGCGTGTCTAAGACACCCGCGGCCGCCCGACCCTCTGGCGAGGCGAGCCCTAGCGCGGGTGGGTGAGTTGCACCACCCGTTTTTAGCGCGCGCGCTTTTCCACCCCCAACGCTCCCCCCTCCCTGAAAGGGAGGGGCTGGGGGTGGGTAGGTTTCCGCATCACGGCGCGCTTGCGACAAAAGCGGGCCGACCCACCCCCAACCCCTCCCTTTCAGGGAGGGGGGAGCGTCGTGTTCGCTAATCGTCGCCCATCGGCTTCGGCAGAAGCAACGCCAGCAGGATGCAACGGCATTCCGCATCGACCTCGCCATCGACCAGCTCCGGTCGAAACCGCCGCTGGAACGCCATCGTCGCGGCCATCCGGTTCTCGACGTCATACCCGAACCGCTCGAGCGCGAGGCAGAATCCACCCTCGGTCCAGCCCGGGTCCATCAGGTTCTTGGTCGGCCGCGGCAACGCCAGCCGGCGCCGTGCCAGTTCGTGCCAGGGGAACAGCTCGCCGGGGTCACGTTTGCGGGTTGGGGCGATGTCCGAATGACCAACGATATTCCCGCGCGTGATCTCGTGCCGATCCTTGATCTCGGCGACCAGGGCCACGACCGACGCGATCTGCTCCGGCGGGAAAGGACGATAGCCGAACTCATGCCCCGGATTGACGATCTCGATCCCGACGCTCGCCGAATTGACGTCCTCGATCCCGCGCCAATGCGACCTGCCCGCATGCCAGGCGCGCTTGTCCTCGGCGACCATCCGCAGCACCGTGCCGTCCTCCTCGACCAAGTAATGCGACGACACCTTCGCCTCGGGATCGCGCAACCTAGCGATCGCCGACGCGCCGTCCTTCATGCCGGTATAATGCAACACGATCATCGTGATGGGCAGCGTGCGGTCGTCGAAATTCGGTGACGGTGTCTCGATGAACTTCAAGCCAGCTTCCCTTCGAGCCGCCGGGCTTGCTCCGACGGCGCAGTCCCGATCATGGCGCCCGATCATGGCGCCCGATCATGACGATTGCGACGCCGCATTGTGACGCCACCGCCCGACCGCATCAATAGCCAACGCGCGGTGCGCGAAACAGGGCGTGTCGCAGGACGCGCCTGCGCTCTTTCCACCTGCCCCTCTTGCCGTCGGGCGGCATCCGCGCGAAAGCCGCCTGCGAAAAAGGGAGTTGCCATGTCCGTGATGTCCGACCGCTGGATCCGCGAGCGCGCGCTGGGCGATGCGATGATCGAACCGTTCCATGAAGCGCAGCGCCGTGATGGCTGCATTTCGTACGGGCTCTCGTCCTATGGCTATGATGCCCGCGTCGCCGACGAGTTCAAGATCTTCACCAATGTCGACAGCGCGATCGTCGACCCGAAGGACTTTGCGGCGAACAGCTTCGTCGACCGCAAGACCGATGTCTGCATCATCCCCCCGAACAGCTTCGCGCTGGCCCGCACGGTCGAATATTTTCGCGTGCCGCGCGACGTGCTGGTGATCTGCCTCGGCAAGTCGACCTATGCGCGCTGCGGGATCATCGTCAACGTGACCCCGCTGGAGCCCGAGTGGGAGGGCCACGTCACGCTGGAATTCTCCAACACCACGCCGCTGCCGGCCAAGATCTACGCCAACGAGGGTGCATGCCAGTTCCTGTTCCTGAAGGGGAACGAACCGTGCGAGGTCAGTTACGCCGACCGCGCGGGCAAATATATGGGCCAGCGCGGGGTAACGTTGCCGCGGCTTTGAGAGGGTCCTGGTTGGTGTAGCGGTCTACAAGACCGCGATCTACAAGAATGGGACCTCTAGGAACCAGTCTGGACGCCATATGGCCAAGGGGTTCGGTGGCGGTGGTTTCCAGGGGCTGCGAAACGCCTCCCCGGCACACGTGCTGCTAGAGATCCACCCCGGCGGCGATCGCCTCGAGCTTCTTGATGCGCTCTTTCAGGTCGGCGATCTCGATCCGCGATCCGGTCGATACCGCGACCGGCATGCCGCCGTCGTGCATCTGGCCCAGCTCCATGCGCCGCAGCGAGAGCCAGCCGCGCCATCCCGCCAGCCCGCCGGCGACGATCATCGCCAGTCCCGCAAGGCTCGCCAGCGCCAGGGTGATATAGACGTTGGGTTCGATCATGTCCGCCTCCTCTTAGCGGTCGCGGAGCCGCTCGATCTCTCGGTCGAGATCGACGCTCTTGTGGTTGTCGGTGATCACGCGCTCCAGCACTTCGATGCGCTCCTTCATCTGCTGCACTTCGTCGCGCAACCGCAGGGCGTCGATGCTGTCGACCGGGCTCTGCGGGATGTTTTCCATCGCGCGGTAACGGGCAGTCAGGACCCTGGCGACCATCACGATCAGGACGATGCAGACGACCATGGAAAAGGGATTCATCGGTACTCTCCAACGTCGTGGGCTTAGCGGTGGCGAAGCGCTTCGATCTCGCGCGCGGTACGCTCGGCGGGATCGGTAGCGATGCGTTCGAGGACCGCGATCCGTTCCTCGAGACGGGAAACCTGCCCGGTCAGTCGCTCATTCTCGCTGCTAAGCAGTTCGACCTGCCGCTCGGCATTGGGCTCGCGCTTCAGCGTCCTGCCCCAATCGTCGCTCAGCGCGTAACCGTGTCGTGCACGGATCCAGTTGTTGATCACCCACCCCGCCATCGAGATCGTGATGATCGCGATGACAAATAAAGGTTTACCCCAGTCCATCGTCGGTCTCCCAATAGAAGCCGCGTCTCAGCGCAGGCTGTCGATCTCTGCCGCGAGGCTGGTGCTGTTGCGGCTGGTGTAATGCGTCTCGATGTCGGCGAGGCGGCGGTCGATGTCGCGGAACTTGCTGCGGACCTCGGCGGTCGAGCGCTTCGGGTTCGAGCGCACGCCCTGCCAGAACTTCGCGTCGTCGGGCGTCTCGTAAAGCCCGATCGGCTTGGCATGGCCCATCCAGGCGACCAGCCAATAGGCGAGCAGCGTCCAGGGAAAGCCGCCGGCGAGCGTGAGCACGACCATCGCGACGCGGACGAAGAGCACGTCGATCCCGGTATAATCGGAGATCCCGGCGCAGACGCCCTTCCACTTGGCATTCTGCTTATCGAGGTAGAATTGGGTGCGGCTGCCGGACATTTCAGTTCCTCCGATCAGAAGTGCGGTCGGATTGCTGGTCCGACAGATACGGCGATTGCGTGGTGCCGAGGCCCGGCTTCCAGTCCGGATTGTCGGCGGCGATGATCCGTTCGACGGTCATCACGCGGTCTTCGAGGCGGCGGGCGAGCATCTGCATCTCGTCGAGCAGCTTCTCGTCTTCCTCGGTGATCCGCGGCGCCTGCTTCCACTTGGTGATGTAGTGCAGGATCACCCACGGCAGCCCGATGAACAATACCGCGCAGACGAGAACGGGGGTCAGGTCATCCATCTCAGTCGTCCTTCTTCATGCGCGCCTTGAGCGCGGCGAGCTGGGCGTTGACCTTGTCGTCGCTGCGCAGCTCGGCGATTTCCTCTTCGAGCGTCTTGACGACCCCGAGCCCCATCGCGTCCGCGCGGCCCTCGGCTTCGTCGACGCGGCGGTCGAGGATCTCGAAGCGGCTGAACGCCTCGTGCGTCTTCGGACCGTTGTACATCTCGCGAAGTCGCGTCCGGTTGTTCGCGCTTTCCAGCCGGGTCTGCACCGCGTTCTGCTTGGTGCGCGCCTCGCGCAGCTTGGTCTGGAGCTTCGCGATATCCTCTTCCGACGCCCGAAGTGCATCGTCGAGCACGCCGACCTCGGCCTTCAGCTGCTCGGCCATGTCGAACGCCTTCTGGCGTTCCACGAGCGCGGCCTTGGCGAGGTCCTCGCGGTCCTTGCTCAGCGCCAGCTCGGCCTTCTCGGTCCAGTTGTCCTGGAGCTGCTCCAGCTTCGAGATATGGCGGCGCATCTCCTTCTGGTCGGCGATGGTGCGCGCGGCGGAGGCGCGGACCTCGACCAGCGTCTCCTCCATCTCGAGGATGATCATGCGGATCATCTTCGACGGATCTTCGGCCTTCTCGATGAGATCGGCGAAGTTGGCGGCGACGATGTCGCGGGTGCGGGAAAAGATGCCCATGTAAATCCTACTCCAGGGGTCGGCCCGAGGCTCTCAGCGAGCCGTCGGGGTCTTAGGCCACGATTGCGGTATGAACCGCAACGGGGGCCGCGTTGGTTGCGATGGCCGGACCGACCGCGCCGAGCACGCAGGTTGCGCTGACGACGATGGTGCAGAGGGTGGCGGCGACGGTGCGGGCGATGTTGGTATTGAACATGGTGGGTCCCCTTTGAGGTTGGTTGGTTCCGCTATTCGGCGGGTTGCCTCCAGCATTGCATCTGTCGTGCCAGTTTTGAAAATCGAGCAGTTGCAGGGGTTTGCGCGATTTTGCGTGTTGGGCGCCGCCCGCAAGCTTGCCAAGAGTTGGGAATTCGCGCCACATCTTCGCCATGGAGCGAACCACCCAGGTCATCGGCGAATCCGGCACGTTCATGGCGGCACTCGAACGCGCATCGCGGGCGGCGGCCTTGGACCGACCTGTGCTGGTGATCGGCGAGCGGGGCACCGGCAAGGAACTGGTTGCCGAGCGCCTCCACCGCCTGTCCCCGCGATGGGATCAGCCGCTGGTGATCATGAACTGCGCGGCGCTGCCCGAGACGCTGATCGAGGCGGAATTGTTCGGGCATGAGGCGGGCGCGTTTACCGGCGCGACCAAGGCGCGGGTCGGACGGTTCGAGGAAGCCGATGGTGGTACGTTGTTCCTCGACGAACTCGGCACGCTGTCGATGGCGGCGCAGGACCGGTTGTTGCGCGCGGTCGAATATGGCGAGATCACGCGGATCGGCTCTTCGCGGCCGATGCGCGTCGATGTGCGGATCGTGGCCGCGACCAACGAGCATTTGCCGGACAAGGTCGATCGCCACGAGTTTCGCGCCGATCTGCTCGATCGGTTGTCGTTCGAGGTGGTGACGTTGCCGCCTCTCCGTGCGCGGACCGGCGACGTGGTGGTCCTCGCCGAGCATTTCGGGCGGCGGATGGCGTCTGAATTGGGGCGTGAGCGGTGGGAGGGGTTTGGCCCGGCAGCCATGGACGCGCTGATCGCGTATCGCTGGCCCGGCAACGTGCGCGAGCTGCGCAACGTCGTCGAGCGCGCGGTGTATCGCTGGGAACAGGCCGGGCCGATCGACGCGATCGAGATCGACCCGTTCCAGTCGCCGCATCGGCCGGGGGCCTCCACTGCGCCGAAACCCGCAGCCGTGACCCCGCAACCGGCCGAAGTGGAGGATGGCGAAGACCCGGTCGTGGCCTGCGAGGAAGGCCCATCGGACTTCAAGTCCCGCGTGTCCCGCTTCGAACGGGACCTGCTCTCCCGCGCGCTGTCGGACCATCGCTTCAACCAACGCGCCACCGCCGAAGCACTAGGCCTGAGCTACGACCAACTCCGCCACGCCCTGAAGCGCCACGACCTGCTCAACGCGGGCGCCTGAGCCGCGACTGCTTCCCCCCTCCCTGGAAGGGAGGGGCCGGGGGTGGGTTGGTTTCCGCATCGTGAAACGTCGGCGTCACAAGCCAGCCGACCCACCCCCAACCCCTCCCTTCCAGGGAGGGGCGCAGAAGGGGCAGTAACCGTCAGCCGCTCTTCCCGACCAATCCCGCCAGCTTCTTCAACTTCGGCGCCACCATCGGCACGGTCAGCATCGTGCTCGCCAGCGCCATCAGCAGCAGTGCGGTGAACGTCTCGTTGGTGATGATCTTCTTATCCAGCAGGATGTTGACGAAGATGATCATGATCAGCGCCTTGGTCTGGAGCAGCCAGCCGATCGCCGAAGCCTCGCCCGGGCGCCATTTCAGGATCCGCCCGGCCGCGTGAACCCCCATGAGCTTGCCGCCGACCGAGGCGACCAGCAGCAGCGCCGCCGCGCCGAACACAGCGTATCCGCCGACCGCCCATTGCGTCTTCAAGCCGGTCGACAGGAAGAACACCGGCATCACCGCGAGCAGCACGAAGTGGCGGAACTGGTCCATCCTGGCCGTCGTGAACCATTTCGAATCGAGCACCGCGCCCGACAGGAACGCGCCGACCATGAAATGCAGCCCGGCCCAGTCCGCCGCGAACCCGCAGCCGGCCAGCCAGATCAGGCTGACATACCAGCGGTCGCGCTCCTCGATCCTCGCCATCAGTTTGCGCACGAGCAACGTGGCGATGGCGAACCCGACGAGGAAGCCACCCTGCCGGCCGACGCGTTCCCAATCGAGCAGGATCAGCGCAAGCACGCCCCAGATCGCGATGTCGTCGAGGCTCGCATAGCGTAGGATGCGCTGGCCGATCGGTTCGCGCAGGATCTCGAGCTTTTCGAGGAAGAGCACGAGGATGGGGAGGGCGGTGACCGCGCAGGCCATGCCGATGCCGAGCACCACCTGCCACGTCGCGCCGTCCGGCCCGCGCCAGCCGGGGTAGCGCAGCATCAGCACCGCGGCGATGCTGCCGGTGACCAGAGGCACCGCGAGCGCCAGCCCCGCGGTGACGCCGGTCTCGCCGCGCCGTTTCCATGCCTCGCCGAGGTCGAGTTCGATGCCCGCGACCCACACGAACATCATCACCGCCCACCATGCGATGCCGTTCAGCGAGCCCATCGTCGCTGGCGTGAAGATCGTCGCGTAATAATCGGGATACGCCGCGCCGAGCACGCCCGGCCCGAGCAGGATGCCACCGACGATCTGCACCACCACCAGCGGCGCCCAATAATCGGTCCGCCCCAGCCGCCACACCAGATACGGCACGGTGAAGATGATGAGCATCGCAAGGAGGAAGACCTCCGTCGGCGTCATGGCGTGCATGTGATCCCCCCGCGCCCGGTCGGTTCCCCCCGCCGGCTTCGTTACGGTCGCGACAGTATTCGGCGGAACCGGTCGCGGCAATATGCCGACGGGCCGATACGCCCAGCTCGGACCGATCTCGGAGCTGCGTCATTTCGGGACAGGGCACGATAGCGCGCTTGGATCGGCTCGCCGAACGTCCGCGTTCCGTGCGATTGAACGCCGTGCGCCGGGGACGCCGGCGGAGGAGGATTTACGATGAAACGATCGTTGCTGGCGCTCGCGCTGTTCGCTGCTCCCGCGTTCGCGCAAGGCGCAGCGCCGTTCACGGTAAACGGGCAGGGGTTCGCGACGCTGCAGGACGCGGTGTCATCGATCCGCATGGGCACCGCGACGATCCTGATCGCGCCCGGTACCTATCGGCAATGCGCGGTGCAGGCGGGCGGCCGCATCACCTTCAAGGCGGTGCAACCGGGCACCGCGATCTTCGAGAAAGTGGCGTGCGAGGACAAGGCCGCGCTGGTGCTGCGCGGGCAGGGCTCGATCGTCGATGGCCTCGTGTTTCGGGGATACCGCGTGTCGGACGGCAACGGCGCGGGCATCCGCACGGAGATGGGCGACCTGACCGTCACCAACGCGATGTTCCTCGACAGCCAGGAAGGCATCCTCGGCGGCGAGCCCGTCGGCCAGAAGATCACGATCGACCATTCGACCTTTGCCGGGCTGGGCCAGTGCGACGAATCCCCGAGTTGCTCGCATGCGATCTACCTCGCCAACAATGGCAGCGTGACGATCACCAATTCGCGCTTCGAGCGCGGGACGGGGGGGCATTACGTCAAGCTGCGCGTGCCGACCGTCTCGATCACCGACAACAGCTTCGACGACACCGCGGGGCGCAAGACCAACTACATGATCGACCTGCCCGATGGGGCCACCGGTCTGATCGCGCGCAACACGTTCGTGCAGGGGCGGCAGAAGGAGAACCACACCGGACTGATCGTGGTGGCGGCGGAAGCGAAGACGTATCGGTCTACCGGGTTGCGGATCGAGGCGAACGATGCGCGGCTTTCGCCAGGGGACAGCAGCAGCCCGGCGTTTCTCGCGGATTACAGCCACGACAAGCTGGCGCTGGGGGCAAACCGGCTTGGGGCTGGGTTAAGGGCGTTCGAGACGCGTTGAGGGGCGGGCGTGTGGCTGGCGGGTATCGTTTGCGTAGCGTTGCTAGCCTCCAGCACAACCCTGCTTCGGCAGGTAATCATAGCTCCCCGAGCTGCCATTCCCTTCATAACCTAGCTTCCGTCACCCCAGCGAAAGCTGGGGTATCCCTGTTGGGAGAGCGGACGGTCATCACCGGAATATCCCAGCTTTCGCTGGGATGACGAGTGGGGGAGCAGGGCGGCGGCGGTGTCGATAAAACTAAA
>NZ_JANBVH010000053.1 GCF_024273235.1 Sphingomonas faeni | reverse complement strand
TCCGCATACCCATCATCGACGTGCATCCGCCGACTGAGTAGTCCGGAGTTCGTGCTTTTAGTGGAGCACGAGGCAGACGGATCATAACACCTGATTTTCTCTGTTTGAGGAAAAGCTACCTTTGGGTTCGGCAGCCAGCGATGAACAACTCGATCCCGCGCCGTACGCGGTCCTGTGCGGCCGGGTCGTAGGCGGCGGGGGCGAGCCCGAGCGCGGAGCGGCGCATCGGGGCCACGACCACGAGCGTGACGAACTGCTCGGCGGCGAACACCGGGTCCGACAGCGTGAGTTCGCCCTTGGCGCTGGCGTGAGCGAGGATGCTCGCGACCCATTGCACGGCGCGTTGAAAGCCGAAATCGTGGATGTTCGCCGCAAGCGCGGGGAAGCGCACGGCCTGTGCAATGACGGCCCGCTCCATCGACGCGACACGCGGCGTCAGGAGCCATTCCAGCAGGACGTCGGCGATCGCCTGAAGCCTCGATGTGATGTCGAGCTTATCATCGACAGTCGGCTCGAGCGCGCGTAGTTGCGTAGCAATCTCATCGAGGATCACGGCCTCAAACACACGAGCCTTGCTGCCGAACCGGGAGTAGAGCGTGCGCTTTGAGATCCTGGCGCGCTCGGCAATCATGTCGGCACTTGCTCCATCGAACCCGTGCTCGAAAAAGAGCTCGCGCGCACTTTTAAGGATGTGGCCGGTCAATCGTATCGCATCTCCGGCAGTCGGGCGTCCCATCCGCCTTCCAGGCTTGGGTTTCTCCTGATCCAATTGGTTCAACTTGACCCCCGTTTCCCGAATTGCCGACGCGAGGCTGACCTCATCCTAGACGAGAGCATTATACGACGCCACGGCCTTGCAGTGATGCTGCGGCGATTCAGACAACATGGATGCGGGTTCGGCTGTGCACTCACTCTGTCGCCGGGTATGAATGGCGGCATCGTTAACGGATTGGCGGCGGGACGCCGGGCGGTGTAGCGGCTCCGCCCCGAGGCTTGTAATCCGGCAATCTCGGCGTGCCGAGGAGTTGCAGCCCCTCGCGATCGACCCGCTGCACCTGCTCCTGGACGCGCTGTGTTGTTGCGCGGACTGACCGCACTTGGTCCGTCACCGTCTGTCGCTCTACTTCGATCCTACGGATTGTCGGGCGCGCCGCCTCCACTTTGGCCCCAAACGCCTCGGCGGCGCTCTGGGTGCTGCGAAACCTTTCATTGAGAGAACGAAGGCCCGATCGGTGCTCCGCACGGATTCGTGCACGCAGGCGGTCGGCGTTTTCGCCGGCGATGGCAATGGAGTCGCCGACGCGCTGCACCCTTCCGCCGGCTCCCGTCAGACCATTTGAGATCCGCGGCACCCTTCCCGCCCAGCCCGCCGAGCTCTCGGCGAGCATTGCGAGACGCGCGCGCACGCGCTCCTGACCATTGGCGTCGAGGTTGCTCGACACGTTGTCGACGGAGCGGCTGATCTTCTCGAGCAGGGCCATGGGATCTCCACCCGAGCCGAGAAGGCCTCCCTTTTTGGCGGGGATCACTGGCAGTCGCTCCCCTGCTATTGGTACGATCGGCGGCGCTCTTTTTTGCGCGCCGGCCAGAATTACGGTGGCATCGCCGCCGATCAAGGATCGCGAGACCGTAGCTTCCACCCCGCGTACAATCGGAATATCGGGGTCGAGCCGCACTTTCACGAGCACAGTTGAGGGATCATTTCTGGCGAGGCGCACTGCCGTCACTGAGCCCGCCGGCACGCCCGAATAGGTCACCGGCGAGCCCTTGCTAACGCCGGTGACGCTATCCTTGAACCGAATGAGGTATTCGCGTCCGCCGGGGTTGCTGCCCGAGAAGAGCCAGCCCGCGAACACCAGCAACGTCGCGACGAGAACGCCGACGACGGCGAAGACCAGTAGGCGGTTCGATCGCGTTTCCATAGCCTTGCTCGGGCGATAGCAATCCTCTCAGCTCATGTAAACTACACGGGATACTTCTTCTGCATGAGGTTGACGAGTGCGATGCGCTGCTGGATCGTGGTTTTTTGATGGTATGCCGGGGGTTGTGCTGTGTCTGTCCTAACCGACGCGGGGATGGTCACCATTCCGTGGAGCGCCGCGCTTGACGTTCACCTCCTTTCATCAGGAGATGGTGTTGCGTCGATGTGCATACCCTGGCGGGCAGACCTGTCCGACCGGACTGGCGCAGTGGCCACGGGCGCAGTCGTGAGCCTGGTTGATCAAGCGTGTGGCGCGGCCGTTATATCGCGGCTGCCTCGTCCGCTTCTGATCTCGACCCTCAACCTCAAGGTCGATCACGTTCGACGCCCTGAGCCTGGGTGCCAGGTGACCGCATGGTCGCATTGTTACAGCCTCTCGGAAAACATGGCATTCGTTTGTGCAGAGGTATGGGATCTCGACCCGTCGGACATCGTGGCCGCGGCGCAGGGAGTCTTCTCGATCAATCGACCGATAGTGGTATGAGCATGGACCAGCGCGTCGCGGCCATCGTCGCTTCGTCGAGCTTCGGCGCCAAGCTCGGCGGCATGATCGACGTGTCAGAAGATGGCGCGCTCTGGACCCTGGCACCTCGGCCTGAGCTGATCGGCAATCCCCTTCTTCCAGCGCTTCATGGCGGTGCAGTCACGGCGTTCTTAGAGCTTGCGTGCGGCGGCGTAGTCGCGCGAAGGCTCGAACAGTCGGTATTACCTCGACTGATCAGCTTGAATGTTCAGTTCCTGACCCCCATACGGCTGCGCGACCTGAGGGCGCGACCCGATATCCGTCGGATTGGGCGACGGGTGGCCGTCGTCCACATTGAAGCGTGGCAGGATAATCCCGGTATCCCGGCCTGCGCGGCACAGTTCGAGTTTTCCTGCATCGCTGAGTGAAGCCTCTCGCCGAGCCTCAGCAGAAACCTGCGCCCGTGGGTTCGGCTTTGGCGAGGGGGTGATCTACGGACCCCTGCGAGCGACTACAAGCGCAGCCCGATAATATCGCTGGGATCCATCGATCGCGCTGTCTATGGTTCGATACGGTTTACATATTCCGAGGCTTTTAGAGTGGCTGGTGAGAACCAAAGGTCCGACGATGACGAGCGACCAAGCGGAGACGACGAACGCATAAGAGAGGACGCAGAGAGCGCGGAGGATGACAAGCAAGCCACCGGCAAGCCCGGCCTGCTGGCCCGGTTTCCGATCATCCGCTATGTGCTCGTCGCTGCTTTGATCGCCGGTATAGTCGCGGCGGCGCTCTGGTACTGGAACTATCGGCAAACCGGCCAATACCTTCAGTCGACCAACAATGCTTACGTCCGCGCGGATTTTGTAACGATTTCCCCAAAGCTGGGCGGGTATGTCGAGCGCGTGTTGGTAAGCGACAACCAGCCGGTCCGGCGCGGCCAACTGTTGGTGGTGCTGGACCCACGGGATTACCGCGCCGACGTTGCGCAGGCGCAGGCCCAGGTCGCCGCCGCAGACGCGGGTATTCGCACTGCGCGGCGAACGCTTGACGAGCAGCGTGCGTCGATCGAACAAATAGAGGCTCAAGTCGCGAGCGCCCAAGCTGCGGCCGCCGCTGCCGCGAACGAAGTTCGCCGCTACGAGCCACTGGCTCAGTCCGGCGCGGAATCCCGGGAGCGCCTGGCGGGCCTGGTGCTGGAAAGAGATCAAGCGTTCGCGAACCTGCGGGCGCAGCGTGCCGGCGGGTTGGCTGCTCGCCGCAGCCTCGCCACCCAAGACGCGCGGATCGGCCAGGCATTCGCGCAACGTGAAACCACACGCGCGCAACTCACACGCGCCTCGACGAACCTTGGTTCGGTAGAGATCCGCAGCAGCATTGACGGCGTCGTCGCGGACAAGGCGGCACGCGCCGGCCAATTCGTCCAGCCGGCAACCCGGCTTATGTCAATCGTTCCGACCGATCAGCTCTACATCAGCGCAAATTTCAAGGAGACGCAGGTTGCGCTGATGCGGGTCGGACAGCCCGTCACGATCAAGGTGGACGCGCTGGATGCAGCCGAACTGCGGGGCCGCATTGCCAGCTTTTCGCCTGGGACGGGGGCGCAGTTCTCTGTGCTGCCGCCGGAGAATGCGACTGGTAACTTCACCAAGATCGTGCAGCGCGTGCCCGTCCGGATCAGCATTGAGGCAGGTCCGGAGGCACGCAAGGTGTTGCGGCCTGGACTGTCGGTGGAGGTCACCGTCGACACCATAAACGCCAAGGGCAGCCGGCGTCGCATCGAGGAAGAGTCGGAACGCCTCAGGCGCGGCGACGCACGGGTCCAGCCCTGATGTCCAAGCAACGCGCTAGCGCGCGCGATTGGATTGCAGTCGCGGCAGGGACGATCGGGTCTTTCATGGCGCTGCTCGACATCTCGATCGTGAACGCCGCATTGCCGACGATCCAAGGAGAGATAGGGGCGAGCGGCACAGAAGGCACTTGGGTCGCGACATCGTATCTCGTGGCCGAGATCGTGATGATCCCACTCAGTCCGTTTCTGGTGCGCTTGTTCGGCCTGCGCAACTTCCTGCTGGGGGCGGCGGTGTTGTTCACCGGCTTCTCAGTCGTCTGCGGAATATCGACGACGTTGCCTATGATGATCGCGGGGCGCGTCGGCCAGGGCTTTACCGGCGGCGCGCTCATCCCGACGGCGATGACAATAATCGCGACGCGCTTGCCGCCCCACCAGCAGCCGATCGGAACCGCCGCCTTTGGCGGAACCGCCATTCTCGGCCCCGTGCTCGGGCCGATCATCGGCGGCTGGTTAACCGACAACTACAGCTGGCATTACGCCTTCTTTCTGAATGTGCCGGTATGCGCGGCCTTGGTCCTCTTGCTCCTGCTTGGACTCGCCCACGAGCGGCTAAGGCTGGACCAACTTCGCCGAGCCGACTGGCTGGGCATTGCCGGGCTGATGATTGGCTTGAGTTCGCTCACCATCTTGCTCGAGGAGGGGCAGCGCGAGATGTGGTTCGAGTCGCCGATGATCGTGAAGCTGGCGATTGCTACCATCTTCGGCTTCGTGCTGATCGCAATCGGTCAGGTGCATTCCGCGCACCCGGTGCTGAAGCTGCGGCTTATTTTCAGTCGGGCGTTCGGCAGCGTGTTCGTGCTCAGCCTGGTTATCGGCGTCGTCCTGTATGGGGTTACCTTCCTCATCCCGCAGTTCCTGTCCGTCATGGCCGATTATAGTGCGCTTCAATCTGGCAAGGTCGTGTTCGTCTCGGGCGTTCCGGCGTTGCTGATGATGCCGTTTCTACCCTTGGCCTTTAAATACCTCGACGTGCGCGTCGCGGTCCTCTTCGGTATGTCCCTCGTGGGGGTTAGCTGCGCGATGGACTGGAACCTGACAGCGCAGTCCGCCGGGGGAGATCTGACCAACTCCCAACTGGTGCGCGGATTCGGGCAGATCTTTGCAATGATGTTCCTGAACCAGGCCGCGATCAGCGCCGTGTCACCGGACGACGCCGGCGACGCCTCGGCCCTTTTCAACGCTGGGCGAAATCTCGGCGGCTCAATCGGCCTGGCGTTGATGGCGACGTTGCAAGACCGGCAGACATTCATTCACTTCAACCGTCTCGCCGAGACGGTCTCGGCCAACGCGGCCACAACCCAGCAGTGGTTCTCGCGCGCCATGGAGGGGCCCGCCGGCGAGGCGGGGGCCTACCGACAACTTGCCGGCCAGATGCTCCAGCAGGCGACCGTAATGGCTTACAACGACCTGTTCTTCGCGCTCGGCGTCGTGATCGCGATCACGACGCCGCTTGCGCTTTTCCTACGCCCGATTTCTTCCGGCACGCAGATGGCGATGCACTGATGACGCGTCACCTTATCCTCCTTCCGCTCGTGCTCGCTGGCTGTACTGTCGGCCCCGATTACGGTGGTCCGCGCGCTATCGCTAACGCGGAGCGTCCCGGCGCGTCCTTCCGACGCGCCGACCCGGCGTACACCGCGCCGCGGCCGCCACTCGCCCGCTGGTGGGACGCTATGGCGGACGCGCAGCTGACCGCGCTGATCGATCGGGCGATCGCCGCCAGTCCCGACGTCTCCCTCGCAGAAGCGCGTGTGCGTAAGGCGCGCGCCACACTGCGCGAGCAGCGAGCCAACCAGCTTCCATCCGTTTCGGCATCGGGCGTTGCCCTTGTCGCGGATTTGCCGACCGGATCGCTTGCGCTCCAGCCGCAGGGTCAGCAGGATGACCGCATCAAGGCGGAGTTCTACAACGCCGGTCTCGACGCCTCTTGGGAGATCGACCTATTCGGCGGTCGCCGGCGCGCTGCCGAAGGCGCGTCCGCTCAAGCAGAGGCTGCGAATGCGAACCTGGCTGACGCTCGGGTGCAGCTGTCGGCCGAGGTCGCCAGCAACTACGTAACCCTTAGGGAGCTTCAACAGCGGTTGACTCTGGCGCGGCGATCGGCCGATCTGGAGGCGCAATCGCTCACGCTGCTCGAGCAGCGTGAGCGTCGCGGCGCATCGTCGCGCGATGATGTCATTCGACTTCGGACGGAGTTGAACCGGACGCAGGGTGCGCTGCTCCCACTTGAGGGACAGATCGCCGTCACGTTGGACCAGCTGGCGCTCCTCACCGGCGACGAACCGGGTGCGCATGATGCGGCACTGAGCGCACCCGCTACGATCCCTATCATCCCGGAAAGCGTCTCGATCGGTGACCCCGCGGCGCTGATCCGGCGACGTCCCGACATCCGCGCGGCGGAACGTCGGCTTGCCGCGGCGACCGCGCAGATCGGCGTAAACGTCGCCCGGCAGTTTCCTTCGGTCAGCATCATGGGGATCATCGGCCTGGGCGGTCCCAACATCGGCGACGTTGTTGACCCAAGCAATGTTTCGAGCATTTTGCTACCCCGTATCAACTGGAGCTTTCTCGACTTCGGCCGCAACCGGGCTCGGGTCGAGCAGGGCCGCGCCGATCGGGACGAGGCGGAGGCGCAATACCGGAAGACGGTGCTGGCCGCCCTGTCCGATGCGGAGACCAGCCTCACCCGCTTTGGCAATCAACGTAAAACTCTCGCCTCGAGCCTGCAGAGCCGCAAAGGCGCACGACAATCGGCCTTGTACGCGGCCCAACGCTTCCGGCACGGTGCTGTGCCTCAAACATCTTCGCTTGATGCGGAGCGCGCCGCGCTGTCCGCCGATCAGGCGGTGCTAGAAGCGACGGGAGAGCTCGATCGTGCCTTCATTGCCCTTCAAAAGTCTATTGGCCTTGGCTGGGACGCGCCAGAATAGCCAAATGCAGGAGCGCGTCTGCCCTTGATAGATTGGAACGGAAGCAAGATCTCTACGCCCTTTCGGAAAGGCTTAGCCATTCTCTGTTTCTAATCCAAATCGAGACGGCCGGCGATGGCGTCGTGCTCTCGGGCGTTATACAAAAAAGCCAAGGAGCCCGCACTTGTCGAAGCATGCCCCGTTCTCGACCGAGGGCTTTCTCATCTGGCTCGAAACGGGTTACTTACCTGCCTAAGCAACGGGATTATTCACCAAACTTCTCGCACGGTGGGCGGCGGTGACCCGTTTCACCTGCGCGATGCTGCAGCCGGCTAATTCCGCCGTTCTCGCGATGCTCATGCCGGCGTCCCGCAGGCCGATTATTCGGCGATGATGCGCGAGGTCGGGCTTGCGCCCGGCATACCGTCCTTCCCGCTTGGCGATTTCGATGCCTTCGCGCTGACGTTCTCGCCGGGTCTCGTAGTCGTCCCGCGCTGTCTGGAGCGCCACACGCAATAACATCTCCTGTACTGCCTCCAGCACGATGCGCGAAACACCCGTGCTGTCGGCCACAAGGTCTGTAAGGTCGACAATTCCCGGAACGGAAAGTCGAGCACCCTTTGCTCTGATCGCGTCGACCAGCAGCTCCGCTTGTGGCAATGGCAAGCGGCTGATCCGGTCGATCTTCTCGGCCAGCACGACCTCGCCAGGCTGGAGGTCCTCTATCATGCGAAGCAACTCTGGACGGTCAGGCCGTGCGCCGGACGCCTTCTCTCGGTAGACCGCCGCGACGTAGTAGCCCGCTGCGCGCGCGCCGAAGACGATAGCTTCCTGCCGCGATAGGTCCTGCTCTTCGGTGCTGACCCGCAGGTACACGCGCGCTGCGCGGATCGGGATCGTCATGTCGGCTACTCCAGGTATACCCTTGTGAGCCAGTCATGCCCCAGTCGGCTCAGAACGGCAACTACCGATCCTACGTAGCGTAGCCAAGCGGACCGGGTCTAAGTAGCTGCTCCATCATCGATGAACGCTATTTCGGTGATCGGCCGTGCATCGATCCCTACCTGCGCACTGGCGTCCGACTTTGTTCTCCGGTATAAAGCCGTTGGACAGGTCGGAACAGCGGGTTTGGTGCAGATGGAAGCACAGAGGGTCAAGATCGTGGACGGTGGTAAGCTCGTTATCCCGGCAGCAATGCGCCGTGAGCTCGGGATCACCACGGGTGACACCGTTCTCGTCGATGTGGACGATGGCGAGTTGCGGGTACGTTCCGTACCTAAGGCACTTGAGCGTGCTCGCGCGATCCTGCGCAAGTATGTGCCCGAAGGTGTCGGCTTGGCTGACGAGCTGATCGCGGAGCGTCGGCGTGAGGCGGAGCGTGAGTAGCAAAGTCGTACTCGACGCCTCCGCCCTGCTCTGCCTTCTGAACGATGAACCCGGTGCGGATCGGGTAGTCGACGTCCTGACCCGCAGCATCATCGGAACGGCCAATCTCGCTGAGGTCGTTTCCAAGCTTCGGGACCGGGGATTGCCGCTCGACGAGGTGCGTGAGGCGCTTGGCGGGCTGCACCTCGATGTCCGGCCGCTCACTCCTGCCCAGGCACTCATAGTAGGCGACCTCCGGCCAGCAACGAAGGCGCTCGGTCTGTCTCTCGGCGATCGGGCGTGCCTTGCCTTGGCGATCGACTTGCAGGCCGAGATGCTCACGACGGACGGACCACTAGCGAGCGCTGATGTAGGCATCACCATCACCAACGTGCGCCCTCCGGCAGAGTAGTCGCACATTCGTGCTTTTGGGTGCGGCAGGCTCACGCGGATGCGGCGCGGTCGACCAGTGCGCCCGACGTCCACTGGTTAAGGCACAAATCTACTCTTTTCTGGTGCTGCTGTGGACGGATTACGTCCACTATTTCAGGGAAACCTACAATCGCAAAGCCGGAAGCAGCTGCCATACTGCCGATGTTGCGTCGCCGGCGTCTGGTAATGCCGGAAATACGACTATGTTCGCCGGATGCGGACGCTCGATCGAGTTCAGTCCGCCGGACTCGCTCCAGCGGGTGCCGGATGGGCGCCATGTGGGCGTGGCGTCGGTCCACGAGGCTGACCGCTGCTCCAGCGCGATTGCCCGGGGAGCACAATCAGTTATGCCCTGCATCCTCCCCGCTGCTTCGATTTGGATGTTATGACGCCCTACGACTTTCTCACCAAGTGGCGTGCGAACGAACTGAAGGAGCGGTCGGCGTCACAGAGCCACTTCATCGATCTCTGCGCGCTCCTTGGCTTGCCAGATCCGGTGTCGGCCGATCCTACGGGTGACTGGTTCACCTTCGAGAAGGGTGCCAGCAAAACGAGCGGCGGAGAGGGGTGGGCCGATGTCTGGCGCAAAGGCTGCTTCGCCTGGGAATATAAAGGACGTCATGCCAATCTCGACAAGGCGAACGCCCAACTGCTTCAATATGCGGTAGCCCTGGAGAATCCGCCGCTGCTGATCGTGTCCGACATGGCCCGAATCGTCATCCGGACCAACTGGACCAACAGCGTGCAGGAAAAGCACGAATTTGTGCTCGACGACCTGGTGGACGCTGCGGTGCGGGACCGGCTCAGGGCCGCGTTTCTTGATCCGGAGGTCTTCCGTCCCAAAAAGTCGCGTCAGGAACTCACCGAGGAAACGGCCGCTGAGTTCGCCGGACTGGCTCAGCGGTTGCGTGATCGCGGCCACGAGCCGCACGACGTGGCGCATTTCGTCAATCGCTTGGTATTCTGCATGTTCGCGGAGGATGTTGGCCTCCTCCCGGATCACCTGTTTACTAAAATGCTCGAGGTGAGCCGCCGCAGCGTAGACGAGTTTTCGCAAAACGCCTCGACGCTATTCGGCGCTATGGCCCATCGTGGCGGCAAGGTCGGTTTCACCGCTATCGAGTGGTTCAACGGCGGGTTATTTGAGAACGACGCCGTTCTGCCTGTGACAGCGGACGACATCGAGCAGCTTCTACGCGCAGCCGGGCGAGACTGGAGCCAGGTCGACCCGTCTATCCTTGGTACGTTGTTCGAGCGCGGGCTCGATCCCGCAAAGCGCAGCCAATTGGGCGCGCATTACACCGATCGCGACAAGATCATGGCGATCGTGCGCCCTGTGATCATCGAGCCCATGGAGGCCAGGTGGGCCGAAGCCAGAGCCCGTATGACCACGCTCGTCGAGAATGCCCCCCGTCAAACCAAGGAAAAGCTTCTTCGCGGCGCCGAGCTGGGCAAGCGCACCCGCGCGCTTGCCGAGGCTGCGGCAATCCACGAATCCTATATTGAGCAGCTGGCACAGTACCGAGTCCTCGATCCCGCCTGCGGGTCGGGCAACTTCCTTTATGTCGCGCTGCGGGCGCTCAAGGACATAGAGCACAGAGCCAATCTCGATTCCGAGGCGCTCGGCTTGCCCCGGGGCTTTCCGCGCGTTGGCCCCGAATGCGTGCTCGGGATTGAGCTTAACCCGTATGCTGCGGAGCTCGCGAGAGTTTCGGTCTGGATCGGCGAAATCCAGTGGATGCGGCGGAATGGGTTTGATGCCGCCAAGAACCCCATCCTTCGACCACTCGAGACAATCGAGTGTCGAGACGCGGTACTCCGGGAGGATGGCACACGTGCCGAATGGCCGACTGCAAATGCCGTGATTGGAAATCCTCCCTTCCTGGGCAACAAGAAGATGATCGCCGAGCTCGGTGAGGACTATACTCGCGCACTCCGCGAGGCGTGGCCCGAGGTGCCCGGAGGCGCTGATCTCGTCTGTTATTGGTTCGCTGCAGCGTGGTCGATGATGGCCGGGGAACGCCTGGATCGCGCAGGGCTCGTGACAACGAATAGCATTCGAGGAAGTGCAAACCGTGATGTCCTAAAGCCGGTCGTTGACCAGGGGCGCATCTTCGCTGCTTGGAGTGACGAAGGATGGACGGTCGAGGGAGCGGCGGTTCGGGTGTCGCTGGTGTGCTTCGACCGTGACCATGGGCTGCCCGCTCAGCTGAACGGCGTCCCGGTCGGTCGGATCTTTGCCGATCTGTCAGCCGAGCGCGGCGGTGCCGATCTCACGACTGCGGCCCGCCTCGCAGCGAACCGGAACGTCGCGTTTCAAGGTCCGGTCAAGGTTGGGCCGTTCGATGTGGAAGGGGAAACCGCAAGGAGCTGGCTGAGGAAGCCCAAGAATCCGAATGGCCGTTTGAACGCAGAGGTTGTGCGCCCACTCCTAAATGGCATGGATATAACTAGACGGCCTTCTGATCGGTGGATCGTCAACTTCGGCGAGATGGCTCTCGACGAAGCCGCGTTCTTCGAGGCTCCATTCGAGTATGTCAGAACCGATGTGAAACCTTTGCGGGATCGCAATCGTGACGAGGGCCGGCGTGAGAACTGGTGGCGTTTGGGTAGGTCCGGACGTGACATGGCCGAGGCATGCGCTGGTCTCACGAGAGCGATTTTTACCCCCCGTGTCGCAAAGCACCGCCTGTTCGTTTGGGCGCAGCCGCTTACCGTGCCAGACAGCCGCGTGGCTGTTATCGCCCGAGACGACGATACTACCTTTGGCATCTTACATTCCCGTTTTCACGAGCTGTGGTCGTTGGCGCTTGGCGGCTGGCATGGCGTCGGAAACGACCCCCAATATACACCCTCTCTCGGGTTCGAGACCTTCCCATTTCCTGATGGTCTGACGCCAAACCGACCGGCTGCCGGTTATGCCGATGATCCTCGAGCCCAAGCAATAGCTTCGGCTGCAGCGCGGCTAAACGACGGTCGCGAAAGCTGGCTCAACCCGGAAGAGCTGATTATCCGGATTCCGGAGGTCGTAGCGGGTTATCCCGATCGTCTTATCCCCAAGGATGAGGATGCCGCAAAGGAACTCAAAACGCGGACGCTGACCAACCTGTACAATGCACGGCCGCAGTGGTTAGCCAATGCTCATGCAGTGCTCGATGAAGCCGTTGCAGATGCCTATGGATGGGGGGACGATTGGCGTTCCGGGCGCCTCTTAGACGATGAGGTTTTGTCGCGGCTTTTCCAGCTAAATCAGGAACAGCATCAACGGCGGTGAGGAACTGGCTCGCGCCTGCGTTGGAGCAGAGCCTCTTCCCCCGCGTTCTCCCGTCTACCAAACTGCTCAGACGGGAGATCATGATGGAGCAACCGGGTCTGCATGGACGTCACCGTGACAAGAACGGTGAGATCAGCCGCAAACATGGCAACACTCTCGTGAGGACCCTGCGGAAGATCTATGGGTCATCGTTCGCCCAAGGCGCGGAGCCGAATGAGAAGCTGTCCGACTTGCTGGCCGAGATGGACGAGCCATCGCTGACCAAGTTGGTTCATGACCATGAGCATGGCCATCTCGAACGGAAGATTGGCGAAGCCGAGGCCGCCTAACCTGTACTGGTCGCGCGGAGGCGAGCCTTGCGTCGGCTTTCGCGTGATCACTCCAACTCCCCCCTTGTGCGAACCAGCGTCCCTGTCACCATCGGCAGGCGTGAGCCGGCGTGACGTTACTGGCCGGCCATCACCGGAGCCACAGGGGGGAAGTTATGGCGCTATTCGGCTGGGGCAAACGCCCCACGCGCGCGGTTCCTGAGCAGCCGTTCCACGCGGCACGTGTGCCGATGGCGCAGTCCATCATGGACAGCCACAATCCGTCCTACATGACGGAAACCGTTGTCGAGATCGTCAACCGGCTTCTGTTCGACGGCGGATTCACGCGCGCCGAGCTGCCCCCCGAGCTGCTGATGGGCTATAGCGTCGACTACTACCTCGCCCAGGTGAACAACGGTGGCCACGCCCAATTCGGGCACAACAGCAGGCTGGTCGAAGGCACCCTCAGCGACATCAGGCAAGGCCTGGTCGCGATGGGCGACCTTGAAGCTGCGGGTATCTTTGCAGACTTCGAGGCGTATCGCCGCGACGATCCGGCCGGCTTCACTCAGGGCTTGACCGATGGGTGGAAGAACCCGGTGATGAAGTCGCTCGACGACCGCTTCTACGCAGGTCTTTCGAAGAGGCTTGTCAATCGGCGTCCAAAAAGGACCCTCTATCGGCGTGCAAAAGGGACCCCCTTCGTCAAGCAGCGTGACGGGTATGAGGGTCGCACCGTTTGCGCTGGTTGCGGCGTAGGGCGGGCGCAGCCCGACCGGAGGCGCAACCAGCGCAAAGCGTCCTCTTCGGGGTGCCCCGGGCGTCAGCTTCGGTGTTTGAAGCGCCAGCTGTCGTTGCCGGTTTCAACGATGTCGCAATGGTGGGTAATGCGGTCGAGCAGCGCGGTGGTCATCTTGGGGTCGCCAAAGACCGTCGGCCATTCACCAAAGGCGAGGTTCGTCGTGACGATGACGGAGGTCTGCTCATAGAGCTTGCTGACGAGGTGGAAGAGCAGCTGACCGCCCGAGCGGGCAAAAGGCAGGTAGCCGAGCTCATCGAGCACCACGAGGTCGAGCCGGGAGAGCTGGGCCGCCAGCGTGCCGGCCTTGCCGAGGCGCGTTTCCTCCTCGAGCCGGTTCACCAGGTCGACCGTGTTGAAGTAGCGCCCGCGGGCGCCGGCCCGCACCACGTTGGCGGTAATGGCGGTGGCAAGGTGCGTCTTGCCGGTGCCCGTTCCGCCGACCAGCACGACGTTGCGCCGACCGGAGAGGAACGAGCCGCTGTACAGTGAGCGCACCAGCCCTTCGTTGATGGGAGTGTCGCCGAAGACGAAGGCGTCGAGGGGTTCATCGCAGCACCGACAGCACCCGTGCCAGCGCCCCCGCATCCACGGCAACATCCACGCTCACCCGTACGCCACCCGGCAGTTCGATCTGGATGAACCCCGGTGGACATGGTGCCGGCTGCGGTGTCCGCACGACCGGTTCCGCCACCTGCACTTCGGCGAACACCGGTAACGAAGCCACGACGCCCGCCAGCTTGCCCTCCCGCAATTGCTTGCGCCACGTGTAGATCAGGCTGCTCGACACCTCACGCCGGGCGATGACGTCGCAAACCCGCCCCCCGGCCGGAACGCTTCCGCCAGGATCTCCAGCTTCTCCGCATCCGACCATCGCCGTCGGCCCGATACACGGCCAACGACTTCCATACGACTGGTCATACGAGCGCTCGTATGACCAGTCGTAGAACCCACAACTTCCCGCACCGCCCGCGCCCTCATCAAAGGCGAAAAGCATCCCGCCTACCGGCGCTACCGCAAGGCGGCTTGCCGAACACGCTTACTGTACAACTTCCATCGAAACACCATGAAGGCGCTCGCTGAGATGACCGCGGCGGCAGGCCTGGACCATCCCTCGCTGCTTGGCCCCCATCATCTGGTGCGGCGCGTGTCTCTAACCGAGATCCGGCTGTTCTCACAGCTTCACATCTTCCTTGAGGAAGGCGAGCTGCTCACCAACTCCCATAACCGTGACTTCTACAGTGCCGCCTGGAATCTCGCGCGGGCGGATAGCTTCGAACTGCCCGCATGACGATGC
Source organism: Sphingomonas faeni (assembly GCF_024273235.1). GTDB lineage: Bacteria > Pseudomonadota > Alphaproteobacteria > Sphingomonadales > Sphingomonadaceae > Sphingomonas > Sphingomonas faeni_A. The sequence goes on along the minus strand of NZ_JANBVH010000053.1, from coordinate 10,239 downwards.
TATTCGGTTGCCGCGCCTAGCTCTTGAGCTGGGTAGTGAAGACCGTCTGCTGCTTCGATGGCCCCGGGGGTCATTGAAGCAGCGCTCACCGTCGTCTCCGACATCAGGTGGAACACGCGTCTGCCCTCCTTGATGAGGTAATCGGCTACGATCCGGCGATGGCACCGCCACCAGACGGCTTCCGCGCACATGATGGCGGTACGGCGCTCCGCTGACACCTGGAGGAGATGGGCCAGACCGGAACGGAACGGCTCTGAAAGGGCGTAATCCGCATAATTGTGGAAGCTCTGGTTGCGCCACAAGGCGTTCGCGTCCGCCGGCATTCCCGACTTCTTCCGGAGCCCACCGAGCTCCGCGAACCGCATATGGGCCACCTGGAACTCGGCCAAGGCATCGGGAAGCGCGTCCAGATTATATTGTGGATTGGTCCGCGATTTCGGGACGCTGCGAATATCCACGACAAGCTGCACGCCGCCAGTCTGCAGCAAGGCGGCGAACTCAACGATTGAGCGGGTCGAATGGCCGATTGTGAAAACCGGGAGCATCTCAGGCATCCGTGTGCCCCATAGAGTGCAGCACAAGGGAAGGCATCTCTCGACCTGTCACAGCCGGGAAACCACGTTGTCAAGCATCGGACGCAGCCGTGCTAACTCCGCACGGTGCGCATTCGCCAGTGATGACAGTAGCGCCCGCCCCGCCGCGGTGAGCCGGATCCCAACCCGCCGCCGGTCGCTCCCTGACCTCAGCCGCTCAACCATGCCGATAGCCTCGAGCCGATTAAGGAGACCGCTCGTACTGTGCGGCTGAAGCAGCATCTGGTCTGCCAACTCGCCTACCGAAAGCTGGCAATCCGGGGCTGCTCGCAGCGCAAGGAGCGCTTGGTACTGCTGCGCAGTGATGCCGGCTGCCTCGGCCGCAATTTCGCTGAAACGGAGAAAGCTGCGGAGGTTCTGGCGGAACGCAGCTAAAGTGGCATAATCGTCATCGCCGAGAAGCTCGCCGCTCGGATCGATGTCCGCTCTCATTTCCGGAGCCACAGACGCCGAAACGGTATCCCCTTCCTCCGGTAGAGGCAGGGTTCTGGGCGCAAGCGACACGTTGTGTTCAATGGACTCGGAGATCGGGCTTTCGCGTAGTGCTCGCTGGCGCAACGTCGACGAGTGCACATCGTCACGTTGGGGCATCCCCACCGCCACAAGTGCGACCTCGAACGTTTGCCTGTGAAGCTCGCTGCCTCGCGTCACACTGTCCCACCCGAGTGCACCTGGATGAGTTTCGTGCCAGATCCGGCTTGCAAGTCTGTCGATCTCACCGGCCGTCGGTGGGCGATCTCTGCCGATACAAGCTGCAAGCACCGGCCATTCTGAGCCTTGCGCGTGCGCCATGCCACTTCTCCATCAATTCGGTCCGAGCCGGGCAGACACAAATCGTATCACCCCACGGGCGTGCAAAAACCTATAGCCATGTCGTTGGTATATCGCAATGCGATACATCGGGCTTTGGCCAGGGAACACCTCAAGCAGGGAGACATTCACAACTTATGGACGGAGGAACTGCGGACGAATTGGGGCCTTTGATAGAGAGGGTGCGATCATGCAGCGCATGCGCCAATTACCTCCCTCTCGGCCCGCGGCCCGTCCTGCAGCTGTCCAAGAGTGCCACCCTTCTGATCGCGAGTCAGGCGCCAGGAACCAAGGCACACGCGAGTGGCATCCCCTTCTCTGACGCGTCCGGCGACCAGCTGAGGCGCTGGATGGGCATCTCTGACGAGCAGTTCTACGACGCGGCACGGGTCGCCATCGTTCCGATGGCCTTATGCTACCCCGGGCGAGCCAGCGGCGGCGGTGATGCGCCGCCTCGCCCTGAATGCTCGACACTTTGGCGGGAGCCGCTGCTCGCACAGCTTCCCCACCTGCAGCTCACCCTACTCGTCGGGACCTACGCACAGGAACATGTGCTCGGTTCAGGAAGGATGGCCGACCGCGTGCGTCACTTCGATCGATACCTTCCCCGCCACTTTCCCTTGCCGCACCCGTCGTGGAGGTCGAGAGGGTGGATGACAAAGAACCCTTGGTTCGAGGAAAACGTGCTCCCGGAACTGCGCTGGCAGGTGTCCAATGCGCTAGGACCAGGCCACAGCGGGCTGCGGCCAAATGGAGCATGAGGTACCAAGCTATGTTATGAGGAATGTTCAGGAACCCGGCTGCTCACCGGCTTGTTGACGCTATCGATCACGCCTCCAAATGACCTGAAGGCACCGCTGATGGACACGAAGCAGAAGGCGCTTGCGAGCGAGCCAAGGAGAGTCTCATGACCATTAAGCAAGAGTCCGTGTCGCTCGAAGACGCTCAACGCGTGATCGCCGCCGGTCAGGTCAAGGCGGCCGAGATCGGGTCGCCGAGCAACGTGGCCGTGGTCGACGCGGGCGGCAACCTCGTCTCCCACATCCGCATGGATCACGCTTGGGTGACGGACGCCGAACTCGGCATGATCGATGCGGCGTTCCCGCTCGGCGCCCGGCCGCGCGAACTTCCCATGATTTAGGCCCAGAACGCCTTCCGTGGAGCTCGAGGCGCTACCATCGGAACAAGGAGAGAAAAGATGCACAAGGCACTGTTCGTAGGCATTGAAGCCGGGCCGACCCACCAGGAAGATGCCGCTGAATTCCTCCGGGGTGCGCTGGAGCCGGTCGAGCATGAGCAGGACACGCGGCACTGGTACGCGCTGCGCTTTGGCCCCGCCGACTTCGCCATCTTCGATACCTTCCCCGGCAATGCCGGCCGGCTGAAGCATCTGTTCGGCACGGTCGGCCGGGCGCTGGTGGTGAAGACCTTCACCATCCTCAACGGATTGCCGGAGATCGAGCCGGCCGACATCCTCGCCCTCAAGGTGCCGGCGGCGGACGCCCTGCCGCGCTTGGCCCTGCATGTTCCGCTTGAAGCACGGGACGGTGCGGAGGAAGAGGTTGCCCGCTTCCTCCAAGGAGCCCGATCGGCCGTGGAGCGGGAGCCTGGCACCCTGTCGTGGTACGCTCTGCGTCTCGGAAAGACTCGGTTCGCCATCCTCGATACCTTCGCCGACGAGGCAGGGCGCGAGACGCATCTGTCGGGCGAAATCGGCACGGCGCTATCGGGAAGCGCTGCTTCGCTGTTCGCCGAGCCTCCCCAGATCCACCGCGCACAAATCTTGGCGTTCAAGATTGCATCCGCTGGTGATGAGGAGAGGACGAGCAGGAACACGTCGGTCGCGCGGCCGCTTGAGAGAGGGACAGTCTGATGGACACGAAGCAGAAGGTGCTCGTTGGAGCGGCCGTCGCCAGCACCGCGGCAGCCGGGGCCGCGTTCGCGTTCAAGTCCGCGGGCACGGATTCGAAGCTCACCAAGGTCGCGTGTCCGCCGTCAGCACCAATGGCACAGATTTGAGGTTGTGATTTAAGGAGGATCTGGGCTTCGTCGTAGTGACGAAGGAACGAAGATGAAGCCCAGATCCTCCAATGTAAAATCGCCCGCCAAGGCCCCAGCAGAGCGGGTAGTGAAGGACATCCGCCGACAGACCCGGCGCCACTTTTCGGCCGAGGACAAGATCCGCATCGTGCTGGATGGCCTGCGCGGGGAAGACAGCATCGCCAAGCTATGCCGCAAGGAAGGCATTGCCCAGAGCCTGTATTACACCTGGTCGAAGGAGTTCATGGAAGCTGGCAAGCGCCGCCTGGCCGGCGACACCGCCCGTGCCGCGACCACCGGAGAGGTCCAGGACCTGCGCCGCGAAGCCCGGGCCCTGAAGGAATGCGTGGCCGATCTGACACTGGAAAACCGTCTGCTCAAAAAAGCATGGTCGCGGATGGGGGCAACGACGAATGAGGTATCCCGCATCCGAGAAGCTCGAGATCATCAGAACCGTCGAGCAGTCGCACCTGTCGGCCAAGCGCACGCTGGACCAACTCGGCATCCCTCGTCGGACATTCTACCGCTGGTATGATCGCTACCTCGAAGGCGGGCCGGAGGCGTTGGAAGATCGGCCATCGGCGCCGAGCCGGGTGTGGAACCGCATCCCGGCGGGCATCCACGACCAGATCATCGAGTTGGCGCTGGAACAGTCTGAGCTGAGCCCCCGGGAACTGGCCGTGCGCTTCACCGATGGGCAGCGCTACTTCGTGTCGGAATCCACGGTTTACCGCCTGTTGAAGGCCCACGACCTGATCACCAGCCCGGCCTATGTCGTGATCAAGGCTGCCGATCAGTTCCACACGAAAACCACGCGGCCGAACGAGATGTGGCAGACCGACTTCACCTACTTCAAGATCATCGGGTGGGGCTGGATGTATCTGTCGACCGTGCTTGACGACTTCTCACGCTACATCATCGCCTGGAAGCTGTGCACCAACATGCGAGCCGAGGACGTCACCGACACGCTGGATTTCGCCCTGGCGGCTTCTGGTTGCGACAGCGCCACGGTGCTGCACAAACCCCGGCTACTCAGCGATAATGGCCCCAGCTACATCGCGGGTGAGCTGGCGGAATACATCGAGGCCCGGAAGATGAGCCATGTCCGCGGCGCCCCGTGCCATCCCCAAACCCAGGGCAAGATCGAGCGCTGGCACCAGACCCTGAAAAACCGCATCTTGCTGGAAAACTACTTCCTGCCCGGTGACCTCGAAGCCCACATCGAGACCTTCGTCGAGCACTACAATCACCAGCGATACCGCGAGAGCCTGGCCAACGTGACGCCTGCCGACGCCTACTTCGGCAGGGCTCCGGCAATCATCAAACTGCGCGAAAGGATCAAGCGACAGACCATCGAACATCGGCGCTTGCAGCACCGCAAGTTCGCCGCCTAACATCAACCCCCTGACGAGGTCCGCACTCCGCTAATCTACGTCGCGAGTTGTGCCGAATGTTCTGACGACGGACACTGGCGCAAATGACAAGAGGGTAGGAATCAGGTCTCAGCGATCAACTACTTGCTTAAGCCGAACAGCGCATACGAAAAGTGGAATACGGAGTCGGGTAGTCTCAGCTCGCCGGGAGTCCTCAGTTTCCAGGTACATCGCCCCGATCGGAGCGGGGCGGGACGAAGCTGATGTGCCCTAGCCGCCAAGCGCGATCGGGATCGCCCGGCCAATAATCACGGACATCGAGCGTATCGTCAGGCGGCGTCGCGCCGACGATCTGAGCGCTGATCACGCGGCCGGTTTCCCGCAGATGTATCTCGGCACCGGGGAACCGTGCATCGAGTACGGCGTGTAGCGCTGAGGCATCCTCCGCGATATCGTCGCTGTCCAGTGCCCGCGGCGCCCCATCGACGAGTTCGGCCGATGCCGCTCGAAGCGCTCGTATGCCGTCGTTGAGAATGTCGAGCGAGATCAGCCCGGCAGCCACCGCGTCCGCCCACCAGTACCCAAGTCGGATGCCGATCACGCCGCCTATTCCCGCGATCCCGGTCATCCAGTTCGCCTTCTGGGTCATGGCATCGGTAAAGAGTGTCTTGTCGTTGAGCTGCTTTGCCAAGGGCAGTTTCAGCCATCCGAGCACCACAGGCACGACGATCGAGTAGACCTGCGCTGCCACCATGATCCATCCCAGCCATATCTCTTTCCCAAAGATATGGACCGCGGCCACGGTCGCGTGCTCCTGCGAGACCAGGCTCATCGCGGAATCGACCAGCAACGTGCTGCCCAAGGCCGTAAGCGCCGTAGCGGCGATGACGAAAGCGAGGCTCGGTACGCGCGCGAACCCGTTGGGAAAGCGCGCGTTAGCGGGACGACGTTCCACGCGCGCCGAGATCAGGAAGACCGCCGGCGGGATCAGGCTGAGACAATCTTCGATCCAGGCCGTCTTCATGGTCTGGCTCGAACCCATCGCCGCGCCCATGACCACGATCACGCTGATCGTCCACGCGATGGACCACCACTCAAGGCGCTCGGCACGGCGCATGGCGCCTTGCAGTTGATCGGGGATTCCTTCTCTCACGGCTCTTTCCCCGCCGCCTTAGCTTCGCGCTGGACCAACATGATCCACGCATTCTCGCCGTTCCGCGCAACGATGTGACTGGCGGTCGTACCAATTGGCGTTTCGGCCTTCGCGATTGGCGGACCGAGGGTCACTCGCGTTTTCCACGGTGTCTTCTCGTCGAAACGTCCACCCACCACGAGGTCGAGCTTGCCCGCCTCCAGGTCCAGCAGCAACGGCTCCAGCATGCCGGGTTGGAAGACCGGCTTCGCTCCCGTCGATGCCTCCACGCGTGCCAGAACCCGTCGCCAGTCTGACGCATCGGCAGCCGACCCACCCTCAACACGGCCGACCCTGATGACGTGTTCTTGACGAATGCGATCGAGCGTACCCTCCGGGTCCTTGGGCATGTTGCCGCAGCCGGCGAGGCACAGAAGCATTAAGTGATGAGTCTTCATGGACAGGGCTATGGGGCCGCGTTTGGATTGCGTCCACGACATCGGCCTGTTTGGCACTCAAGCCGCCTTCGGAGCGAACAGGTTCGCTATTTCGCTACGTTTCGCGAGCAAGTCGGCGAGTGTATAGCCATCGAGAACAGCCAGAAAGGCAGCCAACGCCTCGCGAAGGGCACCGGTCAGTCCACAGGCCGGGGCAATGATGCATGTGCCGCAATCCACGAGATCGAAGCCGTCTTCGGTGTGCCGAACGACAGCGCCGACGATGATGTCCTCAGGTGCTCGCCCGAGCTTGATACCCCCGAACCTGCCGCGAGCGCTGGCGAGATAGCCGGCTTTGCCGAGGTCATGGACCACCTTCATCAGGTGGTTTTGGGAAATCCCATAGGCACGCGAGATTTCCGCGATCGAGCACAGCCGCTCGGGGCGCGCGCCGACGTAAAGAAGCACCCGCATCGCATAATCGGTGTAGCGCGTCAGCCGCATTGGGTCTCCCGGTCAAGGCCTCATTGGCCGGTGCCGCTTATATGTATTTCCGTTGCATGTTTCAAAGCTGCTGATTAGATGCATACCTGGTACATGATTGGAGCACGACTCGTGAGCGGTTTCGCTGAGATCGACGAGCAAGGGCTGGAGCGGCTTATCGCCCTGTTCTACGCGCGGGTTCGGGAGGACGCCGAACTCGGCCCGATCTTCAATGCCGCGATTCCCGACTGGCCCGAGCATCTGGATAAGCTCACCGCGTTCTGGTCGTCGGTGATGCTGACCAGTGGGCGCTACAAGGGCAATCCCGTTGCGGCGCACCTCCGGCATACCGGACGCATTACCCCCGCCCTGTTCGATCGCTGGCTGTCATTGTGGGCCATGGTCACCGAGGGCGTGATGGCGCCTGCTGCCGCAGCGGCTCTCCAAGCCAAGGCGGCCCGCATTGCGGAAAGCCTTCAGCTCGCAATGTTCTTCAAGCTCCCGTCCGCGCAAGATCGCAAGGCCGCCTGAGATGAGCGCCGCCATTCCCTACCGCTCTACCCCGGTGTTCAATGAGGCGACGCTCCCTGCCGCCTTGCGCAGCGAGCATCGCACGAAGGCCGAGGTGTGGGGTGTGATCCGGGTGACGGAGGGCAGGTTGAAGCTCACCTACCTTGACCCGGTATCGGAGACGATCATCACGCCGGGTGTGCCCGGGCTGATCCTGCCCGAGCAACCGCATTTCGTGGAACCGCTCGGGGCCATGAAGATGCAGGTCGATTTCTATAACGAGCCGCCCAGCGGCTGATCCCTATCCTCGACGGTCAAATGACCGCCCCATTCAGCAGGAGACCTTATGTCGCAGCCCTTGAGCGAGCAGACGATCGCGCTCGTCAAAGCCACCGTTCCGGCCCTTGAAGCACATGGGCTGGAAATCGTGCGCGTCATGTACGCGCGGATGTTCGAGAACCCGATGATCCGCGACCTGTTCAACCAGTCGCATCATGGCGAGACGGGCTCGCAGCCCAAGGCGCTCGCGACCGCCATCCTCGCTTACGGTCGAAACATCGACAATCTCGGCGCACTGGCGCCAGCAGTCGAGCGGATCGCGCAGAAGCATGTCGGCCTGCAAATCCTGCCTGAGCACTACTCTTACGTTGCCGAAGCCCTGCTCGGCGCGATCAAGGAGGTCCTGGGAGAGGCCGCGACGCCCCAAATCCTCGGAGCCTGGGGCGAGGCCTATTGGTTCCTCGCCAACATCCTGATCGCGCGTGAGGACCATATCTACCACGACCTGGCGTCTGCCGAAGGCGGATGGTCCGGATGGCGGACGTTCGTCGTTGACGAGGTGCGGCCCGAAAGCGCGATCATCACCTCGTTTGTGCTACGGCCGACCGATGGCCGGCCCGTCATCGCGCACAAGCCGGGCCAGTATCTCACCTTCTGGCTCGAAATCCCCGGTCATCCGCCGCTCAAGCGCAACTACAGCATCTCGGCTGCCCCGAACGGCACGACCTATCGCATCTCGGTCAAGCGCGAGCCGCAGGGGATCGCCTCGAACTGGCTCCACGATCATGCCGCACCCGGAACGGTGCTCAAGGTCGCACCGCCTGCCGGCGAGTTCTTCCTGGCCGATCGTCCGGAACGGCCTGTGGTGCTGCTCTCGGGCGGCGTCGGGCTGACACCGATGGTGGCGATGCTGGAGACGATTGCCCAGCGTCATCCGGACCTGCCTGTTCATTACGCGCATGGAACTCTCAACGGTTCGACGCACGCAATGGGTGATCATGTGCGCTCGCTTGTGGCTGATCGCCCCAACATCCGGATCACAACCTTCTATCAGCAGCCGCGGACCGAGGATGTGGCGGAGCGCGATTTCGATGAGGCGGGTCTGATCGACGAGGAGTGGCTGCGCCAGGAAACGATGGGCGCTGAAGCCGATTACTATCTTTGTGGGCCACGCCCGTTCCTGCGGACGTTCGTTTCCACGCTGTCGCTCGCCGGCGTGCCTTCCGATCGCATTCACTATGAGTTCTTCGGTCCCGCCGACGAGCTGTTAGCGGCGTGACGAGACGGGGCAGAGCCGTGGCAGGCGCCACGGCTTTGTCCTGACAACGTTCGTATGGAGGAGGAGAGCGCCCGTTATCGCTGCGTCGGGGACGACGGCTCTCCGCTGATCGTGGTGGAATACCGTCATGTCGGCCAGCTCGATACCGATGCTGGCCCGCGCCGTTATCCAGGCGCGCGGCGGCTAGCCCTCTCTACGGGGGAGCCGGTCCGGTATATCGATGCTTGCACCTTCGAGGTCATCGATAGCGGGGAGCTGCTTCGCCGACGTGATGGAGGATGAAGCCTTCGCCGCCCTCAATCGGTTCTCGCGTCGGGCCAGTTCCTCGTGACGGCAAAGTGGAGCTGGATCGGGATCCTCACTCAAGCGCTAAATCCCTTTTCCAGCCCCGCGATCAGATCGTCCACATGCTCCAGGCCGATTGACAGCCTCAGCAGGGCATCCCTGATCCCCGCGATCCTCCGAGCTTCGATCCCCATGCGCGACGGCACCGACACCGGCCAGCCGTGCGCCGCGAGGATAGCCGGCGCGTCCGCCCCGAGCACCAGCATGCCCAGAGCACCCGTGCCGATCGGTCCCAGCGCCAGCCAGGAGGACGCCGCCATGCTCTCGTGCGGCAGTTTGTGGAGCGCCATGCGCAGGATGAGGATGGCGAGGATGCCGAACGCGACCGGCACCGAATAGGCCCACAGCACATAGGAGGTCGCAAGCGTGACGAGCTGCGCGTGAGGATCGGCCAGATGCGGCGCGAGCAGCCCGCCGCTGGCGCCCGCCACTTCGGCAGCGACGACCGGCAGCAACCATACCGCCGTCATGCCGTCCAGGCTGTGCTCGTGACGGGTGAACATCATGTACGGGATCAGCACGCCACAGGCGAGCGACATGGCGACGTCGATCCACCACAGGACGTGTGCGACCGGTACGATGCCATTCCCGAACCGTGCGATGCCGAAGGCGAAGCAGCCGTTGATGATCGTCGCGAGGCCCATCGGGATGGTGCCGATGAACATCGACACGGTGTTATGCCCGAAGATGCGCCGCGCCTCGTGCCCGAACATCACCCAGCGCGCGCCATAAAGGCCGGCGAACAGCGCGAAGAGTGCGATATTGAAGAACCACAACACCTCGCCGACGGGTTTAAGCGAAGGTCCGATGCCGGGCACCTGCGGCAGCGCGAGGGCAAGGATGCCCATGCCCATCGTCGCGGCAAACCAGTTGGGCGTGAACTGACGGATCATCTCGCGGGGATGATCGAGCCGGCTGAGCGGCTTGGGTCGGTACATAGAACGGACCCAGATATACG
>NZ_JANBVH010000052.1 GCF_024273235.1 Sphingomonas faeni | reverse complement strand
TACCAACCCCGGACTCCAGCTATGACCGGTAGAGCTTTGGGGAGCACGTCAGTCTATCTAAGCCCGTTATTATGTACCGACCCCGGGTACGCTGCATGCGGGACCGATCGGCTTTGGCCCACGTCGTTTTTGGGCTTCGTCACAAGGGGGTGATACCGCACGAAAGCCGCGGATGCGCTGCGGGGTCTGATCGGCTCGCAGCAAACCTAGGGATGGCTGCTACGAGCGTGCCGTCCAGATGCCGACGAGCGCGGCCAGTGACACGAGCATGAGAAACCCGTTCATCACTAGGAGCAACGTCGCTGGCAGGCGCTTGATGTCCGGTCGTGGCGGCGGGGCGCCTGCGCCCATCTCTCGCCACACCGCAGCGGCGAAGCAAAAGGCGCTGAACAAGATCAGCATGGTCCCGGTCGCCGTCGCCAGCCACGGGAACACGACGTCCTTGAGCAGCGCGCGCGCGCCGATACCGGAAGCGAGCGCCGCCAGTCCGGTACGTACCCAGGCAGCATAGGTGCGTTCGCCGGCGAGGATTGTGCGGTCCGCGGCAAGCTCTGTGCGACGGTCGGCGCTGTCCACCTGCTGGACTGCGCTGTCCTTCAGCTTGCTCGCGCTCTCCGCCAGCTTCGCATGGGCCCGATCGGCGTCGTGCGGCGCGTCCATCAGCCAGCGGTAACGGCGATGCGATGCCAGGCAGTCGAGAGATAGCCGGCGAAGTTCCAGATCGCCTCGGGCCGTTCGGGCTGCATCTGCCCGGCACCGTCAACGGCGCGCACGATCAGGACGTGGAGTCCGGGAGACAGATCGACCGTGACGTGCCACTGCGTCCAGCTCCAAGGCGCATCGGGTTTTGCAGTCAGTTCCGCCTGCAGCCAGTCGGTGCCGCCATTGACGGAGACCTCGACGCGCGAGACCGCTCGGCCGAAGGCGACCGCATAACCCGCGATTTCGCACGCGCCGGCGCTGACATGCGCGCCGTCCACCGGCGCGCAGATCGCAGCATTGAGCGGCATCTCCTCGATAGTCAGACCCCGATCCCAGTCCGCGTACTCCTTCGCTACCGATGCCGGAAAGAGCTTGTAGTCCTTGGCCTGGATCGGCGCATCGGACGGGCGATCGCGCACCTCGATGCGCGTCAGCCACTTGGCGCTACGAACGCCCGCATAACCCGGCACGACGAGCCGCAGCGGTGCGCCATGTTCGGGGGCCAGCGCCTCGCCATTCATGGCCCAGACGATCAGCACGTCGGGCTCTAGCGCCTTGGCGATCGAGATCGAGGCACCGAACGGTGCTGTCTCACCATCGACATCCACGTTGTCGGCCCCCGTAGTGCCGACGAACGACGCGCCGTCCTGGATGCCGGCTGCGGCGAGCACGTCGCACAGTGCGACGCCGGTCCACGCCGCATTGCCGATCGCGCCCACGTCCCAGGGATCGCCCGAAGTCTTTTCCACGTCTTGAAGATGTGCCCGACGATTGCCGGCGCACTGCATGGTCGCGGTCACTGTCCGGGTCGCAAATGCCGTTTGAAGTTCGGCAACCGTGTAGGAGCGCGGGCGGTCGACTAAGCCGTCCAGCGCTATACGATGATCGTCGGCCAGTTCCGGCGTAGGTCCGTGGCTGCGGATGTAGAAGTTCGCCTGCGGCGTCAGGAAGGACGTGATCAGGTTATCCGGGGGCGTTTCCGCATTGAGCGGCTCCGGACAGCGGAGGATCAGATTCTGTTCGGCGCGATCGGATGCGGTCATGCAAGCGGCCTACCATGATGAAATCAATAGCGAAATCGATCGTTTTGCTAGGCGATGTCACCCAGACTCTTTCGATAGCTTATCCCTTTCTAGACGGCGGTGGAGCGATCACTATGCCGTCGCGCGAAGGCGCCGAGCGCCAGACAGCCTTTCCCGTAGATCGTCGCGATGTGGCTGGACTTGCTACGACGGCTTTGTCCCAAAAGTCGTCGCTAGGTACTAGGGATGACGGAAAACCCTGTCGCCATCGCAGATGCGCGACAAACGGGTGTTTTTCGACATGGCAGGTCAATCGCCTCTCACTCAATAGGGGGATGGCTGGGAGGGGTCACGAAGCCGCACATCGTGTTCGCGTAGGGTGAGCGGCAGGTTTTGAGAGAAGCCGCCATTTACCCCTTTGCTGAGGAACGGCGTGAGTTGGTCGAAAGCGGTCGTAAGCAGCTCAGCGGATGATTGGCGCAGAATGAGCACTCTGGTGGAGAGCGGCCTCTTCGTTTTGGAGCATTCGAAGGACCTAAGCGGCCGTTCGTTCGAGCAACTTGCCGCGTAGGATAAGTCACTGATCGTGGTCTCCTATGCCTCGGCAATTATACAGCTAAATGGCATCATGCTCTTTCTGCCTGAACCCATGTCAGCGATAGAGGGCCTATGCCTGAGGTGAAGATTACCTTTTGCAATCGAGCTTATGCGGATCGATGGTACGAAAACATGCAACTCCAGAACCCAAAGCACTTTGACGTTCTGAGGGCTATTATAGAGGACGTTTCGGCAAAAAGTGGCGGCGACATCAGCAAGGCAGATATCTTCAAGCGCCATCCCGGGATTGCAAAGCGAGTACAAGACGAAGGCTTCGATATCATACCGTCGGGTGGTCAGATGCTGCGGCGTAATGGCAACGGACTTCGCCATGCAAAATACGCCAAGTCGAGAAGCATTGCAGTGTTTTGGGAACTGATCGGCGATACCATCTATGTTACCTTCGATGACCATAAGAGGGCAGAGTATCACCGGGCCATCACCCATTTGCGTCATATCAGGCTGGGCAAACCAGCACTGCCGAAGCAGGCGCGCAACACGAGCCGCTTCATGAGAACTCTTAGGTACTTCGCGAAGCATGGTTATCATCGTCGCTTCAGAGGCTTCAACGCTACGAAGGCGTATTACGAGCTCGACCCCTGAAGGTCGTCAAGGAGCGACGACGTTTATCATGCGTCCCGCGAGGCCCTGGCGAAGCGGTCGCAGGAAGGAGTCGTCAAGCTCGGGTACTCACGGTTTGAAGCGGTCAATTCGCCCCCATCGAGCGCACCCTTCGCGTTGAGCGGTCGCTGCCCTCTGTGGCTGGAAGCGTTCCCGATGGCGTCGTTCGCTAACGACGTGGCAGGATACCTTCGATTAGTGCGCGAGGCTCTTGTACTCGCCCGACCGCGTTCCCAGTTTCCGCTCGGCTGCCGGTATTTTCGGCAAACGACATAGCCCAAATGTGTTTTCGGTCACTCCTGACGGCTGATAGCGGAAAAAACCGAGTTTTGGGTCGCTCTGGAAACGGAGCGGCCCATTTCCTTTCCAGCCCGGCATTTCCGTATGTAGCCAGGCGTTGAGACCTTAAACTACCGCGCGCGTCCGGTCAGCGGAGCGTTGTGAAAGGGATAGAGCCGATCGGTTTGGCCGGTGTCTTGGGGAAAGCCGTGTAACCAGGTCTTCTGACATTGCGTCTGGTCTCGTCGTAATAGACGGAGAGGATTCCTGTCAGAAGAAACTGAAAACCGTGATGCAGTTCCGCTTCTGTCAGCTCGAGATACAGGTATCTCGAGCGCTTGTTCGTCTCGTTCGGCTTTGCTGAAGGCCTGGCCTTAAAGACGTGCCAGCCTGAGAGGTCGCCGACAAAACCGACCATATCGTCAAAGGTCGTGCCCTTGCCGTACAGTTCTTGCAGCTTTTCGAAGATCCGGTTCTGCTTGGGCGTTACCGTATCTGCGAGTTGCGAATTAGCGCTTACGAGCGCGAGGAAAGGCCCGCGACGCCGCTCCGCCATGTTGGAGCGATCGCATCGGCATATCAGGGACGCATCCTTTAGCGCCTCGCATTCCGATGATATGTCGGCATCACGTAGAACTTTCTTCACCGACAGTATGGCGATGACCCCCTCCGGCGGGACGATGACTGTTTCGGCGACGCGCTGGAAGACCGGGTAGGTTCCGGTATCGTATACGATGATGTCGAGCTGTGTAGAATGAGCGTCCTGCTCGCCTGATCTGGACCGATCGTTGCCGCCGGTCTTGACTGCTGGTCGCAGAATGAATCCGGTCAGGACCTCCAAATCTTTTGGTAAATATTTTTGAAGATAGCTGCGGATTAGGGCTTCGACATATCGGCCGTCCTCACCGCGATGATGAGCGCCTTGCGTGACCGGGTTCGGCAACAAGGTTTCGAACTGCCGATAAACCGCGAGAAGCGCCGTAACTTCTTGATTCCAGAAATCTTGCAGGCGCCGGCCGTCCATATGGTTCCTTGTCTGCCGACTCGATTCACCGAGTGACTCGCGGTCCGGCACCCTGCGTTTGCGAGCACCGCCATGAAGCACAGTGCCATCATGCGTCGCAACAGCGCAACGCGTCTGGCCTCTAATGCCGGGCTCCCGCCTCATGAAAGGAGTCCTACGACTTCGCTCAAGCATCAATATCTCCATCCACAGACCGGCCGGGAGAGCGCCATTCTGTCCTCGCCGCTTTGAAGACCGCTACGGCGATGCTTTACGCGGCTGCGGCGGTACGACGTCCTTCTCATGGCGGTTGCCCTCGCAGCTGTGCGGCTGGAGAGGTGACCGCTCGCGCCCCTCGTGGTACTCTGTGAGCATGAGCGAGGCGTGCGGGCTAGACGAACTGAAGGTCGGCGACATCATCGCCGTAAGGGGCTCGGTCGTGAGATTCTTTACAAACGAGCAATTCCGCGAGAGGAAGTCCCGCCCCGCCGTCGTGGTCTGGGCGGACGGCGGCGTGATCGCGGCGCCGATATACACCACCAATGGCGAGAAACCCGCCGAGGGTTGGGACGGCCCGCGGCGGATCGGGCTCTTCGCTGATGCTCAAAACAAACTGCGTGAGCCGCGCTCGCAGTTTGGCATTTCGAATGCTTTCATCCTGAGCCCAGACAACTTAGGGTGCAGGTTCGGACGCCTCGCAAACGACGACAGGGAGATCGCAAGGCACGAATTCCTGCGCATCGCCACCATGGAAGCCGCCAGCTGAGACCCAATGGCGGACGTTCAGGCGCCCTTTCCTGCCTCCCAACTGCGGACGCTTGTTCATCTCCACGATATCACTGGCTCCGACCCCCAATGCGCGTTCACGACCGTCTGTCGGTAAAGGTTCAAGGACAAGGTTGAAGCCAGTACCTGACCGATCGAACGATCTCTAGGTGCGCGTCACGCGTTGGCTTGGCGATAGATGGAATGACATGATCATGGCAGATCGATCCATTGGCGCTGATGACCTGGGTGCCGTTGGCGAGGCGGAGTTTGAACGACGGTGCGCCGCTGCCGGGCTCATCGCCAACAAGTCAGGCCGCGACAAGATGGGCTGGGATTACGTCGTGGAGCGGGCGCCGGACGAGCAAGGCCCCGCGCTGGACAAGCGCCGCCTGTTCCCGCTCTGCCGGGTCCAGGTGAAGACGGTATGGAAACGCGATGGCGGTCGCGTTTCGCTGACGCTCTCGGCCGCAGAGAGGCTCGCGAAGCCCGAGGATCCGGCTTTCGTGGTTGCGTTCGAGGCCGAGGATGGCGCGGATGACGTTCAGATCGTGTCCGCGAGCCTGATCCACGTGATCGGGGCCGACCTCTCCCGCGTCTTAGAAAGGCTGCGTGCTGCGGGCGCGGGCCTGAAGAAGAAGTCGCTGAACGAGCAGGAGATCACGTTCCGAATCGATAGCGGCACCCCGTTTGCGACTGGCAAGGAGCTGCTGGCCGCGCTGCGCGCGGCGATCGGAAACGATCCTGACGGCTACCGCGACGCGAAGCGCGCGGCGCTGGCCAACCTCGGGTACGACGGGCCGCGCTACAGCGTGCAGGTAGCCCTGACCGCGGAAGACCCCGACCACCTCCATGACGCGCTCATGGGTCGCCGGCCAATCGAGGTGCGCGGGACAAATGCGGTGGATCGCCGCTTTGGCAACGAGATTCCCTCGGGCCATACCTGGGAGGCCGGGCCGGGCGGACGGCTGATGGCCACGTTCAAGCCGATCCCCAAGGGTGACTGCTCGATCGTAGTGCGGGGCGAGGGCGGCGAGACCGTCGGCTTCGACGGGACATTCTCCACGCTCCCGCTTCCAAACGTGCCCAAGGCCGAAGAGAGGCTCCTGTTCACCACGCCCACCTTCGAGTTGGATGTGCGCGGCAGCGGGCGCATAGCCCTGAACATTGGCGGCGAGCGCCTCGAGGCGAGTCGCCTTCCGCTCGCAGACTGGCGGACGTTGTTCAAGCTCGTCCGGCTCGTGAACGCCGGTCCGACAAAATTCGAAATCCGTGAGCGGAAAACAGGTGCGAGGTTCGAGGTCCCGCTGTCGAAGGCGGTCGAGGACAAGCATTCGTCGACCGGGTCCGAATTGCTGAGCCTGTTAACCCGGATCGAGGATCTCTGGGGTGAAGCCGGCGCACGGGTGCGGGATTTCACCCAGAAGGAACTCGCTGCCGCTGGTGAAGAGGTGGACGCCGTCCATCGCTTCTGGAAGGGTGACCTGCTTGAGAAGCTCAACTTCCCGATCGCCGGGTCGGAGTCGGCGGAAGCTACCGAACTCGTCCTGATCCGGGTGATGTCTGTGGAGCTCGCCGGCTCGCACGTGGCGGTTGGAGAGCGTCTTGTAATGACGAACGGAAGCGGTGGTGCAGAGTACACTCAGCGAGACCGCAGTGTGGCTACGGTCGAGGAACTCGGGGAGGCGGAGGACGCGGTGACCGAGTTCGCCAAACGGATTATGGAGAAGGTGGGCGCGCACGGCATCATGACGCTGGGCAGCGACTAATCCGCGCCTGGTTACGACAAGCTGCCCTTTCTGACCCAAACCCGGTCACCTATTGTCAGACCGGCGCTCCCCGGAAGCGGACGCCCATTCATGTGGGCGAAGGACAGCACTTGGTCATGCCACCGTGTTAACCTGTGCGCGAGGCGTCATGTACCCGGCAGCCAATGTCCGCGGCTCGCCCCACGCACAAGCGGTCCTCGACGATCTGTAAAAGATGTCGAGCAGCCCCACCCCTGCTCACCTCACAGGCGTTGGCTCAGCGAGCGATAATATCTCTGCTGGGCCGATCCCGACGGATGCTCAAACTGAAAACAGCCTGCAAAATCATCGATCGCCTGCATAACACCGCGGAGCGCTGGAGCTGTGAAGGCTTGGGTCTGCCCGGTCGACCAGTGGGACAGATAGTTTGACACGATGGTCGCAACGGCCGTGCTGAGGCCGGCGACTTGGGCGGGATTGAGGACCAGCTGGTTGGCGGCGCGGTGCAGCGCGACAGCGCTGTTAATCGCGTCGATCATGTTCTTGGCCATGTGCTTCTCATCGTTGAAGGCGAGGCCGATCGGTACGGGGATGTTCACCTTGGCGATGACCTCTTCGAGCTTGAACTCAAGATATTGCCGAACCCGGGGCGCGGCGTCGGTCGTGTTGCCTGTGTCGAGAAAGCCGATCGTTGCATCGCGGATTTTGTGTATCGCACCTGACTGCGGCAGCACCGACGTGCGCGCGGTGCCCTGGATGCACTGATGCCACCAGCCGTCGCCGTTGGAATGAGTGTTGAACAGCTTTTCCAGCGCTGTGTCGTGGCTGAGCAGGATCACCTGCGGGCCGGCGGCGACGCCTGGCCGAGCAAATTGGGATTTAATCACGTTCATCAGGTGGAACTGATGCCCGGAGTCGAAGCTCGAAGTGACGTCGTCGAGGATCAGGAATTTGGCGCCGCCACCGTAAAGCGACGCGGCGGCCAGGTAGACGCTGATCGCGAAGGCGTTGCGGTAGCTTTCGGACAGCACCGCCTGGGCCGAGACGTCGGTCAGCGACCAGAAATTGGCCAGCGAGATCGAGAGGTCCTCGCTGCCCGCCCGTTTCTTTAGCGCCGGAACGACGTCGCTGAACATGATGGCGGCGAAGATGCTGCGCGTGGCGGGCTCGATCGCCGCCAGACGCCTGGCCCCCGCATTGGACTCCGCCGTAGCGAAAGCGCCGCACGCCGTGTCGAGGAAGGCTTTCACCCGGGCGATGCGGGCCAGCTCGGCGCTGACGGCTGCGAGATCATTGTTCGCCGTGCGCAGGTCGCGAAGGTTTGTCTGCAGCCGTCGCGCGGCTTCGGCCTTCTCCACCACGGCGGTCAGCTTCTCGGGCAGCGAACGCTCGAGCGCCTCCCTGGCCTGGCCGAGCGCCTCGACCTTGGCGTTGGCGCGGGCGACGAGCAGCTCGACCCATTTCGTCAGGGCCCGCGCGGTCTCTGCGCTCAGGCGTCCCTCGACGCCGCTGGTCCGGGCGAGCGCGAGCGCCGCAGGTTCGTCGGGCAGGCGGGCAAGATTCTCCAGCGCATCGAGCTGGTTCCACCCGTTGGTCGACCAAGCGTCCGACACCGCCTTCGACGTCTGCTCCACCGTATCGAATGCCGCGAGCTTAGAGCGCACATGGTCCAGCAACGAGGCGTCGCCGGCCCGATCGCATGTCGGGCACAGCGCGGAGTCCTCCCAGGCCGGGTCGCTAAGGATGGTCTCACTCAACCCATAGAGCTGGCGAAAGACGTCGCCTTGGGTCTGCCGCAAGGCCGCGTCGCGGGCCTCGGCGAGGGAGATCAGCGCCTCGGCGTCGATCGCGCTCGGCGCGGTGTTGACGGCGTCCGACCATGCCGTGTGCTGGCGCAGCAGCTTGGCCAGTTCTTCGCGCTTTTCGCCGCCCTCGGCGGCTTTCGCTGCGTTGACGCAGGCGGCGGGGTCAATCGCCTCAAACGCGCGGCCCTCGCAAAGCGGCCGCAGTATTTCGATGCCATGCAGGGCGGAATGGGCTTTCGCCAGGAAGGTGGCCTCCGGCTCGGCCGGATCAAACGCATCGCCGACCAGCGCCAGATAGGCTTCCTTGATCGCTGCTTGCGCGCGCTGGCCGCTTACGGTGGCGCTGTTGCGGGTCGTCTCCTTGGCGCTGACCGCAAAATGATTGTTGAAGGCCTTGGCGTGCGACAGCGCGGCGAGCGCCTGGCGCAGCGCCGAATAACGCTTGAGGCCGAGCAGGCCGGCGAAAGACCGGCCGCGCTTCTGCGGTGTGAGGTCGATGAAATCCTGGAATGTCCGGCCGTCGAGCAGCACAAACTCCCGGTTCAGATCCTCGAGGATCGCGGCGCCATCGGCGCCGCCGGTCGCTGACACGGTTCGGCCGCCGGCCGCGTCGCGTTCCACCGTAACCGTGACGGCGTCGCCCAGTGCGGCGGGAAGCAAGGTCAGGGCGATCCGCCCGACGCCCCCGCTATGGAAACGGTTGAGATAATAGGACGCGCCCTTTTCGCTCGCGGGCAGGTCGTCGAGCTTCGCGATGCGCCCGGTAATGGCATAAACCACGGCGTCGAATATTGAGGTCTTACCGACGCCGTTGGGCGCCGAGATCGAGTTGATCTGATCAGGCCGGAACTTCAGGACGAGTGGCGCGCCCTCATTGTTGACGCCGCGAAAGCCCTCGATCGAGAGTTCCTTCAGATACCAGCCGCTCATTGTCCCTCGCCCTCGTGGGCCTCAGACGCGCCGGCGCTGGCTGGGGCTATCGCCGCGTAGAGCGCGTCAAGGAGCTGGTCCTGATCGATCGCGACGTCCAGGCTCAGGTCGGAAAGCACGGGGGCGAGAATGTCGGCCAAGGGTGCATCCGCCTGCTTCATCGCTTCAGCGAAGGCGGCGAGCGTCTGGTCGGCCGTCAGATTGTCATCGATCTCGAAGGCAATTGTCTGCTTGGGCATTTTTGTCCTCCCCCGCGCGCGATGCGGCCGACTCGCGCGACCAACGATACTAACGCGTGATTGCACAATAACAGAATTAGAGTTAGTGTGCAGCACGATGTTAGCGACCTCGACAGACCGGCATCTGACCCTGCTCGCGGCGACGGGGGCCTATGTCGAGACGGTGCTGCAGGCGCCGCTGGTCATCAACGGACCCATATCAGGCTCCAAGCTGCCAGCGTTCCTGACCCAGCGCTATGTCCTGATCGAAGGCGAAATTCTCGAGCGGCCCTGCATCCTGATGCTGGCGGTCGACATTCAGGACGATACCCCTGCCACGATCGCGAAGCATCGCGATCTCGTGCGTCGCCAGGCGCCCGGACGCGCGGTGATCCTCGTGACCGAGCGGCTGAGCAACCACAACCGCCATCGCCTCATTGCCCAGCACGTCCCCTTCATCGTGCCCGGCAATCAACTGTTCGCGCCGGAGCTGGCGGTGGATCTGCGGGAGCATTTTCGCAGCGAGCGCGACGCTCCGGCGGATGGTCTCGCGCCGACGGCGCAGCTGATCCTCCTGGCGGCCTTGATGGACCGCATCGCGCCCGAGACCACGGCGACCGAACTGGCGTCGCAGTTTCGCTACAGCGCGATGAGCATGGGCCGGGCGATCACCGAACTGGAGGCCTTCGAGCTGGCGCAGACCGAGGCCGCCGGCCGCTTCCGCCATGTTCGCTTCACGCTTCCACGCGAGGCTCTGTGGGCTCGCGCGCGTCTCCATTTGCGCTCCCCCGTGCGCAAGCGCCGCCGAGTGCGACAGCCTCCGCACGGCATCGACCTGCCGCTGTCGGGCGAGACGGCGCTTGCCGAACGAACCAACTTGTCGGCGCCACGGATCGAAACGCGGGCCGTGGCGGCGGCGGCCTGGAAAACCCTCGCGACGCGCTACCAGCTTGATGGTCCACCGGCCTGGGACGAGCCGGTGATCGAACTCGAGACCTGGACCTATGACCCTCTGCTCCTAGGCGACGCCGGGCTGGTCGACGTCCTGTCGCTATGGCTGAGCCTGCCAGACGGCGCCGATGATCGCGTTGCGGCCGCGAAGGACGCCCTGCTTGGCCAGGTGGGTCTGTGAAGGGACTCGACGTCTTTCGGCAGCATTTCGACGGCCTCTCACACCATTATGTGCTGATCGGCGGAGCCGCGTGCGAGATCGTCATGGAGGAGGTCGGTCTGGACTTCCGGGCAACGAAGGACCTCGACCTGGTCATTCTGGTCGAGGCGCTCGACGCCGCGTTCGGCGCGCGATTCTGGGCGTTCGTCGAATCGGGCGGCTATCAGCAGCGCGAACGAAGCGGCGGCGGGCGGGAATTCTACCGCTTCCAGAAGCCTGCCGATCCTCAATTTCCGGCGATGCTCGAACTCTTCTCGCGCGCGCCCGACGCCATCACGCCTTCCGAGGGCAGCGCGCTTACGCCGCTGCCGATCGATGAGGATATCGCCAGCCTGTCAGCCATTCTGCTCGACGACGCGTATTACAATGCCCTGATCGAGTGCAAGCATACATCGGACGCGGGCAAGGCGCTGAAGGTCTCCGACCTCACCGGCGAGATCAGCCATGTCGAGGAGCTGGTGAAAAACGGCCAGGCCGACACCTATGCATTCATGACCAATATGAGCGTGGACGCGCCGGTCGCCGCCGCGATGCGCGCCAGACTGCGCGCGCTTGGCGTGCGCAAGCCGCATATCCTTGGGCGGCAATATATCGTCCGCGTCATCCGCGGCAGCGCGCGCCTGCGCGCGTTGGTCCCGCAGGTCTACGGCCTTGGCGATCTCACCTTGATCGTCGACGAGCGGCTTAGCGAGCAGAGTCGCGCGCTGCTCGACAGCTGGATCCCGAAGCTGCGTACCTACGTACCCACGAAGGCGCATCGCGATGCCGTCAACGCCATCTCCGACCATGGCGTGGTGCTGTTGCTTGGCAACCCTTCGAGCGGCAAGTCAGCGATCGGCGCCATCGTCTCCACCATCGCGTCGGAGAATCCAGACAACACCGTCCTGGCGCTGACCAGCCCGCGCGATTTCGAAGCCGGCTGGAATCCCAACGATCCAGGCCGCTTCTTCTGGATCGACGATGCCTTCGGATCGAACGTGCTGCGCGATGACTATGTCCAAGACTGGGCATCTGCGTTCTCGAAGCTTCGCGCGGCGATCAAGCACGGCAACCGCTTTCTGCTGACGTCACGCAAGCACATCTACGAGGCGGCGCGCCGCCGGCTCGGCCAGCGCAATCTCGCGCAATTCGCCGATGGCAGCGCCGTCGTCGACGTTGGTGAGCTGACCTTGGAGGAGAAGGCGCAGATCCTCTACAACCACGTCAACTTCGGCGAGCAGAGCCAGAGCTGGCGCTCCAGCATAAAGCCGCACTTGGCGGCGGTCGCCGCCGTCCGCGATTTCTTGCCTGGTATCGCCGAGCGTCTTGGCGATCCGAACTTCACCAAGAGCTTGGCGCCGCGCGAGGCCTCGCTCGTCCAGTTCATGGAAGAGCCGACCGAACATCTCGTCGACACCGTAAATGCGTTGGACGATTCGCTGCAGGCGGCGCTGATCCTCGTCTATGTGCATCAGGCCGGTTTCGACCCGACCGATTACGACGCTTCGGCCGCCCAGGCCGTTGCCGAACTGACGGGCTTCGCCCAGAGCAGGATCCAGGATTGCTTCGTCGAGCTGAAGGGCTCTTTCCTCAAGCTATCTGGCGCCAGGTGGACCTTCGCCCATCCGACCATCTCCGACGCGCTGACGGAAATCCTGCGCCAGAAGCCGCACATGATGGCGGCGCTCCTGCGCGGCGCGACGATCGATACGATCCTGAGCAGTTTCACCTGCGAAGGGTCGCCCCTGATCCGGGACGCGCTGGTGATCCCGTCCACGCTCGACGATGCGCTGGTCGCCCGCCTAGGCCGGACTCGAGACGAGTGGCACCGCAACTGGATGCTCTTTCACTTCCTGTCCTATCGCGCCAGCGAGGCGGTGTTTGCCAAAACGGTCCGGCAGTTCCCCGACGTGCTCCGCCGGGATTGCTGGTCGACCGATCTTGCCGGGAACGATCCCCGGATGGCCACCTACGCCCGCGCGCATTCGCTCTCGCTGTTGCCGCAGGACCTGCGCACGGAGGCGGGCGAGAGCCTGGAATCCTCTGCGATAAACGGGCTCGACGTGTCCTTCTTCGCCGAGGAGGCGATGCTGGCCCTCATCCCGCCGCTGAAGCTCGTCGGACTGGGTCTCGCGCTGCGAACCACCGTTCTGCCCTCGATCGAAGATCGGATCGACGAGATCACCTCCGACGCCGATTTGGATGAAGAGCCCGACAGCCACTTCAAGAAGCTGGTGGGGGTCCTCGACCGCGTCGAGGAGATCGGCGTCGATGCCGAAGCTGCGGCTCTGATCGACGACGCGCGCGATCAGGTCAAAAGGTCGATCGAGACGCTCGAGGAGCGCAAGCGGGAACGGGACGAAGAGGTGAAAGACGACACCGACTGGACCCACATCGTGACCCAAACGAAGGACGAGCCGCCTTTACCGCCGGCCGCCGCATCGAAGCGCTCGGTGTTCGACGACGTCGACAAGTGATGCAGATCTCCTCAACCGATGCAGCGCCCATCAATGCGCTGTCCATCGCAACTGCGCTTATCGAAGCCGCCTCCGACGCCCATGGCCGATAACGAAGAGGCGCTCTGCGAAGCGCTGATCCGTCTCCTTGAGGGGGATCTCGAAGCCGAGCGCAGCGACGTCACTTATCCAGAGACTGATCACTCCGGGCCTCCGGTCCAGATGCGGCTGCGCCTCGGTGCGCAGAGGTTCGCCATCGAGCACACGCTCATCGAGCCGTTTCCCCAGGCGATCCAGACCGGAAAGTGGTTCCATGAACTGACTGAGGAGATCGAAGCCGGCCTGAACGGGGTGATGCCGCCGCCGGGAACCTACCGCCTGGTCTTCCCGATCCATCCCACCGAGGGCAAGCCGCGACGGACACACGCCGCGCTGCGTGAGCGTATCATGCAATGGGTTCGCGAGGCCGGCGAGGCGTTGCACGGCGAATGCCCCGAGCGGCTTGACCGAAACCGCCGCCCGCATGGCTATCGCGGTGTACGGACGACCGAGATCGAGGGTATTCCGCTCTCGCTATCGCTCGTCGTCCATTGGTCGGAAAGTGGTCGCCACGACGGCGCGCTGTTCTTGTCGCGCGCGGTCGGCGACGACGTCGAAGACCAGCGCCGCATCCGCATCCGGACCGCCCTCGACAAGAAGCTGCCGAAGCTCGCGGCGTGCCGGGCGGAAGGCGATGTAACCGTGCTGATCCTCGAATATTCGGACATCGCTCTGACCAACCAGGTGCTGGTCGCCCAAGCGCTAGAGGCCGAGCTGGTCGGTCGGGACGACTGCCCCGACCACATCTTCCTCGCCGACACCACCGGCGAGGAGATGTGGTACTTCTTCCAGCCGGTGGCCGACGGCCGCTTCTCGATCGACATGGACTATATCGACGTCGAGCCGCCCGTTGACGGCGCCACGAAAGAGGATCCGTGATGCTCGACGTGCAGGACATCCGCGGACCCACGATCGCACTCAGTGGCCTGGAAGGCGTCGATCGGGCCCTCACGTTCCACTATGATGAGACGAACAATATCCGTCGGCTGCTGCTGACGCCCGGCGGCTTGAATGTGCGCGCGCCCCAATGCTTTGTGCTTGGCGGCGTCGTGCATACCGGGCCCGTTCCGCAGCTCGAGTTCGAAGACATACGCCAGGCGTTCGGCCTGCAGAAATCATCGGTCGAACTGAAACTGGAGCACCTTGGCAAAGGCGATTTCCTGTCGCTGCTCGGCGCCCCCCGGGTTGGTCGCTTCCTGGACTGGCTGTCGGCTTCTGGCGCGCTTGCGCACTATCAGGTCCTCGACCCGCTCTATTGGTCTCTCGTCGATGTCGTCGATTCGATCATCACAGAGGATGGCAATGTCCAGCTCATGACGGTCGCCCCGTTGCTCAAGAACGACCTCTTCACGCTGCTGCGCGACGACGTCGACGGCACGGCTGAAATGCTCGGACGCTACAGCTATCCTGATGTCGGTCCAGCGCGGCGCTCGGCCTTTGTGGCGGAGCTCCGCGATCTCGTCGAGGCCCGATCGGGCCTGCTGCCCGCCTTCAACTACCAGATGCTGAAGGGGCTGCTGGAGATCGCTGCCAAGCTCGACAGCCTTCCGTATCTGGAGGATGAAAACCCCAATATCCTGATCGACGGCTTCGGCGCCTTCTACCTCCATCGCTTGGCGCTGTTTAAGAACGCGACGCACATCCTCGACATCGAGAAGACGATTGAGACCTACCTCGCGTCGCTCGATCTGCGGGATGGCTCGGCGCCGCTGAAGCATTTCGAGTTTGTCGACTCTCGCGCCAGACCCTGGGTCCAGCTGTCGGATGCCCTGGTGGGCCTGTTGGGCAAGCTCTTCAGCTACGCGAGCCACACACCCTTGCTGGAGATCGAGGCGGCGGTCGCCAATCTGAACGCTCGTCAGCGTCGCGCGCTCGACGCGCTCACGGACATCCTCAGCCGATCGCTCGACGATTGTGCGGGCTTCGCTCACTATATCGTGTCGCTCGAAGATCATCGGCGCCGCACCGCGATCCTCGGCTTCTGAAGATCAGATCTGCGACGATATGAGGCGGGCGTCGAATTGGCGGTGGACCAGCCATGAAAGCCGATCTTCGATCAGCCGGCCGTAGCTGCCGGCGGCGCCGCGCCGCCCGAGGCGATCGCTTCGGTGACCTCGCGCACCGTGGCGACGAACGCTTCAAGGAGCTGACAGCCTTGCTCGACCGGGTGCGTGTCGGACGCCGCGACCTTGGCGCGCTCTTTCCCGCTCGCGACGAGACTCGATCCAAGATGCGCGTCGGCGTTGCGGAGGTCGTTGATCCCGAACAAGGGCGCCATCGCCACCCGCGCGGCGGCGTCCCCCAGCGATTTCGCGACAAGCCGCTCCAAGGTCTTCAGCTCGCGGAGCTTCTCCTTGGCCGCGACACCCGCCGGCCCGCGCAAGGCGTCCAGATCGATGCGCTCGGTGAGCAGTCGGTTCAGTTCCTTGGCGAGGGCGAGCAGCCCGTCCTGCTCCACCGCTCGGAACCGATGCGTCCGTCTGATGATGGCCTCGACCGCGCCATGATCGCGAAGCACGGGAGCGCCGAACCGGCTCTGGAACGCCTTGTCGAGCGCATCGAGAACACCGGCGATCTGCGCCTCGGGCGCCGCCGTAGCAGCGGGTTTGCAGTTCATCTGGGCATCGAACAGCTCGCGGGACGCGCCGCCGTCCAGCGGCGTGCTGTGAGCCGCCCAGATCCGCTGCTCCCACCCATCGAGCTTTGCGATGTCTTTCGCAAAGATCGTGACCAGACCCAGCGCATTGACGCCGAAATGGATGCCGGTGTCGGCGGCGGCGATGCCGCCCGTGTCGCGGCTGTACCAACCCAGCCGTCCGCTCCGGAAGTGCAGCAGCGCGGGCACCAGCGTCGGCTTGAACGCGAGATAGGTCATCGCGCCGATGCACTGCGCGGCGGTCTTGCGATCGCCGTCCGTGCCGACCGCGAAACTCACATCATCGGGCTCCGGGTCGCCGCGAACGCGGATGCTCTGCTTGCCCGGCTCGAACCACTCGGTGCGCCAGAGGGCGCCGAGGCCCCGGAAATGAAACGACGGGTCGGGCGGGAAGTCCGCATCGGTGATGTAGAGTTCCCGGCTATCGCGACCGGCCGACCATTCACGCGGCATGTCAGCCCAGCTGTACGGCGGCTTCTCCGCGAAATAAGCGGATCGCTCGTGGTAGCTCGAAAGATACAGCGCCATTCCGCGGGCAGCGAGATAGTCGGACAGCATCTCGGCGCGGATTTCCAGAAGGACGGGGCTTCCCTCCGCATCCCGTTTCAGCCGGGCGACCTCGATCCATCCCTCATCGGGGCGGAACCAGGTGTCGCCCTCGCGCTCGAGCTTCAGGGCGATCGCGAGGTCCTGATGCAGGTGCCATGTCTGACGCTCGAAGCCATCCTTGCCCTGGGCGACGACGAGGCGCGTCCCGACGATCGCGCGTTCATCGCTCCAGTCGCAATGAACGTCCGCCTGCCGGTAGAGGCCTTTTTCAACGCTCGGGCTATGCGTCGAGGTATCGACGTCGCTCCACGTGAGCGTGTCGACCGCGCCGCGGTCGGCCGACAGAACCGCGAGGGTCGCGATGCCCGCATAACATTGGCTGGGGGGCGGATCCTTGTTGGCGCGATCGCATGCGTTCTTGCAGTGCAAGGCGCATTGCATGCGCAGCAGCGTCAGCCGGCGGCCCAGGACGGCGGCTATTACGACCTGAAGGACTACAGCTACTTCAACGAGCCCCAGACGGCGCCCACCCCGTCGCCGTCACCGACCGCCCCGGCCAGCGCGGCCGTGACCGCGGCGGTGCCCGCGACCGCGGCGCCCCTTAGCCCGGTCGCGGCGTCGAAGGCTGCAGCGGCACCCCCCACAGCCGCGGTCAGCGCCGCACCCGCTGCGGCGGTCGCTGCTGCCGCTGCGGGAACGCCCTACGCCTATCCGAAGGGAGACCTCGCCAAGGCGAAAGCCGATGCCAAGGCGCTCGCGACGCCGGCGCGTCAGACCGCTGCCGGTCTTCCGACCGGCACGGACCTGGGGAGCACGATCCCCGGCTACACCGCCGCGACGCAGCCAGGAGCCGTCTATGCGGATGATCCCGACGGCCTGAGCAGCGCGGGCGCCTCGGCGGCGGGGGGCAACGACGCGTGGCGGACCGTAACCGATCCCTCGCGCCAAGTCGTGAAGCTCGCGCCCGGCGAGATTGCAGGCGCACAGGAGGTCGAGAAGGATCCGAACAGCTTCCTGTCGGGGCAGGCTCTCGGCGCAGCGGACGGCAGCTGCAAACCGCTGCCGGCACCGGGAAGCACCGACTATTACGAGGCGACCTGCAACAAGGGCGCACAGGTGGTCGAAACCCCCGCGACCTGTACCGGCCGTATCGACCCGACCGTCGTGAACACCCTTCGCTACTTCTATTACGGGGTGGCGCCGAACCAAACCGCATACGGCTTCGCCTCGACCGCGGTCCTGAGCGCCAAGGTCTCTGCCGGGATCTGCCGTGCCGAGCCGACGGTGACGCAGATTTGCGACGCTCAAATCGAGATGGGCGCTGGCGGTACTGACCCTGCCGGTTATCTCCGGTTCTGCCGCTCGAGGGTCAGGGGGACGGCGCAGCAATACTCCTGCGCGGCCGAGATCCCGCAAGGCGAGATCCCGGAGCACATCAACTATCGGACCGGAACTGCCTACCTGAAGTCCGAGGGCACGAGGTCGGTCACGGTGACGCGCAACGAGGGAACGTGCCCCGCCATGCTCGCGGATACGACCTGCACGGCGCAAGGGCCCGAGGTCTGCACCGAAGGGCCGGAGACGCGGATCATCGACGGTGTCGCCGTCACCCAGTCCTGCTGGGCCTGGTCACGCCCTTTCATCTGCCAACGGATTTCGCAGGCCTCGGACTGCTCCGAGCTCGAGAACAACGGCAAATGCACCTACGTCCGTGACGAGTGTCTGGACGATCCGCAGGACGGCCCCTGCAAGGTGACTACCAAGGTTTATAGGTGTCCGTTGCCGGCAAAGCCGAGCGACGGGACTGAGAAGTACATCTGCGGCGATGACGTTTACTGCATCAACGGCGATTGCGAGCCGATCGAGCGCGAGGCGTCGACCGAGTTCAAGGATGCAGCCGTCGGCCTGCATGTCCTCGGGCAGGCGAACGCCGAGTTCAATCCCGACACGCTGACGCTGTTCTCGGGCACGCGCGAGACCTGCAACAAGAAGATTTTCGGCGCGTCGAACTGCTGCTCCGGCAGCGGCGTCCCTCTCCTGACCCCGTGGCTTTGCAGCGCGGCGGAGAAGCAGCTCGACCAGAAGGACGACAAGGGCCTGTGCCACAAGCTCGGCAGCTACTGCTCCGACAAGGTGCTTGGCATCTGCGTCACCTCCAAAGACGCCTATTGCTGCTTCGAGAGCAAGCTGTCGCGGATCCTGCAGGAACAAGGTCGCCCGCAGATCGGAAAGCCCTGGGGCAAGCCGAAGAGCGAGACCTGCAAGGGGTTCACGCTGGACGAGTTCTCACACCTCGACCTGTCCGTGATGGACTTCTCCGAGGTGTACGCGGAGTTCACCGACGCCGCGAAGCTGCCCGACGAGATCGAGACCTCGAAGCAAATCCAGGAGCGGATCAAGGCCTACTATGACACGCACAAGGCTAACCCGTGATGGCTGACGTGGTCCGCTACGATCAGCGCCGCAAGCTGACCGACCTTTCCGTGGTCGAGTTCGCTGTCCTCACCGCCTTGTGCCGCGTCGGTCCGCACCCGGCGCCGTTCCTTCTCCCGACCCTGGGCGAGTGGTTCGGCATCACGCTGGGACTGGACGACATTCAGCCCGCGATCGGGCGGCTGAGCCGTGTCGGCTACCCGCGCTGGCGAGGCGTAGCGAGCTGGTCATTCCGTAGGGAATGACCGCGATGCGAGCGAGCCGGTGCGCGGGTGATCAGTGTAGGTCGCGGGCACGCGCGAGGCGTAGCAAGTAGGCGACCCGAAGGCGTCGCCACGACGCGAGCGAGCCGTGCCCGGCGCTGCCCGGTGGGTGGTTTGTATCGCGCACCGCGAGGCGTAGCGAGCTGGTCATTCCGTAGGGAATGGCCGCGATGCGAGCGAGCCGGTGCGGGGTGGTTATCGTGGCAGTTTCCCCGCCGGCTCATGGAGTGTTCCAGATTGTGAGCCCTGGTGAAGGCAGACCAGTCTATACTGGTGAACTGCGAACCCTGATCCGAATGGATCAGCACGCGGTTCTTCGGCTTGCGCCGCCAGACCGCCATGTGCAGGGCCTGCAAAACCACATCGGTTGTCTGACGGCTTTGCAACGACCATCCCACCACGCGACGGGAATAGAGGTCGAGCACGACTGCCAGATAGGCGAAGCCTTCCATCGTGCGGATATACGTGATGTCTGTCACCCAGGCGCGATTAGCCTGCGGCACGTCGAACTGGCGATCCAACGTGTTGGCGGCAACGGCGGAAGCTCTTCCTCCTGAACTGCCTGGACGCCGCTTGTAGCCGATCTGCGCCTTGATTCCTGCCAGGTTGGTAAGGCGGGCAACGCGATTGGGACAACAGGTCTCGCCCTGATCGAGCAGATCGTCGTGCAACTTACGATACCCATAGACCTTGCCGCTGTCGCTCCAAGCCTGCCGGATCAATGCAATCTGCCGAGCATCTTCTTGCGCTCGCCGGCTTAGCGGCGCTTTGCGCCAGGCGTAAAAACCGCTGGGCTGGATCGCCAGGCACCGGCACATCGCGCGGACGCCAAACTGGTTCTGATGCTCGGCAACAAACGCGTATCTCACTTGGCATCCCTGGCGAAATACGCGGTGGCTTTTTTTAAGATGTCGCGCTCCTCGGTCACCCGAGCCAACTCGCGCTTCAACTGGCGGATCTCGGCGTCCTTATTGGCATCGCCCGACGTCACCGTCGCAAACTGCTTCTTCCATGCATACAGCGAGTGTGGGCTGACGCCCAGGCGCTGCGAAACCTCCGCTACCGGGTAACCCCGCTCCGTGATCTGCACCACCGCGTCACGCTTGAACTCATCGCTGAAATTGGGCTTCCCCATCGTCACCTCCTGTCCTCAAAATTAGGATTGAAGGCGTCCAGAAATCTAGGGGCTATTCACTGTGGAGTGCTCTGCGGCGCGCGCGGGCGAGGCGTAGCAAGCTGGTCGACCGCAGGGTCGACCGAGATGCGAGCGAGCCGTGCGTGGCCGCTGGTGGCGGGGTGGAGCGGAAGCACAGTCCCACGCGGCGCGATGGGGCTCGATGCCCCGGAGCGCCGCCCCCGCGCGACGAAAAAGGCAAGGAGGCTCCGGTTGCCCGGAGCCCCCTCGCGAGAGCGGTGTCAGGCCCGACGATCCATGGCCATCGGGCGCTGCTCGGCGGCACGGAACACGTGGAGCGGGACGCCGGCGTTGCGGAGCTTGCGTGCGAAGTCGAGCTGGACGCCCGAGCCCTCACAGACGATCGCCTCGACCGGGTTCAGGTTGGTGATCCGCTCGTTGCGGACGAACCCCGCCCGGTTGCCGAGCTTCCGATCCAGGCGGAACAGGATGATCTTGCAACCGCGCGATGCTGCCCACGCGGCCGCGATCGCGTCGCAGCCCTTCATCTGGGCGGTGGTCACCAGCACCATGTTCGGGATGCGGCGCTTGATCTGGTCCAGCCGGTCGTACAGCGTCTCGTGGTCGTGCCACTGCGCCCCGCCCGAGAAGGCGACCACCGGACCCTCGGGGTGATAGTCGGCGCGGCGCTTGGCGGCTCGTGCGGCGAGGTAGTCGGCACCCTCGATCATCGATGCGGTGAGCTTGGACGACACCCTGCTGCCGCGGGTCGTGGAGAAGGGCCGGCCGGTCTCGACGCGGTACACCTCGGCGGCGTGATCCCGCATGCACTCCAGCGCCTCGCGGTTGCCCTCGACGCCCGGCGAGCCAGCTGTCGAGGATCACGGCCGCGACCTGGCGGCCTTTGCCCGCGCCGGTGCCGTCTCCCAAGAAGAAGCCCTTGCGATACCGGCTGCCGTTCTCGTCAATGATGAGGCCGACGCCTTCGGGATCGGGACGGAAACGGCCGGGAATGAACTGCGTCCACGCGTGACCGGCGTACACCACGGTTTCCAGCTGCGAGGAGGACAGGAGGCGGTCCTTGACCGTCCGCTCCGGCAACGCCGGGACGTGGGTGGGGATCGGCGCGGGGATCGAGCCCATAGCGACCGATTCAACGAGTGCGGTCGGGTGCTCGCCGGCACTGTCGAAGACGATGCGGCTCGGCCGGTATGGCAGATAGACGCCCGTCTGCTCCGCAAGCGGTGCCGGGGTTTCCAGGACCTGGTACGTCACGGGCGCGACCTCGTTCCGGGCGCGCGCGCGGAAGACGCGAGGCGCGGTCGCGGGCTTCGATCGGACGCTTCGGAAGAGGGACACGGCCCCTCCCCTCGCAGCGGCAGGCTTCTCGACCTCGTCCGAGAACTCCAGGCGTTCGGGTACGCTGATCTCCGGGAGGAGTTCGCGCACGGTCCCTCGCTGGATCGTCACGTTGTTGCTCTGGCCGACCGCTTTGTCGAGAACGTAGAGGCGGACCGCGACGCCGGTGCCGTGCTTGCCGTATGCGTCGGTGAGGCGGATCGAGGTCCTGACCGTCACCTGCTCCAGCGTGGTCGTCCAGATCTGGCCCATGCGCGCGGAGTTCGTGAACCAGTCGGGCATGATCGCCACCACGCGGCCGTTCGGGCGGACGCGCCGGATCGCTGCCTGGAGATGTCGAACCGCGGCAAGCGAGTCCGTCCCGTGCCCGATCGAGCGCGAGAATGGCGGGTTCATGATGATCAGTGTCGGGCGGGTCGACGCTGCCATCGCGCTGCCGATCGTTGCGCCGTCATGAGCCGAGATTGGCGCTTCTGGAAAGACCGCCTGCAACCGGGCGCGCCGGGCAGGGTCGATCTCGTTGAGCTGGAGGGCCGTGACCGTGGGAAGCTGGGCCACCAGCAAGCCGTTGCCAGCGCTCGGCTCGAGGACGATGTCGGAGGGCATGGGAGCCGCCAGGATCAGGGCGACAGCAGCTAGGTCGAGGGGTGTCGAGAACTGTTGCCACTCGATCTGCTCCTCGCTTCTCACGGTTTGCGTTGGAAGCCGATCGAGCAGCACTGCAGCTTGCAGCACATCATCATGTGCAACGTGCAAGCGATCTGTACTGCGATTTCGCATTGCAAGTGCAAGTGCAAGCTCAAGTACCTCGAAGCTCTCGCGCTGGGTCCAGCGGCCGTCGGCGTCGGAACCGCCGAAGGCGGTCGTCATCGCCTCGTTGAGCAAGGCGCGCGTGATCTTGTCCTGGCCCTCAAGGCTGGGAACGAGCCGCATCGCCGCAGCGGTGCAACATGACGCACGATCGCGTGCGGCGTCGAACAGGTCGTTCATGGGGATCTCCTGGCTCTGTGGCTGCACGACGCAGCTCACCAGACCAGTCCCCCTCCCCTCTATGCTCCGGTTCTGACGTCGGCCCAGTCGCCGAATTGCCTCGGAGGCGGCATTCGCCGGAGATTCAAGCCACGCGGACGGTAAGCTGCCCACGCTTTCCGACGGGCGCGGCGTCCCTCTGGATCGTTGTCTTCGGCGAAGATCAACGTCCTGACTGAGTCCGGGATGTGGACGCGGTCGAGCCTCGCGGCGCCAAGCGTCGCCCAGCACGGGATGCCGTTATGCTGCGTGAACATTGCTGCCGTCTCGAAACCCTCGGCAAGCGCCAGCGTGTCCGTCACGCGCATGCCCTGCCAACTCGCGCCAGCCGGGGTCCCCAGCATCACCTTTTCGAGATACCCTCCGTGTTCGAGGTCGAGGAAGACCCGCTGGACGGCGTGTAGGGCTCGACCTTCTCTGGCGGCGACTATCAGCGCGGGGAGGAACCGGGTGGTAGGCTTCGGTCCCCAAGGGCATCGGGGGTGAAACCGGAGGTCGTCGAACCCGTCGCGGATCCCGCGCCGCCTCAGGTACGCCTCCGCAGGCGTGCTGGCGACCGGGACGGCCTCGCTCCAAAGCCGCTCGACATTCGGCTGTCGGCCGAGCGGTGCCGCCTTTGGCGGCTCGTAACGTTGGCCGGGCCTCAGCCGGGAGATCTCTCTTAGGACATCGTCCGCGTCGCAGCCTGCGAAGCAGTGAACGAGGATCCCTTCATTGCCCTGCCGGACCGAGAGGCTCGGCGTCTTGTCCTGGTGGGCAGGGCAGGGGCACATCGCGAGATAGCCGCGCCAGGTGCCGCCCAGGGCACCTACGATATTGACTACCTGCTGAGTGGGTTTGAGGGCGACTAGGGTCATGGTGCATCCTTTCTCATGATGCACCTCACCCCCTTCCCTCCTAGTCCTTGGCGCCTTCAGCCAGCGCCAGAAGCCGATCGAGCGCGTCAGGGTAGGATAGCTGCTCGCGGTCGCAATATTCGTTGAAGCGGGTGTAGGTGGTTGGGGTAATCCTCATGGTCACGGACTTGCTCTTCGTCTCGCGCACCCTACGGCGTCGCGCCGTCGGCGCTGATTGATATTCGTCGGGCAACTCCATTGGGGCAGCGCTGGGGCGAGGGGCGGGAGTAGGGCGCATTGCTGAAAGATCGAGACCGCTAGCAGCGGGCTCACGAGCGGCGCGGCCGAACTTCTTGGGTTCTGGTGCTTCGCTCATGCTTTGACCTCGGATGTGATGATTGCAACGATCTCCCGAAGGAGGCTTTGAACATTCTGGCGGGCGCGCTCGGTCCGCGCGAGGTTATGGGCGTCCAGTTCCTCCAACGTCATTCGGTAGAGAAACATCGCGCGATAGGCGTCGCCCAGGAACAACTCTGATGAGAAGACCGGCGCCGCCTGGCGCGTCTGCTCCATGATCTCGCGCTCGGCTCGCGAGGTGATCGCGGTCGTGCGCTGGGTGAACAGGATGCGATGGGGGAGGGGCCTCTGCCGGGCGCGCTCAATGAACTCGAGGCGGTCCAGGAACTCGATCGAGCGCTCAAGGTCCGCGGCCGACGCGCGCTGAGGAATGATGAGCATGTTCGCCTGCAGGGTGGCGTACATCACCTGCTCGTTGATCGCGCCCTTCACGTCGAGGATCACGAACGGGTAATCTTGCGATGCGTCGTAAACGGCTGTCTCCAGCTGCTTTTGCGTCATCTTGTGGCCGTCCTCGACCACGATCCCATCCTTCAGCTTCCAGTCCTCGTACCAGCGATAGAGGGAGAGCTGAGGGTCCGTGTCGATGACGTAGACCGTCTGCCCCGCAGACCTGATTTCGGAGGCTAGCGCGAGCGCGGTGGTGGACTTGCCGACTCCGCCTTTGATGGATCCCACGAGAATGACAGCCATGACGGTCCCTTTGTACTGCTAACCAGCATTACAGTGCAATGCGCGTTGCATGCGTCTTTGCATGTGATTGGCGAAGCGAGCTACACCTTGCAAGCACAATCGCACTACACATTGATTTGCGCCGCGCTGTGTAATGCGCTCTGCACTGCAATGGTGTAAAAATATTCCACGTTGTCAGGCCTGAAGGGGTGTGGTCCCTTGCCGCCATGGCGAACAGGCTGACCTTTGTTGCGAACTTACTGATCGGCGTCGCTGCCGGCGCAGCGACGATCACCAGCGCTGCCGCTCAGCAGGTCGAGCTGGTGCCGTTCAGAAACGTCGGTGACGGTGTCGTAATCGAGGTGGGCAAGAAGCCAATTGGTATCGAGATCCCGGCTGCTCTTCCCAACGAGGCGACGGCGCTCTCGGCGGAAATGCTTGCTCAGGACTTCGCGGGCATGGCGCCGCCTCCGTCGTTCGCGCCGGCGATCGCAATGGCTCCAGTCGAGCGGTCGTCCATCCCGGTGCCCCTTTGGATGAGGACCGGAAAGGTGACGACATCGGGTCTCGCGGCTGCGGCTGCGGTGGCACCGTATCTCTACAGCCCGGCCGCGTGTTCGATTTCACCGTACCGTCCCCGGGGGGACCTACCCATGTACCTCGAGCAGCGGCGCGCACGCTATTACCCGCTGATCTCGGCCGTCGCCTGCGAGGCAGGGGTTCCCGTCGGGCTGTTCGATGCGCTCGTTGCGCAGGAGAGCCAGTACAATCCGCAGATCGTCTCGCCGAAAGGTGCGGTGGGCCTTACGCAGCTGATGCCGGGCACCGCGGCTTACCTTGGCGTATTCAACTCCCG
>NZ_JANBVH010000051.1 GCF_024273235.1 Sphingomonas faeni | reverse complement strand
CGTATATCTGGGCCCGTTCTATGTATTGGCCCCATTCAGGCCGCTGCATATACAGAAGACTGCGGGTTTTACGCGTGACAATGCCCAGGCCAGCGAGCATCTTCCGCTCAACCGGGAGAGAGCAATGGCTGATTGGATCTACGTCGATAATTCCAACGTGTTCATCGAGGGCAAGCGCGTTAGCGCGGTGAAAAAGGGATTGGCGATGGATATCTGGGATGCGCTTGATCACCGCATCATCGATAATGAATACCGGATGAGCTTTGGTAAGCTCTACGAGTTCGTCGCCGGTAGCAATAAGGCGGAAACCGCCCGTGCTATGCTATTCGGATCGCGCCCTCCCCAGAACGACGCCATCTGGGATATCGCCAAGCGCGCTGGCTGGGAGGTCATCACGCACGATCGCAACTTCTCGAACAAGGAGAAGAAGATCGACACGGGTATCGTCGCGGCGCTCACCCGCGATGCCTACCGGAACGCGGACAAGAGTGATGTTTTTACCATCGTGTCTGGCGACAACGATTTCGTGCCGGCGGTGCAGCAGCTGCGCGACGATGGATTTCAGATCGACGTCGTATTCTGGGGTCACGCCGGCAAAGAGCTGCGAGAGGCTGCGTCGAAGTTCATCTCCCTTGATGACCACCTCGATAATCTTCGTGTCTAGCTCTGGGCGGATGTCGTCTGCGACGGCGAGCATCGCACGCATAGAGGAGAGGGAGCCTTCGGCTTGTTGATCCGGTGATGAGCACCGGGCGACAGACCGGAGGCCCACGATGCGCACTTCAGCCGCAGCTCTCGAACTCGATTTCACCGAACCGTCGATCACCGCAGCCAAGGCCGTCGCATGTTCCATCGCCCAGAACGGATCGCTCCAGCGCGAAACGCTGCTGTGGGTCATGGAGCAGGCCTATGGCGGATCTTCGGCCGACGGCCGCTGGTCCCTCCGCGACGCATACGACATGCTCGAGCTCGCCGAGGTCATGCACCTTGCGAAGGCCGATCTTCCCGCTGATCCTGGCGCGTGTCTCAGCGCGCTCAGCGAACTGGTCGGCAGCCTGCCGACGCACACGGTTCGCAGCGAGGAGCAAATCGAACTCCAGCAATTCTCCACCCCTGCCCCGATCGCTTATCTCGCGGCGCTCGCTGGCCGGATCGCGGCTACCGATCTGGTTTTGGAGCCCTCTGCGGGCACTGGCCTGCTCGCCGTGTTCGCGCAGCGCGCCGGCGCTCGCCTCGTCCTCAACGAGCTCGATCCGGGTCGAGCCGAGATGCTTGCGGCCGCCTTCCCCGGTGTCGGAGTCACCCGCCACGATGCCGAGCTGATCCACGACCTTCTTCCGTCGACGATCCGGCCAACGGCCGTCCTTATCAACCCACCCTTCTCGCGCAGCATCGGCCGCCACGCCGATTCTTTCGCTGCTTTGCGCCACCTTCGGGCCGCGCTGATGCGGCTTTCGGCCGGAGGCCGCTGTGCCGCCACCCTGCCGACCCGCGTCGATACATCGAACCACGTTTGGGCGAAGGCGACCGAGGGCTGCACGCTGACGCTGCACCTCGAGCTGCCTGCGATCGCCTATGCCAAGCATGGCACCAGCCAGCCTGTGAAGATCATGGTGCTTGAGAAAGGCACCGGTACGCCCGCAGAGCTCATCCGCTGCGCATCACTGGCTGACGCTCTCGCGGCGATCGGTGCCCGCGAGTTCACGCCGGATGTCGCCTCCGTCACCCGCGCTTCCCCGCTGCTCGCCCGCCCCAGCGGGCGCAGCTCGCTGCTCGGCGGTCTATCGAACAAAACCCGCTTGAGCGCGCCGATGGCAAAAGCCATGCAGTCCCAGGCCACGCACGCGATCGACTATTCGGTGTTCACCGACCCGCTTCCGACCGGCGAGGCCGTCGGTGTGTACCTGCCCTATCGGCCGAGCCGCATCGCGATCGGCTGCGCATCGGCGCATCCAACCGCGTTGGTGGAATCGATCGCCATGGGCTCGATCACCGCACCACGGCCGTCCTACGTCCCTACCCTCTCGCAGTCCGTCGTCGACGCCAAGACGCTCTCCGACGCTCAGCTCGAGACGCTGATCTACGCCGGTGACGCCTTCGAGCGCGACATTCCCGGCCGGTTCAAGCCAGTCGAGGAGGGGCTTTCCCTCACCCCCGACGAGGAAGGCCATCCCTACCGGACCGGCTTCTTCCTCGGTGACGGCACCGGTGCCGGCAAGGGCCGCCAGGTCGCCGCGATCATCCTCGACCAGTGGCTGCGCGGTCGGCGCAAGCACATCTGGATCTCCAAGACGGAGACGCTGCTCGAGGACGCGCGGCGCGACTGGACCGCGGTTGGCGGTCTCGCGCTCGACATCCAGCACCTCAACCAGTGGAAGCTCGGCACGCCGATCGGCGCCGGTGAAGGCATCCTCTTTCTCACTTATGCGACGCTGCGCTCCAACCGCGGCGACAAGGGCACGCGCCTCCAGCAAATCCTTGAATGGGTCGGCGACGGCTATGACGGCATGGTTGTGTTCGACGAGGCACACGAGATGGCGGGTGTCGCAGGCGGCGAAGGGCGCTTCGGCACCAAGGACGGATCGGACCAGGGGATCGCAGGTGTCCGCCTGCAGAACCTCCTGCCCCGCGCTCGCGTTCTCTACGTGTCCGCGACTGGCGCATCCGACGTCAACAACCTCGCTTATGCCACCCGGCTCGGCCTGTGGGGTCCGGGCACCGCGTTCGCTGATCGCCGGACTTTCGTCGACAGCCTTCGCCGTGGCGGGATCGCGGCGATGGAGCTGATCGCCCGCGACCTGAAGATGCAGGGGCTCTACGTCGCTCGCGCGCTGAGCTTCGCTGGCGTCGAGTACGACATCCTTAACCATAACCTGACCCCCGACCAGATCGAGGTGTACGACGCCTATGCCGACGCATGGGCGATCATCCACGCGAACCTGCGGGCGGCGCTCGATGCGACCCGCGTCACCGACAGCTTCTCGAAGGACACCTATAACAGCGGCGCCAAGGCGGCCGCGCTGTCGATCTTCGAGTCCACCAAGCAGCGCTTCTTCTGCCAACTGCTCATCGGCATGAAACTGCCCTCGCTGGTTCCCGCGATCCGCGCCGATCTCGCCCGCGGCGAGAGCGTCGTGATCCAGCTCGTCTCGACGTCCGAGGCGATGCTCAATCGGGCACTGGCGGCTCTTTCGGTTGAGGAACGCGCCAACCTCGACATCGAGCTGTCCCCGCGCGAGTTCGTCATGTCGTATCTGACGGCCGCGTTCCCGGTCCGCCAGATGAAAACCTATGTCGACGACACCGGCAAGACGCGCTCCGAACCCATGTCGGACGAGGACGGGCGTCCCGTGTTCAGCCAGGAAGCGCTCGAGATGCGCGACACCCTGCTTGAGCAGCTTTGCGCCCTCCCCGTCGTCGGCTCCGCCCTCGATCATATCATCGGGCATTTCGGCACCGATGCGGTCGCCGAGGTGACGGGGCGCAGCCGGCGCGTCATCATGGACGCCCACGGCCGCCAGCGCGTCGAAAGCCGCTCGCCGCGCACCAACTTGGCAGAGACAGACGCCTTCATGCGCGGTGCCAAGAAGATCCTGATCTTCTCCGATGCTGGCGGCACTGGCCGCAGCTATCACGCGAGTCTCACTGCCGAGAACCAGACGCGCCGCAATCACTATCTCCTCGAGCCCGGTTGGCGTGCTGACGCCGCCATCCAGGGGCTTGGCCGCACGCACCGCACGCATCAGGCGACCGCGCCGCTGTTTCGGCCGGTGTCGACCGACTGCCGGGGCGAACGCCGCTTCATCTCGACGATCGCGCGCCGGCTCGACAGCCTCGGCGCGCTCACGCGCGGCCAGCGGCAGACGGGCGGACAGGGCCTGTTCGACCCGCGCGACAATCTGGAAAGCGACTATGCCAAGGAGTCGCTGGAACAGTGGTTCCGGCTGCTCGCCAATGGCAAGCTGCACTCCACCACGCTCGACCAGTTCCAGAAGCTCACCGGGCTCGAGCTGGAGGGCGAAGGGGGCGGTCTGAAGGAAGACCTGCCACCCATCCAGCGCTGGCTCAATCGAATCCTGGCGCTGCGCATCGCCCTCCAGAACGCGATCTTCGACGAGTATCTTGGTCTGATCGAGGCGCGCATCGAGGCGGCCAAAGAAGCTGGCACGCTGGATCTTGGCGTGGAGAGCATCAATGCCGAGCGGATCACGATCCTCGATCGCACCGTCATCCGGCGCGACCAGACCAGCGGCGCCGAAACCGAAATTCTCCGCCTGGAAACCGAGGAACGCTACAAGCCGCTCGCGCTCGCGTCCGCAATGCGGATTCTCGGTGAGGACGCACGGCCGATGGTGAACCGCAAGTCTGGCAAGGCCGCGATCCGGTGCAGCACCTATTCGCTGACCGACGACGATGGCGAAATCGTGCGCCGCTACGAGCTGATCCGCCCGACCCGGAGCGAGCGGATGCGGCAGGATCTTCTCGTCGAGACGATGTGGGAGGAGGCGAGCGAGGAGGAGTTTTCTGCGCTCTGGCAGGCCGAGGTCGAGGAGATGTCGGGCAAGACCCGCACCAGCACGCTCTATCTCGTCACCGGGCTGCTCCTCCCCGTCTGGGATCGCTTGCCTGACGATCACGTCCAGGTCTGGCGGCTCAACACCGATGACGGCGAGTCTTTCCTTGGCCGCATCGTGCCCGCCCCGCTTGTCTCCAAGCTGGCGGACGCTTTCGGCATCGCCGCGACCATCACCGTCTCGGGTGCCGAAACCGCCAAGCACGTCATCACGAGCGGCGAGATCGCGACCGTGGGGGCGTACCGGCTGAAGCGCAGTCTGGTCGCGGGCCAGCAGCGCCTCGAACTGCTGGATTGGCCGCACACGCGGCTTGCCGAGCTGAAGGCGGCCGGGTGCTTCACCGAGATCATCCAGCACAAGACCCGGATGTTCGTGCCCGTAGCGACCGCTGCGACCGTGATCGATCGCATGACCGCA
This sequence comes from Sphingomonas faeni, assembly GCF_024273235.1. Taxonomy (GTDB): domain Bacteria; phylum Pseudomonadota; class Alphaproteobacteria; order Sphingomonadales; family Sphingomonadaceae; genus Sphingomonas; species Sphingomonas faeni_A. The sequence goes on along the minus strand of NZ_JANBVH010000051.1, from coordinate 20,730 downwards.
TAGCCAGCAGAGGCTCTCTTCCCGCCCGACACAGGGAGGGGAGGGAGCCTTCGGCTTTGTGAGCTTGATGAGCAGGCTCGCGTGACCGCGGGACAGCGGCGCGCTTATCTCGAATGGAGTATGACCGATGATCCAGTCCGTGAAGGTCAAGAACCTGTCGCTGTCGAAGGACAATGTGCGCAAATCCAACCGTGACGCAGGGATCGACACCCTCGCCGCCAATATCGCAGCCCAGGGGCTGTTGCAGAACCTGATCGTCACCCCGCTCAAGAAGGCGGGTACGTTCACGGTGAAGGCAGGCGGTCGCCGCTTGCGCGCACTCCAGCTCCTGATCGAGCAGGGCACCCTCCCCGCTGACCACACCGTGCCCGTCCTCGTGCTGAGCAACGACGATAATTCGGTCGAGGCGAGCCTTGCCGAGAATTTCCAGCGCGTGCCGATGAATCCGGCCGACGAATGCACCGCATTTAATTTCCTCATCCAGAAAGGCATGACCGCCGAGGACGTCGCCAAGCGTCAGGGCGTCACCACCCGCTTCGTCGAACAGCGCGTGCGCCTTGCCGAACTGGCCCCTCCCGTGTTCGAAGCGCTCGCAGCCGGAGAGATCACCCTCGGCGTCGCACAGGCTTACGCCGTCACCACGGACGTCGACCGCCAGGCCCGCGTGTTCGCCCAGATGAAAACGTCCTACTACGGCGACAATCCCGACAACATCCGGCGCGCCATCCTCAACGGCACGGTCAAGGCGAACGACGCCAAGGCGCGCTTTGTTGGTCGCGATGCCTATGTCGCCGCAGGCGGTCGCATCGAGGGCGACCTGTTCGCCACGGAAGGCGATGAGAACTGGATCGACGTCGACCTGATCGAGACGCTCGCCGCCTCGAAACTGGAAGCGGCCGCGGCTGAACTGGCTAAAACCGAGGGCCTCGCCTTCGTCACGCCGATCGCGGCGACGCACGTCCCCTATGACCTCGAGCGCCAGCTTCACGAGTATCACGCTCCCGCCCGCGCTCTCACCGAGGATGAGACGGCGCGTGTCGAGGCGCTGTCGGCCGAGAACGACGCGCTGATCGACCAGCTTGAGCAGGAACTGCCCGACGGTAGCACCGAGGCCGAGGCGGCGAACGCCCGTATCGAGGCGATCGAACGCGAGCTGGAAACGATCGAAGAGGCCCGTCACGAGATCGATCCGGCGCTGAAGGCGCAGATCGGCACGTTCGTATATATCGGCGGTGACGGTGAACCCCGCGTCCACACCCGCCTGTTCAGCGAAAAGCCGGTCGTGGACCCGAACGCTCCGCCCAAGGTGACGGGCGGTGCAAGCGGCGACGGCGACGCCGGCGACAACGAGCAGGGGCGCACGCTCAGCGCCACGCTGATCGACGAACTGGCGACGCAGCGCCGCCAGATCCTCGTAGCTCATATCGCCAGCGACCCGGCGATGGCGCTCGACCTGACCATCTTCCTGATGGCGCAGAATGTCGTCTTCGAGCAGGCCCACATCCCAAACCACTCGACCCTGAAGTCGAGCGCTGCAGGCTTCCCGATCTTCGGGTTTCGCGACGAGGGATCAATGGCGTCGCAGACGATCGACGACCAGCGCCAGAAGCTCGACACGAGCTGGGCGGGATTGCCGACCATGACCGCGCGCTTCGACGCCTTCCGGACGCTCGATGACGAGGCCCGGGGCGCTTGGGTCGCGTTTTCGATAGCACGTACCCTCGAACCGACGCTCAACGTCGCCGAGGGCTATCGCAGCAACGGCTTCCACGACCATCTCGGTCGCCTCCTCGACATTCAGGTCGAGAATTGGTGGCGCCCGACCGCCGAGAACTTCTTCGGCCGGGTCAAGAAGACCGTCATGCTCGACGCGCTCGAGGAGATTGGCGGCCCGATCCTGCGCGGCCGCTACAAGGATGCCAAGAAGGGCGACCTCGCGGGCACCTGTGCCTCGCTTTGCAACGGCCAGGGCATCGTCGAAGCGGAAATCCGCGAGAAAGCGACGGCTTGGTTGCCCGAGGCGATGCGCTTCGAAGCACAAGAGAAACCGGCAAGGACGCCGCTGCGCTCCACCTTCACCGAAGACGTCGAGGACACCGATCCCGCCGAGGATGAAGATCCCGGCGAGGACGGTGACGACGCGATCGCGCCTGAGGAGGACGATGACCACGGGTCCGCGGGTTTGAGCCAAGCGGCCTGACGCCGGCTTGCACATTTCGAGGCGACTGGGGGCGGCACTCTTCGCGGAGTGTCGCCCCTCTTTTTGTGACCCGCCACCACCCCCGAGAGGGGAGGATGCTTGACCGGGTTCGCCTCAACCAGATCAGGAGAACGACCGTGGCAAAGACCACCGAAAAACCGTCGCCCGCCGACATCATCACCAACACCATCATCGACAAGCTCGAGGCCGGTGTGCGCCCCTGGGTCAAGCCGTGGCGCCCCGGACTCGGGGGCCGTCCGCTACGCGCGACCGGCGACCCCTACAAGGGCATCAACTGCTTCTGGCTGTGGCTGTGTGCCGAGGGCGCTGGCTACAACTCGCGCACTTGGATGACGTACAAGCAGGCGCAGGCCCTTGGCGGCCAGGTCCGCGAGGGCGAGCGCTCGCAGATCGCCATCTTCTACAAATCCTACAGCAAGACGGTCGAATCCGTCGTCACGGGCGATGCGACCGACGAAACGCGCCGCGTGCTGCGCTCCTACGCCGTGTTCAACTGTGACCAGATCGACGGGCTGTCGCCGGACTTCTACCCCAGCCCGGTCAATGTCGTGCCTCCGGCCGACACCCTGCCCGAGCGCGCCCAGCGCTTCATCGACGCGCTGCCGGCGACCGTCCACATGCGCGGCGATCGGGCGTTTTACGATCGCACGGCCGACAGCATCACCATGCCCCCGGTCGAGCTCTTCTCTTCGCGCGCCTTCTTCGCGTCGACGCTTGCCCACGAGGCCGGCCATTGGAGCGGCCACCCCGATCGGCTCGATCGCGAGTTCGGCAAGCGCTTCGGCGACGACGCCTACGCTTTCGAAGAGCTGTGCGCCGAGATGACCTCCGCGCTGCTCGGTGCCGATCTCGGTCTTCCTACCTCGCACCTCGACGATCACGCGGCCTATATCGGCTCGTGGCTGAAGGTGCTGCGCAAGGACAGCCGGGCGATCATGACCGCCGCGGCGAAGGCTGAGGCCGCTGCCGGCTATCTGCTCCGCGCGACGGGGCTGGACGTCCCGGTCGAGCCCCAGGACGATATCCGTGAAGCGGCATGATCGCTCCGGCCTCCCTCCCCGACCTCGGCGCCTACCGGCGCTTCGTCGTGGCGTTCAGTGGCGGCAAGGACAGCCTTGCCGCCCTCCTGCACCTCCTCAGTCTCGGCGTGCCGGCGCAGGCGATCGAGCTGCATCACCATGATGTCGACGGCCAAGGCCCGACCTTTATGGATTGGCCGTGCACGCCCGGCTATATCTGCGCGATCGCCGAGCATCTCGGCACCGCACTCTACGTCTCGTGGCGCGAAGGCGGCTTCGCGCGAGAGTTAGCGCGCGACGAGGCGCCGACTGCGGCGATCGTGTTCGAGACGCCGAACGGCTTCGGCCGTGCCGGAGGCAGAGGCCCTGCCGGCACGCGCGGGCTCTTTCCGCAGACGTCGCCCGATCTACGCGTGCGCTGGTGCAGCCCAGCGCTCAAGATCGACGTTCTAGCGGCCGCGATCCGCAATCAAACGCGGTTCAGCCACGGCCGCACGCTCGTCATCACCGGCGAGCGCGCCGAGGAAAGCCCGTCGCGTGCGCGCTACGCCGCCCTAGAGCCGCATCGCACGTCCACCCTCTCGCGCGCCGTCGACCATTGGCGTCCGGTTCATCCATGGACCGAGCGCCAAGTCTGGGACGTGCTCGCGCGATCGGGAATTAGGCCCCATCCGGCCTACGTCCTGGGATGGGGCCGACTATCGTGTCGCGCGTGCATTTTCGGCTCGCCGGACCAGTGGGCGACGCTTCGGCTCGTCTTCCCGTCCGCCTTCCAGCGCGTCGCCGCCTGTGAGGCGGCGAGCGGAAAGACCATTCATCGCGTGCTCAGCGTCACGCAGCTCGCCGATCGCGGCACCCCGTTTCCGGCTGCTATGCTCCACCTTGACGAACTGGCCCAAGCCGACGATCCGGCGTGGCGTCTCTCGATCCTGGCGGATCCCTGGACGCTCCCTGCCGGCGCCTTCGGCGATCATGCAGGTCCGCCGTGACAAACCCCCCACCCCACCTCGACTTGATGACGCTTCTCGCTCCCGCCCGCATCGATCGGATGTGGGAGGCCGAGAAATCGGGATGGCGTTGCTACGTCATGGGCAACGACTGCTGCTCCTACCGCCGTGGCAGCAAGCTCCGCACGGGATGGCAATGCGGTTACGACGCGGCCTCCCGTTCTGCCGACCCCGTAGGCTTGATGCTGTAACCACCGATGACCCGCGTCGGGTTTTCACCCAGCTCGGCGCGCGTTCAGCACGGTAAGCATCTCGCCTATCGACATACCGCGCCCGACCAAGTTTTTCCGAATAGGCTCAAAGGCGCGAACCATCTTTCCGTAACCCTCGACAGTGGGAACGTGCGAGTTCAGATCGCGATGCCCGACGCGGAACCTAGTAAACCGCTCGAGGTCTTCGACCAAGAATCGAGCGATGCTCAGGTGCTCGCTTTCGTTGTTGCCGTCGAAACCAAGAAATTTGACGTGGGCATGACCCGCCATCGCCAACTCCTCCCGGTCGGGATCCGTCGTTAAAGCCTCCTCGGCCTCTTCGAGGAACGACCACATATCCAGCACATCAACGACAAAACGGACCCTGCTCTGCTTGTCGATGTGCCCATGGAAAATGCCAGGCATCTCCCAACCAAGCGCCCAATAGTGTCCACCCGTGATAGCCTTTTCAACAAGATCGACGTTCGTTTCCACCTTTGCTCCGGTTGATTTAATGAGCTCCGCGAGCATCATTGCGATGAGCTTTTCGCCATCGCTGAGGACAGGCGCTCGGCCTTTATTGTCGTGCGCCAAACCCGCTTCGATCAGGCGTCGAATGGACTCCGCTCGAGAAGGCGTGTCGTCCTCGCCAACTCGCCAACTGTCGAGACGCTCGAGCAACTCACTATCGATCCTCATTTCAAAGCGTTCCGTAGGCATTACCGTTATCCCGTAATATTGTACGTAACACCGTATATGGATCCGGTTGCGGTATTTGGCAAGGCGCATCGACCCTGGGCGATACAGCTTGATCAGAGGGGAGGAAGCCTTCGGCCTTTTGAGCGCGCCTTGGCGCTCAGGAGGTTCATCCAATGTTCTATGATACGATCTACCGCCACAATCAGGCGCTCTCCCCCGCGGGCCTAGAGACGCTGCCCGCTGCGCTCCACGCCCTCAATGCTGCGGTCGACGACTGCCGGCGCGCCGGCAAGCCGATCGATCGGGACGCCGCGGTCCTTCTGCTGATCCGCAACCTGGCCGACGTCGCCGACCGTGACGCGCCCAGCGCGAACGACCTACGCCTTCGATGCGCCGAGGAGCACATGGCGGCGATCGCCGCCCCGGCCCTGCTCGACATCGCGGGCAACTCCGTTGCCGGCGACCCTCCGGCCAAACGCACCTTCCACTATCAGGCACGTCGCGCGCTCGCCCGTCTCGCCGAGGCGATCGGGCTCGATCCGGACGACGCCCGCATCAATACGGCGATGGGACGCGACGACGACGAGGGCACGACCGAGCTGCGCCATGCGGATCTGTCGATCCGCGTCGTGCCGCGAAGCTTCCTCCCCGACAGCGAGATAACGTTCAATCGCTGCCGCGCCGGTGAACACGCGGGACAGGTTCACCGCGCGCCGATCGCCGAGTTGCTGGACGCCCCGGCGTTCCAGCGTCGTCTCACCGCCTCCATCGGCCTGGGCGCTCCGCGCCTCGCCGCTGCCGCCTGATCCCACCAAATCCGGAGAACCGTCATGGGTTGGCTCTTCATGCGCGATATGGGCGGCCACGCCGTCCCGCGCTCCTATCTCGACAACCAGTTCACCTACGCGCGTGACGATCACCGTCTCACCGTGCTGGCCTCGTCTATGGTCGCGTCGACCTATTACGCCGCGTGCGAACGCGTCGAGGCGAACGGCGACCGGCAGGTCTTCGCCGTCGTGTGCCTGACCAAGCACAACCCGCGATCGACCGATGGTCACGTCTTTGGGTACAAAGACATAACCGAACATATGGGGCCGTGCGAAAGCGAGTGCCCCGCCGCGATCCTTGACGAGCTGACCGCGACCGACAGCGAATACGCCTTGGATTGGCGCGCGCGCTGCCGCGCCAATCTCGTCGCTCGAAAGCTCGAGCAGGCCAAGCCAACCCCGAAGCCGGGGCAGACCATCATCTTCGATGAGCCCATGCGTTTCAGCGACGGCAGCGACCGCGCCCGCTTCGAGGTGGTCGCCAATCCGAAGGGTCGCACTCCACTGTTTCGCGATCCCGAGACCCGCGCGATCTGCCGTATCCCGGCTTTTCGCAAGCGGGCCTACCGGATCGTCCATGCCGCGATCGTGCCCAAGGACGCGGCCAATGGCTGATCGGCTGCCCGTGATCGCCGCATGGGGCGCCGGCGTCGATTCCACCGCCATGATCGTCGAGCTCGCCGAACGCGGCGAGGCCGTAGACATGGTACTTTTCGCCGACCCCGGCGCCGAGAAGTCGGCGACCTATGCCTTTATCCCGCTGTTCCGGGCCTGGATGGCAGAGCGCGGCATTGCGTCCGAAATTGTCAGCTACCAGCCACGCAATTTCCAACATTGGCCGCCCTATGCGGGCATCGCCGAGAACATGCTGACCAATGCGACGCTGCCGTCCGTGGTGTTTGGTGGAGGGTCCTGCTCGCAAAAGTGGAAGGCGGCCCCGCAGGATGCGTGGACCGCCACCTGGGAGCCGGCGCGGCGCTGCTGGGATGCAGGCGGCCGTGTCGTGAAGCTGATTGGCTACGACGCCTCGGGCCGCGACACGCAGCGCTACCATCACGCGATCGGGTGCGAGGATCTCGCTACGCCTATCGCTACCCTTTGCGGGAATGGGGCTGGTCGCGCGCCGGCTGCGAGACACGCATCGCGCGTGCCGGCCTGCCCGTTCCGCCCAAATCGAGCTGCTTCTTCTGCGGCAGCATCAAGCCCCACGAAGTGCTCGAGCTTTCGACTTCGGAGCTGCGCGTCATCGTGCTGATGGAGGCACGGGCCAAGCCGCGCGGATGCTTGCTCCTGAGCAGCAAGAATGAGGAGTTCAATCGCCGCGTCGTCGGCATCATCATCGATGAGGACCCATGCTTTGACTTCCTCGACGGTGATGACGGTACTATCCATCCTCTACTTGGCGGATCGCGATGGAGGTGACTGATGGGCCGCATGAATGATGACCTGCGAGAGGCTTTCCGCAGCTTTGGGATTTCGTCGGCAGCAGCGATGTTGAAGAAAGCCGAGCGAGAATACCATCGCTTCGTTGGTGCAGCTGACAACGACGATCGGCGCGATGCAGCTATAAACTGCGCGTTGACCCAGTGGCATGTGACCGATTGGCTTTGGGTCGCTCTTGAGAAGGATGACACAAACGAGGAAATCAGGCGAGTGTTCGGGATCACAGAGGCTCGAATGACGAAGAAGCTCTTTTTAGCTGCCGTCGAACGCGACTGCCCCGAAATCGCTCTGTGTCAATCCGTCGCCAATGGCTCAAAGCATGTCCTGTGGGGCAGCCACGTCAAAAGTCTCGAGAAGTCCCTACTTGATAACGGCACCATGCCGCAGGTCGCCGACGATCCCCTCTATATCTACAGTAAGGGTCAACCGGTCGAAGCCGCAAAGGTGTTTTACAAAGTGCAGGATTATTGGGAAAACCTAGGTGGTTGGAGCCAAGTATTCCTTTGACGCCGGAAGAGCGGCGGTTGCCCGCCGCTCTTCCGGCGGTTTCGTAACGGCTGGCCGAGAACAAGCGAAGGCTGCCACAGGTACTGGCCATTGCCGTCCTTTAGTGGTGCGACATCGGTGAACTCTGCATCGACGGCGCAGACGCCCTTCCCGGTAACACGAGCCACCAACGGTCCGGATAGTCCTTGTCGGACGAACGTTAGTCGAATTCAGCCGCATCTCGATCGCGACTGGAACACCGGCGACCACGCGCGATCGATCAGCAGCGTCCTCTCCGCTGGCGCTTCGAGGCCCGCGTCCACGATGGCTGGCCCCCTCTCGCCTATCCGGCCGAGCGTCCCCGCTACGAATGACTCGAACCGCTTGGGTCCCATTTGCCAACCTTCAGGAGTCCGGTCCCATGAAAACCTTCACCGTTCACTGCGAATACCCTGCCCATGCCCGTGCGGAAATCACGGTCGAGGCGGAAGATGTCGTCAGCGCCTGTCGCTCCGCGATCGATGTGTCGCATACGACCGACGGGTGGAAGAGCCTCGATACGGAGCATCCCACTTATGTCAGCGCGATCGCTGAAGGCGCGGACGTCGATCCTTGGCGCTTTGTCCCCGATGGAGGGGGTGCCTCCGTCCTGCCCGTCCCGGGCGTGTTCTCTGAGGTGGCAGCGTGCGCGGGCTATGCCGCGACCCGGAGCGAGGATCTGGCCGACCAGCTCCGCATCATGGTCGATGCGATCGGCACCGACGGAGCGTTGAGGATCACCCCAGCGGCGATGTTCCGCCTATGTGCAACGGGGCAGGCGATTCTCGACGACATCGCGACGTTCGGGTTGAGCCCCACTTCAACCGTAGCATGAAGCGTGGTCACGTCTGCGCCCGACGCCACCTGACGCCCGAGAGCCTTCCGCCAGAGAGATGCGGCACATGGGCGGCCGCGAGGCCCCCGCAACCGCAAAAATCCGGGCCGAGTTGCCGCTTCGCGGCTGCCCGCTCCACCCCGGTTTTTGCGGTTTCCCTGCGCTTACGCTCCGGTGCGGGCGCCTCTTATTCGGCCGCCCAGGAGGTGCGCATCCGGCGGATAGGCCGCCGGCCTCGATCAGATGAAGGGCTTGACCCCATGACCACTTCCCTCGCTGCCGCACTCTCCGCTCTGGAGCTTGGACACCTCGAACCCCGCGCCGAAGACGTTTCGGGCATGTGCCCGCCCTCGACCGACGCACTGGAGCAGACCACCACCGCCATCTGGAGCGACCTGTTCGCAACCCTTCAGAATACGTCGCTCGAACGCGACATCGAGGAGATGGGCTGGGGCCTGGTCAACCTCTTCCACCGGGCCGCGGCCAAAAAGCACGCGATGATCGACCGTCTCACCGACGAGATCAGGCTCCTCCTGGCCGAGCAGGACGGTTCGGAGATCAACACCTCTAACCTCGAGGACAAGATCGACCTTGCCAAGAAGATCGAGGAAGCCGCCACCTGCTACGAACACATGCGCGACACCGCAGCGGCACACTACATCCGCGAAACCGGCCGTTCCTGGATCCCGTCGACCGGCAACCGCATTTCGCTCGGGGTGACGTCGGCAATCGTTGACGGACGCGCCTTCCTTCAGGCTCGCCGCGAGCGCGTCCGCGACGCCAACACGGCACAGGGCACCCCGGTCGTGTTTGCCGGGGGACGGCTGACCTTCCGGACCGACGAAGACATGAAGGCGTTTGGCGACAACCTGCTGCGCACCCTCAATGCGGTTCGGGAGCGCGTCGGCGACATGTATCTCGTCCATGGCGGCGACATGAAGGGAATCGAGCGCATCGCGGCGTCGTGGGCCGAACAGAACGGCATCCAGCAAGTCCGCTTCGGTCTCGACCGCAAACTCGGAGATCGTGCCGGCTTCCGTCGCAACGAGCAGATGCTCTCGCTAAAGCCCCGCTACGTCATCGCCTTCCAGGGCAACGGCGTAACCGAGCGACTGGTTATCGACGCGAAGAAGGCAGGCATCCGCGTGGTCGATCGCCGCGGCCCCCTCGGCACCCCACCCGCAGCACAGAACGCTCAGCGCGACCGCAAGGTCGCCTGAGCTTCGGCTCGGCCGCTGGGACGCCAGCGGCCTCGCATTCGCGGCTTCGCCGCAGGCTTCACTCCCACCCGAACCAAGGAGATCATCATGCCGCGCCCGAACCCGTTCCAGACCGCCGCCCATTGCTGGCGCTTCGCGCTGCGCCGGGCGACGGCCGACGGCGACACCTTCCATATCGTCACTACCGGCAATCCCGCCGCTCCGCGTGCGGTCCTGTCAGATCGCGACCTTCTTGCGCGCGACGATCTGACGCCCGAGGACATCGAAGCGTCAGTCGATCCCTTCTTGTCGGATATCGGGAACGCCGGTTAGTCAAGATCATCGCGGCGAGGCCAGTTCGACAACCCGTCCCCTGAATGGGAGAGATCAGCCATGAAACCGCTCCGTAATGCCACTGATATCATGGGCATACCCATCGACCGCGACACCCGGCGCGCGCGCCTGCTGGCCGCGCGGCGCCGGCCCATATGCGGCGTCAACCGCAAGGCCATTCTGGGCGGGCATTGGGATAGCGGAAACGTCGTTGGAGCATTCCGCGACGGGCGCGGCAGCTTCATCACGGAGACGCTTGAATGAGCCGCCATGACTTCCAGAACGGACAAGCCCGTTTGTCGATCGGGTGGGATGCCCCACTCGCCTCCTTCTTCCTCCAGGTCTGGACGGGCGACGGAAAGGACGAGGATGAAAGCCCCGCCATCTGGCTCGGCGCGTTCTACGGCGAGGTCCGCGTTCCCGATCCACTGCTCGTCGTCGCGCGCAGGCACATCCCCGACCTCCCGGCAGCACTGCATCGCCAGCTTATCATCGATCAACTCGCCGCGCCGGCGCGTCCGCGCCGTCCCGGCCTCACCGGTCCTCCGCGATAGGCACTTCGTGGAATCTCCGATCTATCTCGTTGCCTGCGTCTCGCAGAAGCTTGAATGCCGCGCGCGCGCGGCTGATCTCTATCGCTCGGACTGGTTTCGCAAAGCGCGAACCTACGTCGAGGAGACCGGCGATCGCTGGTTCGTGCTCTCGGCCGCGCACGGCCTCGTAAAGCCCTCCCAGCGCCTCGCCCCCTACGACACCACCCTCCGCGACCTCTCGGCCGCGGAGCGGCGTCTTTGGGGTAAGAAAACGGTCCAGCAGCTCAGGCGTGCGATCGGGCCTTGCCACGCAGGTCCGATCGTCTTCCTCGCCGGTCGCCTCTACCGCGAGCCGCTACTTGCCTTCGCCGGCGAGCGCGCGACCGTTCCCATGCTTGGCATGGGTATCGGCCAGCAGAAGGCTTGGCTCGCCGCTCAGATCGCCGAGGGGCGTGAACGCGCCGCGCGCGCGGCACAACTGGACCTCTTCCCGACCTGGTAGCGGAACGTCGCGTTCATGCTGCGGGGCTGCTAGATTCCTCAGAGCAGGAGTAACATCGACATGGAATCACCTGTACGCCGTCCCGCCATACCAGCAGTCTCGTTCAACGATGTAGCCACAGCCTTGGCTCGTCTTGTCCCGATCGCCCTCCCCCCGACGCGTGCCGGTGAGACCGGCGCGTCGCCGAAGGTTGCCGACTTCCTCCTTGCTTGGTGGAATGGCGGTGACAACGGACACTTTCCCGTCCTCCACCTTTGCAATCTCGATGAAACGATCGCCGAGGATATGCTTACCGTCCTCGCCTACCTCGCGCAGAACCCGGTGATCTACGCTGACGAATGGGGCTACCGCGACACGATGGCTGAGATCTGCGAGCGGTATCGGGGCGAGTAACATCCCCCGCCCTGCAGGGCGGGCCGCGCTTGATATTTGCGGCGCTGGCGCGCCCGCATCGGATCTGAGACGCGGAGCGGTTTCCTGTGGCATGGCGCAGGAGTCAGCCCGGCCGTCCGCCCCGGTTGGGGGGAGCGCGTCATCGCGCAGCATGTCGTCGCGGTGCCCAGCTCGCGTCCGCGTGGAAGTCTCGATCGGCATCACGACAGCCGCGCTTCATTCTAGCAGCCCAGCGGCGCGGATCGCGCGGGACCGACCTGTCGGCCTATCGACATCGGGCACGGCGCGCGCGCCGTAGGCAGGAAGGCCGGGGCCTGGTCTGCGAAGGGTGGCGGTCATCCTCCATGAAAGCCCCGCGCGCCCAGCACGAGGATGTGGCGACACAGCAATCGAAGCCGCTCCGGCTGAGGGATCAAGCGATGGCAATGCCGGACGAGGATAGCGACAAGAGTGTCCTGCTCTTCGGATCCTTGGCGTTTGCGCGCCCGTGGGGGTTCATCCCCTCTCTTTCCTGAACGACCTAAGCCGGCCGTCCACCCCCTCCAACCCGCGATCATTCGGGCCGAGTTGCCGTGTGCCACGGCTGCCCGCACCACCCCTTTGATCGGGGTTCCCCTACCCGCTTCGCGCTTCGGTGGAGAGGGCGTCCTGGCCGTCTTTGACGGTGTTCAGTCGAGGGGACGAACCCCCGGCGAAGCAAAAAAGGAACCTCGAAATGCAGAACCTCGTCATCCTCGCCGGCAACGTCGGCGCCACGCCCGAGACCCGCTCCACCCAGGGCGGCACCAAGATCACCCAGTTCAGCCTCGCCACCTCGCGCCCCAAGCGCGACAGCGAGGGCAAGATCATGAAGGACAGCGACAACCGCCGCATCGAAGACACCGAGTGGCACCGGATCACCTGCTTCAACGGCGTCGGCAAGACCGTCGCCCAGTATGTCGACAAGGGCCAGAAGGTCATGGTCCGGGGTCGCATCCACTACACCCGCTGGACCGACCAGGAGAACATCGAGCGCTACGGCGTCGAGATCATCGCCGACGAGGTCACCTTCCTCAGCCGCGGCCGCCAGAGCCAGGGGAACACGCAAGACCACGGCGGTCTGGACGACGACGACGTCCCCTTCTGAACCTGGGCGGGAACGGCCCGGAGCTTCGGCTCCGGGCCTCTCTTCGCGTTCGCCGCAGCTTAGACGGCCTGCTTGAGTGGCTCCGGCTTCTTCCCATTGGGCAGTGTCTCGCGCAGATGGTCGTGAACCATGCGCGTATTGAACGGCTTGCCGAGGAAAGTCGCCTTGTCGGGCATGTCCCCAGCTTCTGGTTTCCGCCGACCGCTCGAGATGACGATCTCGATGTGGGGCCAATGTGCAGCAACATGATGCGCCAGCCCAAACCCATTCATGTCGCCCGGCATCTCGACGTCGGAAAACACCAGGATGACATTGTCTGCATGTACCTCGAGGAGCGTTACCGCTTCGTGCCCGGTGCCCGCTTCATGACATCGAAAGCCGGCCTCCCGGAGGATCTCGCAAGCGTCCATCAGGATCAGGGCATCGTCGTCGACGACAAGAGCATAGGGTTCGGTTGAAAGGTCCATTGATGCTCAACCGTTGATCTAAGTCAAAAGACCCCGATCAATCTACGGCGTCTCCCGGCTGTACCGGGACCGTCGCTCTATTCCGCTTCGCTCCACCGAGCCCCTTTGGGTTTCGGCCCATTCGGGTGACGATCAACTGACGGGCGCGTAGCGCGCAGGAAATCCTTTTCCGAAATGCGGCAACATCTTTCCATCCCGGCCCAGCCGGGGCGGCCTTGTCGCCCGACGCACTCTCCCATCGGCATGGACGCAGACTAGGGACGGGATCGGGCAGGCGTCCACCATCCCTACGAGGGGAAGCGTCACCGGCGACCCAGCGCTCACGCAGCGACGCTCCAACCAGCGAGCTTCACCCCGCTCTTTGAGGCGCAATCCTTGGGCCGGCTCGGGGCCTTATACGATCAACCCGCAAGGGGTCCGGGCGCTTCGCTACGGCTTTTTTCGCACGCGAAAAAAGTGATCGCGGCCCCTCCCCGTCCTGTCGGGCGCCTGTCGAGCGGGGATGAACCCGCCGGCTTCACAGGAGCCTCGGACATGTTCAACGATATCTGGATCGCCCGCAAAAACGCCATGAGCCTCGCAAAGACCCTGATGGTGGCAACCATGGTCATCGCCATCGGCACGCAATACGCCGTCATCACCGCCGAAGATCACGATAGTTCGGTCGTCGTCGTGAACGAATACGACCCCTTCGCCTGACCGGGTGGGGGCCGGGAGGCCCCCGCGCCTTCCTCAGACGCAAGAAGGCCAGGAGCCAGAACGGGCATCGAGCCCGCCCCGGCCCCGCGCGATGCGCAGCTGCGGCACGGTTGGGGGTTGGCTCATTCGTGTGTCTGTCATTGTGACATGGGTACGGCGATACGCGTCAAGGATGCGCGGTCCCCCCCAATTTGCTCACGCAAATCGGCTCCCCCGCGCCCCGCTACCGCGGCCGCTTCGCGGTCCCTGACCCGATCGCCCGGAGCCCATGTCGGGGCGCTTGCGCACACTAACGTGCACAAGGAGAAGCCTATGCAGATCGATCTGTATCAAACACTCAAAGCAATCAACGTCAGCGACGAACAGGCAAAGCTGGTGGTATCCAGCCTCGAGGAGTATATCGATAGCATGGTTGGAGACGCTACAAAGCCGCTTCAGGAGAAGATCGACGGGCTGCAACGCTCGCTCGATACGCACATGAAAACCCAGACCTGGGTCATCAGCATCATCGGCTTTACGATCGTCGCACTGACGGCAGTCGGAACGCTGGTCTCGATCCTGCGGCACTGACCAAGAGGGGGCTTCACGCCCCCTTTTTTGCTCACCGCCTGATGATGGTGGCGGGATCCAGATCGAACCCTACCGCGGTAAGACAAGCCCAGCGGTCAGCGTCGCGCCGTCCGCACGGGCGGCAGAACCTCGAACGCCGTCACCAGCTCCGGATCGCGCAGCAGCGTCGTCCACTGGCCGCCATAGGTCCGCGATGCCAGGTAGAAGGTCGAGCTGATGCACTCGACCATCCGGCACCGCTCCAGCTTGTCGATCAACGAATAGCCGGGGCCATGCCGTGCCACGATGTCGTTGAGGTCGGCCCGCATCAGCGTCCCGCAGCCGCAGCAGCGCGTCCGGACCAGAGCATTCATGCGCAGCATCTCGCCCGCGCTCTCCATCCAGCGGGGCCACAGGGTGACAATGTCGGCAGCCGTTTCCATAGCCGAACGATACGCCCCGATCGCGACAGTCGTCCAGCGTCAGGATCGGGGAAATGGCCTCCCCCTTGTCGCCAATCAGCGGGGTGTTCGGGCTCTCAGTCCTCGCCGGGGCGTCCACCCGCGCAAGCCCGCCCAAGCGGGCTTCTCCACTGCGTTTCGACCCTGCGGGTGCGCTTACGTGAACTATGCCCCGGCAGTCCTGTCGCCTGTCGAACGACCCCGATTGGCGGGGTCAGAACGAGGAGACCATCATGGCCGAGCAAACGCCGCATTCAGACCGCGCCAAGGATGGCGTAACCAAGATCGCGCAGCTCAACGACTGGCTGCGCGAACACATTACCGCACCCGGCAACAACCGCGTCGTGATGACTATCGGGATCGCCGAGCTTATCGGAGACGTCAGCCTGTTTCGGGGATGGCGCAACCGCGCCCAGATCCTGCGTGAGGTGCGCGATTTTGACGCATTCGACAACGCGATCAACCCGCACGGCGAGCGCGACATGGGCAAGTTCGAGTTCGCGGGCGTGCCCTGCTACTGGAACATCGACTATTACAATCTCGACCTCACCGCTGGGTCTGAGGATCCGTCCGATCCCTTCCAGACCGTCCGTGTCCTCACCATCATGCGAACCGATGAGCGATGACCTTCCGCCCCGGCGCTCAGTCGCCGGGGCATACCACCCTCTATCGAAAGGATCGGATTATGAACGTCGAAACGATCAAACAGATCAGCGCAAGCGAGCGGACACGCCGTCACCGTGAGGTCGATTTCGCTCGTGGCAACGTTCGCCATGAAGGCGGCATCCTCCCCGAGGAGATCGAACGTCTCAACGCCAGCTATATCGCCGGCGACATCGATAGCGACGAGCTGACCGCGGCTATCCTCCGATCGCAGACCGTCCAGCCTTAGCGACGACGATCCTACCGGCCGGGACTTCCTTTCCCGGTCACGTAGGGATGCTCGACTCTGACCAGCTCGATTGCCGCGTCGATCCAGCGGCGATCGTCCTGCGTACCGCTCACCGCGACACGCCAGTTGGATCTCGGGTGGTAAGCGAGCGAGAGAATTTCGACCGGTCCGACCAGCGCTTCCCATCGGGCAACAGGGGGCTCGCTGGCGCCTGCGATCACCGTCAACAGCATTGCGCGCAGCTCGATCGGAGTAGGCACACTCATCAGCCGTCTCGTACCCCCCAAGCGTTTTAAAGGCTCTGTCGTCGACACCCTTCTATCGTGACGATCGGTCAGGGCCGGCGTCAAGGATGCGCGGTGCCCTCAATTTTGCCGCGGCCTGCGTTTTCGCTGCGCTTCACGCCGGCCACGACAAAATCGGCACCCCCACGCCCCGCTTCGCGGCCGCTGCGCGGTCCTGTGACCCCGGCCCCGACCGACCGTCAGGCCGCGCCCGTCTTAGGCGAACAGACGGAGGTTCACATGCACACGCACACCGCACGCACCCAGGCATGGTTGGCTGAACTGGCAAGCATCCAGGCAGAGATCGCAGCACACGGGATGCCGGCCCCTGCCCCCCGGCCTGCAGCGAAGCGGCCCCGCAAGCTCAGGCCGCTCTGGGAAGAGTGACCAAGGACGGGGCGGCATTGCCGCCCCGCTCTCGCCCTGTCGCACACCGCGCGCTGTGCCATCGCTTCCTGGATGACAGGTCCAGACGGGCCTACGGATCGAACCGCTGCCTGGCGTAACTGCCATTGCGACGATTGCACTTGCGATCTTTTGTTCGCAGGTGCAGCAAAGACAGGCCTTTCAGGCATCCTCTCCTAAAACTTCCAGGCCGTCCTTTGGGCGGCCTTTTTTTGTTCATCGATGCGCGAAGCCGTATTTGGGCGATCATCGCTCCGCTGCGGCTCCTCGCGCGCTGCCGGAATCTTGCCCGCACTGATCGACACGCGCCGCATGCTTTGCCAGAACCACGGGCCTTGGCGGGCCTGGGGCAGGATCGCTTACGATCGGCACCGCTGTGCAACAGGGAATAGATATGGACGAAAAGACTGACAGGATTGCGTTGGCGGCCGAACTCACCGCCGCGTGGCTTGCGAACCCGAATACTCGCCCCGAAGCCGATGCTGTCCCGGCTTTCCTTACCTCCATGCACGCGGCCCTGGTGAAGCTGGACGCCCCGGCCGAAGCCGATCAGCAGCCGGCCGCGCCAACCGCCGCGGAATATCCACCGGCAACGACGGCGCGAAAGTCGCTGGCATCGCCTGATCAGATCATATCGATGATCGACGGAAAGCCGTACCGAACCCTGCGCCGCCATCTGAGCAGCAACGGGCTTACGCCCGAGGAGTACCGCGCCCGCTATAATCTCAAACCCGATTATCCGATGGTAGCGCCGGCCTATAGCGAGGCACGTCGCGCCATGGCTAAGCAGATCGGCCTTGGACGGAAACCCAAGACGCCAGAGGCAGAGGTGGAAGGACCGCCGCCAGCGCCGATACCTCGGCGCAAGCTCAAGGTGGCAACGCCTGCATAAGTCAGGATCGCAAAGCGCGTTCGCGATCGTGAAACCAATTAATGCACGAAATCGCGCACTCGCTGTATGATACTCCTGGGTGACAGCGATAGGGAGTTCACAGCCCCTGCCGCAAATCATGTCACCCAAAGGAGGTGATATTGATTTGACCATGTATGAAACCGCAATGGTCGTGCTGACTGGTGTTTCGCTAGTCGTCGCGATCGTCACGCTGGGCCGGAAGTAATTCCGGCTTAGCGGGGGCGGAGGTCTCACAGGGCCTTCGCCCTTTTTCCAAGAAAAAGGCCGGCGCTGTTCACGGCGCCAGCCCCGGAAGTTTGAACCCGTCGCGTTCACAGCGCGACGGGTTCAGGTAAGTGACACCGATCTGACTCGATGAAACCGCACACCCCATATACGCCATCCATCCTGAAAATCTAGTTTCAGGATGGATCGCCCTCACGCCCTGAGCGGAAATCCACTCTTCGTAGAACCCGCTCCCTGCCACGCACCTATCGGGCTATCGGTATCTCCCCGATCCGGGTCGTCCATGCTGGGCTCTTCTGGCTTCGCTTCGTATCGAACCCGCGCGCGCCGAACCCCTGCGCTGCGATCCCTACCGTCCCGCGGCCAAAACGATCGTTGAGGCCATCCATAGCCGCCAGCAAGCCGGGCGCCCGCGGATCCTCCACGGCGAACAAGTCCCCCTGCCCCGCGCCCTGCGGCAGCAGCTCCTCGAGCAGGACGCCGCACTTCGTATAGACGCCCCCGGGCTGATACATCGCCTCCATCATCCTACCGGCGAGGCCGGCGATGATGCGCGGATCGTTGCTGGGCGGCGACATCCGGGTCTGCCGGCTCGCCGAAGGTGGGTTCGGCCGGTAGCGCGAGCCGTGCGCGAACACGATCAGTCGCGTCGCCACCAATCCTTGGTGGCGGATCTTCTCGGCCGCGCGCACCGCGCGCCGCACCATCGCCTCGCGCAGCTCGTCGAGGTCCGTCACCGGTGCGCCAAACTGGCGCGTTACCGCCGTCGCCTTGCTTGCCTCCGGCTCTGGCTTGAAGTCGTCGCACTCGATGCCGTTCAGTTCGCGCACCAGGCGCTCGAGAACAACCGTCCCGACATCTCGTGCGGACGCGGGCGGCATCGCCACCAGGTCGGCCGTCGTGCGGATTCCGAGCGGGTGCAAGCGCGCCGCCAGCGCCGACCCTATCCCCCACACCTCCCTGACCGGCCACTCGGCGAACAGTCGCGCGCGCAGCTCTGTGTCGTGGAGGTCCACCACACCACCCCAGATCTTCTCGGTCGCCTTCGCCAAGGCGTTCGCGACCTTCGACAATGCGCGCGTCGGGCCAAGCCCGATCCGCGTCGGAAGACCCGTCTGGCGCAGGATCGCCGCGCGCAGCTTGTGCGCGGCCGCCACATCCCCCAGGCCGTTGGGCAACACCGGCAGCCGGTAGAAACTCTCGTCGATCGAGTAGATCTCGATCAGGTCGCTATGCTCAGCAATCACGGCGTTGAAGCGCCGGTTCATGTCCGCGTACAGCTCGTAATTCGAGGAGCGGACCTCGATCCCATGGCGCTTGACGATGTCACGTATCTTGAAGAGCGGATCGCCCATCTTGATGTGAAGGGCCTTGGCCTCCTCGCTCCGCGCGATCGCACAGCCATCGTTATTCGACAGCACGATCACCGGCACGCGCCGCAGCTTCGGGTCGAAGACCCTCTCCGACGAGACGTAGAAGTTGCTGACGTCGACGATCGCGTGGGTCATCGGCGCGCGCTTACCGCTGATAGTCGCGAACGGCTGCCCGCACGACGCCCCATATTTCCGTCTGATCGTCGGCAATCTGCTCTGGGTAGCTTTGCCGGCTATTGCGGGCTTCGAGATACGGCACGCCTGCCCGGTGAACGAGCTGTCGGCAGACGAAACCCCCGGCAAGCACGGCGATCACGATGTGGCCGCTGCGCGGCGTGACATCGCGATCGACCACCACGACATCGCGGTCGGCGATGCCGGCGTCGACCATGCTCGTCCCATCGATCCGGAAGACGAAGCTGGCGGCTCTGTTGAGCCGCAGCAGCTCCACTAGATTGATAGCGTCCTCCTCCCAGTCTTGGGCGGGTGACGGAAAGCCAGCTCCCGCTACGCCGATTGGCTTCAGCCGGAGCCCCGGCGCCATTACGGCGAGCGGGACCGGCTGCGCGATCGGCAGCAACATGATCTGAATCCCTAACTCGTGGCCCCTCATAACGCCCAAGAGAACAGATTGGGAACATAAGATCGTTAGGCTCGTCGATTTCCATCGCCCGGATTGAGTATGTGGCGATGCCGGGCGACCCGTCATAGGATGGCCGGATGTGCAACCGAGCCCGATATGCCGGCGAACCCGAAACGCTTTGGGGTTCAGCCGCGAAGCTGTTTAGCGAACGCCCCCGCGACAATCGCTTCAACCCTAAGGAGCTGCGGCCGAAAAGCCGAAACTATGTCGTCCGCGAGCAGGAAGGCGACCGCTTCTGGGACGTGATGACCTGGGACGTCCTTGGCGGCCAGGCGCCCTGGCCGATGACGAACGTTCGCCAGCTTGCCCTGCCCCAGTGGCGCAGGCTCGCCGCCAAGCCGGAAAACCGATGCGTGATCCCGCTCACCGAATTTGCGGAGTTCACGCCAGAGAAGCACGACCTAGGCGACGGCAAGCCGCCTCTCAAAGGGGAGATGTGGTTCAGCGTCACCGACCAACCTGTCTTCGCGGTCGCCGGCTTCTGGCAGAGCACCGCCGACGGTAATGGTTTCACGATGGTCACATGCGATCCCAACAGCCTGGTCGCCCCGATCCACCCCAAGGCGATGATAACGATCCTCGAGCCCGAGGACGTCGATACCTGGCTACGCGGGTCATACGACGACGTGGTGACGCTGCAGCGCCCCTATGATGCAACCAAAATGAGCGTCCGAGGACCGGTGTTCCCAACGCGCGGCCAAGACCGAAGCCGTGTCTGAATCAAGCCGCCTTATATCCGTGGAAGAACGCGTCAGTGATGCGCCGCGCGATGGAGCACCTTATTTCGATCGACGGAGAGAACCTATGCCATCGCTGTTTGAGAATGCCGTCGCGTCGATCCGCATGGGGGTCGAGGATTATCGCCAGCAAGACGGCGATCGCGACGTCTCCGCGGTCAGGAACTTCTATGCCGGCGTGCTCCTGCTCGCCAAGGAAGCGTTGGTCAGAAAGGCGCCCGACGCCGAT
>NZ_JANBVH010000050.1 GCF_024273235.1 Sphingomonas faeni | reverse complement strand
GAACACACTTACTTAACTCGCGTCATCACCAACGACGCATTCGTGCCGCCGAAGCCGAACGAGTTGTTCAGCACCGCGCGGACTTCGCGCTTCTTGGCCACGTGCGGGACGAGATCGACGCCCACGCAGCTGTCGCTCGGATTGTCGAGGTTCAGCGTCGGCGGGACGATCTGGTCACGCAGCGCGAGGATGCAGAAGATGCTCTCGACCGCGCCGGCACCGCCGAGCAGATGGCCGATCGCCGACTTGGTCGACGACATCGACAGACCCGAGATCGCATCGCCGAAAAGGCGACGGACCGCGCCGAGTTCGAGCTCGTCACCCAAAGGCGTCGAAGTGCCGTGCGCGTTGATGTAGTCGATGTCCTCGAGCGCGAGGCCCGACTTCTTGATCGCCATCTGCATCGACCGGAACGCACCGTCGCCTTCGGGATGCGGCGCGGTCACGTGATATGCGTCGCCCGACAGACCGTAGCCGATTACCTCGGCATACATCTTCGCGCCGCGCGCCTTCGCATGCTCGTATTCCTCGAGCACCAGCACGCCAGCGCCCTCGCCCATCACGAAGCCGTCGCGGTCCTTGTCATAGGGACGCGAGGCCTTTTCGGGCGAATCGTTGAAGTTGGTCGACAGCGCGCGCGCCTGTGCGAACCCAGCGATGCCGAGCGGGCAGACGGTGCCCTCCGCGCCGCCTGCGAGCATCACGTCGGCATCGTCCATCGCGATCATCCGAGCGGCATCGCCGATCGCGTGCGCGCCGGTCGAGCAGGCGGTGACGACCGCGTGGTTCGGACCACGCAGGCCGTATTTGATCGAGACCTGACCCGAGATCAGGTTGATCAGGCGGCCGTGCACGAAGTGCGGCGACACGCGACGCGGGCCCTTGGTGTGGAGCACGATCGATTCGCTCTCGATCCCCGGAAGCCCGCCGATGCCCGAGCCGATCGAGACGCCGGCACGCCAGCTCTCTTCGAGCGTCATCTCGGTCAGACCTGCATCTTCGAGCGCCTGACCAGCGGCATCGATGCCGTAGATGATGAACGGATCGACCTGGCGCTGGACCTTGTGGTCGACGCGCTTGCCGGGATCGAAACCATATTCGTGGTCGGCCGGCTTCACCTCGCAAGCGATGCGACACACCTGATCCGACGCGTCGAAGCGCGTGATCGGGCCCGCGCCCGACTTGCCGGCGAGGATATTCGCCCAGGCCGTTTCAACATCCGCCCCCAGGGGGGTGACCAGGCCTAGCCCGGTTACGACGACACGCCGCATGGCTTCAAACTCCGTCTGCTCTCAAAACGAAACGGCTCCCCGCCCTTTTTGCCCAAGGACGGGGAGCCGCTCAAATCACACCCATCAGGGCAGGTCCAAAGGTTTGAACCCTAGACCCTGATCAGGCCTTGTGCTCGTCGATATAGGTGATCGCATCCTTGACGGTCGCGATCTTCTCG
The DNA here is from genome assembly GCF_024273235.1 of Sphingomonas faeni. Taxonomy (GTDB): domain Bacteria; phylum Pseudomonadota; class Alphaproteobacteria; order Sphingomonadales; family Sphingomonadaceae; genus Sphingomonas; species Sphingomonas faeni_A. The sequence continues at coordinate 24,602 of NZ_JANBVH010000050.1, read as the reverse complement.
GCGGCATCATCGGGGATCTCGACGCCGAATTCTTCCTCGAACGCCATGACGAGTTCGACGATGTCGAGGCTGTCTGCGCCCAGGTCGTCGATGAAGCTCGCGTCCTCGGTCACCTTGTCGGCTTCGACGCCGAGATGCTCGACGACGATCTTCTTCACGCGGTCAGCGGTCTCGCTCATGGTAGTTCCCTCTTCAAATCTGGGGGTTTTCGGTATTTCCTGAACGCACCTAGAACGGGGCAGTTCAGCGCGCAAGTTCAGATCATCGCCATCCCGCCGTTCACGTGCACGGTTTGTCCCGTGACGTAGCCGGCTTCACGGCTTGCCAGATACACGATCGCGGCGCCGATGTCTGCGCCTTCGCCGAGGCGACCGGCGGGAATCTTGGTGGTGAGCGCGGCCTTCTGCGCGTCGGGCAGCGCGTCGGTCATCGGCGAGGTGATGAAACCGGGGGCGACGCAGTTGACGGTGATGCCGCGGCTGGCGAGTTCCTGCGCCATCGATTTCGACATGCCGATCAGGCCGGCCTTCGACGCGGCGTAGTTGGCCTGGCCGGGGTTGCCAGTGACGCCGACGATCGAGGTGACCGAGATCATCCGGCCGAAGCGCGCTTTCATCATCGGCTTGGCGGCGGCGCGCATGAGTCGGAACGCGGCTTCGAGGTTGACGCGGATGACGCTGTCCCACTCGTCGTCCTTCATCCGCATCGCTAGATTGTCGCGGGTGACGCCGGCGTTGTTGACGAGGATGTCGAGCTTGCCGAGTTTCTCGACCGCCTGCGGGACGAGCGCGTCGACTGCGGCGGCGTCGGAGAGATTGCAGGGGAGCGCGACGTGGTCGCCGCCGAGGCTGGCTCGGAAGGCTTCGAGCTTGTCGGCGTTGGAGCCGGACACGGCGAGGCGCGCGCCTTGGGCAGCGAGGGCCTTGGCGATCTCGGACCCGATCCCGCCGGATGCTCCGGTGACAAGGGCGGTCATGCCTGTGAGGTCGAACATTTTGGTCTCCATTAGATTTTGTTCACGCGAAGGCGCGATGGCGCGAAGGGGGTGTAGCCGTTGACGATCCGGCGGAGCCCCTCCTTCAGCGTCTCGCCTCCGAAGTTGATCAGCAGCCCCAAGGGCTGTTTGGTTAGTCGCAGATACGTCAGCAGTTGCTTTGCGTGAGCGGCATTCAGCCGCTCGACCGATTTGATTTCGACGAGCAGCCGATTGCCGATGATGAGATCGATGCGGAACGCGGCATCGAAGTGCAGTCCCTCGAAATCGATCGAGACAGAGCGTTGCCGCTCAACCTCATATCCCAGACTGGCGAGCTTGGACGCTAGGACAGTCTCGTAGACGCTTTCAAGCAATCCAGGCCCAAGCTCCCGGTGAAGGCGAAGCGACACATCAATGACGTCGGAAGCGGCAGCCTCAAGATCCATCATCTTCGCGCCTTTGCGCCTTCGCGTGAATCACATCTTCTTCACGAATTCCTCGATGTCGTCCATCGTGATGACGCTGGTGGTCTCCACGTCAGGGGTGATGCGCTTGACCATCGGGCTGAGGACCTTGCCGCCGAATTCGACGAAGTGGCCGACGCCGGCCGCGTGCATCGCCAACACCGATTCGCGCCAGCGGACCATGCCGGTGACCTGTTGCACCATCAGATGGCGGATCGCGCCGGGATCGGCGACGGCGACCGCGTCGACGTTGGCGAAGACCGGCACCAGCGGCGCGCGGAGGTCTGCGTCCAGGAGGGCGGCTTCCATGGCTTCGGCGGCGGGTTGCATCAGGGGGCAGTGGAAGGGGGCGGAGACGGGGAGGAGGACAGCGCGCTTGGCGCCGAGGTCCTTGGCCAGCGCGATCGCCTTTTCGATGGCGAGGCGGTGGCCGGAGATGACGACCTGCGACGGGTCGTTGTCGTTGGCGACGGTGCAGATCAGTTCCGGGCCGCCCTCCGCGAGGATCGCGTCGACCGCCGCGCCCGCGATCACCTGCGCCTTTTCGAGATCGGTGCCGAGCAGCGCGGCCATTGCGCCCTCGCCCACCGGTACCGCCGCCTGCATCGCGCGGCCGCGGAGTTTCAGGAGGCGAGCGGTGGTCGACAGGTCGAGCGCACCGGCAGCACACAAAGCGGTGTATTCGCCCAGGCTGTGGCCGGCGACATAGTCGGCCTTGTCGACGAGGCGGATGCCGCCTTCCTTCTCGGCGACGCGCAAGGTGGCAATCGCGTTCGCCATGATCGCGGGTTGCGCGTTCTCGGTCAGGAGCAGGTCGTCCGCAGGCCCCTCGCTCATCAGGCGGAACAGATGCTGGCCGAGCGCTTCGTCGACTTCGGCGAAGACCTCGCGGGCGGTGGCACTGGCGTCGGCGAGCGCCTTGCCCATGCCGACAGACTGGCTCCCCTGGCCGGGGAAGATGAACGCGCGCATGACCTCTCCTCTGTGTTGGCCGCGGCGGTAGAGCCGATCGCCATTCACTGGTGCTAGATTTGAACTATCCTCCCCCGCCAGGGGGAGGTGGCGCCGAAGGCGTCGGAGGGGGAGGACACGAAACGGCTGTCCCTCTGCCCTCCCCCCCCGCCAGGCTACGCCTGCCACCTCCCCCTGGCGGGGGAGGATTCGAATGTCGTTCGCCCTATAAAGGTGCGTAGGCAGTTGCAACTGCACGAACCTGAACGAAGCCCGTGCGTTTGCGACAAATGGCGACCATTTCGCGCAGGCTGCGACATGCACCTGCGACAATCCGGTCCCAGATTAGTGATGACGCCGCACAACGGCGCCGTGTTTCAAACGGGAGATTACCCATGAAGAAGTTCATCCTCAGCGCACTTGCCGCCACCCTCGTCGCCAGCCCGCTGCTCGCCGCCGCCCCCGCCGAGGCACAGCAGCGCCGCGAAGTGACCACCGTGCGCCAGAATAACAATGGCCGCACCGTCGTCACCAAGAAGACCGTCGTCCGCCCGAACCAGTATCGCAACTGGCGCGCCGGCCAGCGCTTCGATCGCCGCTATGCACAGAACTACCGGGTGATCACGACCTATCGCAACTATCGTCTCGCCGCGCCGCCGCGTGGCAGCCAGTGGGTCCGCTCGGGCAACGACGCGATCCTGATCAACGCCCGCGGCAACGTGGTCCAGGTTCGTGGCGGCGCGTTCCGGTAACCGGGCCGGTAACACCTACCATTACCTTGCCTTTGCCGGATAATCGGCTAAGGCCACTGCAACCGGGGTGAGAGATTCGCGTCTCTCGCCCCTGTTTGCATTCTAGACGCCGTTTTCTAAGACGACAGCCGGAGGGGTGCACGCATGGGGCGTGTATCAGCGATCGGCCAAGACGAAGGACAAGACATGGCTCTTTACGAGCACGTGTTCCTTGCGCGCCAGGATCTGGCACAAGCGCAGGTGGACGCACTGGCGGAAATCGCCACCAAGATCGTGAACGACAACGAAGGTCGGGTCGTAAAGACCGAGAACTGGGGCCTGCGTTCGCTGGCGTACAAGATCGCCAAGAACCGCAAGGCGCACTATGTCATGCTCGAGATCGATGCCCCCGGCAGCGTGATCGCAGAGCTGGAGCGCCAGACCCAGATCAACGAAGACATCATTCGTTACATGACGGTCAAGGTCGACACCCTCGAAGAGGGCCCGACCGTGATGATGCGCAAGCAGGACCGTGACCGCGAGCGTCGTGGCGATCGTGAAGGTGGCCGCGAGGGCCGTCCCGATCGTGGCGATCGTCCGGACCGTGGTCCCCGTCGTGACCGCGAAGAGGGAGCTGAATAATCATGGCACGTCCATTCTTCCGCCGCCGCAAGAGCTGCCCGTTCTCCGCCAAAGACGCTCCCCGGATCGACTATAAGGACGTCCGGTTGCTGCAGGGCTTCGTGTCCGAACGTGGCAAGATCGTCCCGTCGCGTATCACTTCGGTGGCCGCAAAGAAGCAGCGCGAACTGGCCCAGGCCATCAAGCGCGCGCGTCACCTGGGCTTGCTGCCCTACATCGTTAAGTAAGGAGCGCCCACATGGACGTCATTCTGCTTGAGCGCGTCGAAAAGCTTGGTGCTATCGGCGACGTGGTGAAGGTCAAGGACGGTTACGCGCGTAACTTCCTGCTTCCCAACAAGAAGGCGCTTCGTTCGAACGAAGCCAACCGCAAGGTGTTCGAGTCGAACCGTGCGAAGATCGAATCGGACAACGCATCGCGTCGCAGCGATGCCGAAGCCGAAGCGAAGACCTTCAACGACGCGACCGTGACCCTGATCCGTCAGGCGTCGAACACCGGGCAGCTCTACGGTTCGGTCGCAGTCCGCGATCTGGTCGATGCGCTGGTGGCCGATGGTCACAAGGTCGGCAAGTCGGCGATCGTGCTCGACAAGCCGATCAAGGCGATCGGTGTCTACACCGTCAAGGTCGCGTTGCACCCCGAGGTGTCGGTGTCCGTCAAGGTCAACGTCGCTCGCTCGCCTGAAGAGGCCGAGATGCAGGCTTCGGGCGTCGACGTGATGTCGTCGATGTTCGAGCGCGACGAGGCTGGCTTCGTCGAGGATTACGATCCGAACGCAGAGCCCGGCGCGACCGCCGAAGCTCCTCGCGACCAAGAGGACGAGGCGCAGGGTTGATCCCTTCGTTTCCTTCTTGGCTGATACCGAAAGGCCCGCCCGGAGTGATCCGGGCGGGCCTTTTCTTTTGTGCTTTTGAGACGGCGGTTAGGGGCAGGTTACGCAGGCGCCGAGCATGGCTGCGAACGGGATGAGCGCGAAGACGACGGGGACGATGTGTTTCATGGCCGGGCGACTCTTTGAGGAGATGTTGCCGGGTCAATGCGCGGGATCGGGAAAGGTTTCCGGGCGATGAACGGATTTTGTACCGATCGGTTTTCGGTCCGGCCCCGAAGTTTCCCTCCCCCGCTCCGTCACCCCGGACCCGTTCCGGGGTCCACGGTTCCGCAACCTCGCCGGCGGTTGAGTTCGCGGCACGGTGGATGCCGGAACGAGCCCGGCATGACGGAATTATGAAGTCCCCCTGCCTACCGTTCCCCCGCGAACGCGGGGGTCCAGGGTAACGGAACGCAGCACTGCTTGATCCTGAGCTCCCGCCTTCGCGGGAGAGCGAGGAAGAGACCACCATCTGAAGCGAGCCGGCCCCCCTTCCGTCATCCTGACGAAAGTCAGGACCCAGAGCCACACTCGTAACGTCTGGTACCCTGGGTCCTGACTTTCGTCAGGATGACGGCGGTCTTCCGGTTGGGCTAAGAACGCCCAACCACGCCAAAATTCAGCTTTCGACGTTCTCCGGCTTCTCGATAAGCGCAGGCCCCTCGCCCAGCGCCAGCGCGTCGACCGAGGACACGTCTTCGAGATCCCGCGCACCCGTCTCGATATTCAGATCCCGGAATTTCCGCCCAGTGACCATCAAGCGGCCGTTGAACGAGTTGGTGAAGCCGTTGAAGTTCTTCACCGCGCTGTTGAGACCGACGCCGACTTTGCGCAGGTCGTCCGCCACCTTCGCAAGGCGGTCGTGCATCTCCTTGCCCAGTTCGCCGATCTTCCGCGCTTCGTTGGCGAGCTTTTCCTGGCGCCACACCGCCGCGACCGTCCGCGCGATCGCGATCAGGTTGGTGGGCGTTGCCAGCAGCACGCGCTTTTCGAAGGCGAAATCCCAGAGCGTCGGGTCGTGTTCAAGCGCGGCGGAGAGGAAGTGCTCGCCGGGGACGAACATGATGACGTAGTCGGGCGTGTCGGCGAACTGGCTCCAATAGGCCTTGTTGCCAAGACCGTTGACGTGTGCGCGCATCGACGCCGCGTGCGCTGCGAGGCCGATCAGGCGCTCGGCGTCGTCGACTGCGCCGAATGCGTCCTGGTAGGCGTTGAGGGAAACCTTTGCGTCGATGACCAGTGCTCGGCCGCCAGGGACGCGGATGATCGCGTCAGGGCGCAACCTTGCGCCGTCGTCGCCTACCGCGACCGAAACCTCGGTCTGGAAGTCGGTGTGTTCGCTGAGGCCGCAGGTTTCGAGGACGTTCTTCAGCTGCTGCTCGCCCCAGCGGCCGCGGGATTTGGGGGCATTGCGGAGCGAATTGACGAGCTTGGCGGCTTCGGTTGAGACCTTTTCCTGGCCGAGGCGCATCTGTTCGATCTGGCCCTTGAGGTCACCGAATGCATCGCGGCGCTCGGCTTCGACCTTGGCGACGCCCTCCTCGTAGCGTTGCAGGCGGTCGCTGACGGGTTGCAGCATCGACTTGAGGTTGAGGCCGGCGGACTCCTCGGACTGGCGGAAGCGGGCGTCGGCGCGTTCGAGGAAGGTCTTCTGCGCGTCGCTGAGCAGCTTGTTGGCGACGTCGCCGAACTGCGCTGCCATGACGTCCTTGGCCTCGCGGAGTTCGAGCAGGCGCGCTTCGAACGCCTCGCCTTGCGCCTTCAGCGTGGCGATCTCGGTGCGGGCGGCGTCGCGGTCGGCGCGGATCGTGGCGAGATCTAGGCGCAGGCGATCGGTGTCGGTGGCGCGCTCGGCGTTTTGTGCGCGGAGGGTTGCCAGGTCCTGCATCGCGGCGTTGCGTTCGTGTTCGACCGCATCGCGCGCGGTGCGGATGAGGTCGGCGTCGGCGAGCTTGGTTTGCGCGACGGCGAGTTCGCTGGCTAGGGTTGCGGCGCGGCGGGAGGCCAGGAGCCAGCCTAGGAGGAGGCCGGCGGCTAGCGCTAGGACGGCGATGATGGCGAACTCAGCCATTCTGCGTGGCCGAAACTGGAGTGAAGTATAGGAAGTGCAGACGCTGGCGCAGCATTTTCTTGGGGGGAGATGGGCGCGTCAGCGAGCGGATTTGGGCTAGGGATGGAGACGTCATGGATGGAACATACGTCGAACGGTTGATGTAGGACAATCGGAATATTCTGTTCTCCCGCGGGGGCGGGAGTCCAGGGTTACGAGCTACGGCGTTCGTGGTCCTGGGCCCCCGCCTTCGCGGGGGAACTAGGGGGGCGAGCTTCCACATTCACTCGCAATAGCACCACCCCGGCGGAGGCCGGGGCCCAATTGGAAAGGTCGCAATAACGAGAGACTGCGCTCAGTTGGCGATGTCCCCCAATTGGGCCCCGGCCTTCGCCGGGGTGGTGGTTAGTTAGGTAAGCGGGTGGCTGCATAATCGCATAACCCACGCCCCTCACCCCAGCTTGCGCTGCTTCGCCAGTTTCTTCAGCACCATGTCGCGCTTCAAACGGCTGATATGGTCGATGAACAACACCCCATCGAGATGGTCGATCTCATGCTGCATGCAGGTCGACAGCAGGCCGTCGAAATCCTCCTCATGCGCTGCGCCGGTCTCGTCCAGCCACTTCACGCGGCACCGCGCCGGGCGCGCGACCTCGGCATATTGCTCGGGGATCGAGAGACACCCTTCGTTATAGGTGGAGACCTCGTCGCTGACCGACAGGATCTCGGCGTTGATATACGCCTTGGGGTTCTTGATCGGCTTGTCGTCCTCGTCCTTCTCCTCCTGGAGATCGATGACGAGGACGCGCTTCTGCACGCCGACCTGGGTCGCGGCGAGGCCGATGCCGTTGAAGTCGTACATTGTCTCGATCATGTCGGCGACGAGCGTGCGGATGGAGTAGTCGACCGTCTCCACCGGCTCGGCGACGAGGCGCAGGCGGGGATCGGGGACTTCGAGAACGGTCATGACGGTCATCCTGCGCAGCTAGGTTCCGCGCGTTGAACCGTCAAGCCATTGGCCGCCTTGCCCTTAACGCCTGCGCCAGCGTGCCCTCGTCGAGATAGTCGAGTTCGCCGCCAACCGGGAGGCCGTGTGCTAGCTGCGTGACGCGGACCGGGAAGCGTTCGATACGCTCGGCGATGTAGTGCGCGGTGGTCTGGCCTTCGAGCGTGGCGTTCATCGCGAGGACGACTTCGTCGATGCCGCCGGCTTCGATGCGGCGGACGAGGCTGTCGATGCTGAGATCCTCGGGGCGGATGCCTTCGAGCGCGGACAGACGGCCGCCAAGGACGTGGAAGCGGCCAGGGAACAACCGTGAGCGATCGAGCGCCCAGAGATCGGCGACTTCCTCGACCACGCAGAGCGAACGCTGGTCGCGGCGGGGGTCGGCGCAGATCGCACACGGGTTGGTGGTGTCGACGTTGCCGCAGGTCGAGCAGTTCTCCAGCCGCTCGTCGACCGCGGTCAGCGCCTCGCGCAACGGGCCCAGCGCCGCGTCGCGCTTCTTGAGCAGATGCAGAACGGCGCGACGTGCGGACCGGGGGCCGAGGCCGGGGAGCCGGGCCAGCGCCTGCGTCAGCGCCTCGATCTCGGGGGATGCCATACCGGAACAGATAGGGGGTTGCGTCGCTCCCCGCCAGCGTGTTCGAGGGGCCCATGCGGATCATCTTCATGGGAACGCCGGACTTCGCAGTGCCGGTGCTGGAGGCCCTCGTCGCGGTGGGGCATGACGTGGTGGCGGCGTATTGCCAGCCCGCGCGGCCGGGCGGGCGGCGTGGGCGCGAACTGGTGCCGTCGCCGGTGCAGGTTCGGGCCGAGGCGCTCGGTATCGCGGTGCGGACGCCGGTGTCGTTCAAGGCGTCTCTGCCGGAGGGGCTGGAAGCGCGCGAGGCATTTTCGGCGTTGGACGCGGATGTTGCGGTGGTGGCCGCGTATGGTCTTATTCTGCCGCGCGCGGTGCTGGAGGCGCCTCGGTTCGGGTGCCTGAACGTGCATGGGTCGCTGTTGCCGCGGTGGCGCGGGGCGGCGCCGGTGCAGCGGGCGATCCTGGCGGGCGATGCCGAGACGGGCGTCGGGATCATGCAGATGGAGGCAGGGCTGGATACCGGGCCGGTAAGGCTCGAGGGACGAACGCCGATCGCTGGCAAGACCGCGGGCGACGTGACCGCCGAGCTGTCGGCGATGGGGGCGCGGTTGATGGTCGAGGTGCTGGGCGACCTGGACGCCTACCCTGCCCGGCCGCAGCCCGAGGAGGGCGTTACCTACGCCGCGAAGATCGACAAGGCGGAGGCGCGGATCGATTTCGAGCGGTCGGCGGTCGAGGTCGAGCGGCTGGTGCGGGCGATGAACCCGGCGCCGGGGGCTTGGTTCGAGCATGCGGGGGAGCGGGTGAAGGTGCTGGCGGCGGACGTGTTGCCGTTCTCGTTTCTTGGGTGCGAGGGGCTGACGGTCAATGCCGAGCTGACGATCGGGTGCGGCGACGGGGCGATCCGGCCGACCTTGGTGCAGCGCGCCGGACGCGGCGTGACCTCGGCGGAGGAATTGCTGCGCGGGTTTCCGATCCCGTCGGGGACGCAGCTTTGACGCGGTTCGCGTTGACGGTGGAGTTTGACGGGCGGCCGTTCATGGGCTGGCAGCGGCAGAAGCACGGGCCGAGCGTGCAGGCGGCGCTGGAGGCGGCGGTGCTGAAGATGACCGGCGAGACTGTCTCGGTACAGGCGGCGGGGCGGACCGATGCCGGCGTGCATGGACTCGCGATGCGCGCGCATGTCGACATCGCGAAGGATATCGCTGCGTTTCGGTTGATGGAGGGGCTGAATGCGCTGGTGAAGCCCGCGCCGGTGTCGGTGCTGGCGTGCGAGGTGGTCGACGACGACTGGCATGCGCGGTTTACGTGTGTCGGGCGGTCGTATGAGTACCGGATCGTCAACCGGCGCGCGCCGCTGACGGTCGAGGCGGGGCTGGCTTGGCAGGTGCCGCAGCCGTTGGATGCGGAGGCGATGGCGGAGGCTGCGGGGGCGCTGGTCGGGCGGCATGACTTCACGACGTTTCGGTCTGCGCATTGCCAGGCGGACAGTCCGGTGCGGACCTTGGACCGGCTTGAGGTGGTGCGGGAGGGGGAGCGGCTGTTCGTCTATGCGGCGGCGCGGTCGTTTCTCCACCATCAGGTGCGGTCTATGGTCGGGTGCCTTGCGCTGGTCGGTATGGGGCGTTGGGCGGTTGGCGACGTGGCGGCGGCGCTGGCAGCGAAGGATCGGGCGATGCTGGGGCTGAATGCGCCGCCTGACGGGTTGTTCTTCGTAAGTGCGGTCTACCCGTAACTCGGATCGATAGTGGCAGCGCCGGATTTGGCGATCCTCCCCCGCCAGGGGGAGGTGGCGCCAACGGCGACGGAGGGGGAGGACACGAAACAGAGGTCATCGCTTACCTCCCCCTCCGTCAGGCTATGCCTGCCACCTCCCCCTGGCGGGGGAGGATAATATAATGGCACGTTGACCCAGACTAACGGACGAACTTCGCGGCGAGCTCGACATGCGTCGACCAGCGGAACTGGCCGACCGGCTGGACCCAGTCGATTCGCCAGCCCGCATCGCACAGTTCCTTGGCATCACGCGCGAAGCTCGCTGGATTACACGAGACGTAGACGATCACCGGCGTCTTGCACTCCGCCAGCGCAGTGGCCTGTTCGCGCGCGCCGGAACGTGGCGGATCGATCACCACCGCGTCGAAGCGGTCGAGTTCGGCCACCGTCAGCGGGCGGCGATAGAGATCGCGGTGCTCCGGGTAGACCGGCCGCTGGGTGCGGTGCGCGGCGGCCTTCAGCGAACCGAGCGCATCGCGCGCGCCTTCGGCCGCGTAGACCTTTGCAGGAATCGCGAGCGTGAAAGTGCCGAGCCCGGCGAACAGGTCGGCGACCGTCGCGGGCTTGCCGATCGCCTCCAGGACGGCAGCGGTGAGCGCGGCTTCGCCATCGGGGGTGGCTTGGAGGAACGACGCGGGCGGGAGCGGTACGGGGACGCCGCCGAGCGTGATCGTGACCGAGTCCGGCTCCCAGCGCGTCTCGGGGCCGAGGCCGTCGTCGAAGGCCACGCGGGCGATCTTGTGATCTTCGCAAAATTTGGTGAGCGCCTCGGCGGCGGCGAGGCCTTCGGGGGCGAACCCGGTGATCAGGATGTCCGCACCCTGGTCGGCGAGCGTCAGATGGATGTCGGCGCGACGGCGGAAGTTGAGGCGCTTGAGCAGTTGGCGGAGCGGCTGGACGAGCGCGAACAGGCGCGGATCGAGGATCCAGCATTCCTTGATGTCGACGATCGTGTGCGCCTTCTCGGCGGTGAAGCCGAGCGTGATCTTGCCGCCCTTGCCCTCTGCGTGGAGGGTCGCGCGGCGGCGGCTCCGCTCGGGCGAGATGTGGGGCGTGCGGATCGGCGCGGACAGGTCCTGGCCGTCGAGCGCGGAGGCGATGCGGTCGGTGACGAACTCGGCATAGGCCTGGTCGTCGAGATGCTGGAGCTGGCAGCCGCCACAGGTCGGGAAATGCACGCAGGGGGGAGTCTGGTGATGCGGGCCGGGGATCACGGTGCCGTCGGCGGCGAGCGTATCGCCGGGGGCCGAGAAGGCGGCGTGTCGGCCGTCGGCGGTCATGCCGTCGCCGCGCGCCGCGACGCGGATGATCGTGTCGATATTCGTTTCAGAGGTCATAACGCCGCTCTGGCCGACCGGAGCGCTTCCGCCAAGTCGTCGGCGATGAACGCGCGCCCCAATCGGCGGGCAGCGTCACCGTGGAGCCACACTCCGGCGCAGGCTGCGTCGAGCGGATCGAGCCTTGCCGCCAGCATCGCGCCGATCGCGCCGGCGAGGACGTCGCCGGTGCCGGCGGTGGAGAGCCAGTCGCTGGACCCTTGCGCAATGCGGACGCGGCCGTCGGGGGCAGCGATGACGGTGTCGGCGCCCTTGAAGACGACGACGGCGTTGGCGCGGGTTGCGGCGTCGCGGGCTCGCGTGATCTTGTCGCCATCCGATTTGCCGAAGAGCGCGTCGAACTCACCGGCGTGCGGGGTGAGGATGACGGGGACTTTCAGCGCCTTGATTCGCTTGGGCTCGATCAGGCGGAGCGCGTCGCCGTCGATGATCAATGGGTGGCCCGAGTCCAGCGCGGCCTCCAGACGGGCCTTGGCGACATCGTCGCGGCCGAGGCCGGGGCCGATCACGAGTGCGCCGATCCGGTCGTTGGCGAGCGCTTGCGCCGAGAATGGCGCGCGGACGAGGGCGTGCGGGGAGCCTTCGCTGTCGCCGAGCAGGGTCACGTAGCCGGCGCCCGCGCGCATTGCTGCGAGGGCTGCGAGGTCGGACGCGCCGGACATGGTGCCGGCGATGACTGCGACCATGCCTCGTGTGTATTTGTGCGAGTCCGGGCCGGGAGATGGGAGGCTCGGGGCTCTTAGGACTTCGGCTTGGCTGGCGGAGGGGACGCCGATGTCGAGGAGGCGGATCTGGCCGCAATAGCGGGCTGCGGGTTGGAGCAGGTGGGCGGGTTTTACCGCGCCGAGGGCTAAGGTGAGGTCGAAGACGGGGGGCGTGCTGAGCGCCTCCTCGGAGTCGGTGGCGAAGCCGCTGGGAAGGTCGATGGCGATGCTGAGGTGGGCCGCGCTGGCTAGGGCGTGAAGCCGCCCCACCACAGACCGTTCCCCCGCGGACGCGGGGGCCCAGAGTAAGCCGTCAGGCGAGCCCTTGGAATTTAGCTGGGCCCCCGCGTCCGCGGGGGAACTGCTTGGAGTGGGGGTGGGCTCGGCGTCGAGCGATCGCGTCAGGCCGGTCCCGAACAGCGCGTCGACCAAGATCGGGGCGGGCTTTGCCTCCGCCAGCGTTTCGATGGGGCCGGACCAGCCTGCCCTCGCCGACTTCGCCGCAGACGTCCTGGGTTCCGACAACGCCGCGACGCGAACCGCCACGCCCATTTCCGCCAACACACGCGCCGCGACATAGCCGTCGCCGCCGTTGTTGCCGGGGCCGCAGAGTATCAGGACTTCGTTCGTACCCGCCAACCGACGAACCGCGTGCGCGATCGCGGTGCCGGCACGGTCCATCAACGCTTCGACCGTCACGCCGCCAGCAATCACCGCGTCTTCCGCCGCGCGCATTTCGGCGGCTGTCAGGATGGACTGGCCTTCGATTCGGATCATGATGGCTTGGTCACGCTCTTGACGGTTGCCGGGAGGCGATAGCGAGCGTCGCCTATCGACACCTCGATACCGTGGCCCTCGATCAGGCCGACCTTTGCGACCTCTGCCCCGTCTGCTGCGACGACGCCACGGCCATCGTTGGTGACGCGCAGGCGGCGGAACGCGCCATCCGGGTGGCGGATCGTCAGGATTGGGCCAGTCTCACTTTTGGCCTGTTCGATCGTGCAGACCGTTTCGAGCGCGCCGGTTCCGCGAGCACAGGGTATGCGGAAGCCTGCAGCAGACTCCTTGGTCTGTTCGGCTGCGACCTGTGTGCTGGATGGCTTGCCTGGCCCGCATGCCGCTAGCGAGAGAAGGGCGAGGCACAGGAGGCGGTTCAATGTCTTATTGAAGCCGATATCTGCACCACCGCCCGTCGTCCCAGCGAAAGCTGGGATCTCCCCGTTCGGGTCGCGGCACCCGCCAAGCGAGAGACCCCAGCTTTCGCTGGGGTGACGGGTGGAGCGCGTGTCTCGTTTACCTACCCGCGTGGGCTTAGATATCCGCGTAGACATGGGTTTCGGCTGCGGCTCCGGGGTGCGTGACGGCACCCTTGTAGGCCGGGCCGACGGTCTTCGCATAGCGCCAGAGTGCGCCCGAGCCGTAATCGGTCTTTCGCGGGACCCACGCCGCACGGCGCGCCGCCATCACGTCCTCGGGGACGTCGAGGTCGATCGTGCCGGCTTCGGCGTCGATGTGGATGATGTCGCCATTCTCGACCAGCGCGATCGGGCCGCCGTCCGCGGCTTCGGGCCCGACATGGCCGATGCAGAAGCCGCGCGTGCCGCCCGAAAACCGCCCATCGGTGATCAGCGCGACGCTCTCGCCCATGCCGAGGCCGTAGAGCGCGGCGGTGGTCGACAGCATCTCGCGCATGCCGGGGCCGCCCTTTGGCCCCTCGTAGCGGATGACGATGACTTCGCCTTCGTTGATCTCGCGATTCTCGACCGCGGCGAAGGTATCCTCCTCGCAATCGAACACGCGCGCCGGGCCTGAAAACTGGAGGCGGTGCATGCCCGCGACCTTCACGATCGCGCCTTCGGGGGCGAGGCTGCCGCGCAAGCCCACCACTCCGCCCGTAGGCGTCAGCGGGGTCTTGATGTCGTAGATTACCTTCTGGTCGGGGTTCCACGTCACCTGGTCGATGTTCTCGCCCAGCGACTTGCCGGTCACCGTCAGGCAATCGCCGTTGAGGAAACCGCCCGCGAGCATCGTCTTCATGAGCATGTAGACGCCGCCAGCCTCGTACATGTCCTTGGCGACATACTTACCACCGGGCTTGAGGTCCGCAATGTACGGCGTGGTCTTGAAGATCTCGGCGACGTCGAACAGGTCGAACTCGATGCCGGCCTCGGACGCCATCGCAGGGAGATGCAGCGCGGCGTTGGTCGAGCCGCCGGTCGCGGCGACGACGCGCGCGGCGTTGATGAACGCCTCGCGCGTGCAGATGTCGCGCGGGCGGATATTGTCGGCCAGGCACTCCATGACCTGCGCGCCGGCCGCCACGGCGATCTGTTCACGCGTCGTGTAAGGAGCAGGCACCATGTTGCTGTTCGGGATCGACAATCCGATCGCCTCGGCGACGCAGGCCATCGTGTTCGCGGTGTACTGGCCACCGCATGCGCCGTGGCCGGGACAGGCGACCTTCTCGATCGCGTGGACTTCGGAGAGCGGGCACGCGCCGGCCGCGTATTTGCCGACGATCTCGAACACGTCGACGACGGTGACGTCGCGGTCCTGATAGCGGCCGGGCAGGATCGAGCCGCCATAGACGAACACCGACGGGATGTTGAGGCGGAGCATCGCCATCATCATGCCGGGGAGCGACTTGTCGCAGCCGGCGAACCCGACGAGCGCGTCGTAGCAATGGCCGCGGACCGAGAGTTCGACCGAATCGGCGATGACTTCGCGGCTCACCAGCGAGGCCTTCATGCCCTGATGGCCCATCGCGATGCCGTCGGTGACGGTGATCGTATTGAACCGGCGTGGCATGCCGCCACCCTGGATGACGCCGGCCTGCGCGGCATCGGCCTGCGCGTCGAGCGTGGTGTTGCAGGGCGCGGAGTTGTTGCCGGCGGACGCGAGCGCGACGAACGGGCGGGCGATCTGCTCCTCGTCGAGGCCCATCGCATAGTAATAGCTGCGATGCGGGGCGCGTTCGGGACCGACGGAGACGTGACGGCTCGGCAGGCGCGATTTATCGAATGTGCGGGTCATGGCGAACGCCTATGTCGCGGGAGGGGGCGTTTGCGCAAGAGAGTTGCGTTGATTTTTAAGTGTGGAGGGCCGTGATCTCGTCGTCCGCGCGCTGGCGGGTATCCAGAACGGCGATGGTCAGCGGTCTTGTTCTTGAGGCCCGCCGGTATGGGTTCCTGCCGCCTAGGGAATGGCGGGAGCCGCCCCCCTCCCTGGAAGGGAGGGGTTGGGGGTGGGTCGGCCTGTTGGCTGACGTTGCGCTTGCCAAGCAGCCTACCCACCCCCGGCCCCTCCCTTTCAGGGAGGGGGGCAGAAGGGGGCGCGTTCGGCGTTCCGTCGACGACGATTAGAGGCCTTCTAGTGCCTTGGCTACGCCGTCCATCGTGAAGGGTTTTTGCAGGCGCGGGCGGTCGCGGAACTCGGGGGCCACGCCGTCATCGCCGCCGCCGGTGGCGAACACGAAGGGGACGCCCTTGGCCGCGAGGGCCTCGGCGACCGCAGTGCTCTTTTCACCGCCGCGCAGGTTCACGTCGAGGATCGCGCCGTCGACGCCGCCCTCCTCGATCCGCTTCAAGGCGTCGGCGACGGTGTCGAAGGATCCTGCGACGCCCTTGTCCAGCACCTCGAGGAAATCCTCGAGCATCATGGCGATCAACGGTTCGTCCTCGACGATCAGAATCTGCTGCGGGAGGATCTGCTGGGTAGCGGTCATGACATGCGCATAGTCGGGATTGTTACGACTTGCCAACATCTTGTTCAATTCTTCCCGGGGTCGCTTCAGCGCGTGGCCAGCACGTCCCGCGCCGCTTCGGCGAGTTCCTGCACCGAGAAGGGTTTCGGCAGGAACGAGACGTTGTCGAGATCGATCGATTTGCGCAGTTGTTCCTCCGCATATCCCGACATGAACAGGATCGGCAGGTCGGGATATTGTTCGCGCACGTGCCGCACCATCGTCGGGCCGTCCATTTGCGGCATGACGACGTCGCTGATCAGCAGATCGGGGCGGCCGTGCTTGGCGAGCACCTCCAGCGCGACTTCGCCGTTCTCCGCGGTGAGCACGGTATAGCCCTGCCGCGACAGCGCGCGTTCGGCGACCGCGCGGACCATGTCTTCGTCCTCGACCAGCAGGATCGTGCCGGTGCCCCACAGGTCGACCGGCTTGGGCGTCGGCTTGGCGATCACCGGGCGGGTGGAGGCCGGCGCGGTGTGGACCGGCAGATACATGCTGAAGGTGGCACCCTGCCCCGGCTTGCTGTCGGCGAAGATGTAGCCGCCCGACTGCTTGACGATGCCGTAGACGGTGGAAAGGCCGAGGCCGGTGCCCTTGCCGAACTCCTTGGTCGTGAAGAACGGTTCGAAGATCTTGGGCAGCACATCGGGCGGGATGCCGGTGCCGGTGTCCTGGACGATCAGCGCGGTGTAATCGGCGACGGGCAGGATATCGGACGCCATCTCGCGCACTTCGGACGCGGGCACCGCGCGCGTGGTGATGGTGAGCACGCCACCGCCGCGCGCGTTCGCCGAGACGATCGCGTCGCGCGCATTGACCGCGAGATTGACGACGACCTGCTCGAGCTGGCCGGGATCGGCACGGACCGGGCCGAGGTTGCGGCCGTGCGTCATGTCGAGGCGGACGTTCTCGCCCATCAGGCGCTTGAGGAGGTTCGACACCTCGGAAACGACGTCGGGGAGTTGGAGGATCTGCGGGCGGAGCGTCTGCTGGCGCGAGAAGGCGAGCAGTTGGCGCGTCAGGCTGGCGGCGCGGTTCGAGTTGGTGCGGACCTGCTGGATGTCGTCGTAATCGCTGTCGCCGGGCGAATGGCGCATCAGCATCAGGTCGCAGTGCCCGATGATCGCGGTCAGGATGTTGTTGAAATCATGCGCCACGCCGCCGGCGAGCTGGCCGACCGCCTGCATCTTGGTGGCCTGCGCTACCTCGCGCTTGAGGCGGCTCTCCTCGCTATTGTCCTTGAGGCTGAGCAGGACGGCGGCGTCGCCGAGCCCGCGCGCGCCGGCGATGGTGAGCGCAACCGGCTCGTCGGGGTGATCCTTGAGGCGGACGGCCATGTCGGCGGAGTGCGTCGCGCCGTTCGCGAACTTGCGGATCGCGTCGGCGACCGCGGCCTTGTCCTCGCGGACGACCAAGTCGCCCGGATAGAGCGGCGGGGCGACCGCGTTGACGCCCGCCGCGCGCAGGAACGAGTCGTTCATCTGCAGGAAGCGGCCGTCGCGATCGACCAGCGCCATGCCGAAGGGCATCATGCTGACGAGGCTGCGGACGTGCGCGGAGGCGCTGGCGCCGAGCGCGGGCGCGTCCTCCTCGTCGTCGAGCAGCGCGACCAGCACGGGCGCGTCGTCGCCTTCGAGGAACGGGATCTGGAGGACGCGAAGCGGCGTGCCTTCGAGGCCCTCGCGCTCGAACCGGACGAGGCCGCGACTGTCGGTGATGAGGAACCGGGCGAAGTCGCGGCCCTGGATCGAGTCGTATTCGTCGCCGCACGCCCTCGCTCTCAGCACGCGGTTGGCGGCGCGGACGCGGCCGTCGGGCGAGAGCAACGCGGCCATGATGCCGCTGCCGCCGAGCCGGTCTCCGGTCGGTCCCGTCAACAGCGCGGCGAGCGTCTCGGCGAGGTCGTGCTCCTGCGCGGTGACGAAGCGCCAGACGAGCATGTCGGCATCGTCGCCGGCGCGGGCGATCTGCGCGGAGAGCTGGATGCCTTGGGTGTTGAGGCGTTCGACCTGCGCGGTGCCGTCGCGCCACGCGGAGCGGCCGGCGTCGGCGAGTGCGGCGATGCCGGCTTCGTCGAGCGGGAGGCCGGGGGGGGTCGGAAAGCCCGCGAACAAGGCTTCGTACGCGTCGTTGGCGCAGACCAGGCGGCCGGCGCGGTCGGTGATGGCGATGGCGTCGGCGCCGGCCTCGGCGACGGTGCGGGTCAGGTCCCAGTCGACGGGGCGCGGGGCGTCCCTGGCGACCGGGTTGAGCAGGCGCCAGGCGATCAGCGCGCCGATGACGATGATGGCGGCGGCGAAGAAGCCGGCGGCGGCGATCCAGCTGCCCACGAGCAACAGCACGATTGCGGCGGCGGCAGCGCCCGAGCCGACAGCGACGAGCGCTGCGTTACGGGCGGAGGTGGGTAAAGCGAACGATGCCATCGCGGGGAGTCATCCGCTGTTGCGGGGTGAGGCGTCAAGCGGGATGCGGTGGTGCGGGGGTGATGGCGCCGCTCCGTACGACACTTCCAAAGAGAAGCACCACCCCGGCGGAGGCCGGGGCCCAGTTGGAACGTCGGTCGTAACGACGCACTGTCCATCGTCACAGCTGTCCCCCAACTGGGCCCCGGCCTTCGCCGGGGTTGTGGCCTAACTGCACTGTGGAAAGGGACAAATTGTCCTGCCTTTTTCTGTTCCCCCGCGGAGGCGGGGCCCAGGGGTGGCGGGCGGTAGCGCTTGTCATTCCCGCGCACCCGCCTTCGCGGGAGAACCCGGGTGGGACCGCCAAGCGGGCGACGGCGCCCTTTTCTGCTCCCCTCCCTGGAAGGGAGGGGTTGGGGGTGGGTCGGGTTCCGCATGTTCGAACCGTTGTGGCCCAAACTGGCCTACCCACCCCCTGCCCCTCCCTTTCAGGGAGGGGGGACCGTTGGGGGTTGGGCGAACCCGGGCGCGTTCTCCTAAAAGACGCGCCCTCGTTCCGGCTTCCCCACTCTAGGGGAACCCAGATCACCAGATCCGGACGCGCTGCTCCGGGGTCAAATACAGCTTCTGCCCCGGCGTCGGCTTGTACGCCGCGTACCAGGGGTCGAGGTTGCGCACGACCCACGCCCGCTGCTGCGACGGGGAGTGCGGATCGGTCAGCAACCTATTACGAAGGTTCGCTTCGCGGTAGTTGCGGCGCCACACCTGTGCCCAGCCGAGATAGAAGCGCTGGTCGCCGGTGAAGCCGTCGAGCACCGGCGCGGCCTTGCCGCCTAGCGCCGTGTGATACGCGTCGTAGGCCACCGTCAGGCCGGCGAGATCGGCGATGTTCTCGCCCATCGTGAGCTGGCCCTTTACGTGCATCCCTGGGAGCGGCTCGTAGGCGTCATATTGCGCGCCGAGCTTGCCGGTGAGCGCGTTGAAGCCGGCGATGTCCTTGGGCGTCCACCAGTCGGTGAGCTGGCCCTTCGAATCATATTTCGAGCCCTGGTCGTCGAAATGATGGCTCAGTTCGTGGCCGATCACCGCGCCGATGCCACCGTAATTGACCGCGTCGTCGGCCTTCGGATCGAAGAACGGCGGCTGCAGGATCGCGGCGGGGAAGACGATCTCGACCATGCCGAAATTGGCATAGGCGTTCACCGTCATCGGCGTCATGCCCCACTCCCAGCGCTGCAACGGCTTGCCAAGCTTGGAAATATTGTCCTGGTGCTGCCATTCGTTGGCGCGCCATTCGTTGCCGAATGCATCGCCGGAGGTGATGGTCAGACCGGAGAAATCCTTCCACTGGCTGGGGTAGCCGATCTTCGGCGTGAACGCGGCGAGCTTGGCGTGCGCCTTGACCTTCGTCTCGGGCGCCATCCATTCGAGCTTGTCGATCCGGCGGCCCATCGCGGCGAGGACGTTCTTGACCAGCTTGTCGGCTGCGGCCTTCGTCTCGGGCGGGAAATACTGTGCGACGTAGAGCTTGCTGACCTCGTCATCGAGCGCGCCGCTGGTGAACTGGACGCCGCGCTTCCAGCGGGCCTCCTGCTCGGGCGTACCGCCGAGGACGGTGCCGTAGAACGCGAACTGCTCGGCGTCGAACGCCTTGGGCAGGACGTCGGCGTACCCGTCGAGCGAACGCAGGATCAACTGGTCCTTGAGCACGCCGATCGGCGCGGTCGAGACGAGCTTGGCGATACCGGTGATCGCCGACGGCTGCGCGACGATGACGGTCGGGACGGGCGTGCCCAGCCCCTTGAAATAGGCGACGAAATCGAAGCCGGGCGCGCGCTTGGCGAGATCGGCGACGGTCATCTTGTTGTAGGTCTTGGTGGCGTCGCGGCTGTCGACGCGGGTCCAGCTGACCTTGGCTATCTCGGTCTCGAACGCGAGCAGGGCGGTTGCGCGGGCCTCGGCATTGGGTTCGCCCGCGAGCGTCAGCATCTTGGCGATGTGCGCGCGGTAGGCGTTACGTGCCTCGACCAGCTTGGCGTCGGCGCTGAGGTAGTAATCACGGTCGGGGAGGCCGAGGCCGGACTGGCCGAGCGAGAGCGCGTATTGCTCAGGGGACTTGTCGTCCTGGCCGACGCCGCCGCCGAACGGGCCGCGGATGCCGGCGCGGCTGGCTTCGGCGAGGAGTGCCGGGTATTGCGCGCGGTCGGTCAGCGCGGCGATTGTCTTCAGCCACGGGCGGATCGGCGCGAGCCCCTTGGCCTCGATCGTGCCGGTGTCGAGATAGGTCGCATAGGCGCGGCCGATCTTCGAGTTCGGATCCTTCGCGGCGGTGTCGAGGATGCCGCGGGTGCGCGTCTCGGACAGGTCGGAGAGGAGATTGAACGACCCGTAGTTCGACTTGTCGGCGGGGATCGGGGTGTTCTTGGACCAGTTGCCGTTGGCGTAATTGTAGAAATCGTCGCCGGGCTGGACGGTCTTGTCCATGCCCTTCTCGTCGAAGCCGAAACTGCCGTATTGCGCACCGGTGGAGGTGGCGGGTGCGGCTGGCGTTGGCTCAGCCGTTTGCGAGATGGCGGCGGTGACGCCGGTGATGGCGGTTGCGGCGAGCAGGCCGGCGACGATGAACGACTTCATGGGATTCTCCGGGAGAAGCTTAGTCAAACACTATACCGATCGCCGATGCCGTTCCCCTGCGAAAGCAGGGGCCCAGGGTCACACACGGCGTCTTTTGTGACCCTGGGCTCCCGCGTTCGCGGGAGAACGGTAGGGGCAGGTTACCAGATGCGGACGCGGTTGGCGGGGGCGAGGTAGCTCTTCTCGCCGGGCTTGGCGCCGAACGCGGCGTACCAGGGGTCGAGGTTGCGGACGGTCAACACGCGCTGGTGACCCGGCGAATGCGGGTCCGACAACAACGTCTGCTGGAGCGCGGCGTCGCGGAACTTGGTGCGCCAGACGCCCGCCCAGCCATAATAGAAGCGCTGGTCGCCGGTGGTACCGTCGATGATCGGCGCCTGCTTGCCGCCGAGCGACTTGTGATACGCGTCGTACGCCACCGTGAGGCCGGCGAGATCGGCGATGTTCTCGCCGAGCGTCAGGCCGCCCTGGATATGCTGGCCGGGGAGCGGTTCGTACGCGTCATACTGCTTCACGAGCGCGTCGGTGAACACCTTGAAGCGCGCGACGTCCTGCGGCGTCCACCAGTCGGTGAGCTTGCCGTTGAGGTCGTATTTGCGGCCCTGGTCGTCGAAGTGGTGGCTGATCTCGTGGCCGATCACCGCGCCGATGCCGCCGTAATTGACCGCCGGATCCGCCTTCGGGTCGAAGAACGGCGGCTGGAGGATCGCGGCCGGGAAGACGACCTCGTTCATCGTCGGGTTGGCATAGGCGTTGATCGTCATCGGCGTCATGAACCACTCACCGCGATCGATCGGCTGACCGAGCTTCTTAAGGTCGCGATCATATTCGAACGCGTTGGCGCGCGCGACGTTGCCCACGAGATCGCCACGCTGGATCTGGAGCGCGGAATAATCGCGCCACTTGTCGGGATAGCCGATCTTCGGGGTGAAGGCGGCGAGCTTGGCGAGCGCCTTGGTCTTGGTCTCGGGCGCCATCCATTCGAGGTTCCGGAGCCGCTCGCCCATCGCCGCGATGACGTTCTTGACGAGATCGTCGGCGGCGGCCTTCGACGCAGGCGGGAAATACTTCGCCACATACTGCTGGCCGATCGCCTCGCCCATCGCGCCCGACACGGTCGAGACGCCGCGCTTCCAGCGGACCTGCTGCTCGGGCGTGCCGGACAGCGTTGTGCCGTAGAAGGCGAAGTTGGTCTTGTCGAAATCGCTCGACAGATACGGCGCGTACGCGCGCAGCACCTTGAGCATCGCATAGTCCTGGAGGACGTTGATCGGCGTGTCGGCGAAGACCTTCGCCTCGCCGGTCAGCGCGCTCGGCTGTGCGACGAGGTAGAACGGACGGCCGGTAACGCCCATTGCGGTCATATACTGCGCCCAGGGGAAGCCCGGTGCCTTCGCGGCGAAGTCGGCGGCGGTCCATTTGTTGTAGGTCTTGTCGGCGTCGCGGCTCTCGATCCGGGTCCAGTGCGCGGTCGCGAGGCCCTTCTCCATGGCGAAGACGGCAGCGGCGCGGGCGGCGGCGTTGGGTTCGCCGGCGAGCGTCAGCATCCGCGTCAGATACGCCTGATACGCGGTGCGGATCGTGGCGAGCTTGGCGTCGTCCTTGAGGTAATAATCGCGATCGGGGAGGCCTATGCCACTCTGACCGAGGCCGACGACATAGGTGGTCGGGTCCTTGTCGTCCTGCTGCACGCCGACGCCGACGAGGCCGCCGACGCCCTGGCGCTGGAGTTTTGCGATCTCGGTGACGAGCGCGGTCTTGTCCCTGCTCGCCTTGATTGCGGCGAGCATCGGCTTGACCGGGGTCGCGCCCTTCGCGTTGACCGCCGCCTCGTCCATGAAGCTCGAATAGAAATCGCCGACCTTGTCGCCAGGCTTGGTCGCTGCGGCATCGAGGATCGTGCGGGTACGAGCGAGCGACAGGTCCTGAAGGACGTGGAACATGCCGTAGGACGAGCGGTCCGCGGGGATCGGCGTGGCCTTCACCCAGCCGCCATTGGCGTAATCGAAGAAGTCGGTGCCCGGCGCGACGCTGGTATCGCGGCCCGCCATGTCGAAGCCGAAATCGCCGATCTGCGGCTTGTTGGCATCCTTGGGAGCGACCGGGCCGGTAGCGGCCTTGGCCAACGTCGGCGACGGGGCAGCCTGGTTCGTCTGGGCGAAAGCCGAAGCGGCGGACGCGAGTAGGATCACGGTAACAATCGACTTACGCATCAAGGGACCTCGGGAGAGACTTCAGGATGCGGTGTGTTCTACGCCGATAGGACGGTCCGTCAATTCCAGGCGGTGTCAAATGTTACGAAATACTACGCCGCGCGATTATCGTGCCGATGCCGCCACTTGCGCGCGATCCACAACCGCCAGCCGAGCGCGCTGAGCGCATAGCCGCCGACCGAACAGACGACCGTGATGACCAGCAGGCCCAGTGCGGTGGCGGGTCCCGCCTGCATCAGCCACGGGATCCATTCGGTGCGCGCCGCGGCGTTGGCGACGGGCTGGCCGGGCACATGTTCGTCGAGCCGCAGCATCGACGACCCGATCCAATAGGCCGCGATCCAGAGCGGCGGCGTGGTCAGCGGGTTGGTGATGAAGGTGGTCAGCGCCGCGGTCGGCACGTTGGCGCGGAATGGCAGCGCGAAGATCGCGGCGACGGGCGTCTGCGCGACCGGGATCAGGATGCCCGCGACCATCCCCAGCGCGACGCCGCGCGGGACCGACCGGCGGGTGAAGCGCCAGAGTTCGGGTGCGAGAACGCGGTGCGCGACCGGACGCAGCAGCCGGTTCCGCTCCATCGATTCGCGGGTCGGCAGATTGCGATGCGACCACGCCGCGAGGCGCCCGAAGATACTGCCCGGCGCCTTCGACACAGGCTATCCGCGATCCCGCATGATACGACCCTGCTCGCGCTTCCAGTCCTGTTCCTTCACCGAGTCGCGCTTGTCGTGGTTCTGCTTGCCCTTGGCGAGCGCCAGTTCGATCTTCGCGCGGCCCTTCGAATTGAAATAGATCATCAGCGGCACGAGCGTCATGCCCTGGCGCGCGACGGCGCCGAACATCTTGTTGATCTCGCGCTCGTGGAGCAGCAATTTGCGCGGCCGCTTGGGCTCGTGGTTGAAGCGGTTGCCGTGGCTGAATTCGGGGATGTTCGAATTCACAAGGACGACGTTCTTGCCCTTCACCTCGGCATAGGCCTCGGCGATCGAGCCTTCGCCGCCGCGCAACGCCTTCACCTCGGTGCCGGTGAGCGCGATGCCCGCCTCGAACACCTGCTCGATATAATAGTCGTACCGCGCGCGCCGGTTCTCGGCGACGATCTTGGTCTTCTCGAAGGTCGGGGGTTTGGGACGTGCCATGGGACGCGCGATGTAGGAGGTCGGAGGGCTTAGGGGAAGCGGGCGCGACGTTGGCCACCGCGTTATTCGTGTGCGCCGTTCTCCACCCCCTTCTTTCGCCCCTCCCTGGAAGGGAGGGGTTGGGGGTGGGTCGGGTTCCGCATATCCGGACCGTCGTGACTCGAGCCGGCCTACCCACCCCCCGCCCCTCCCTTCCAGCGACGCGGGACCGTCGTGGCCTGTTCGGACACCTGCCCCTTCCTTCCAGGGGGGACCGTGGCGGTCTGGTCAGACGAGGCGAGCGTGTTCCAGCGCGGCATCGACCGCCTGGAAGCGGGCGCGACGTTAGCCACCGCGTTATTCGTGCGCGCCGTTCTCCACCCCCTTCTTTCGCCGCTCCCTGGA
>NZ_JANBVH010000049.1 GCF_024273235.1 Sphingomonas faeni | reverse complement strand
CAGTATGAAGACGGTATACGGGTAATCGAAACTGCACTGGCTTGGACGTTCGCGGTATACTTGGCATTAATGATGGCAATGCTCTCGTGGGCAGGCAGCCAGGCCTCTAATCAGTTCGGTGACCTATAGTGATTATCTGTGGAACACCCCTCTGTACCGGATAAATCTGAGAGGGGTGCACTTGCTCGTCAGAAGAATCTGTATGTTGAAACGGATATGGACTGCTTTGAACCGTCCCCGCCCGGTCATGCGGTGGTTCCGGCTGATTCTAAGTTTCTTGGCTTGCGTGCCCGCAACCAGCCAGGCGCAGCGGGCTGGAATATGGGAGACCAGGACCAACGTCGCCGGTGCGTGGGTAGGTCAACCAGTTCGATATTGTGCACCTGCTGATGCGCCGTTGCACTCAATGAACTTATGGCCGGCGAACTGTACCGCGGTGAAAATCGGGAAGACGACCGCAGGGATCGTTTCCAAAGGTGAATGTCAAAGCGGCCAGCCCGGTACGCTGTGGATCATACGGCGAGAATTGTCGGGGGATCTAAGCCGCCAGTATCGTTTCTCTACCGAAAGTCACTTGGAACAGGCGGGCAAGCCGGCGCAGTGGACGCAACGCGTCGAGACAATAAATCGCTTTATCGGACCATGCGAGGACGTCGCCCGCAAAGCGGTACCCAACTCCATAAAACGACCTGAAGGTGCGTGGGCAATCCTGGGGTTTGCGCTGGTTTTCGTCCTGCAACTCATGGCGTTCGTCGGACTAATATATGCGACATACCGCGGAATGGCCTGGCTGTCGTTGCGGCTGGGACGTCGCGCCTACGAAAGAGCCGTGGTCGCCAATATCACCGTCGACGAGGCAGGCGCGGCGACTATACCCGTACTCGCAACCTTCACGGGAGTTCGCGGCCTGCCGTGGTGGTATGCAGTCGCGTCGAACAACGCCAAGCCGCTGCTCGTGATTGAACCTGGCGGCATTCGTTTCCGTGTCGTTTGCGAGCGCGAACGTCGTTACGGCGAGATCGAATGCGTCGATGTCAGGCAGGGCAGGGGAACCGTCAATCTCAACTTTACCTTCCACGGATCGCTGCTGAACTTCACTGCCAATCTCGGTGCCGTGCCGCTGGCAGCCCATGTGCTCTCCCTGCTGCCTCAATCCGTGCCGTTGTCCACGCGCGCCCTTGCTGTGAAGGCGATCAGCGTATGAATGGACTTATCCTTTCCATGTTCGTCAGCACGATTCTGAGCGGCGTGATCGCGACGGTCAGGGATCGTTCGGTAATCCTGTGGACGATACTAGGCGTGCTCACAGGCCCAATCGCCGTCGGGTTGCTCTTGTGCATGCCATCGCGGAAGGCTGTCTTGCCGCCAATATCGATCCGATCGCTCGCCAGCGAAATCCGCGAACTGGAAGAGCTACGGGAGCGAGGTCTCCTCTCCGACGACGAGTTCGCGCAGGGCAAGGCGCGGGTGTTGGCCTCGCCGCTCAAATCGGAGATCCCGCCTGCGCTACCGCCAAACCGAGCTTTGTCAGATAGCGGATGGACATGGGCGAGTTATCAGCCAGCTACCCGCGCAGCCTTTTTAGATCTGGCGCAACGCCATCGCCTCAATCTACAATGGCGAGACGACGTGCCTTTCGAGGTCGTCTGCACCTTTCCCGTGCAGCCGAGGCTTTCCTTCTCGATCACGCTGGCGCTCGAGAAAGGCTCGATCCATTGCTGGGGCGACGGATGGGCTTTTGATGGTGCAGCCGTGGGGAACCCAGGCAACGGCCTTCCGGCCGACCTCGCGGAGGGGTTGGATGCGTTGCTCGCACGCTCAGGTCGGTTGCTGTTGCGAACCACCTACCGCGACCCGTCACCGTTCTGGATATCGTTGCAGGTGCAGCGGAGCGGCCGCTGGCGGACGGTTCGGTCTCAGGCGGGTATTCCCATTCCTCCACTGTGGCGACGTATCGTTATCAGGAACGATGCCGTCTGACCGACAATGCCAATGAATCCCTACCTCGATCGCGGCTGCGCAACGAGTTGCTTGGGCGGGAAACCGGGCGCATGAAATAGCCATGCAACTCCGCGCCCCAACCCTCCTTATGTTTACTGCCATAGCGTTGGCGCAGCCGGTCTGGGCTTGGCAACAGGCCCCGTCCACGCGACCAGCGAATGCGACGATCATTGGACGGTATGAGTATCGCGACCGCGAGTTGGCTGCCCATCTCAATTTGCGAGCCGACCACAGCTTCGAGTACGGGGTCGACGGGCTTGATGCGCCTGTCGAGGGTGAAGAACAGCTCCACATGCTCGTGAAGGGCATTTGGCGGTTCGCAGACTTCGGGACCATCGCCTTGACGAATGCACCGACTGCTCCGCCATCCTTCCGTCAGACGTCAGCCGTCCGTGATCCCAAGGTGCGCGCTGCTTTCACAATCGTGGCAACGGACGGCAAGCCCGTCGAGAACCTCGGCGTGCTGACAGATGGCGGCGGGAGCGGTCAGCTGAATATGATCTCGGACGAGGGATGGACCATCCCGCTCCTCCATGGATGGAACACGGATGATGGTGAAAAAGGCTCACCAACCAAATTGCCGCAAAGCTGGGAGATTGTCCGTTCGAGCGACAACCTGACATTAGCCAAGGTCGCATTGTCGCCGAGCGGTCCAAACCGTTTTACCTTCAGTTATACGCGCAGCGCCATCGAGCCCTTCACCCTTGCGGCAAGGCCCGCCGACGGCGAGCCTGAAACGATGGAAGTCGAACTTGGCACTGCGAGCATCACGATGCGCAAAGCGGCAAAATAACTTTCCTATCGTATGATGTCAGCTTTGCATTTAGCCAGCGCGCAACCGCTATTGGGTGGTTAAGGAGCGGATCGCGCTGATGGGTGAAACACCGGTAACCCAGACCGTTGCCAGGGCTGCTCTACGTCCCCTGCGACGCTACGCGCGTTATGCTGGCCGCTCATCGCGAATGGAATATTGGTCCTACACAATCGCGACGAATGTCCTGCAAATTGCCTTGGCGTTCTTGGTAGGTCCAATATCGTGGATCCTATTCAGCGTCCTCTTTATCCCCTCGGTTGCAGTGCTGGTTAGACGGCTGCATGACGTCGACCGATCTGGCTGGTGGGCTTTACCCATGCCCTTGTTGAGCTTCCTGCTGCTGATCCTGTACGGTTTGACCGGAATCATGTTTGGTAATGAAGATGGGACAAAGATCGTCATCGGTATTGGGTTGACGGTTCCGACCATGCTCGCGCTCGGGATCACCTTGCTGGTCTGGACTTGTCGTCATGGCACACCGGGTTCCAACCGCTACGGGCCACCCCCTTCGTTTGTTGCGACGGCGTGATGTGCGAAAGCGGCAGGCGTTCCGGCTACGTCGAGAGGCGATCAAGGTCATCGGCAGTCGCACTGGACATGACATATCGGACTTGAAATCAGCCGTAAGTTGCGTCTTCTTCCGACCGGGATACCGCTAGCCCTAGCGAAATTCCCCAAGGTCCGCCTACAGCTCGTGGCAACCGAGCGAGCTCGCTTCAAGGGCGCAGAACAGGCTTCATCATTTCGGCGCCAGCCACATGATCCTTCTTCCACTGCATCGCACGACGTATGCGCGTTTCGCCTGATGGGTGATCGAAGAACAAGAATTCCTCGATGGGACCAGGCTCCAGCTTGCGATATTCGGAGAGCCGGATCGCGATCAGCGCAAAGGCATCGGGCTGGTGCGCGGCATCGAGACCAAACGCGTCCGCCTCGCTCTCAGCGGATCGGACGATCGCGCTCTGGAACGGCGTCGCTAGTGCCATAACAATGGTGGCGACGAGCAGCAGCGCCGGAGCCGCGGCGACGTCGGAAACGCTCTGAACGTGCCAGCGTGAATGCCGGGCGATTAGGATCGGCGTCGCTTTTGCTACAGCGAAGAACATCGCCAGGAAAAGCACTGCGAACCAGGCGGCGTTCCGCCAGACATGACCGAGCACATAGTGCCCCATCTCGTGGCCCATGACTGAGGCAACCTCATCGGGGCTCGTTCGGGAGAGTAGGTTGTCAGTTAGCGTAATCTGGACGGTCGGACCCAAGCCCGACACGTTTGCCGAAATGCGCTTGGTTTGGCGTGACAGGTCGGCAACGTAGATGTGGTCCGCCGGGATATTGTGTGCCTGCGCCATCGCCACGATCCGTTCGCGAAGCGGGCCTGCCGGCAACTCGCTCATCGTGAAGAACAGCGGAGCGACCAATACAGGGAGCACGGCGCTCGCGAGTAGAACGAAGGCCCAAGCCATGCCTGCGCCCCAAACCCACCAGAGACGCGGCGCGCGCCGTATTACTGCGTAGATCGCCGCAAACGCCAGTGGGGTAACGATCAGGGTAAGGAGCAGCGCCTTCAACTGATCGACAGACCACAGCGCAAAGCTTTGGCTCATCAATCCGTATTGGGCCTCGCGAACGTATCCCGTGTATATCGAGAAAGGTAGCATGATGATCGTGGTCACGAGCGTAAGGCCGAGCGCATAGAGCATCGTCGCAAGCACCTTCCGCTTGGTACGCGCTTCAGCCCAAGTCCGCAGCTGAGCCGAAAAGCCAGTCGCCAGCACGGCCCAATAGGTGACGCATGCAACAAGCGTGCTCCATAGGATTAGCCAGTATCCGCCCTCAAAATAGGCGTCGGATTGCGCCCGTGCTGGTCCGTGAAGCAGGTCGAGGTAAGCGCGCGTAGCCTGGCCGACATCGAAACCCTGCGCCACTGCCACCGCAGGAGCACAGAACGCCACGAGCGTTATGCCCACTACACTCATGCTTCGCGTGACAAATTGCATGACGACGCACCCCCTGGAAGTGGATGTAACCACGATCCGTA
Organism: Sphingomonas faeni; assembly: GCF_024273235.1. GTDB lineage: Bacteria > Pseudomonadota > Alphaproteobacteria > Sphingomonadales > Sphingomonadaceae > Sphingomonas > Sphingomonas faeni_A. Next base: position 21,851 of record NZ_JANBVH010000049.1, on the reverse strand, counting down.
CGGAGCTACAATCAAGATTTGAATGCTCTTTTCGAACAGGCGGTGTTTAGGTTGGGCCGCGTCTTGTCGCAAATGTGCCAGTTTTTGCTACAGCTTCACTATGACCAACAAGCCGAGTGCCGGACTGTCGCTAAGGTCGTTCACGAAATGCACGCCGTCTGGAATAAAGGCGACCGTACATCCGGGAGGAGAGGTGGGGGCGCCTAGTACGTCCGGGTATTAGGCAAGTTTCTGCGTCGTTCTTATTGCTGAGACGTTGAGCCGCTAGGAACAGGTCAGACCTTCTGAAATCTGGACCGCCTACGCGGAGATTACCATGAGCAACGCTACTGACACCCCGAAGGAACCACGCAACGATGAAGTCGCCAAGATAGCAGAGCTGATCGCGGACGCTCACGTGTGTATGTTCACGACCAATTCCGAAGGCCGCCTAATGAGCCGGCCCATGGCGGTCCAGAAGGTTGAGTTCGATGGTGATCTTTGGTTCTTTACCAAGCGTGGCGGTCGCAAGGTTGAACAGATTGGCCTAGAACCGCGCGTCAACGCCGCCTTCTCGTCGAAAAGCTCATGGGTGTCGGTGACCGGAAAGGCCGAAGTTGTACACGACGTACAGAAAGCTAAGCAGCTGTGGAATGCCGGTATCGAGGCCTGGTTTCCTAATGGCCCGGAAGATCCGGAAATTGTACTGCTGAAGGTTCATGCCGACGGAGCTGAATATTGGGACACTCCCGGCGCGGGAGTGGCGTCCATTCTATCCTTTGTGAAAGCCAAGGTGACGGGGAAGCCTTACCGTATCGAGGACGAGAAGGTAGATCTTTGAGGGCCACAAATCGGCCTGGCGGTGAGGCTCGAATTTAGCGCCAAGCATCGCGGCCACGGTTTTCTCGCACTGTCTGAGCAGCCGAGACGTCCTCAGCCTTTAGGTTGATGGACGCCTCGGCAATTTCGTCATCATGCGGGGGCATCGCCACAAAATATAAAAGGCTGCCCCTAGCGGGACGGCCTCTCCATTGTTGGTTACTGATGGCTTGTCCCTTAGAGCTAGACAGCCCCGCCAGCGGGGGTCGCACTCATTGGGTTTTCCGTTCGCGACGTATAACAATGAAACATTCGATCACCTCCTTCCAGTCGTTGAACAGTGAAGCAGATGCGGGTGTACTCATGGAAGGTTCAAGAACCTCATGATGGTAGGTGGCAACAACACATCGTACGATTGAGGTTGGAAGCTCATGAATTATATTATCAGCAACATCATTCCGATCGGGGCTGCGACCTTTGCCGGAGTGATCATTCTTTTTACAGGTTTCCGGAGTCGCCTACGCGGTGCAATACTCGCTGCTGCTACGCTGGCGCTGTTCTGGCTAGCGGCTATCCTGGCTGGAGCTTTGATACTGGCGCCGGTAAATGCGAGCCCGTGGACAGTCGCATTGGGCAGTGCTTTCATCATCTGGATCGGCTTCGTGTTGCCCGCTCTTTCGATCGCGCTCAGCTTACGCGGTCATCCGTGGTTGATCAGCTTAGCCGACGCGACCTGTGGCTGGCGATCATGCTGACCCAATCTGCCGTGTTGCATAGCGTTGGGCTCGTAAAGCCTAGTCCTGCGCCAGTAACGATTGGCAGTCCTCGGCCCTGACAGCTGAGTGAGCTGGCATAATGCAGCAATTCTAGAATCTGTCACCGGCGCCGGACGATCGAACGCCCCTTCGCGGGGCGGGGGGCAGCAGCGGACGCTTGATATCGTTTTCACGGCTGGTCCAGCGGGTTTGGTGGCTAGTGAGTAAGCGTGGTCTGAAGGTCGCGTTGTAGGCGGAGCGTTCAACGGGTTGATGGCGGCTCTTTGAACGGGGCCGTGATGTCAGACGAGGCTATCGAACCAGCTGCGGATGTAGCGAGTAGTCATACGACCGGTCATATGAGTGGTCGTATCGAGATTGTCGGTCGGGTGTCGGGTCGACGCCGCTGGACGGTCGAGCAGAAGCTGGCGATCCTACGCGATGCGTTCGGGCCGGATGGATCGGTCAGGGCGGCGGTCGAGCGTCACGAGGTCGGCAGCGGCGCGATCTACACCTGGCGGCGTCAAGCTATGTCGGGTGCACTGAGCGGAGTGCCGGCCCGGCCTCAGGCCACATTTGCCGAAGTCCGGATCAGCGAGCCGCCCGTGATGCTGCCGGCGCCGCCCGTCGAGGTGCCAGCGGACGCCCGGACCGCCGGGCAGATCGGCATCGAGCTGCCTTCGGGTGTGCGACTGACTGTCGACGGCGCTGTCGACGCCGAGGCGCTGTCGCGCGTGATCGACGTGCTGGCGCGATGATCCCGCAGCCGACATCGACGCGGATATTCCTGGCGTGCGGCGTCACCGACATGCGCAAGGGCTTCGATGGCCTGGCGGTATTGGTGCAGCAGGTGCTTCAGGAGAAACCACATTCCGGTGCGCTGTTCGCGTTCCGTGGCAAGCGCGGCGACCTGATCAAATTGCTGTGGTTCGACGGTCAGGGACTCTGCCTGTTTTCGAAGCGGATGGACCGGGGGCGTTTCGTCTGGCCGGTGACCGCGACAGGCACAGTGGCGCTGACATCGGCGCAGGTGTCGATGCTTCTGGAGGGCATCGACTGGCGCCGCCCAGAGCGGACATGGGCACCAACATTGGCCGGCTGAAAACATAGCTTTTCCGCCATTTTTGCTCGTGTGAGAGTGCGCGAACTGCTATGGAAACGAGGTGTCGCAAGCCTCTCTTGCCCCATCTGATGCCGAGGCCCGGATTGCCGTGCTGGAGGCCTCGCTCGCCCGGGCCAATGCAGCACTTGCCGCCCGCGACCTGCTCATCGAGACACTGCGTGGGCAGATCGCCCGGATGCGGCGGATGCAGTTCGGCGCATCCTCCGAGAAGCTGACGCGCGAGATCGCCCAACTCGAACTCGCGCTCGAGGAACTGGAAACCGAGAGCGCAGTCCCGGAGATCGGCGCGGCCTTGTCAGACACGCCCGGGCGACTGGCACCAGTCCGTGCGTTGCCCGACCACCTGCCACGCGAGGAGGTCGTCCACGAACCCGCCTCCGGCGCCTGCACATGCCCGGACTGCGGCGGTGCGCTACGCCGCCTCGGGCAGGACGCACATGAGGTACTCGACGTCCTGCCGGTGCACTGGCGCGTCGTGCGGAACGTCCGACCGAAATATAGCTGCCGGACGTGTGAGAAGATCGTCCAGGCGGCTGCCCCGGTGAAGGCGGTCGCCCGCGGGAAGGCGACATTTGCAACGTTGGCGCATGTTGTCGTCTCGAAGTTCGACCATCATCTGCCGCTTTACCGGCAGTCCGAGATGATGGCCGCCCAAGGCCTGGACATCGACCGCTCGACGCTGGCGGGCTGGGTCGGCCAGGCAGCAGCGCTGCTCGACCCCATCGTCAGCCGCATCCGCGATGAAGTGCTGAAAGGCGACAAGATCCACGCCGACGACACGCCAGTTCCCGTGCTCGACCCCGGCCGTGGACGCACCGCGACCGGGCGGCTGTGGGTCTATGCGGTCGACGACCGCGCCTCCGGCAACACGACCCCGCCTGCGGCATGGTATCGCTTCACGACCGACCGCACCGGTGCACACCCGCAAACCCATCTTGCCGGATTTCGAGGTTTCCTCCAGGCTGACGCCTATGCCGGTTACGACGGGCTCTATCGAAACGGCGCCACCGAAGTCGCATGCTGGGCCCATTTCAGGCGCAAGGTGTTCGATCTCCACGAGCGGGTTGCCACGCCGCTGACCACCGACATTCTTGAACGCATTGGTACCTTGTACGGCATAGAAGCCGAGGTCCGCGGCAGGCCGCCCGACGTGCGGCTGGCGGCGCGGCAGAACCGGACGAGGCCGCTGGTCGATGCGCTGCGCGAGATACTCGACGCAGCACTGCGCCGGCTGTCGCCGAAGTCCGACATGGCCAAGGCTATTGCCTATGGCACGAAGCGATGGCTCGCGCTGTGCCGCTTCCTCGATGACGGGCGCCTGGAGATCGACAACAATATCGCCGAACGTGCGCTGCGCGGCGTTGCCGTCGGACGACGCAACTGGCTGTTCGCCGGTTCGAAGACGGGCGGCGAGCGTGCCGCAGCGATCTACACCGTCATCCAGACCTGCAAGGCCAATGGCGTCGACCCGCAGGCCTACATCGCCGACGTCACTGGGAAGATTGCAGCTGATTGGCCAGCAGCGCGATGGGACGAGCTCATGCCCTGGAACTGGGCCCAACAGCCTGCGAAGCCGGTAGCACAAGCTGCATAGTCCGCGGCCTGCCGGCCACGCTTACACTAGTGACGCGCAACGGCGCGCATCACTTTCCCTGCTTTTCGTACCGCATCGACTGTCCCTCGCGGATCACAGTCAGACCGTTACCGTCAGCCATCACATTGACCTTAGCGAAGTTGACCACGCCGATGTCGTTCGGCGTCAGGATGTACGCTAGAGCATTCGCGGTGCGCGCGTCGATTGGAAACCGGGCAGAGCGCAAACCATAAGACGACATTGAGAACATGACCCAGCGTGGCTCACGCTTCTCGTCCGCCGGGAGCGTCCAGCCGTCTGATTGCGTGTAGCCTTCGAGAGGATCACCGGTGTCGAAGCCGACTACGAGATCTACACCGGGAACGCCCCTTCCGGACGGTATCGTCACCTTCAGCCGCAGTTTGCTCGCCGGGTCACGACCGCCTGATCCTGTAGTGATCGTCGGCGGGACCGGAACGGGATCGTTTTCTAGTACAACGCGGTTACCCTGCGCCGTCCAGCGACCGTCGGCTTTCTCATCCAGCGATCCGACCGTCAGGAAATACTGGAACGTGCCATCCGCCTTCAGCCACAGACCGGAAGCTAACTCCATTTCGGAATGCATGTATTTACCGACGTGACCGCTGGCGACTGCTGACGCCAAGGGAATGATCGGTGGCGGCGGCTTGGCCTCTGGCTCGATCTGCGCGTCGATCGCTTTGATAACCGCCGCGCGCTTGTCAGCGGGGACCTTCTGTTCGTCCAGCGCCGCGGTGATCTCGTTCGGCTCAGAATAGTGCTTGCTGGCCAATTGCCCCGCTGCCTTGTTCTCGATACCGAGTGCCAGAAGCGCGAAGACGCTCCGAGCCGCGATGTCGCTCGACGTGTACAGGTAGATGCCGCCTTTCCTGTAGTCCTCCCGCTTAATCCGGCACAGATGCTCCTGTATCACGACGGCAAAGCTGTCTTTCTGGACTGGCTTAAAGTCGTTGTCCCCAGCCTCGTGGGGAAGATGCACGACGCCGCCATTGGAACGCGCTGCAACTGATGCCACCTCCCGCAAGAGCTTTCGCGCGCAGTCCACCTCGGTATCGATAGCAAAGCTGCTTGCGCCATACTTGTCCGGCTTGGGAAGGTGTAGATTGACCCGCGCTGTTCGCATCTCACCCTTCACCCTTACGGACTCGCCGACAAAGGTTATGACCATTGTGTCGCTGGCCACGATCATGCGCTCGTCTGTGAACTGCCATGGCTCTGAAGCTGCCGGTGACACACTCGTACCCGCCAATACGGTCCACGCCAAATTCGACAGCAGTATCCGCATGGCTTGTACCCGCCTCCAAGATAATTATGCGCACGATTTCTCGATTTGCGCGATTCTAGCCGATCAGGCTTTCTCAACAAGGTCGTTACTCTAATACAAGGCGCGTCAGGCGGTTATCACCAAAAAGGCTACTGTAATCAGCGCCGCATTTGTCAAAAAGGGTATACCCTGAATGGGCATGGGCTTTGGTACACGAAACCCGTTCAATCAGGGTCGGTAGCAGCTAAAATGAACACCTCATTATGAGGGTCTAGAGGCTGCCTGAACACATTAGCGATGCGCGACTGACTCAGCCGCGCGGATCGCTGCGTCAGCCTCTGCCTGTAGACGGCGATCACGAGCAATCTTGGCGAGCAGCGTTCGACTGCACCCAGTCGCATCCATTATATCGCGCCAGCTTCGGCCATCGCGGAGAAGGCTCGAGATCGCCGCGTTGCGGGTCTTGTTCTCGGGGCGTCCCTTATAAAGGCCCGCTGCCTTGGCTTTCGCAGTGCCTTCGGCCTGTCGACGACGGCGATCCTCATAGTCCTTGCGGGCAACCGCGGCGAGTACGTCCAGCATCATGGCGTTGACCGCTGCGAACATTCGGCCGGTGAACTCATCGGTCGGTGCCGTCAGGATCCAGGACGTCGGCAGGTCGAGCGCGACGATCCGGACCTGCTTGGTGTCGAGCAGATTGCGCAGCTTGATCCAGTCCGGTGAGGTGAGGCGAGAAAGCCGATCAACCTGCTCGACCAGGAGCACGTCTCCCGGCTCGCAATCCGATAGCAGGCGGAACAGCTCGGGCCGGTGAAGCTTGGCACCACTTTCGTTTTCAACATAGCGGGCCGCAATCCTAATCCCGTGCTCCGTCGCAAACACGTCGAGGGCGCTCTTGGCGCGCGACGCATCCTGTTCGGAGGTAGATTTGCGAAGATAGGCTCGGATGAACATGCCGCAGTCTGCTATATATGGTACTTATTAGTCCAGTCCTTTTTACGCAGTCAGGACGGTGATAAAGTACCAGCGATTGGGGGGGGGGCTGCGAAAGGCATACCCTAAAAGCACTGTACTGCAGACGGACGTTTCGCACCGGCTTAGATATCGGGCAGGGGGGTAGGCGCGCGGTATCCCGTTGATGTTCGTGCTATCAATGACACCGTTTCCGCAAGGCTGGTCGTGCGGCGGCGTCAGCTAGATGATCATGCCGTCCGATGCATATCTGTGATCGACGCCGTGACCGCCGTCGCGCTTTGGACTTCCGATGCCTGCGCCGCTGCCGCCATCAGATCGATGTCCGTCAGATCGCGGCGATCGATCCACCATTTGGCGTCAGTGACCTGGAGGCAAGCGTACCAGTCGGCGTCGCTGTTGGAATTTGTTAGCGCTGCGAGCCGCTTGGTCCTGATCGTCGACGCCCAGCTGATTTGCCGATCGGTCCCAGTCAGCGGCGGAAGAACGAGGTGTGAGACAGCGGCGCTGCTTGACGCTGCCGCAGCGACCTCCTCAGCACGCTTTTCCGCAACGAAGCAGTCTCGACAGGTAGTCGTCTTCAGCCACTTGGCCTTACGTTCCTGCTGGCTGTCAAAGCCGGTGAGATGATGAGCCTGCTCGTGACCGCAGGCATGAATGATCCGCTGTTCCATGGCCGGCATGATGCCTGTTCGTGGTTTGTGCGCAACGCCAATGAGTCAGGTTGAATCAGAATTGCGCCGAGTGCCTTTCGACCAGACGAATGGTCTGCCACTAAGCTGGCGCAACGCCGTCGGCGTTTACCAGATCTGGGCCAACCAACGTGCCGATGACCCGAACGCGTTTCTCAACGAGATCGACGGGAGTGAAATGCAGTTCCAGCTCGTAGCGCCCGCCGACATCACGTCGGAGGTAGAAGGTCCCGCCATCTCGGATCAGAGTACCTATTTAATTGATCCGGGTGCCAATCGCTACCATCGCTGCACCGTTGCTCCATCATGATTGTGTATAGTTGCGGGCTGTTCGTGCATGTAGCCAATGTGGACCAGCGTAAGCACATAATTCTGCTGACGTGTGCTCAGGCCATCCTCAGAGACTGATTTCGCGCCGTGCCATTTCTAAGAACGCCATCTCCCCAATTGGCGGGCGGGGCTCGGCTTTGAAGATGTCAGCTAGGTCGAGCAGATCCTCGTTAGAAAGGTTCGTGATCGAGGCTTCGATTTCGGCAAGGCGCTGCACGGCGCGATCACCGCGATCGGCGAGCCGCTTCATTCTTGTCTTGAGCATGCGCACTTCTACCACATTGGTCGCGGGGGCGGCAGGGGCATTCGCGGCCGGTCGGCTGAGAAATCGGGAAAAGACGTTTGCCAAAGAGTACGCGATCGAAGGTTCTCCGAAGGGACAGCACCGCGCTCTGGCAGATGTCGAAGTGCAGGAGCGTGCAGCTTGTCCGGTGAAAACGGCGAGTCCCTAGTGCATGCAGACCGTCGGCATTTACAGTAAAACTGGTGGAAAGCCGCCCGTCCGTTATCGGGCGGCGATCGCCGGTAAGCAGCCGTTCGTTCATTTGACGGGACGGGGGCCTAATTGGCTGGGTTTTGGTAGAAAGCGGACGGGCCGCTTTCGGCGTGTAGCTGCATTAAGCATTCGTTAGTTCACTGGATTGGTCACGGGCGTAAGCCGCTGATTACCCGTTTAGCAGCTCAGTCTCTTGCGGGTGACGATGTGCCGTAACCAGACTATCGTTGATGAAGCGGGACAAGGACCTCAAATCCCCGTGGGGTAGTGATAAACATGGGTACGCCTTAGGCTGCCGAGCAGCCAAACCTAACCCAAGCTGATAGCTTGATGAACTGTAAAGAGGACTTGGATTTGCGCACGCTATACGAACCGATCCCGCCTTATCATTCCGGCATGCTCGACGTCGGCGACGGGCATTCGGTGTATTTCGAGCGCTGCGGTACGCCTGGGGGGAAGCCCGCGGTGTTCCTCCATGGCGGGCCAGGCGGGGGCATCTCGGCAAAACACCGCCAGCTGTTCGATCCGACGAAATACGACGTGCTGCTGTTCGATCAGCGCGGATGTGGGCGGTCGACGCCGCATGCCGGGCTCGAAGCGAACACCACCTGGGATCTGGTCGCTGACATGGAGCAACTGCGCACGATGATCGGTGTCGAACGCTGGCTGGTGTTCGGTGGGTCCTGGGGATCGACGCTGGCGCTGGCCTATGCACAGACGCATCCCGAACGGGTGAGCGAGCTGATCCTGCGCGGCATCTTCACCCTGCGGACGTCGGAGCTCGACTGGTATTATCAGTTCGGCGCGTCGGAAGTGTTCCCCGACAAATGGGCGGCATTCGAGGCGCCGATTCCGGTCGCCGAGCGTGACGACATGCGTGGCGCGTACCGCAAGCGGTTGACCGGCGACGATCCCGCAGCACAGATCGAGGCGGCGAAGGCCTGGGCGTTGTGGGAGGGAGAGACGATCACCTTGCTGCCCGATTCCGCGACCAGCTCCGGGTTCAGGGACGCGCATTTCGCGCTGGCCTTCGCACGGATCGAGAACCACTTTTTCGTCAACAACGGCTGGCTCGACGAGGGGCAGCTGATCCGCGACGCGGGCATTCTGACGGGCATTCCCGGCACGATCGTCCAGGGGCGTTACGACATCGTGTGCCCGGCGCGCACCGCCTATGATTTGCATCGGGCCTGGCCCGAAGCCGACTTTCATTTGGTGGAGGGCGCCGGCCATGCCTGGAACGAGCCGGGTATCCTCGACCAGTTGATCCGCGCGACGGACCGCTACGCCGCCGATTAGGCGGACGAGCGAACCAGTCGACGAGGAATGGTGACGTCGGTGTCGCCAGCCTGTGAGATCGCTGTTGCCATCACGTGATGCATCGGCGCGCGCGTGCAGGCCGGGTCGGTTGCGGCGGCGTCGCCAGCGAGCGCCAGCGCCTGGCAGCGACACCCTCCCCAATCGATCTCGCGGCGGTCGCAGTTCCGGCATGGTAGCGGCATCCAGTCGGTGCCGCGAAACCGCGCGAATGCTTCGGCGCCGTTCCACAGATCTGCGAGCGACCATATGCGGACCGACGGAAAGTCCATGTCGGGAATCGTCTCGGCGGCGTGGCATGGCAACGCCTTGCCCGAGGGCGAGATGTTGATGAAACGCTGGCCCCAGCCGCCCATACAGGCTTTCGGGCGAGCCGCATAATAATCGGGGACGACGTAATCGATCGCGATCCGGCCGTGCAGTCGCGCGCGCGCAGCCTCGACGATCGCGGTGGTGCTCTCAAGCTGGCCGATCGTCGGCAGCAGCGCGTTGCGATTGCGCAGCGCCCACCCATAATATTGGACGTGGGCGATCTCCATGCGTTCGGAACCGAGCGCTTCGCCAAGCGCGATCATCTCTTCGACCCGATCGATATTCTGGCGGTGAACGACGAAGTTGCTCGTCAGCGGCAGGCCGGAGTCGCGGATCAGCGCGGCGGCACGCAGCTTCTTCGCATGGCCGCCACGATATCCGCCGGCGATGTCCGCGCGCAGCGCCTCGCTGTCCTGAAAGCTCAGCTGGACGTGATCCACCCCCGCCGCGATCAGCGCGCGCATCCGATCGGCGTCGAGCAGCACCCCCGAGGTAATGACGTTAGTATATAGCCCAGCCGCGTTCGCGTGGGTGACGAGCTGTTCCAGATCGCGCCGCGCCATCGGTTCGCCGCCCGAGAAATGAACCTGCAGCACACCGAGTGCGGCCGCCTGGTCGAGCACGCGGAGCCATTCGTCGGTCGCCAGTTCGCTCGCTGGCGGATCGAGCTTCAGCGGATTCGAGCAATAGGCGCACTGGAGCGGACAGCGGTGGGTAAGCTCGATGATGAGTCCCATCGGGGGAGGAGTCATAGCTGGATCGCTCCGCGGAGGGACAGATCTTCGAGCACTGCAACGACGTCGTTCGCGATAGTCTCGCGGGGGGCGTCGAAGCGGCAGGCGAGGTCGTCGACGATGGAGTCGGTGGTGCGCGCGCCGTCGACGAGCTTCAGGATCTCGACCGCGATCTCGTCGGGCATGAACAGCTTTTCAGGCGCGAGGATGATCCAGACGTCGCGAACGGTGTCGAAGCGGAACTTCACGCCGCGCTTGAAACGGGGAACGGCGCTCACTGCGCGTCCCGCGGCACGAACGCGCCGGGCGGGATCAGGCCGGGAGCCACATAGGCGAGGTACAACCCGTCGAGTTGCGACCAGAGCACGTCGCATTTGAAGCGTAACGCGGCCAGCACCGCCTGCTGTTTCTCCGCCGTATCGGCATGCGCCTTCACATAGGCGAGCGCGAAATCGCTGTCTTTCGGCGCCTGGGTAAGGCGCGGGGTGAAGTAGGACAGCGTATCGGGGGTGATGAAGTCGTAATGCGCGAGCATGCCGGATACGCGCTCGGCGATGATCGATGGCGAAAAGAGTTCGGTCAGTGACGATGCCACCGCCTCCAGCAACGTGCGGTCGCGGACGAAATGGACATAGGCATCGACCGCGAACCGGGTGGTCGGCAGGATCGCGTCGGTACTCTCGACCAGCGCACGGTCCAGGCCGACGCCCTCGACCAGCTTGATCCAGCGTTCGATGCCGCCGGGCTTGCTGCCATCGCCATCGTGATCCTCGATCCTCCGGCGCCATTCGCGGCGCAGCTCCGGGGTGGGCAGGCGCGCGAGCAGATGCGCGTCCTTCACCGGGATCTGGTTCTGGTAGTAATAGCGGTTCAGCGCCCAGGCCTGGATCTGGCCGCGGGTGAGCTTGCCGTCGTGGAGCAGGCGGTGGAACGGGTGGAGGATGTGATAACGCTCGGCGCCGATCGCGCGGAGTGCCGCTTCCAGGCCGGCGTCGTCCAGTACCTGGTTCATGTCGTAAACTGCATGCCGTCCTCGGCGATGATCCATCTCGCAGCTTCGGCGGTTGAGCGCTCGTGACTGTCGTCGAGCAGCACGGGGTTGGAATTGTTGATGTGGAGCGCAACTCTGCGACCGATCGTCAGGTCGGCGAGCGACGCTATCGAGCCTCCCACGCCGCTCATGCTCATGTGGCCCATACGGCGGCCGGTCTTGGTACCGAGTCCGGCGGCGATCATTTCGTCGTCGTCCCACAAGGTCGCGTCGAAGAAGAGCAGGTCGGCGCCATCGATCCGCGCGCGCAGGTCGTCGGTCATCGCCGCGCAGCCGGGGATGAAGAGGGCGCGATGCGTGCCGTCGGTAATCTCTGCGCCGACCGTGGTGTCGTCGACCCGGATCGGCTGCATGCCATCGCCATCCTCCATATAGAGCGGGACCTTGCCCGGCACCGCGAACAGCGTCGCGGTTAGCGTGTCGTCCAGCGCTACGGGCTGGTCCAGCATGACCGTGCGGCGATCGACGATCCCTTCCGCCAGCACGTCGAAGATCGGGTTGGCGGCAAGGATCGCATGGACCGCCGCGGACGCATGCAGCGCGAAGGCCTGGCGTTCGCGCAGGGTCAGCAAGCCGACGATCACGTCGACATCGCCGCCAGTCAGCACGACGCTCGCGATCGGCGTGGAGCGAAGGCCGTGCTGCGGGTGAAGCGCTGGCGTCATATCGATCTGTCGGCGCAGATCGGGCGACGCATTGAATACATGCCAATGGCTGCCATCGCCGCTGATTGCGATGCTGGCCTGCGTGCGCGGGCGCGCTGCGGCGTCGCCGGCGCGGGCGCGGCGGGAGGCGGGCGAATGGCAGTTCCATTGGGGGAAGCCGCCGCCGGCCGCCGCCCCCAGGACGATAACGTCCATCTGCTATCAGACGAGTTCGGCGCACGCATAGCAGTTGATTTCGGCGCCGAGGGCGATCTCGACGATCCGGGGCTTCTTCCAGGCCATGTAGGGTCTCCTATGCGCGGATATGCGCGGGATCGATCCTAACAATCGGTCTATGCGAGGGAATTGGCCTTAAGTACGACTTCGTTGCATCGCGGCGGACGGGTGGCTCGATCATGCGACCCGGTTCGCCACGAGATGCTCGACGACGCTCGGATCGGCCAGCGTACTGGTGTCGCCCAGACTGGACGTGTCGCCTTCCGCGATCTTGCGCAGGATACGGCGCATGATCTTGCCCGAGCGCGTCTTGGGCAGGGCCGGCGCAAATTGCAGTTTGTCGGGCGTCGCGATCGGGCCGATCTCGGCGCGCACCCATCGGCAGAGCTCGTCGCGCAGCTCGTGGCTGTGGTCGATGCCGTCGTTGACCGTGACGTACGCGTAGATGCCCTGGCCCTTCACGTCGTGCGGCATGCCGACCACCGCCGCTTCGGCGACATGCTTGTGCAGGACCAGTGCGCTCTCGACTTCCGCCGTGCCCATGCGGTGGCCGCTGACGTTGATCACGTCGTCGACCCGGCCGGTGATCCAGTAATCGCCGTCATCGTCGCGGCGGCAGCCGTCGCCGGTGAAATACTTGCCTGGGTAGGTCGAGAAATAGGTCTGGAAGAAGCGTTCGTGATCGCCCCAGACGGTGCGCATCTGGCCCGGCCAGCTTTGCGTGATGACGAGGTTGCCTTCCGCTGGGCCGATCAGCACTTCGCCCTTCTCGTCGACCAGTTGTAGCGTCACGCCCGGCAGGGGCTTGGTCGCGGAGCCCGGTTTCAACGCGGTCGCGCCGGGCAGGGGGCAGATCATTATGCCGCCCGTTTCGGTCTGCCACCATGCGTCGATGATCGGAGCACGTCCGCCGCCGACGACGTCGTGATACCAGCGCCAGGCTTCGGGGTTGATCGGTTCGCCGACGCTGCCGAGTAGCCTCAGCGACGAGCGATCGGTGCGCGTGACGAAATCGTCGCCCTCCTTCATCAACGAGCGCAGCACGGTCGGTGCGGTGAACAGCGTGTGGACCTCGTGCCGGTCGACGATGTCCCAGATCCGGCTGGCGTTCGGCCAGTTCGGCAACCCTTCGTACATCAAGGTCGTCGCGCCGTTCGCAAGCGGGCCGTAGAGAATATAGGTATGGCCGGTGATCCAGCCGATATCGGCGGCGCACCAATAGATGTCGCCGGGCCGGTAATCGAACGCCATGTCGTGCGTGTAGGCGGCCCAAAGCAGATAACCGCCGCTGGTGTGCAACACGCCCTTGGGCTTGCCGGTCGAGCCGCTGGTGTACAGCACGAATAGCGGATCTTCGGCCTTGACCGGCACGGCGGCGCACTCGGTGCCGACGCCTTCGGCTGCTTCGTGGTACCAGACATCGCGCGGATGCATCGTCACGGCGCCCCCGGTAGCCTTGACGACGATGACGCGTTTCAAGCCCGGAGCCTTCTCGGCGGCGGCATCGACATTGGCCTTCAGCGGAATCCGCTTGCCGCCGCGACAGCCTTCGTCGGCGGTGATGACGATCGTCGATCCGCAATCCTCGATTCGGCCAGCGATCGCTTCGGAGGAGAAACCGCCGAACACGACCGAATGCACGGCGCCCAGCCGTGCGCACGCAAGCACCGCAAAGGCAGCCTCGGGGATCATCGGGAGGTAGATCGTGACCCGGTCGCCCTTGGCGACGCCCTGTGCTGCCAGCACGTTGGCGAACCGGCACACCTCTGCATGGAGTTCGCGGTAGGTGATGTGGCGCGCATCGGCCTCGGGGCGGTCCGGCTCCCAGATGATCGCGACCTGATCGCCGCGTTGCACGAGATGTCGGTCGAGGCAATTCGCGGCGACGTTCAGTTCGCCGTCCGCGAACCATTCGATATGGAAATCGTCCTTCGCGAACGACCAGTCGCCTGCGATCGTTGGGGGCCTTGTCCAGTCCAACCGCTTGGCCTGTTCCAGCCAGAACGCGCCGGGGTTGCTCGACGCCGCCTCGTACAGCGTGTCGTAACGGTCCTTATCAATGCGGGCGTGCTTCGCCCAAGCGTTGGTAACGGGGAAGATGGTCTGTTCGGTCATAGGGATCCCGGCAGGAAAAGAGCCGCGGAACGACGACGTCCCGCGGCCCGGGTAAGGTCAGAAGAACAGGATCGCGCCTGCGGCCACCGTATCGGACTTCGCATCGTTGCCGTTATGCGCCTCGGCCTTGGTCCGGGTGTATTCGCCGATCAGCGTGACCCAACTAGTCAGGCCGTAGCGCGCCTGGCCGACCCAACTGCTGTTCTTGTCGAGCAGCGTCGGGTTGACCTCGTTGCGGGCAAGATCGAGGAAGCTCGCGCCGTAGCTTCCGCCGAGCGTGAACTTGCCGATCGTGTACGTGCCCTGGGCATAATAGCCGCTGCTGTCGCGCTTGCGCCCGGCGGCGTCGGTGGAGAGTATGAACAATCCGGTCGTACCGATGCCCGAGCCATTGTAATAGTAACCGAGCAAACCGAAGCCGGCATAGGTCAGCTTCGCGCCGACATCGAAGCCGCTGCCGGTGTAGCTGGGAGATCCATCAACCCCGTCATGCTTCTGGGTGATACCGCCAGCCCAGAGGTGTCCGCCGAGCTGATCCGACTTGAAGTCGTAGGTGACTTTACCCTGGAAGCCGGGCGAACCATTGACCTCCGAATTGCCGATCGTCTGGAGCGGCTGGAAGATGCCGGCGCTTACCTGGAGCCCGCCGAATTTGGGGCTGGAATAGGTGATCTGGGGCTGGAAGTCGGTGTAGATATAGCCGATGCCGATCCGCCCGAGCGAGGTGTTCGACGGCGCGACGTTGCCGCCGGTCGAGCCGACGCCGAGCAGTGTAATGTCGTTGAGGATCGCGTCCGAGCCGAACAGGCCGATGTCGCGACCGACCTTGATCGTGCCGAAATTGGGCTTTCCGAAGGTAAGGTAGGTCTGGCGGGCGTCGATGCCCGATGTGGCGAGCGCTTGCGGCGTACCGGCTGAATTGGCCCCGCCCACGTTAGAGACGCTGTTGATGCCGGGATACAGGCCAATATGCGCGGCGACGTCCCAGCCGCCCTGGTTGGTCGAGACGTCGATGCCGAAGATGCCGGGCAACAGGCCGTTGCGGATCGACGAGCTGCTTTTGCCGACTGCGGCGAGGCCGCCGACGACGGTATTGCCGGCAATCGCGTGGTCGCCATTGTCGTGGACGTAGAAGCCGTTGACCGACCCGGAGAATTTCACGGTCACGCCGCCGAACTCCATACCGACGCCGGCTTCGGTCATGCGGACGGAGCGCTTGTCGTCTAGCTGAGCCTGCGCGGCCTGTTGTGGCGCCTGAGGCGCACTGGTGGCGACGGCGGTAGGCTGAGACGGTGCGACTTCGGCGGTCTTGCGGGCAACGAGCGCGTTGTATTCGTCATCGGTGAGGATGCCCTTTTCCTTCAAGCGCAATAGCAGCTGACTGGTCGTGTCATCGGCCTGTGCGAAAGCGGGTGTTGCCGCACAGCACAGTAAAGTCCCGCCTGCCGCCGTTGCCAGCAGCTTGCCTAGTCCGATCATCGAAACCTCCCTTTTGCGACGCGATGTGATCTGCGTCTTGGTGCAAAGGCTGGCGGATACAGGCGGTCGCGAAAATTAGACTTTGGGTCCGGCTGGCGAATGACGTCAGGGTGCGATCGCGACTCCCCAGGGTGCGCGGCCGGCGGGGATCGTCGCGGTCACCTTGGCTGTGGCGATGTCGATCACCGACACGGTGTCGCTGAGGCCGTTGGCAGCGAAGGCGCGCCTGCCGTCGGGGCTGATCGCGAGGTGCCAGACGCGGAGGCCGACGGGAACGATCCGCGTAACCTTGTGGCTGGCAACGTCGATGAACGCGACGGCGTTGCCGCGGCCCAAGGCAACCAACGCGGTCTTGTGATCGGGGGTAAACCGGATGCCGACCGGCATGATCTTCTCGGGGTTAATGCCGGGGATTGCGAAGCGGATCGTGTCGGTTACCTTTCGAGCTGCGGTGTCGACGATCTGGACCGTCCCGCCGATCTCGGCCGAAACCCATAACTGTTTGCCGTCGCGCGTATATTCGACATGACGCGGACGTTGCTCGACCTCGGTGACGCCGGTCGGCTGGTGGCTGGCGATATCGATCCAGTGGAGCGAATTGTCGGTCTCGGCGGTCGATACCGCGGTCTTGCCGTCGGGACTGACCGCCATCCCCTCGGGCTCGACGCCGACCACGACCTGGAACGCGACTTTCCGCCCCGGCACGTCGATCGCGGTGACCGCGGCGTCGCGCTCGTTGGAGGCGAACAGCAACGTGCCGTCGGGGGAGAGCGCGAACGTTTCCGGATCCTCGCCCGAAGGCAGATCGGCGATGAGCTTGCCGGTCTTGCGGTCAATCACCTGCACGGCATTCTCGTCGCTGGCGCAGACGTAGAGCTGGGTACCGTCACGCGACAGGATGATGCCGCGCGGGCGACGGCCGACCGGCCACGTCGCGATCGGTTTCAGCGTCGCGCCGTCTATGACGGTGATCGAGTTTCCCTTCTCGTTGGAGACGTAGATCGTCTCCGCAAGTGCAGGAGCGGCGGCGGTCAACGCCAGCAGGGGGAGCAGGGTCAGGGTTCGCATTTGCCGACACTAACTCCGATGAGCGCGCAACACCCTGGTACCAAAGTGCAATAGGACGAGCGCGTGGGCTGTCCATAGGGTCCTGCCATGCCGCGTCAGATCGGCCGACGGCAATGGTGAGGTGTTTGGAATGGCTGGAAGAGTATCGCGGTTCGTCTTCGCGGCGTCGGCAATGGTCGCGGCCGGATCGATCGGCATCAATGTGTATGCGCATGGCAATGTGACGCCCCAAGCCGTCGACACGACCGCGCTGAAGGACATTGGCACCACATGGCTGAAGGTGAACCCGTATCGCGGCGACGCGACCGCGATCAAGATCGGCGAGAGCGCGTATGGCCAGAATTGCGCGCGCTGCCATGGCTTGGAGGCCATCTCCGGCGGGATCGCGCCGGACCTGCGCTATCTCGACGTCGGCGAGGCGGGTGACGAATGGTACATCCAGCGATTCCAGCATGGCTCGGTCCGCGATGGCAAGGTGTACATGCCGCCGATGGGCGACGTGCTGGGGCAGAAGGCCGGCTGGGCGATCCGTTCCTGGCTCGACACGAAGCATTCGGAGGAGTGATCGTGAGACCATCGCGGCGGGCTTTTCTCGGCGGCGCATTGGCCAGCGCCGCGCTGGTGCCGTTTGGAACGGCGGCAGCGGCACCGATCGACAAGATCAAGGCGAACGGCGTGCTGCGCGTCGCGGTATACCGCGATTTCGAGCCATGGTCGTGGAAGCGGGACGGCAAGATCGTCGGGATCGACGCCGAGATTGCCGAAGCCATCGCGAAGAAACTCGGGGTGCGTGCCGAACCGATCGACTTTCTTGCGGACGAGGGGGTGTCGGACGATCTCCGAAACATGGTGTGGCGCGGCTCGCTGGTCGGCGGGACGGTCTGCGACGTGATGATGCACGTGCCGGTCGATCGGGCGTTCGCGCTCGCCAACGACCGTGCGGTGATCGGCGCGCCCTACTACCGCGAAGGCTTCCAGATGGCCTGCGGTCTCGACACCGACTGCGAGGTCGCGCCCGCGGCGTTCAAGGGCATGCGCCTGGTTGCCGAGCTCGACAGCATCCCCGACTTCTATCTGTCTGGCTCGTTCGGCGGCGTGCTGCGCCCCGACGTCAAGCATCTCACCAGCGGTCAGGCGGCGATCGACGCAGTCAAGACCGGCGACGCCGACGTCGCGATGGCGAGCCGCGCGCAGATCGAACATGCGCTTCATGGCGGCAGCAAGACGGTGAAGGTCCGCAAAGGCCCCCTGCCAGCACTGCCGAGCGCGGGTTGGGACATTGGCGTGGCGGTCAAGGACGACAGCCGCGATCTGGCGGACGCACTCGATACGATGATTGCCGGATTTCGCACCGACGGAACGCTCGACGCCATTTTCGCACGCTACGGTGTCTCGCCGAAAATGCCGATCTCGATCTAGCGGTCGCGGCGACCGAAGGTCCTATGGGGCGGTGGCGAGTCTGAGATTATCCTGAGAAAATTCCAAGACGGTTCAAAGAACGGGTCGATCCAATGAATGGACGAACAGGAGGGGAGAAGACGATGACGTTTCGCATGACGCGCGCGGCCGCACTGCTGGCGGGGGCCGCCATGATGGCGACGACGCCGCTCGCAGCGGCGGTCAAGGATGCTGCCGTCCCGGCTGCGACGCCGGCGGCACCTGCCGCGCCGCCGATGGCCGGGGCCGGCCCGACCGACGCCGACCTGATGAGCGACGCGAGCACCCCCGGCGACATTCTGACCTACGGCATGGGGCCCAAGGCTCAGCGCTACAGCACGATCACCCAGATCAACGATACCAACGTCGCCAGGCTGGTCCCGGCCTTCTCCGCCTCGCTCGGTGGTGAAAAGCAGCGCGGCCAGGAATCGCAGCCGATCGTCTATGACGGCACGATCTACGTCACCGGCTCCTATTCGCGACTGTTCGCGTTCGATGCCAAGACCGGCGAGGAGAAATGGCAATACGATGCGCGTCTGCCCGACGGCATCATGCCGTGCTGCGACGTGGTCAACCGCGGTGCGGCGATCTACGGCGACAAGATCATCTTCGCGACGCTCGACGCGCACATGGTCGCGCTCAACCGCAACACCGGCAAGGTGATCTGGAACAAGACGCTGCAGGATTACGCGGCGGGTTACTCGAACACCGCGGCACCGATCATCGTCAAGGGCAAGGTGATCTACGGCAATTCGGGCGGTGAGTTCGGCGTCATCGGCAAGGTCGAGGCGCGCGACGTCAACACCGGCGAGCTGGTCTGGTCGCGGCCGACGATCGAAGGCAATATGGGTTCGCTCAACGGCAAGGACTCGACGATCACCGGCAAGACCAACGCGAGTTGGCAGGGCGATCAGTACAAGACCGGCGGCGGCGCGCCATGGCTGGGCGGCACCTATGATCCCGACAGTAATCTGCTCTTTTTCGGTACCGGCAACCCGGCACCTTGGAACAGCCATCTGCGGCCGGGCGACAATCTCTACACCTCGTCGACGCTGGCGATCAACGCCGACACCGGCGAGATCAAATGGCATTACCAGTATACGCCGCACGACGGCTGGGATTTCGACGGCGTGAACGAGTTCATCCCGTTCGATGCCAAGATCGGCGGCAAGATGATGAAGCTTGGCGCGCAAGCCAATCGCAACGGCTATTTCTTCGTGCTGGACCGGACGACCGGCAAGTTCATCTCGGCCAATCCGTTCGTGTCCAAGACGACCTGGGCAAAGGGCTATACCAAGGCCGGCCGGCCGATCTTCGACGATACCAGCCGTCCGGGTCCGCCTTCGACCGAAAAGGGTACCACGGTGTTCTCCGCGCCTGCGTTCCTCGGCGCCAAGAACTGGATGCCGATGGCGTATAGCGGCCAGACCGGCATGTTCTACGTGCCCTCCAACGAATGGGGCATGGACATCTGGAACGAGCCAATCGCCTACAAGAAGGGCGCGGCGTATCTCGGTGCGGGCTTCACGATCAAGCCGCTCTATCCCGATCATATCGGGGTGTTGCGCGCGATCGATCCGGCAACCGGCAGGATCGCTTGGGAATACAACAACAAGGCACCGCTGTGGGGCGGGGTACTGGCGACCGCGGGCAATCTGGTCTTCACCGGTACGCCCGAGGGCTATCTGAAGGCCTTCGACGCGAAGACCGGCAAGGAACTGTGGAAGTTCAATACCGGGTCGGGCGTGGTCGGTTCGCCTGTCACGTGGACGCAGGACGGCGAGCAGTTCGTCGCGGTCATGTCGGGTTGGGGCGGCGCGGTGCCGCTGTGGGGCGGCGAGGTCGCCAAGGCGGTGCAGCACATCAACCAGGGCGGGGCGCTCTGGGTGTTCAAGCTGCCGAAATCGTGATGATCGAGAATGGGATGTCTTCACAGGTATCCCATTCCCTGTCGCCGGCCGACCCGGTACACCATGCACGGGCAGGGGGGCATGACGTGGAACGGGTGCTTATAGCAGACGATCATCCGCTCGTACGGGACGGCCTCCGCACCGTCATCTCAGTCGCGTTCGACCAGTGCGAACTGTTCGAGGCGTCGTCGATCGCGGAGGCCATCGCGATCGTCGAGCGTGAAGGCGATTTCGACCTCGTCCTGCTCGATCTCAACATGCCCGATGCCGAAGGGTTTTCGGGTCTTGCCCAGATGCGCGACCGGTTCCCGTCGGTACCCGTCGTCATCGTATCGGGGGCGTGCGAGGGCGGGCTGATAAGTGCGTCGATCGCGAACGGCGCGGCCGGGTTCATCCCGAAGTCGCTCAAGCGCAGTGCGATCGTCGCGGCGATCCAGTCGATCCTGGCGGGCGACATCTTCATGCCGGAGGAATTCCGGACGATCGGCGCGGACAATGTCGAACTCGACGACATCCGCCGCCGCGTCGAAACGCTGACGCCGCAACAGCGCGTCGTGCTGGGGCTGGTCGTCGGCGGCAAGCTCAACAAGCAGATCGCGTATGAACTCGACGTTTCGATGACGACGGTGAAGGCGCACGTCTCGGCGATTCTGGCGAAGCTCAACGTCTATAGCCGGACCCAGGCCGTGATCCTGGCGAACAAGATCAATTTCGTCCCGGCACCGTTGGCGGCGCGGCACTGAGGAGATCAGCTAAGGGCGTTGGCGACATTCGATCCCCTTCGTCAGGCGATGCCCGCCATCCCCCCCTCGCGGGGGAGGATACTAGGCCACGTGGACAAAGGGCAGCCACAGCGTAACTGATGCGAGCGCGACGAAGCCGAGATATGACTCTGCTGTCTTGTCATAACGCGTTGCGACACGGCGCCAGTTCTTGAGCTTGCTGAACAAGCGCTCGACGAGATTGCGCCAACGGTATTTCTCGCGATCATGCGGGATCGGCATGCGGCGGTTACTTTTGGTTGGAATGACCGCCTCGACATCCGCCTTGGCGAGTTCCTGGCGGATGGCATCGGCGTCATAGCCCTTATCGGCAAGCAGGGCCTCAATCCGGTCAGCCAGCATCCCGAACAAGGGCCCGAAGCCCTTCACGTCGTGGGCCTGGCCCGGCGTCAGGACGAAACATAGCGGTCGCCCCTGACCATCACAGCGGGCGTGCAGCTTGGTTGTGAAACCGCCTCGCGAGCGGCCGAGCCCTTCGAATTCTTGATCCCTTTTTTTAGCCCGACGGCGCAGTGGTGCGCCCGGACTACGGTGCTGTCGATCATGTCGGCGCTGACATCCCGCTCGACGACAGCGGCGAAGGTTTCCAGCATGGCTTCGAACACGCCCGTCACGACCCAGCGACGATACCGCCGGAACACGCTGTTCCACTTGCCATATTCATCCGGCAAATGCCGCCATTGCGCGCCTGTCCGCGCCATCCACACCATGCCTTCGAAATAG
>NZ_JANBVH010000048.1 GCF_024273235.1 Sphingomonas faeni | reverse complement strand
TTTTCGTCCTCGAGCGCCCGCAACCGCGCCGCCTCCGACACGGTCATCCCGCCGTACTTCGCCTTCCAGTTGTAGAATGTCGCGTCACTGATCCCGTGCTTCCTGCACAACTCGGCGGTCTTCACGCCAGCCTCATGCTCGCGCAGCACCCCAATGATCTGATCCTCGGTAAATCGGCCTCGCCGCATCACTCGTCTCCATCTGACGAGCTAACTTACCAATGGCATGAATTCTGGGGAGCAGGTCAGTTCGTCCGCACGCTAAAGCGCGATTATGTCCATGCCTTTCCCCCGGCCGATGCACAGAGCATCATTGACCAACTGCCTTCTGGTTCGCCATTGTAGAAACGCGTGCTCGCGCCGCGCTTTGCGCCATCGATCGCACCGCTAGTTCATCGCAGAACCTGTGAGGCTCTGCCGCGCCTTTCGGGAAAGACAGCAATAGCCTGTACTTGTCCCCCTTAGACATAAGATGCTAATTGTGATCTTAGCAATGCCTTACAAACCCTTCGATTCAGGTTTACATAGATGCTAAATAGGACCGATCAAAAACTAAGCAGTCGTATAGTTAAAAACATAACAGTTATTTCTTTTTGTTTACTATTGGCACTATTTTTTTCTACTCCATTTTTTTTAATGGACACGGTACTTCCGACTTATATGAAGATATATAGATTATACGGGTATGGGTTACTATTCGGGCTGCAATTTTTGCTGCTACTATGTAGAGGTTTTGAAAAATCAAAGCTCGCATTCATAACGCCTGTAATCGCGGTACTTGCCTGGTTCTGCATCAGCGTGTCTTGGGCAGATCACTTTGATCTTTCATTTCGCCGAGTATTACTGGTCTTTCTGATTTACTTTAGTGTATTTAGTGGAGTAATTGACTTAGGATACAAAAAGACGTTAGATATACTGCGATTATTTCTGGTATTGGTTTTGACTATCAATATATTTACAGTATTTGCGTTTCCAGATATTGGTATACAGAGTTGGCATTCTTATCATTTGTGGCGAGGCCTGCTAGCTGATAAAAATATTGCCGGCGTCGCGAGTGCCGTCACCGTAATTGTATTCATAATTGATGGCAAACGTATAGCCCTTTATCAAAGGGTATTAATAATATGTGCAGCCTTTCTTTTTTTATACATGTCATGGTCACGCACGGCTTTAATTGCCTCGGCTGCAGCTCTAGCAATAGGCGTATTAATACCAAAGATTAGGCACCACATAATACATAATTCAGATTTTAAACGAAGATTTACTGATAGATATATCTGGTATACTTTCGCGGTGTCTGTTTTAGTACTCACATATTTAACTATGCAACGTGACATAGTGGTCTCATTTACCGACAACGCTTCAGGACTGTCCCTTCGGAATTCTATCTGGCGACCAATGATACAATACTATTTAGATCATCCTATCCTTGGAGCAGGCTATGGTTCCTATTGGGATGCCTCGGTTAACATCGAGAGTGATACGGCATATAGTACACAAAAGTGGTTGAAAAACGTAGATCAAGGCCATAACGGCTACCTTGACCTACTTGTGCAGACGGGTTTTTTTGGCTTAGTACTTGCTCTATGGGCGGCGATAGCTTGGCCGATGACGCAGTTTATGACTATGGTTGAGCGGCAGCCTGATCGTGCTGCACTCACTTTTTCCCTATTAAGCTTTTTTATGATCGAGAATTTTACTGAAAGTAGCCTCTTCGCTGACGATGCACTCGGCAACTTGTTTATATTCTTTGCACTTGCGCAAGTACATCGCTTCAAACTGCGATCGGGTGACCAAGTTAGACATCGGCGTGATCGGTCGTTCGACTCTCGTGAACACTCGGAGAAATAACTAGTTAAAAATCTGCTCGGGTTGTGTCCTAGAAAGATGACATTATCGCGCTCACCGATCGACTAACGATTGCGAAGCCCGCAAAGCGTAAGCGCCTCAAGTTTGCCTGATCAAGATGCCCTGGCGGGAGCCCAGCCACGGCATTCCGTTTCATTGCCGCAAGCTGATCGATCCGTCGCCATCCGTTTGCGATTTCAGCGGCAGCACAGCAGTGACCGCAGCGGTAAAACTGCGGGCATCGCCGGTATCGACGGTTCCGCTGATGCGCGCCTCGGCGAACCCCGGTGCATCGAGTCGGACCGGCGTATCGACGTAGCGATTGACGGCGGTGATGGCGCCTTGAAGCGTCATCCTGTCCAGCACGATCCGACCGCGCGTCCATGCCGTGGCGGGTGCCGTATCAGCCGTCTTGATGAAGCTGGCGTGCCCACCGTTCAGCGTCACCCCCTGCCCCACCCGGAGGTGTGCCACGGGCTGGTCATCCGCACTGACGCGCACGCGGCCTTCGATTAGCGTCACGTCGACCGTATCCCCCTGGCGATGCACATCGAACTGCGTGCCCGTCGCCAATACACGAACGCCGCCGGCATCGACGGTAAAGGGTCGCGCGGCATCATGAGCGACAGTGAAATAGGCTTGCCCGTGCTCGAGTGAAACGCGGCGCGCGCCACCGACGAACTTCACCGTGATCGCCGTATCTGTATCGAGCATCACGCGTGATCCATCGGTAAGCATCAGTTGGTGCTGTTCGCCGACCCTCGTCGCGTATCGATCGCCGCCCGCGGCCCAGTCGGAGACCAAGGTGACGCCCACGGCTATGATTGCAATCGCGGCGGCGGCCAAAGTGCCAATCGAAAAGCCGCGATTACTGTAGCGATGCGCTGGGCGGTTCATCGCCTGCTCGGTCGCGGCGAAGATTGCTGGGCGATCGGCTAGATTGCCGACCTGATTGTAGAACCGATCCACTGCGATGTACGCGTCGCGGTTCCCCTCGATCCTCCGCCATGCGAAGAACTCTTCGAGCGTCCCCGCGGACACGGGCAACGTCTGGAGGCGCGCATACCAGTGTGCCGCCTGCATTCGCGCGTCGTCGCCGCCTACGCCATTGTCGTTCATGGATCCGTGCCGCCGCCTAGTCGCGCAGTCTGCTCATGCACAACGCCAAGGCCTTGCCCATCCGCCATTCGACGGTCTTGATAGAGATACCGAGGTTCGCCGCGATCTCGGCATTGGTCATATGCCGGAAACGGCTCAGGACGAAGACGTCGCGCAATTTGTCGGGGAGGTCGAGCACGATGCGCACTAGTTCGAGTACCGCCTCCTGCTCGTGCATGCCATGCCTGTCACCGAAATCTTGGTTGGCGGTGGCGGTCCTGAAATACAAATCACGAACTGCCTCGCGCCGCTTACGATCCCGAAACAGGTTGAGGGCAGTCTGTGACAGGAAGGCTTTGGGGTGCTGGATGTCGTCCGCCTTAAGTCCAGCGGCGCGGATCCAGGTATCCTGGACGATATCGTCGACATCGGTCGGGTGGCCTCGCATTCGGCGCGTGACCAGAGCACGGAGCCACTCGGCATGGTCTCGGTAGAGCAATTCCATCGTGCGCCAACCCGGCGTCGCATCGCCTACAGTCAGCGGGATGTCGCTGTTCGATCCAGACACGTTTGATCCCCATCCGCCAGGAAAGGATATGGAAAAACGGCATATAACATAATGGCATTTAAATCAAATGCTGGATGCCAAAGACGATCTTCAGCGACGAGAATATGGTGGTCGTAGAAGTCGTGAAAGCCGCGCGGATTGCAGCTGGCTTAAAGCAAACCGATTTAGCTGAGCGCATTGAGAAGGATCAAAGCTGGGTTAGCCTCGTGGAAGGCTCACAGCGCCGACTGGATGTGGTGGAGTTCATCAAACTAGCTCAAGCCCTCGACATTCGCCCATCCACTATGCTCGATGAAATCGTTGAGAAGATTGCCCAATCTGAGCGATAATGATGACCGATCTTGTCGATTGAGATTTTCAAAATAGACGATCTAGTACGGACATATACAACGCCGGGGACTGCGTTCCCGGCGTTTGGTGCTTGTATGGCAACCGAAGCCTGAGAGGCGCTCGCCATCGCAAAGCCTGCACCGCGCAAGCGGTTGAAGCTCGCCTGATCCGAATGCCGTGGCTGGAGCGCAGCCACGGCATTCCGTTTCATTGCCGCAAGCTGATCGATCCGTCGCTTTCCGTTTGCGATTTCAGCGGCAGCACAGCAGTGACCGCAGCGGTAAAACTGCGGGCGTCGCAAGTATCGACGGTGCCGCTGATACGCGCGTCGGCAAAGCCCGGTGCATCGAGCCGGACGGGCGTATCGACGTAGCGATTGACGGCGGTGATGGCGTCTTGAAGCGTCATCCCGTCCAGCACGATCCGGCCGCGCGTCCATGCCGTCGTGAGCGCCGTATCGACGGCTTTGATGGGACCGACGCGTCCGCCGTTTAGCGTCAGCGCCTGCCCGGCGTGCAGCTGTGTCACGGGGCGGTCATCCGCACTGATGTGCACGCCGCCCTCGACCAGCGTGACGTCGACCATGCCTCCGTCACGATGCACATCGAACTGGGTGCCCGTCGCCAATACCCGAGCGCTACCGGCATCGACGGTAAACGGTCGCGCGGCATCATGGGCAACGGTGAAATAGGCTTGCCCGTGCTCAAGCCAAACGCGGCGCGCGCCGTTGACAAATTTCACCATCATGGCGGTATCGGTATCGAGCATAACGCGTGATCCATCGGCCAGCATGAGTTTGCGCTGTTCGCCGATCCTCGTCGCGTATCGATCACCGCCTGCGGGTAACTCGGCGACCAGGGTGACGCCTACGACGAGGATCGCAACCGCGGCGGCAGCCAATGTGCCAACCGTAACGGCGCGATTACCGGAGGGATGCGCGGGACGGTTCATCGCCTGCTCGGTCGCGGCCAGGATGGCGGGGCGATCAGCAAGGCTGCCCGCTTGATTGTAAACCCGATCGACGGCGATAAACGCGTCGCGATTTCCCGCCATGCGCCGCCACGCGAAAAACTCTTTGAGCGTTTGCGTGGACACGGGCAGCGTCTGGAGACGCGCATACCAGTGCGCCGCCTGCGCCCGCGCGTCGTCGCCGTTCACGTCGTTGTCATTCATGGATCTGTGCCGCCGCCTAGTCGCGCAGTCTGGTCACGCAATATGCCAACGCCTTGCCCATCCGCCATTCGACAGTCTTGACCGAGATGCCAAGACTCGTCGCAATCTCGGCGTTGGTCATATGGCGGAACCGGCTCAGGACAAAGACGTCGCGCAGCTTGTCGGGCAGGTGGAGAACGAGACGCTCCAGTTCGACCGTGGCTTCCTGCTCCGACATGCCGTTTCCGGTGCCGCCGCCGTGATCGGGGGCGGTCGTCTTGGAATGCTGGCGGACCGCCTCGCGGCGCTTGGCATCACGGAACAGGTTGAGCGCGGTTTGGAACAGGAACGCTCTCGGATGCGTGATCTCTGCGGCCCCGGGCCTGGCAGCGCGCACCCAGGTATCTTGCACAATGTCGTCGACATCGGCCGGCTGCAAACGCAATCGCCCGGCGATCAGACGTCGGAGCCAGTCGGTATGGTCTTGATACAGAGATTCCATTTCCGGCCAGTGGACGCCCTCACTGGTGTGGCGCGGAGGCGTGTCGTCGTTATACCCTGCCATCAGCCCGCTCCATCTTGGCGAACGAACGCACCGATTTGACCAATCCAGCTCATCGGACCGTGCGAGTGTAGAGTATACTCCGTGGCAATATACTCTTCAAGATCGTGCTTTCAGTTGGATGAATGCGCGAGATATCCTAGCCCAAAACCTGCGAGCCCTTCGTCGCACGAAAGGCTGGTCGCAGGAGGAACTTGCGGATCGGGCGCAGATCGACCGCACCTATGTGAGTGCGCTCGAGCGCTGCATTTATGCGGCGAGCGTGGATGTCCTCGACCGATTGGCGAATGCCTTGGGTGTCACCGTGGCAACCCTTTTCGACGAAGGTACCTCCGCCACCTCCAAGGAATAGGTCGTTGATGGAGGCATACCAGACGTTGTATCGGGCTCGACCCCGAAGACTTGATCATTGCACGGCAACTAGATCTGCGAACGTTCGCCTTCGCCCGACTCGATGCTCTCGCATCGACCTAATATGTCGCGACAAACTCATAGAGATCGGGGTGATATGAGCGTAATAGCACTCATACTCAGACCGCTTATCCGCTAAGAAATAAATTTAACTACCGCAGAGTTCCCTCATAACTATCGTCACGTCCCCGAATTATGACTTGGGTTCACTGAACCCATACCAAAAAGATATTTTGCGACTATCTCTTATACTTGACACTCGAAATCTGACATTTCAAACCTGCCGCCGGTGAACGTTTAGGCTCACTGAGTACAGGAGACTGTCATGCAGACCGAAACACCTGACCGCATTCTTCGTCTTGGCGCGGTGCTCAACCGTACGGGCCTCAGCCGGTCGACATTGTACCGGAAGATTCAGACCGGCACCTTCCCCAAGCAGGTACGTATTGCGACCCGCTGCACCGGGTGGCGCGAGTCCGCGGTCAGTGACTGGATGCGCGACCCGCTGTGCTACAGCGTCGATGACCACGCGGGCGACTAAGCGGGCTGTCGGACCGGAGCGAACAGCCCACCAATTTTGGGACGGCGCGCGAAGCGAGCCTGCCGAGTTGTTCGAAAGATATCGGCGTGACGCACAAAACCGAGGCATTACAAGGTACGCGGGACGCAAGAAGGCTCGCCACGCACGCCTTCAGCTATCAGGCCTGTCGATCATGATGCGATATCATGCTTGTCATCGCCCGTCGCATCCGCACGGAATGCCAGCAGATGATCCGCCGCCCTGCTGAACGATCCACGCGATGATTTCCCGGTCGCTCCAGCGCGAGGCGAACAGCGACAGCTTGTATAGATGCGGAAACGTCCACTCCTAGATCATCCGATAGATCATCGAGTTGCCGGGGGCCGTCGCGGCGCTTGACCTCATCGAGCTTTGCGAAGCGGTCCGGGAGGCCCTTCCCGGTGCTCATCTGCCAGTCGCGCGGCTGCGAACGAAATTACGATCGCTTTCGAGGAACGCGGCCAACATGGCAGGAATGAGTTCTGCTACCGGCTCCTCGCGTCCGTAGGTTTCGGCGTACAGCGCGGCATAGTCGTGCAGCATCTGATGCAGATCGGGCGTGACGGTGATTGACAGCTTGATCGGTGTCCGATCCGGCAGCTTCGCCAATTTCAATTCGGTCATATCGTGCTCCTATTGGTGCCACGGCGCGAGGATCAGGTCCTTGTGGACCACCAGTCGCACGGCTGAGCCGGGCCGGATCGTGATCGTCGGCTGGATATTGAGATTGCGCTGGGTGATCTGATCACCGGCGCGCGACGCATTGCCTTGCGTCGACTGACGGATTGCCTGCACGAGATCGCTATCGCCCGACAGCGACAGTTCCGAGCCGACCCCGAACACTGTCGATAGCGCGATACCTTTCAGCAATTGCCAGGTGTGAAAGTCGACCTTGTCCTGCAATCCGACATAACCCGACGGATCGGTCGCCGGGACGTTGTCGATGCGCAGCGAGCTACCGTCAGGCATGATGATCCGCTGCCACACGACCAGCGCGCGCGTCTGCCCGAACGCGACGACGCTGTCATAGCTTCCGACCAGACGTGCGCCCTGTGGTACAAGCAGGATACGCCCGGTCGGACTGTCATAGACGGTCTCGGTCACCTGGGCGGTGACGAGGCCTGGCAGGTCGGAGCGCAGCCCGGTGCTCAGGCTCGCCGATATGACGCTGCCTGCCGACAGGATATAGGGCGACGCGGCCGGCTCGAGCCGGTGCGGATTACTGTCGCCCGTGGGATCGAGCGCCGCCACGAACGCCGCCTTGCGGTCCTGCGCGTTTGGGTCGTTGGTAGGATCAAGCGCCACCTTGGGTTGCTCGGCGACAGTCGGCACGTCCCCGGATGACGACCGCGTCACCGTTACGGCTGACGAGGTCATCCCGCTGGAAACGAGCACACCCGACTCGCGCGCGGCCTTGCCTTGGGCGAGAAGGCGCTCGCGTTCGGCTGCCTCCGTCTGATCGGCCTCCGTCTGATTGATCACCGTTTGTCCGGTCGACGACGACGCCAGCGCAAGCTGCCGCTGGCGTTCGAGGATAGGTCGGCCGAGATCGCCGGGGAGCGGCGGCCCCAGTTTTGGGGCATCGCCATAATTGGCGGGCAAGCCCTTCACCGCATCGGCCACCGCCTTGCCGTTAGGCTCGGACATGTCGGTCTGCTCGGAGGCATGGCGAAAGATGGTGGGCTTGAGCGCCATCCAGGTGATCGCGATCAGGCTGACCGAACCGATCGCGGCGATCGCGATGATCACGCCGCGTCGGAAGCGGATCGCGCGCGCCGGTTTTGCGCGGATCGCCAGTGACTCCGGATCGACCTTCGCCGGGGCGGCCGGTTGGGCTTCCTCGCTCATGCCCCCCTCCCCTGCCGTCCGCCCTCATCAATGCGCGTGATGCGGACCACGTCCTGATGCTTTCCGCCCAACCGGAGTTCAGCGCGATCGAAAAGCCGATCGACGATGTAGAAGCGACCCGCGACACGATAATTGACGAGACTGACCTCGCCCTTGGCATCGACAAGGAACAGCGGTGGCGCTTCGCCGACCGACAGGCTTGGCGGAAATTCGATGAAGGTCTGCCGGCCGTCGTCGAACGCGCGCACGGGCCGCCATGTCGGCGTATCGCCGCTGACATCGTAATTGAACCGCAGCGCCTCGACCGTGAGACCCGACGCGACAGGCTTGGCCGCCTCGGTTGTTTCGCTGGCCCGGCGCAGCGCGATGAGCTGGTCGGCGGGGTACGTCCACGAAAGGGCCGCCATCGCCGTTGCCGTCGTGCTGGTCAGGGTCACATGGTAGCTGCGGCGGTCGGTGGTGATGACGAGGTTGGTCGACAGGCCTGGGGCGAACGGCTTCACAAGAATATGGGTGCGCCTGTCCGTGCCGCTGCCGCTGGTGGTATCACCGATAACCCACCGCACCGTATCGCCCGACGCCACGGCGCCCAACGCCTCGCCAGGCTGGAGCGCGATGTCGGTTACGCGTTCGGGCGCGGTATAGAGCTGATAAATAGCCCCTTCCGCATAGGGATAGACCTGTACGGCGTTGATGAACCCATGGGCCGTCGGCTGCAAGGTCGCCGCGCCATTGGCGGCACGCACGCGGCGTTCGTGTGCCGAGATTGGTTTGTATCGGCGGGCACGCGGCACGACAGGTTTTGCAGGCGGCACCGTTGCCACCACCGGCGATGTGACCGGGGTCGCGGTGGCAGTTGGTAATTGGGGCTGTGCTGCGAGCCTTTGTGGCTGAGAAGACGCCGGCAACGTCAGGAGCACGGTTGCGCTGGCAAGCAACAAGAAGCGTCGGGTCATGGCTGTGTCTCCGGGCTGGGTTGAACGGGCACCGCGCCAAGACCGGGGTCGATGGGCGAACCCTGCGGCATGGTTGCTGACGCGGTTGAATTCTGCGCCGCAACCGAAGCTGGCGCCGGACCGGCAACGTCGAGTTCGCGGGTCCAGTCGATCGCATCGACGTAGAGACCCAGCGGGTTCCTGCGCAGAATGTCGGCGGTCGATGGCGGCTTGGTGACGATCGTCAGGATCGCGGTCCAGTTCGATCGGCCCGTCTGATTGCCGCGTTCATAGGCGGTCTCGGTCCACTTGATCTGGAATGATCGATCCGACGCCCGCACCACGCTGGTGACCTGCACCGACACCGTGCGTTCGCCGATCCGCGCGAACGGATCATTGGTGCGGGCATAGTCGCCGAGGAATTGCGCGCCGCGGCGGGTCGTGACGTCATAGGCGGCGAGCCAATTGGCGCGCATCAGCACGGGGTCGAGCGATACGCCGCGCACGGTCTCGATGAACTTCGACAGATGCCAGGCGATCTGCGGATCGGTCGGTCGAAAGGCGGCTTCGGCGGCCGTCACCGCGCGGGCCTCGCCGAGCCGGTCGACCTCGACGACATAGGGCGTGACCCTGCTTTGCGTCGATTGCCAGAGCAGCCCACCCGCCAAACTGGTCGATAACGCAAGACAGCCAAACGCCATCAACCGCCAGTTGCGCGCCTGGACCCGGGCCGACCCGATGCGGTCGTCCCAGATCTGCCCGGCGCGCTGATAGGGAGTCTCTGGCTCGGGTGTTCGTCCATAGCGCTGGACGGCACGTTTAAAGATCATCACTCGTCCCTTTCCTTGATGTCGGGTGTGGCGGATCCGCCGCCGCGATCGCCGTCCTTGAGCGCCTGAAGGGCAACATGGCGGTGGTGGCGGGCGGTCTGTTCGCGACGCATGGACCGCGCCCAGGCGGGAGCGCCGTCGCTGGGAGGCGTCGAGCTAACAGGCGACGATCCGCCACCGGGCGGGTTGAAGGCGTTGTGTGCGGCGGCACGGCCGCTGCTCGCGGCTTCGTTCAGGCCAATCGCCTGTGACATGCGACTGCGTGCCGTGTTGCCGGCCGCGCGCGCGATACCACCAAGGCCCGCGCCTACACTCGATGATCCGGCCGTCTCCTGGCCGAGCTTGTAGGCGGTCGATGCCGCCGATCCCATCGACGTGCCGGCGCGAACTGCGGCCAAGGCGCCGCCGCCGACGGCACCGGCCGCGCCCAGCACAGCACCGCCGCCGACTACCGCGATGCCGGCCGCGCCTGCCGTGGTACCGAGCGCGGCGCCCGCGCCAAGCTGCGGTGCACCGGACACCAGGCCCGAGGCGATGCCCGGCGCGAAGATGCCGAGGCCGAAGATGGCGAGGCTCGCAAGCACCAGCGACATGGCCTGGCCGATATCGGGCTCCTGGCCCTGCAAGGCAGCCGTGAACTCAGTGAAGAAATTCGAGCCGATGCCGACGATGACCGCCAGCACCATGACCTTGATGCCCGACGAAACGACATTGCCAAGGACGCGCTCGGCGAGGAAGCTGGTGCGGTTCCATAGCGCGAACGGCACGAGGATGAAGCCGGCGAGTGTCGTCAGTTTGAACTCGATGATCGTGACGAACATCTGCACGGCGAGGATGAAGAACGCGATGATCACCAGCACCCAGGCGAACAGCAGCACCGCGATCGTCAGGAAATTGTCGAAGAAGCTGGTGAACCCCATCATCTTCGACGCCTGATCGAGCAGCGGCCACGCAGCGGAAAAGCCGGTGGCAGCCAGCCGGCCCGGCTTGAGAAGATCATCGGCGGACAGCACGCCGCCGCCAGCGGTGAGACCGGCCTGCGCGAACGAGCGAAAGATGATGTCGGCGAGCGTCGCAAAGCTGTTCAGGATGAACGCGAACGCGCCGATATAGAGGATCTTCCGGATAAACCGACCGATCACATTGTCGTCGCCACCCATTGCCCAGAACAGGCCGGCCAGCGTGATGTCGATGCCGATCAGCGTGGACGTCAGAAAGCCGACATCGCCACCGAGCAGCCCAAAGCCGCTGTCGATATAGGTGATGAACGCGGCCATGAAGCGGTCGATGACGTTGAGGTCGTTCACGGTGGGGTTTTCCGACGCACAGGGGAAAATGCCGCGGGGCGTGACGGGGGAGCGTCGCCACGCCCCGCGACGACGGCGACGGTGAGGGGGAACCGCCGCCGTCAACCGGTCGGCGCTACTGGGGGCTGTAGGCCGAGCCGGAACCGAGGAACTTGGTGGTGGCAGCCCGCGCCTCGGCCTCGCCCTGGACACGGCGCGCCTGCTCGATCGCCTGTGCACGATATTGCGACGCCATCAGGGTCTGGATCTGGAACTGCTGCTTGGCGGTGAGTGCTAGAAGCTGGTTGGTCGCCTGCTGGGCTTGCAGTGACCCTTCGGCGCCCTGGCTGCGCGCGACGATGCCGCGCAATGTTTGGGTATCCGCCTGGACATTTTCGACAACCTGCGACTGCACGCCCATCGTCTGCTTGTACGCCGCCATCGCCGTGTCGAGCCGCGCCTTCGCCGCGATCACGCGCTGGTTGCTGGTCAACGCCTGATCGAAGCTCTGCGGATACAGTGCTCGGAACTGCTGGTCGAGATTGGCGACACGGAACTGGATGCCCTGCGCCTGCCCCATCAACTGATCGATCTGCCGGAGCGTCTGGGTGATCGCCTCCAGCTCGGGAAAGCCGATCGTGGCAAGGTTCTTCGCCTGGTTGATCAGGCTCTGTGCCTGATTCTGCAGTGACCGGATCTGGTTGTTGATCTGTTGCAGCGTGCGCGCCGCAGTCAGGACATTCTGGCTGTAGTTCGACGGATCAAACACGACGATCGCGTGAGCGCCACTTGTCGGCACGGTGACCGCCATGATGAGCGCACCCGTTGCGCCAAGACCAAGGGCAGAGGCGATCAGATACTTGCGCACGCGACTATGGGATGACGGGGGTTTCATGACAGGCTCCTTGACCCGAGGGAGCACCCAATTTCGGCCAGTTTTCGGCATGTCGTCAGAGCCTGTCTGGTGACGGCAACGACATCTTCGGGCGGGTCATCGCGGATGCTCGAGCGCTGCCCCGGACCTTCATGCTTTCGCGCCAGCCACGCGGCAGATGGCACCGATCGACCTGTCTGTATTCGTCGCCGACGCTGAACGTGCTTTATATGTCATGGTGAGGTCGCGACGGATGCCAACGGCGATTCACCTTGGTGCGACGTCAGCGCCCGCCACCGACCTGGACGCATAGCGAAGCCGCCCAATCCAACCCGGCCTCCGCAAGAAAGCGGGCACCAAAATCATCGGCGCCATGCTCGGCAAGCATCGCGTCAATACGTGCCTGGGTCAGCGCATCGGACGCGCCACACAGTGCCAGCGCGATCGGTCCAAGCCCTAGCTCGAACAGGCGGTTTCCTCTCGCCGATTGCAGGTAATAGTGCCGTTTGGGTATCGCGCGGGCAACAAGCTCGATCTGCCTGTCGTTCAGCCCGAACCGTTCATAGGCGTCCCGACTCTGCGGTTCGATTCCCCGATCGTTGGGCAAGAATATGCGCTGCGGGCAACTCTCGATGATGGCTGGCGCTATGCTGCTTGACGCGATGTCAGCGAGGCTCTGCGTCGCGAAGAGCACCGCGACATTCTTTTTGCGCAGGACCTTGAGCCATTCGCGGATACGGGCGGCGAACAATGGATGGTCGAGAAATAGCCAGGCTTCGTCGAGAATGAGCAGCGTCGGGCGTCCGTCGAACCGCTCCTCCAGCCGGTGGAACACATAGGTCAGCACTGGCGCGACGACGCCAGCTTGTCCCATTAGCGCCTCGGTCTCGAAGCACTGGACCTCTGCGAAGGCACGGTCTTGTTCTGCCGCATCCAGAAGCCGCCCATAGGGACCGTCGAGGGTGTAGGCGCTAAGCGCCATCCGCAGTGCATTCGACTGGAGGAGCAACGTGAATCCCGTCAACGTCCGCTCCTCAGGCGGTGCAGAGGCGAGGCTGCCCAGCGCCGACCAGATAGCGTCTTTGATATCCGGTGTGACGGCGACCTTCTCGCCGGCAAACAGCGCAGCGATCCATTCCGCCGCCCAACTCCGCTCGGCGAGGTCGTCGATCCGGCGCAGCGGCTGGAACGCCAGCGTTTCCCCACCATCGGCGCCCAGGCCCAAGGCATGATGTGCGCCGCCCATCGCAAGCACCGCGGCCCGGGCAGAGAAACCCTTGTCGAAAATGTAGACCTGAGAGCCCGCATAACGGCGGAACTGCAACGCGATCAGTGCCAGCAGCACGGACTTGCCCGCACCGGTTGGGCCAACGACCAGCATATGCCCGACGTCGCCCACATGGGTGGATAAACGGAACGGTGTCGAGCCTGCCGTCTTGGCATAGAGAAGCGCTGGCCCGTCGAGATGCGCGTTGCGCGCAGGGCCGGCCCATACCGATGACAGCGGCATCAGATGCGCGAGGTTCAACGTATGGACGAGCGGCTGACGGACATTGGCATAGACATGCCCTGGCAGCGAAGACAGCCATGCTTCGACCGCATTCACGCCTTCGTGGATGGTCGTGAAGCCAAGGCCGTTGACGATCCGCTCGACCTGCCGGACCTTGATGTCAACACGGGCACGATCGGTATCGGCCACCGTGATCGTTGTGGTGAGGTACCCGAAAGCGACATGATCACCGCCTAGCGCCTGAAGCGCCAGATCGGCGTCGATCACTTTGTTGTCCGCATCGCTATCGAGCAACGGGGACGGTTGGTTATACAGCACCTCACGCAGCATCGCCGTGATCGACTTGCGCTTGTTGAACCACTGGCGCCGCATTTTTGTCAGCGCTTTGGTCGCATCGGACTTGTCGAGGGTGATGAAGCGGGTCACCCAGCGATAGCCGAAATCCTGATGATTGAGCGCGTCGAGAATGCCGGGGCGGCTCATGTTCGGAAAGCCGAGCACGCTCAGCGTGCTGATATACCGCTCACCCAGCTTCGGTTCGAGGCCGCCGACCAGTGGCGTGTCAGCGAGCAGCGCATCGAGATAGACCGGCGTCTCGGGTACCGCGACCGGATGATGGCGGTCCGAAACTGCGCCGTGCAGATATGTGAGCGTCTGCGCGTCATCGAGTGCCCGCACCTCGGGCATGAAGCCTGCAAACAGATCCAGCGCGCGATCGGTCTCGGCGACGAAGCTTGCCAAGGCGGCACGCCAGTCGCGCCCCTTGCCGGTCTCGGGCCGGTCGACCAGGGATCGGCCCGCCGCATCGACGCTGTCGACCGGTGGCATCCAGGTCAGCGTCATATGATAGCGGCTCACATAGTGTTCGCCCTCGGCAAGGAAGGTGGCGCGCCGCTCGCGATCGACCAGCCAGGACGCGGGATCGGGGAAATCGCTGTCGGGATAGCCCATCGCCTCGTGCCGCTCGGCCTCCAAGAACAATGCCCATCCGGTGCCGAACCGCTTGAGGACGTTGTTGGCGCGCGCGCAAGCCGACACCAGTTCGGCTTGGGTTGAGGATTCGAGATCGGGGCCGCGGAACGCCAAGGTGCGCTGAAAGCTGCCATCCTTGTTGAGGACGATGCCAGGCGCGACCAATGCCGCCCAGGGTAGATGATCCGCAAGGCGGTCTGCGCGGTGGCGATATTCAGCAAGGTTCAGCACGCGAGATAGCCTTTCTGACGGAGGTGACGCAGCAGCATGGGGGCGAAATCCGGATCGCGCCGGGCGGCGAAGACGGCGAGGCTGTGCCCCGCCGCCCAGAGCAGAAGACCGGCCGGCCATTGTTGAAGTCCAAGGCCAACGGCCGCGCAGACCGTACCGTTGACGATCGCGATCATCCGGGGCGCGCCGGCCAGCAGGATCGGTGACCCGAGGCTGCTGTGAATTGGGGCTTCGAAACCGACGACATGGCCATCGGCAATGTGCTGGCCGCTGGCGGTCATGCGATCAGCGCTCCGCCGCCGAACGAGAAGAAGGACAGGAAAAAGCTCGATGCGGCAAACGCGATCGACAGGCCGAACACGATCTGGATGAGCTTGCGGAAGCCACCTGCGGTCTCGCCGAATGCCAGCGTCAGGCCTGTGGTGATGATGATCAGCACCGCGATGATCTTGGCAACCGGCCCCTGGACCGATTCCAGCACTTGCTGGAGAGGCTCCTCCCAAGGCATGCCGGCGCCGGCGGCCTGAGCATGGCTCGCGATCGTCAGCGAGAGAGACGACGCGGCGACGATCAGGAAGGTCGAGCGGGTGGCGGGGAGACGGGTACTATGCATGGGTCTTCTCCTTGCGGACTGGGGCTAATGTCCACGACGGCGTAGCTGCCGCCGGGATCGACGCCCGTGACGCGGACGATCGATTGGATGCGCCTGGCAATGCCGCGGCCGGCGATGAATATGACGATGTCGATCGCATCGGCGATCAGACGGCGGGGCACGGTAACGACGGCCTCCTGCACGAGCTGTTCGATGCGATAGAGCGCCGACGTCGCGCTGTTGGCGTGAACGGTGGCGATCCCGCCGGGATGGCCGGTGTTCCAAGCCTTGAGCATGTCGAGCGCTTCGGGCCCGCGGACTTCGCCGACGATGATGCGGTCGGGCCGCAACCGCAGCGTCGAGCGGACCAGATCGGCCATGCCGACGACACCGGCGCGGGTGCGCAGCGCAACCGTGTCGGCGGCCGGACTTTGCAGTTCGCGGGTATCTTCGATCAGGATCACCCGCTCGTCGAGATGTGCCATCTCGGCGAGCAGGGCATTGGCGAGCGTGGTCTTGCCCGAGCTGGTGCCGCCCGCGACCAGGATGTTGCAGCGATCGGCGACCGCTTGGGCGAGCAACCGCGCC
Source organism: Sphingomonas faeni (assembly GCF_024273235.1). Classification (GTDB taxonomy): domain Bacteria; phylum Pseudomonadota; class Alphaproteobacteria; order Sphingomonadales; family Sphingomonadaceae; genus Sphingomonas; species Sphingomonas faeni_A. The sequence goes on along the minus strand of NZ_JANBVH010000048.1, from coordinate 11,731 downwards.
GCATCGGCCGACATGATGCCGTCGCTCACATAGTCCAGTAGCGTATAAAGCCGGGTCGCAGGCTTGCGAATCGAGAAACAGGGCGCTGTCGCCACAGGAGGCAGAAGGCCTTCGAACCGTTCCCCGGCATGGCCGTCGGTGCGCGGCGGCAGTTCGGCGGACACGATCGGCGCATCGCCATGCACTTCAGCACGAGCATGGCTCGCGACCAGACGGATGATCCGTTCCACCTGCATGGGGTCCATGCGGATACCGGTATCGCCGCGGCCTGCACCAAGCCGGTCGAGGCGTAGCGCGCCGTCCGGGTTGACCATGATCTCGACGACGCGCGCATCGTCCAGCGCCATGCCGATGTCCGGCCCCATCGCGGTGCGCAGCATGGCGCGTCTTCGGTCTGCGGAGAGCGTATTGCTCATGGGATACGCTCCGGATCGTCACCGATCGTGCGTCGGCCTGCGGCGATCTGCCTACCGACCTGTGCAATGAACGCCTCGAACCGCTTGGCGGCGATGGCGCGCCCCGCCTGGTCGTTCTCGGCAAGCGGCGCGTGGATGGCGAGTTCGTAGCGGACGAACAGGGCGAGCGTTTCGAGCAGGATATGGCCGTCGCGCTCGATCCGACTGAGTGCGTTGGTCATGCGGTCGAGCCGCATGCCGAACCGGTCGTCGAGTTCGCTGCTCCCGCGACGATTGAGCCAGGCGGTGACCGCATCGGCAAGGATCGCCGACTTGGACGTGCCCGGCTTCGCGGCCAGCGCTTCCAACCGATCACTGATCGGTTTGGGCAGGAAGAGCTGATGGCGGATTTTCGGCTCGGCCATGGTTCAGAAACCCGGCATCAGGTCTTTGGACGGCGCGAGTCCGGCGTCGACGCCAAAGGTTGTCCGCGCGTTTGTGATAGCGCGTGCCTGATCCATCGCCCGCTTGTCGGTAGCAGGGTCGGTGCTGCCTTCGCGGAGTCCCAGCGGATCGTCCGTGGCGGGTGCGGGCGTCGGCGCTTCGTCGGGCTCATCGCCGGGATGGCGGGCCTGCTCCTGCCCGTCGCCAGCGCTTTTACCCTCGGTAGACTCTTCCATGCCGGCCAAGCGCGTATCGGTGCTGCGAACGGTTCCCGCCCAGTCATCGACGCGATGCGGCGGGCGATCGGGATAGTCGCCGTCCGTCAGCGCAGGCGGGGGGAGTAGGCGCCCGGTGAAGGCCCCGTCCTCATAATAGCGAAGCTTGGTCGCCCGGATTGGCGGCATGCCAGCGACCAGCACCAGTTCGTCGGTTGGCGCGAGCTGCATCACCTCGCCTGGCGTCAATAGCGCACGGGCGGTCTCCTGACGGCTGACCATGACGTGGGCAAGCCACGGGGCAAGCCGATGCCCGGCATAGTTGCGCATCGCGCGTTGTTCGGTGGCGGTACCGAGCGCGTCGGACAAGCGTTTGGCGGTCCGTTCATCGTTGGTCGCGAACGCGATTCGGACATGGCAATTGTCGAGAATAGCGTTCTGAGCGCCGTACGCTTTCTCGATCTGGTTCAGGCTCTGCGCGATCAGGAAGGCGCGCACGCCATAGCCGGCAAGGAAAGCGAGACTGGTCTCGAAAAAGTCCAGGCGCCCGAGCGCTGGGAACTCGTCCAGCATCATAAGCAATGTGTGGCGAGCGGACTTGGCACCCTTGTCAGGATTCGCCGCATGGAGCTGCTCGGTCAGCCGGCGACCGATCTGGTTGAGCACCAGGCGGATCAGCGGTTTGGTACGGCTGATGTCGGACGGCGGCACGACCAGATAGAGCGAGAGCGGCGATTTGCCCTCCACGAGATCGGCGATGCGCCAGTCGCAGCGCGACGTAACCATGGCGACGGTGGGATCGCGGTATAATCCCAAGAAGGACATGGCAGTCGACAGCACGCCGGAGCGTTCATTAACGGATTTGTTGAGCACCTCGCGCGCAGCCGACGCCACAACGGGATGCACCCTAGGCGTATCCTCACTGCCGAGATGGTTGGTGGTCATCATCCGATCCAGGGTCGCGGTGAAGGAACGCTGGGGATCGGAGAGAAAGGTCGCGACCCGCGCCAATGTCTTCTCCTCCTCGGCATAGAGAACATGCAGGATCGCGCCGACCAGCAGCGAATGGCTGGTCTTTTCCCAATGGTTGCGCCGCTCCAGCGCGCCTTCGGGGTCAACGAGGATGTCGGCAATGTTCTGGACGTCTCGAACTTCATCGATACCACGCCGGACCTCGAGCAGCGGATTGTACCGCGCGGACCGCGCATCGGTCGGGTTGAACAGCAAGCAATGCGAGAAGCGCGCGCGCCAGCCGCTAGTCAGCGTCCAGTTCTCGCCCTTGATGTCGTGAATGACGGCAGAGCCGGTCCATCCCAGCAAAGTCGGCACGACCAAGCCGACACCCTTGCCCGAGCGGGTCGGCGCGAACGCCATAATATGTTCGGGGCCGTCATGGCGAAGATAGCGGGCGCCGATCCGGCCGAGGAAGGCGCCGCCTTCGTTGAAAAGCCCTGCGTGGCGAATATCAGTGGGTGTCGCCCAGCGTGCGGAGCCGTACGTGGTGATATTCTTGCGTTGTCGGGCACGCCACAACGACCCAATGACCGCAGCGCCGCAGCCAAAGAACCCGCTGGCGCCTGCGATCGCGCCGGCCTCGTCAAAGATTGTCGGAGCATAGGCGTCGAAGTGATACCACCAGCCGAACAACGCCCAGGGATGATAGACGGGATACCCGAACGCGATGAACCAAGGTGCACCCAGTTCCGGCTGATGGGCCAGCGCCGCCGCTGCCCACTGGGTCGCGAACCAGATGCCCGCCAGAACGATAGCGAACACGGTCAAGATCTGGCCGATGAGCAGTTTGGTCGGGGTCATGCAGGCCTCCGCTCGCACGAAGATGATCCCGCACGAGCCGGCGTGTAGTGTCCCTTATGTCCCTTGCTGGCGTCAGGCCTCTTCTGAGGCCTCCCCGTACCGGTGAAGGGCCTCCGGGCGCGACTTTTGATTAAAGTGGCGTCTGCAGTTAGTTGCAGAACCTCGGTAACGAGCCGGTCCGGGATGGTAGAAGCGCCCATCAGCGTAGACCCTATGCGCGCTGCAAAGGACCGCCCTTACGCTTCGCGAAAACGTGCGCTCGCTTATTTGGCCGGATAATTATGACGTCATCCCAGGAGATGGTTGGTTCTGTCGCTGACGCGGCCCCCCGGCCGGCCAACGAGCAACTGCAGCCGACAAAGCCGCTTCGCGGGATCTCGGCGCTGCCGTGTTCCGTCGGTGACGCCGATCCGCTGCTGCCGCGGGTGCCGGGAACCGAACTGCATCTGTACGGCACGGTCTGGCTTCTCACGCAGGGCGAGACCCGCAAGACGAAGCGCGTGCGGCTCTTCACCGAGTTCGTGTCGCACAGGCTCGCCGCTCGCGCGCCGTTGCTCGCGGGCCTTTCGGTACCGGCGACTGACATCCGGCAGGTCGACGTCATTCCGGCGCGGAAGGCCACGCCTTCATCGCCGTCTTGGCCACGGCCACGACTATTCCAGCAAGCGCGGCTGCTTCCGTGTCAGCGGGAAGCGCGCCGTCCGCGATATCGCGCGCGATGCAGGCCGCCAGGTCGGCGGCGATTGTTCGACGGATATCCGCCCCGGCGAGGTGAACGGAGACGGGCCGATGATGGGCGAGCGGACGGTGGCGCAGGAAGCGCTGTTTTACAGCTTCAGCCTGGAGCGGCACGTGCCGGCGGACCATCTGCTACGGTCGATCGACCGGTTTGTGGACCTGTCGGGCATCCGCGAGGAGTTGAAGCCCTTCTACAGCGAGACGGGCCGCCCCTCGATCGACCCGGAGCTGATGATCCGGATGCTCATCATCGGCTATTGCATGGGGATCCGGTCCGAGCGGCGGTTGTGCGACGAGGTGCATCTGAACCTGGCCTATCGCTGGTTCTGCCGACTGGGGCTGGACGGCGACGTGCCCGACCACTCGACCTTCTCGAAGAACCGGCATGGGCGCTTCCGCGACAGCGATCTGTTGCGCCGATTGTTCGAGACGACGGTCGCGCGTTGCATGGCCGAGGGGCTGGTCGGGGGCGAAGGCTTCGCGGTCGACGCCAGCCTGATCCGTGCCGATGCCAATCGGCAGACCGGCCGGCCCGGCATCGAAGGCTTGCGGCCGGACGCCGACAGCCGTGCGGTGCGCGAGTATCTGGCCGTTCTCGACGATGCCGCGTTCGGCGCAGCGACGCCCGTGGTGCCGAAGTATCTGGCACCGGCCGACCCCCGCGTCGCGTTGGACCAGCGCGCATCGCGGGCCTGCCTTCTACGCCTACTCGACCAACTACCTCATCGACCTCGACCTCGACCACGCCGTCATCATGGACGTGGCATCATGGACGTGGAGGCGAGCACCGCGGTGCGCCAAGCCGAGGTCACGGCCTGCAAGCGCATGATCGCGCGGGTGCAGGACTGCCTCGGCGTCTGGCCGGAGCGGCTGGCGGCGGACACAGCTTATGGTTCGGCCGAGATGCTGGCTTGGCTGGCACACGAGCGCGACATCCAGCCGCACATCCCGGTGTTCGACAAGTCCGCTCGCCGCGACGGCACGTTCGAGCGTGATGCCTTCACGTACGACCATGACGACGACAGCTACGTCTGTCCCGGCGGCAAGCACCTGCGCCCCAGGAACCGCAACTTCGCAACGGCCCGGAGCGATGTCGGCCAGGACGGCTTCATCCGCTACCGCGCGCGACAGCAGGACTGTGGCGGCTGTGCCCTGCGGCAACGATGCACGCCCAACATGCCGGCGCGCAAGGTCACCCGCTCGGTCCACGAGGGGGCTCGCGACCTCGCCCGCGACATCGCCACCACCGACGCCTACGTCACATCCCGCCGCCAGCGAAAGAAGGTCGAGATGCTGTTCGCGCACCTCAAGCGCATCCTGAAGCTCGACCGATTGCGCCTACGAGGTCCAAACGGCGCCAGGGACGAGTTCCATATGGCAGCCACTGCCCAGAACCTCCGCAAGATGGCCAAGCTCATCCCGATGCCAACGCAGCCGCTACCCGCCTGAGCCAATCGGCACCGTCCAGCGCAAATCAGCGGCTGCCGGCCTCCGACCAAATCCCGACTTTTTCAACACAATCGCCCAAATTCCGACGTCCAGCTGACAAATCCAATCTCCCGAAAGCGGTCGCTCGTTCACCGCGCCCCTTTCCGTTTCATCCTCTCCGATGCGCAATTGATACAAGGCAATCGGAACGAGTATGAAGAATGCAACTGCGACTGCTGACCGTTTGTGGTTAGCCCGATTTCTTCTCCGCATTGACCACGTAGGCGGTGAATGTGAGAAGATGACGGACGATGATAAAATAATAGCGGGATCATTTATCCCCGGGCGGCGGGTCTAAGGCAACACTATTTATTTGAAGTAGGCTAGGATGTTTACATCACGGCTTCATTGATTGCAGCCAATATAGCGTTTGGAGTTACTGGCTTTTGGAGGATAATCGAACCGTGCGGACAGCTTGCCCGCTCTAACTTTGTTCCCGTTATGAAAATTATCGGCATTTCGCCGTGGTTTAAAATTATGTCCCCAACGGCTGCAACGCCATTACCTTCATCAAGATGCACGTCGGACATGATTAAGTTTGGCTTCTGCTCGTTTGCAGCAGCGATGGCGGCAGATTGAGTCGTCGCAATCTCGACTGAGCCTGCCCCCGCCATGGTAACTATATCCTTAAGATACTCAGCAAACAAATACGCGTTTTCAATGACGAGAACATGAGACATGGAACATGCTGCTCCGATTGATCTAAATTAGATACGTCTGCAACTTGAATCGGTTCCGTTATAACGCCTGCATCGACGTTACGGCAGATTTGCCGACGGGTCCGTTTGCGCCCACTTTCGGACATTCCTGCCTGAATCGCCGTTTCCCGATTGCGGAACTCCCATCGGCTTGGCCAGGCGGTTAACCCGAACGGTCCGGGCCAGCTGCTCGTCAATTTTGGTTTGTCGGGAACCGCTTTGCAAGAAGTCTCGGTAGGCGAGTGACAGGGTCCTGATTAGGATATTGCGCAAGGTTCTGACGCGCTTTATTACAATTCCATGGGGCTACGGGATATCATGCGCGACGCATTCGTGCAGGCAGGATGAATAGACCCTAGATTTCTGGACACCTTCAATCCTAATTCTGAGGACAGGAGGCGACGATGGGGAAGCCCAATTTCAGCGATGATTTCAAGCGTGACGCGGTGGTGCAGATCACGGAGCGGGGTTACCCGGTAGCGGAAGTTTCGCAGCGCCTCAGCGTCAGCCCACACTCGCTGTATGCGTGGAAGAAGCGGTTTGCGAAGGTGGCGTCTGGCGATGCCAGTAACCGAACGGAGCAGAGCCAGCTTGTAGGTCGACGACTTCCCATCCGACAGCACGATGCCGCGGACCAGTGGCAGCGCGCCCGTACCGTCGTCCGGCATGCGCATTTCCGGGAAGACCTTCACCTACCTTCGGTTCGTCTCTACCTGTCACAGCCGTCTCGCGATGCTACACGCTGTTCCGATGAACCTTGTACCACCGCCTTCTGATTCGAACGATTACGTCCAACTTCTCGATACGTTGAAGGAGCGGATCCGGACATCTCGGCTGCGAGCGGCATTGGCAGCCAACGAGGAACTGATCCTGCTATACTGGGAAATCGGCCGCGACATCCTGGATAGGCAGGACAGCGCTGGATGGGGCGCCAAGATCGTCGACCGACTTTCGGCGGACCTGAAGCACGACTTCCCGGAGATGACAGGCTTTTCGCCGCGGAATCTCAAATATATGCGGGCGCTGGCCGAGGCCTTCCCCAACCGCGAAATCGTGCAACAGGTCATTGCACAATTGCCTTGGGAACATGCAATCACGCTGGTCGAGGCAGTCAAGGATCCGCACCGGAAATCATTCAATCGACGAGGTCATGGCCTTCGTCTCGACGCTTATTTGATCTGAGTGCCAGCGTCGCTTGTAGTCTATTCGACCCACTTTCAGCCATTCAGGCTAATTCCACGGCATCCCAACTGCAGCCGTTGGTTCACGATGAAATTGCCGCGCCATTCCCGAACCTGTGTCGGCTATGGGCTATCGTGGTGTTCGGGCAAATCTCCAAGCATTCCTGCACAAATTGGACTAAGATTGCCCTTGTGCCTAATGTCGTAACCCCGTCGCTGCGCCAACTGCGCTACCTGGTAGAACTTCGTGAGACCGGCCATTTCGGTCGAGCCGCCGCGGCCTTAGGCGTCGGGCAATCGACCTTGTCGTCGGGCATCGCCGAACTCGAACGGCTTATCGGAATGCAGCTCGTTGAGAGAACGCAACGCTCGCTGCGGTTCACCGATATCGGTGAGGCTTTCGTTCTGAGAGCCCGTAGCGTACTTGACGCTACATCAGCGTTGACCGATTTCGCCGTCGCGGCGGCAAAGCCGCTCACTGGCACCCTTCGCCTTGGCATCATTCCAACGGTCGCGCCATTTCTCCTGCCGCGCGCACTCGGCGCTTTGCGGATGAAGTTCCCGCAGTTGGAGCTACAGGTCCGGGAGATGACGAGCGAGCGTGCCTGTGCCGAGCTGTATCGCGGTGTTTTGGACGCGGTTATTCTCGCGCTACCGTATGATTGCGGCAAGGTGGACTATGTCGAGATCATGCAAGACCCATTGTTGCTCGCGACCCCGCGGCAGGGTGTCTCACCATTGCTCGACCCACAAACCCTCCTGTTGCTCGAGGACGGGCACTGCCTGAGCGATCACGGCTTGATTGGCTGCGGCCTGCCAAAGGCCCGCCCGTCGGCGATGGTAGCGACATCCCTTCATACGCTAGTGGAGCTTGTAGAAGCAGGTCTGGGAACGACCTTCTTGCCCCAAATGGCAATAGACGCCGGACTGATAGACGGTCGACGAATTGACACGACACCCCTGCCATCAAGGGCGGACCGGAAGGTCGTGCTGGCGTGGCGTGTGGGCAGCGGCCGCGGGGACGACATGCGCGCACTGGCGCAGACGATCCAGAATAGCCTGCCGCTCGATAACGACCGATAGGCTTGCCACCGGAAACGGCTGAATGGCAGCAAATCCACGGCACCGTGCTTCGGTGCCGCGGTAGTTTATGATGGGGTTCCGAGGCGGTATCTCATCGAAGGTATCTCGGAGACTGTAGCCCCGACTTCCATCGGCGTAACTAGTATCACCGTCGATCTCATGGCGTATGTACGCGCTGTCAGAGAAAATGCCAGACTTCCGTCTGTGATCGACTAATGTGATCGATCTTTCCCGAACAATCGATTGGACAAATGTCCTTCAGATCCGGCATGATAACCGTAATACGATTGCCCCTATCGAGAGAGGACGCCGAAATGGCCGATTACGAACAGCCCAAGAGCAGCGGTTGCCCGATGGGTCCCCAGGGTGGTGGTGAGGTCAAGGCTCGCTCGCTGCTCGGGCGTACGAACAAGGATTGGTGGCCCGATGCGCTGCCAATCGACATGCTGCACCAGCATGGGGTTTCTCCCGACCCGATGGGCGAAGAGTTCGACTATGCCGAGGCGTTCAAGCAGCTCGACTATGTCGCGCTGAAGGCGGACCTGACGGCGCTGATGACCGACAGCAAGGCCTGGTGGCCTGCCGACTATGGTCACTACGGCCCGTTCATGATCCGCATGGCGTGGCATGCTGCTGGCACCTACCGAGTCACTGACGGCCGTGGTGGGTCATCGTCGGGTCAGCAGCGCTTCGAACCGCTTAATTCGTGGCCGGACAACGGCAACCTCGACAAGGCACGTCGCCTGTTGTGGCCGCTGAAGCAGAAGTACGGCAAGAACATCAGCTGGGCCGATCTGTTCATTCTCGCCGGCAACGTCGCGATCGAGAGCATGGGCGGACCGATCTTCGGTTTCGCCGGTGGCCGCAAGGACGTTTTCGCCTCCGAGGGCGACACGTTCTGGGGTGCCGAGGAGCTGTGGGTCAACGAAGGTGCGCAGACCCGCATTAGCGAGGACCTACCCGAACTCGAAGGACCGCTCGCCGCGATCCAGATGGGTCTCATCTACGTCAATCCGGAAGGTCCGGGTGGTGATCCGAACCCGCTTCTGTCCGCGCGCGACATGAAGGCCACCTTCCAGCGGATGGCGATGAACTCCGAGGAAACTGTCGCACTGACCGCTGGCGGTCATGCCTTCGGCAAGGCCCACGGCGCAAAGCCGGCACCGCATTTCAAAGCCCCGTCTTCGGAAGCCGTGCACATGCAGGGCCTCGGCTGGCTGACCGACAGCGAGGAGATCGGCCAAGGCCACATCACAACCTCGGGCGTCGAGGGCGCGTGGTCCAACAACCCGACCAAGTGGACCGGCGATTATCTGCGACTGCTGTTCAAGTACGACTATGAGCTGACCGAGAGCCCGGCCGGCGCGAAGCAGTGGCAGCCGGTCAACCCTGAGCTGGAGGACATGGCCCCCGACGCACGCGACCCCAGCAAGCGTGTGCCGACGATGATGACGACCGCCGACATGGCGCTGAAGATGGATCCCGAGTTCCGCGAGATTGCGCTACGTTTCCGTGACGATCAGTCGGCACTCGACGATGCGTTCGCGCGCGCCTGGTTCAAGCTGACGCACCGCGACATGGGTCCGCGGGTCCGCTACCTTGGGCCTGAGGTGCCTGAGGAGACGCTGATCTGGCAGGATCCGGTTCCCGAAGGCACCGCGCCGTCGGACGCCGACGTTGTAGCGTTCAAGGACGCCGTGCTGTCGAGCGGGCTGACGATCGGCCAGCTGGTCAAGACCGCCTGGGCATCGGCATCGAGCTATCGTCGGTCGGACCACCGCGGTGGTGCCAACGGTGCGCGCATCGCGCTCGCTCCACAGAAGGACTGGCCGGTCAACGAGCCCGAGCAGCTGAGTACGGTACTGGCCAAGCTCAACGAGCTGCGCGGTAACATGTCGCTGGCCGATGCGATCGTGTTGGCGGGTTCGGCAGCAGTCGAAAAGGCGGCACGCGATGCGGGGCATGACGTGTCGGTGCCATTCCTCGGCGGACGCGGTGACGCCACGCAGGAGTGGACCGATGTCGAGAGCTTCGTGTGGATGGAGCCGCAGGCCGATGGCTTCCGCAACTACCTGAAGACGCGTCACCCGGTGAAGACCGAGGAGCTGTTGCTCGACAAGGCTTCATTGCTCGGGCTGTCCGCGCCTGAGATGACCGTGCTGGTCGGTGGCCTGCGCGTGCTTGGTGCGAACTTTGGCGACGCGCCCGAGGGCGTACTCACCGAGCGTAAGGGCCAGCTGACCAACGACTTCTTCGTCAACCTGCTCGACAACGACACGTTCTGGGATCTGGTCGACACGTCGAGCGACGAGAAGTTCATCGGTTACGATCGCGGCGGTCGCGAGAAGAAGTGGCAGGCGACGCGCACCGATCTGGTCTTCGGTTCGAATTCGCAGTTGCGTGCAACGGCTGAAGTCTATGCCGAGAACGGTCATGAGCAGAAGTTCGTTCGCGACTTCGTTCGCACCTGGGTAAAGGTCATGAATGCCGACCGCTTCGACGTTACGGCCAAGCCCGTATCCTCCAACCAGGCGACCTAAACTACCTTGGCGTGCGGATAGGCCGTGATCATTTGGCCAAGGATTCAGAAGACCACGGCTTATCCGCCACTAAGCTGAGTTGCACCTGTTGCCACCGGTTTCAACATCCGTGCTCCAGCAGATATTGCTAAGGCCATGTGTACAGTTCACTATACAATTGGTCCGCCAGCCTAATGATAGCTGTTCTGGATTGCGTCCTGAGCAATACCGGCAAAGACCATAAGATATGTGCACAGGTCCAGCCGGGCAGGGAATATTGACCCAAAAGACGACATTAAGCTGCCGTGCTCAATTCTCGTAAGCTTCCGCTCGTTCATGTGTGACTTTGCTTGGATTCGCCAATAGCCTATCCACAGGCCTGTGAAACCGACCAAAATAGCTGTCGTTCAAGCCAGGAAAACGGACTTATGAGTAGGCCAGTGGTTTGTCTTAGCTGACGAGAAGCGATCCGCTAGCTATCCCCGACCATACCCATTACAATCTCTGTCATCTTGCCGTCCCGTTCAGCGAAACGGAACGGCTTCACTTCATCAACGGTAATCTCGTCCGCGAATGGATAGGCGATGAGTTGCACCATCACGTCGTCGGCAAACTTCTCCAGCGCAACGCTAAAGGGCGAGTTTTTCCAGGCCGTCCATCAGGTCCGTGGCGACCTGCGGCGGGATGATCTCAATAATCTGCAGCGCGCCTCGCATGAGCGCGCGAAGGGACATCGTGTAGGAATGCAGCGCTGCCTTGCTCGCTGAATAGGTTGGCGCCGCGGGATAGGGCACGAAACCGGTACCCGAAGATACGTTGACGACGGCGGCTGCCGGGCGACACTTGAGATGATCGACCAGCGCATCGATCATGCGGACGGGGCCGAGAAAATTGGTCGCGATCATCTTTTCTCCGCGCGAGAGATCGCGGGCGGTTGTGATGTCTTCTGAGCCCGAAATCCCCGCGCAATTGACCAGCACATTGAGGTCAGGATGCTCGGCAATCAGCCGGCGCGTGACAGTCCCGATCGCGTCGGTATCATCGACGTCCAACTCGTAAAATCCCATACCTGTCCGTCCTTCGACCGTTTCCTCGAGCAAGCCGCGCCGGCGACCGGAGACGACAACCTTATTGCCCAGATCGTGCCAGCGATGC
>NZ_JANBVH010000047.1 GCF_024273235.1 Sphingomonas faeni | reverse complement strand
TTACTTCGCCAGCCAGCCGCTTGACCGCACCCTCACTCCATGAGACCATCGTTCACGATCCGTTCTCAAGGAGAGTCGCATGACGCTAACGCTCTACACCAACCCGATGTCCCGCGGCCGGATCGCGCGGTGGATGCTCGAAGAGGTCGGCGCCGAGTACGAAACCGTCGTCCTCGACTACGCGTCGACGATGAAGGCCGAGCCGTTCCTGTCGATCAACCCGATGGGCAAGGTCCCGACGATCGTCCACAACGGCCAGACCGTCACCGAATGCGCCGCGATTTGCGCGTATCTGGCCGAGGCGTTCCCCGACGCCGATCTCGCACCGCACGCCAACGAACGCGCCGCCTATTACCGCTGGCTGTTCTACGCCGCCGGCCCTGTCGAAGCGGCCACCGCGAACCGCGCGCTCGGCGTCGTGCCGACGGACTCGCAGGAGCGGATGGTCGGCTATGGCAATTTCGAGACGATGGTCGCCGTGCTCGAACAGGCCGTCGGCGCGCATGACTATATCGCCGGAGACTGTTTCACCGCCGCGGATGTCTATGTCGGCTCGCAGGTTATCTGGGGACAGCAATTCGACTGGCTACCGAAGCGTGACGCGTTTGCCAATTATGCGGAAAGGCTGAAGGAACGTCCGGCCTATATTCAGGCGGGGGCGTTGGACGATGCGTTGATCCCGGTCGTGAAAGCTTAACCGTTCCCCCGCGAAAGCGGGGGCCCAGGGTTCCAAACGATATCGCTGCTGGACCCTGGACTCCCGCGTTCGCGGGAGAACCGATAGGTCAAACTTCTAGCGCTATCAGTTTGCCAACTTGGCCGCGGCTTCCGCTGGAGCGAAGCATTGGCGGACGGCAACCGTATCCGCCACGGCAACCAAATTCACCCCGTCCCCCTCACCCGTCACCCCAGCGAACGCTGGGGTATCCCGGCAATGGACCGTGACCCTGCCGCTTGAGACCCCAGCTTCCGCTGGGGCGACGGGCCTTATACACCCCGTCGCCCGACTGTACCCGACCTCTGCCAGCGAACACTCGCGAGGGATACCGATCGCCGGTATCCCGGCTCGATCCTCAATCAGAAACGATCAAGCCGCCCACTTCGCCAGCCAGTTCGCCAACGCCTGCGGCCCCATCGACCGGGCATCCGCCAGCTCGGTCTCATGCCCGGCGTTCAGCAGCTTGTTCGTCCGCGGATCGACCACGAGCACTGCCGGCACGCCCTTGAGCCGCCCCTTGATGCCGTAACCCGCCGCGATCTGCCCGTTCTTGTCGAAGCGGCCGATATCCACCGTGACGACCACGAACTTGCTGTCCACGAAGCGCTTCATCTCCGGCAGGTCGATCGTCCCCGCCAGCAGACGGCAATCGAGGCACCAGTTGCCGCCGAGATCGATCAGCAGCCGCTTGTGCGTCTTCAGCGCGCGTGCCCGCGCGGCGGCGACCTGCGCATTGGCGTTCGCCGCCTCGTCATACGGCAGCGGCAAGGGCTGCGGCAGCTTGTCGAAGCTCGCCGTATTCACACGCGGCGCCACCACCTTCGCACGGGGCGCGGCAGGGGCCGCGACCGCGGTGGCGAGCAGGGCGAGGGCAGCGATACGGCGCATCGACATCATTCATATCCTCCGATCACGGCATTCAGGAAGCTCGGGAACGGTCCGTTCCAGCCATCCGCCGGCGCATCGGCCACCGGCTCGCGACGACCGCGGCTCGGGTCCGCAGGGATGCGCTCGGTCCGTGGCGGCTCGACCTTCGCCGCTTCCGAACGGGCAGGTTCCGAACGGACGGGCTCTGGACGGGCAGGCTGCGACCGGACCGGCTCCGACCGCACGGGCGCGGCACGAACCGGTTCCACATACGCCGACTCGACCGCGGCCGGCGAATCGACGCGCAGCTTTGCCGCAGGCACCACGGCGGGCACGGGCTCGTCGATCGGCGTACGCTCCCAGCGTGGACGCTTGGCCGCCGCAACCGGCTCCGCCGCAGCCAGCACTTCGGCGACGATCGCCGGGGCTACCGTATCCGCCCGCGGCGCCCGCCGCGTCCGTGGCCGATCCGACTCCTCGGCAACCGGAGCTGCAACCGGCACCGGCGTAAACGTCTCGGACCGCGCCCCGCGACGCGGCCGTGCGCGCCGCGCCGTGCCCTCGTCTTCGGTCGCAGCAGGTGCCGCGGCAGCCTTGGGCTCGGCACCCTTCAGCCGCTCGATCGTCTGCCCGGTAAGCTTCTCGATATTGACGATATTCTCGGCATCGTCCGGCGCAACAAACGTGTACGCCGTGCCTGTAGCCCCTGCGCGCCCCGTCCGCCCGATCCGGTGGACATAGTCGTCGGGATGCCACGGCGCGTCATAGTTGAACACGGTGGAGACGCCCTTGATGTCGAGCCCGCGCGCCGCGACGTCCGACGCCACGAGGATCGTCACCGCGCCCGACTTGAACAGCTCGAGTTCGGCCAGCCGCTGCGGCTGTTCCATGTCGCCGTGGATCTCGCCCGACTTGTAGCCCGCCTGCTTCAGCACCTTGTTGAGGTCGCGCACCGTCGTCTTGCGGTTGCAGAAGATGATCGCGTTCGTCACCTCTTCCTGCGCAAGTATGCGGCGCAGCGTGTCGCGCTTGGCGGTCTGGCTCGGCACCGGCACCAGATACTGCTTGATGTTGAGGTTGGTCGACGCCGGGCGCGACACCTCGATCGTCTTGGGATTGGTCAGGAACTTGTCCGCCAGCTTCTTGATCGGCGGCGGCATCGTCGCCGAGAAGAGCAGCGTCTGGCGCTGTTTCGGCAGCTTGGTGCAGATTTCCTCGATGTCGGGGATGAAGCCCATGTCGAGCATCCGGTCCGCCTCGTCGATCACCAGCAGCGAACAGCCGTTGAGCATGATCTTGCCGCGCCCGAACAGGTCCATCAGCCGGCCCGGCGTCGCGATCAGCACGTCGACGCCCTTCTCCAGCGCGGCGAGCTGGTCGCCCATCGACACGCCACCGATCAGCAGCGCCATCGAGAGGTTCGAGTTGACGCCGTATTTCTCGAAATTCTCCGCCACCTGCGCGGCGAGTTCGCGCGTCGGTTCGAGAATCAAGGAACGCGGCATCCGCGCGCGGCTGCGGCCATGCGCGAGGATGTCGATCATCGGCAGCACGAACGACGCGGTCTTGCCGGTGCCCGTCTGGGCGATACCGATGATGTCGCGCATCATCAGCACCGACGGGATCGCGCCGGCCTGGATCGGGGTCGGCTCGGTATAGCCGGAGTCGGTGACTGCCTTCAGCAGTTCGTCGGAGAGGCCGAGATCGGCAAAACTCATGCAAATGTCCGGTAAATAGAGGGTGAAATGCACTGCCCTCAAGCGTCCCGGCGCTCGCCGATTTTGCGACAAATGTCAAGGAAACGCGGTGAATGGAGGGTGGGGAGGGGCCGGTGGGCGGGTAAAGGTCAATTACCGGCTGCATTCGCGGAGCTTGAACGAGGTGCGTATGCGTGAATTCACCAGACGCACCTCCCCGGCGAAGGCCGGGGTCCAGTTGGAAAGGTCGCAGTAACGAACGGTAGCTCAGAGTTGGCAACGTCACCCAACTGGACCCCGGCCTTCGCCGGGGAGGTGGTTGTAGGGTGCGGGTGCTCGTCGAACCGAAACAGGATGTTCGAACAGGCAGTGTACGCGTTCCTAAGCGACCGACCTACTTCTTCTTCAACCGCAAGCTCTTGAACCCATCGATCTCGCACCGCGCGCCAGAGCGCATGCGGATCGCGTCGCGATCCTTGCAGATCAAACCGTCGGGCCCCGGCCGCAGATAAAACCCCGAATAATAATCGAGCGGCCTGCAGTCGCCGTCGAGCCGCGCGCGCAACCGGGTCGTGTCGTCCATCACCAGGTCGACCGCGCCCTCCTTGTTCAGCATCGCGCCGGCGATTGCGGCGACCGCGATGCATTTGGGGCCCTTATGCTCCTTCCACTCCCGCGGCGGCGAGAAGGTACGCGCAGGGGCCCGGCTCATCCGGGGCACGCGGATGATGATCCGTTCGTGGATCGAGACCTGCGCGATCTGCACGCCGTCCAGCCCGAACCCCGGTCGTGGAGCATCGCGCCTGCCCGCAGAAAAGGGGTCCGCAGCGAAGGGGCCCGCGAGCGCGAGCAGGGTGGCGGGAATCGCGGGATGGATCATGTTGACGTAGCCGTTAGGGCCAATCGTTGAACGCGCGATGAATTTTGTCTAGCGCGTCTCGCGTGCCCGAAATTCAAACAGCAGCCCTGACACCCTCGCAAGCCGCGATGCTGGCCGCGCTCGCACCGCATCTCGACGCCAAGGCGATCGTCACCGACCCCGCCGACATCGATCCCTGGCTGCACGACTGGCGCGGCCGTTTCCACGGCGCCGCGCCCGCGATGCTGTCGCCGACCTCGACCGCAGAGGTCGCGCTGATCGTCAAGGCCGCCGCCGAGCACCGCGTGCCGCTGGTCGCGCAGGGCGGCAACACCTCGATGGTCGGCGGCGCGACCGCGCCGTCGGACGGCAGCGCGCTGATCCTGTCGCTGCGCCGCCTCAACCGCATCCGCAGCGTCGATGCGCAAGCCGGGCTCGCCATCGCCGAGGCCGGCGTGATCCTCGCCGACCTCGACTCCGCCGCGCAAGGGCAGGGGTGGCGCTTCCCGCTGACGCTCGGCGCGCGCGGCACCGCCACGATCGGCGGGCTCGTCTCGACCAACGCCGGCGGCACGCAGGTCCTGAAGTTCGGCACGATGCGCGGCCTCGTCGCGGGCGTCGAGGCGGTGCTCGCCGACGGCAGCATCCACGACGGTCTGTCCGCACTGAAGAAGGACAATCGCGGCTACGACCTCGACCAGTTGTTCATCGGCGCGGAGGGCACGCTGGCCGTCATAACCGCCGCCACGCTCCGCCTCGCCCCCGCGATCGCGGCGCGCGGCACCGCGTGGGTCGGCATCGCGTCTCCCCAGGCTGCCCTCAAGCTCCTGCGCACGATGCAGGCGAAGACCGATGCGATCGAAAGCTTCGAGATCCTCCCCGCCGAGTCGCTCGACGCGGCGGTGGCGCATCTCCCGAACGCCCGCGCCCCGCTCGCTGGCCGTCACCCCTGGCACCTCCTGATCGAGGCCACGTCGGCGACTACCGAAGGCGAATCCCCCAGCGCACTCCTCGAACGCCTGCTCGCCCAAGCGCTGGAGGACGGCGCCATCGAAGACGCGACGATCGCCACCAGCGAAGCCCAGTCGGAGGCGTTCTGGCTCCTCCGCGACTCGCTCTCCGCCGCCGAACGCGCGCTCGGCCCCGCGACGCAGCACGACATTTCGATTCCCGTCGAGACGATGCCGCGTTTCATGATCGAGGCGGCGGCGGCGTGCGACGCGCGCTTCCCCGGCACGCATGCCAGCGGCTTCGGCCATCTCGGCGACGGCAACGTCCATTTCCACGTCCGCGCCGCCCCCGGCACCGACCCCGCGCACTGGTATGCCGAGGACGCGCCGGTCGTCACCCGCTTCGTCGGCGATCTGGTGACGGCGGCGGGCGGCTCGATCTCGGCCGAGCACGGCATCGGCCAGATGAAGCGCGACGAGTTGGAGCGGCTGTCGTCGCCCGCGCGGATGACCGCGCTCCGGGCGATCAAGGCCGCACTCGACCCGCTTGGTATCCTCAACCCCGGCAAGCTCGTCTAACGATAACGGATGATCCTCCCCCGCTAGGGGGAGGTGTCGCCGAAGGTGACGGAGGGGGAGGACACGGAACAGAGGTTTCCCCTTCCTCCCCCTCCGTCTGGCAAGTGCCAGCCACCTCCCCCTGGCGGGGGAGGATCGAAGCTTGAACGGTCGCCTCCCGCCCCCGAAAAGCGCGTCACACTTGCACCAGCCGGCCCCGCACCATACAGCCTCGCCCCAATCGGTGGCACCAGCCGCCGGCTCAAATCTGACCGATCCGGAGAGTAACATGGCCAGCGCCGCCCAGCTTCCGCTTTTCTACAACGGCCTCGAGCCGCTCTCGAGCGACACGCACGCCAATTACAAGGTCCGCCCGCAGGACAGCGCGCCGTTCCTGGTCGGCCAGCACGCCATCCCGATCACCGTCGACGAGTTCCCGCTGGTCCAGCGCCACATGCCGATCGTCTTCTCGACCGGCGACGATGCCATCCCGCTCGCGCTGATGGGCCTGAACGAGGGCGTCAACGTGTTCGTCGGCGACGACGGCAAGCTGACCGAGAGCACGTTCTACGTCCCCGCCTATGTCCGTCGCTACCCGTACATGCTCGCGCGCCTGCACCCGGACGCACAGGAGCTGTCGCTCTGCTTCGATCCGACGTCGCCGACGCTCGGCGAGTTCGAGGATGGCGATGCGCTGTTCGAGAACGGCCAGCCGACCGAGCTGACCAAGAACATCCTCGGCTTCAACGAGTCGTTCGAACAGGCCGGCGCGCGCACGCAGAACTTCATGAACGAACTGCGCGAGCTCGACCTGCTGATGGACGGCGAAGTCACGATCCAGCCCGACGGTGCCGAGCAGCCGTTCGTCTATCGCGGTTTCCAGATGATCAACGAGGAGAAGCTGATCGACCTGCGCGGCGACGCGCTGCGCAAGATGAGCAAGTCGGGCATGCTCCCGCTGCTCTACGCGCACCTCTTCTCGTTGTCGTTGATGCGTGACATCTTCGCGCGCCAGGCGCAGCTTGGCCAGACGCCGCAGCCGCAGATGGCCGCACCGACCCCGTTCAACGTCTGATCGCGACGGGCTAGCCCTCTATCGAAGGAAGACACATGGCAGCGCAGGATCGTCCGAACGGACCCGTGCCGGACCGCTATTCGAGGGTGGCGATCTGGTTCCACTGGACGATCGCGCTGCTGGTGATCTTCAACATTGCGGTCGGCCTGCTGCATGATCCGGTGCCGGCGCTGCGCAGCCTGATGGGGGCGCACAAGGCGCTCGGCATCACGGTGCTGGTGCTGACCGCGGGACGGATCGCATGGCGGCTGGCACATCGCCCGCCGCCGCTGCCGGTCCATACCCCGATGTGGGAAAAGGCGCTCGCGCATGCCGCGCATGCGCTGCTCTACATATTCATGATCGCCTTGCCGCTGACCGGGTGGATGATGGTGTCGGGTTCTGCAAAGCGTTCGCCGCTGAACTGGTTCGGCCTGTTCGACATTCCTTACCTGCCGGTGTCGGCCGCGACCGGGCGGTTGGGGCATGAGGCGCACGGCGTGCTGGGCTGGATGATGCTCGCGCTCGTCGTCCTGCATATCGGTGCCGCGCTGCGTCATCACCTGCTGCTCCGCGATCCGGTTCTGGCGCGGATGGCCCCGGTTTTCCGGCGTCGCTGAACAGCCGACGTCACCCTCGCGAAAAATTATTTGCGGTGCGTCGCAACAAGGGTTGAACCAAAACGGGGCTCACCCATTTAGATCCTGTACGGCATCGTGTCCCCCCCTTTCGCGGCGCCGTACGGTACGCTTCTAGCGTACCTCCTCCCTGAACCTAGGCCACTCCGTGCGTCACGCACGGGGTGGTTTTTTTTGGCCGTCCGACCCGCCCCGATCGAGCGTCGGGCCCATCCGCCGCCGCCGCCCGTTGCGCCCGCGTGCAATTGTTCGAAAGCCTCGATGCGATCCTGCTCGCCGCGCTGGTCCTGCTGGTCCTCGCGCGCAAGCTGAACGTCCCGTATCCCACCTTGCTCGTCGCAGCGGGGCTGGGCTTCGCAGTCCTGCCGTTCGCGCCCAAGATCGCAGTCGAGCCGCATCTGGCGCTGGCGTTGTTCATCGCGCCGGCGCTGCTCCACGCCGCCTATCACACCAGTCCGCGGGCGTTGCGGCGCTACTGGTTCCCGCTCCTGTCGCTGGCCGTGTTCGCGGTGCTCGTGACCGCGGCGATGGTCGCGCTGGTCGGGATGACGCTGGGCGGCCTGCCGCTCGCCGCCGCCTTCGCGCTGGGAGCGATCGTCGCGCCGCCCGATGCCGCCGCCTCCGAGGCCGTATTGGGGGAGGTCGGCATTCCCCGCCGCGGCCTGTTGCTGCTTCAGGGCGAAAGCCTGCTCAACGACGCCACCGCGTTGCTGCTGTTCGGGCTCGCAGTGGCGTTCGCGACGCATTCGGACACGCCGGTGACGCCGCTCGCGCTCGCCGCCGCGGTGCCCGGCGGGATCGTCTTCGGCGCGGTGGCGGCATGGATCTATCTCCGCGTCGCACCGCTGTTCGCGGGCACGCTGGGTGCGAGCCTCGCCGATTTCGCGGTGACCTTCGGGATCTGGCTGCTGGCCGAGCGGCTGCACATTTCGCCCGTGCTCGGGGTCGTGACCTTCGGCATGATCGTGTCGCAGCGTCGTCCGATCGGCCAGCCGGCGCGCGACCGGCTTCAGAGTGCGGCGGTATGGTCGGCGGCGGTCCTCGTCCTCAACATCATCGCCTTCGCGCTCATGGGGCTGCAATCGCGCGACGTGCTGGAGCGTCTGCCCGCGGCCGAGCGTTGGCCGGCGATCGGGTTCGCGACCGCGGTGCTGGCGACCGTGCTGGTGACGCGTGTCGCGTGGGTGTTCTTCGTGCGCTTCGTCGAGGGCGCGATCGCCAGCCGCTACGCGCCGTCCTGGCTCCCCAAGCCGCCGCCGTGGAATGCGTCCTTGATCCTGTCCTGGTCCGGCATGCGCGGGTTGCTGACGCTCGCCACCGCGTTCGCGCTCCCGAGTTCGGTGCCGGGCCGCGACCTGATCGTGCTCGCCGCGTTCGGCGTGGTGATCGGTACGTTGGTGCTGCAAGGGCTGACCCTCGGCCCGCTGATCCGCCGTCTGAACCTCGGCGCGGATTCCGGGCTCGCGGACGAGATCGCTCCCGCGCGCAAACGCCTGATCGAAGCCGGCCTCGCCGTGCTGCCCGCGCGTGCCGGCGAAGCGGCGGATGCGCTGCGCTTCCGCTATGGCGCGGCGGGCAAGGTCACCGCCGAGGCCGACGATCCGCAGGCGACCTCCGAATTCGACGAACTCCACCTCGAGATGATCGCCTGCCAGCGCGTCGTCCTGCACCGGATGCACGACAGTGGCGAGATCGCCGAGGACGTCTATCGCCGCTTGCAGGAGGAACTCGACTGGTCCGAGGTCGACGCACGCTCGTTCGGCGACAATATCCTCACGGCGACCTGACCGCCGGGGTTAGCGCGACACAACACGTGCCGGGAACATCGGCGCACGCTACGCTGTTTGAGAGAACCACCCACACCCCAGAACTGCCGTAGAAAGGGTCGATGCATGTCCGAGGCGAATTCATGAGCAAGTCCGTGAAGCCAGCACCGCCCACGACGCTCGTGATCTTCGGGGCATTCGGCGATCTCACCCGCCGGCTGCTGATGCCCGCGCTGGTCAACATGACCCGGCTGGGCTTGGTCGGCGACGACTTCCACGTGCTTGGCGTCGGCATCGACGAGGGGAACGACCAGACGCTCCGCGATGCGCTCGGCAGCTTCGACGCGAAGGGCGGCGAGGGCGCGGGCGAAAAGGGCGCGGCCTGGGCCCGCCTCAAGGATCGCGTTGGCTACCTCCAGGGCGATTTCACCAAGGACGACGTCTACGAACAGCTCAAGACCCGCGTGACCGGCAACGTCGCGTTCTACTTCGCGGTCCCGGCCAAGTTCTTCGGCGATATCGTCGACAAGCTCGCGGATCACGGGCTGATGGCCGAAACCCCGCGCGCCTTCCGTCGGATCGCGATCGAGAAGCCGTTCGGCCACGATCTCGCCTCCGCACGCGATCTCAATGCGCGCATCCTCGACAAGGTTTCGGAGGCGCAGGTCTACCGGATCGATCATTTCCTCGGCAAGGAAACGGTCCAGAACATCATGACCGCGCGGTTCGCGAACATGATGATCGAGCGGGTCTGGAATTCGGACTGCATCGCGCACGTCCAGATCACCGCTGCCGAAACCGTCGATGTCGGCACCCGCGGCAAGTTTTACGATGCGACCGGCGCCTTGCGCGACATGGTACCGAACCATCTGTTCCAGCTGCTCGCGATGGTCGCGATGGAGCCGCCCGCGAACTTCGATGCGGAGGCGATCCGCAACGAGAAGGGCAAGGTGCTGAAGGCGGTCCGCGCCTATTCGCCCGCACAGGCCAAGCGCAACGGCGTCCGCGGCGTGTATAAGGCGGGCCAGGTGCAGGGCCATGACGTCCCCGACTACACCGCCACCGCGGACGTCGCGCCGGACAGCCATACCGAGACCTATGTCGCGCTGAAGCTGATGGTCGACACCTGGCGCTGGGCGGGGGTGCCGTTCTACCTGCGCACCGGCAAGGCGATGACCTGTCGCGACACCGAGATCGTGATCACCTTCAAGCCCGTGCCGTTCGCCTCGTTCCCGGGTGCCGCGGCGGACATGCTTCCGCCCAACCGCCTGATCATCCAGATCCAGCCCGACGAGGGGCTGAGCATGGACATCAACATCAAGCGGCCCGGCCTCGAAGTCGCGACCGCCCCGATCGCGCTCGACTTCCGCTACGCCGACGCGTTCGATATCGGCCACCTGACCGGCTACGAGTCGCTGATCTACGATCTGTTCGCCGGCGACCAGACCCTGTTCCAGCGCGCCGACGCGATCGAGGCCGGCTGGGCCGCGGTGCAGCCGTTCCTCGATCTATGGGCGACCGACCAGAGCATTCCGGAGCCGTACGAAGCCGGTACGCTCGGCCCCGCTGCGGCGGATGCCCTCCTGGCGCACGACGGCCACGAATGGCACGAACTCGCACCTGCGGGTAAAACCGTCCCCTGACTTTCACCCCTCCCTGAAAGGGAGGGGCCGGGGGTGGGTAGGCCGCTTGGGAAGGAAAACGTCCGCCAACCGGCCGACCCACCCCCAACCCCTCCCTGCCAGGGAGGGGAGCAGGCGTATCAAACCCGCTCCGTCAACTCGATCTCGCCCTCGACCTCCATCTCGTCCTCGTCGCCCATCTCGTCCATGTCGGGCATCGTGAAGTCCGCCTTCCAGTCATAGACCTTCTCGACGCCGCCTTGCACCCAGACGCGGACCGCGCCCGAGGTGATCTCGCCGCCCATCGCGCCGACGAAGTCCGCCACCAGCGAATCCGCCGCATCCTCGTGATCCGTCGCACCCGGGATCGTCGCGGCCGTCATCTCCTCGTCGAGTTCGATGATCTGCGCCCAATATTGCTTCGCCATGGTCTACTCCTGAGAAATGAAAGCCGTCAGCCGGCGTATGTAAGATGCCGTCAGCCGGCGGTAATGATGGGATGATCCTCGCGCAGTCGGTCCGCCAGCCGCTCGACCGCGTCGACCTCGCTCGCGCTGCCCGACGGGGTCACCGCCCAGTTGCAATGCGCGTGCGTCGCGAGGCTGTAGACCTTCACATCGCCGACGATCAGCCGCCACCGCCGCCGATCGCCGCTATTGTACCGGACGAGGTTGGTGACGAACAGGCTCTGGAGATCCGATGCAGTCATCCGCGCCCCATAGCCACAACCGCGCACCCGCCGCCACCGCAAACGGGACGCCGTGGACCCCTTCCAAAATTCGGCGCGTTTGGGACATCGACGAGATCATTACCAGATACGGGAATTGCACATGGCCGGAACGGCATTGGTAGTAGGTACGAGCGGGATCGTCGGTAGCGCGACCGCGGCGGCGTTGGTGAAGGCGGGTTGGGCGGTATACGGCCTCGCGCGGCGGCCGACCGAACAGGACGGCGTGCAGCCGGTCGCCGCCGACTTGCAGGATCCGAGCAGCCTGGAGGCGGCCCTGACCGGCATCAGGCCCGACGCGGTATTCATCGCGACCTGGTCGCGCCAGGACAACGAGGCGGAGAACATCCGCGTCAACGGCGGCATGGTCCGCAACCTGCTCGGCGCGCTCAGCCCCGGCGGCAGCGTGCGCCACGTCGCGCTCGTCACCGGGCTCAAGCATTATCTCGGACCGTTCGAGGCGTACGGGAAGGGCGTTCTCCCGCAGACCCCGTTCCGCGAGGAACAAGGGCGCCTCGACGTCGAGAATTTCTACTATGCGCAGGAAGACGCGGTGTTCGAGGCGGCGGAGCGCGACGGCTTCGGCTGGAGCGTCCACCGCCCGCACACGATCATCGGCAAGGCGGTCGGCAACGCGATGAACATGGGCACCACGCTCGCGGTCTATGCGACGCTGTGCCGCGAGACCGGCCGCCCGTTCCGCTTCCCCGGCTCGGCCGCGCAGTGGAACGGCTTGACCGACATGACCAGCGCCAGCCTGCTCGCCGACCATCTGCTGTGGGCCGCGACCACGCCAGAGGCACGCAACGAGGCGTTCAACGTCGTCAACGGCGACGTCTTCCGCTGGAGCTGGATGTGGGGCCGCATCGCCGCTTGGTTCGGGATCGAGGCCGCCCCGTTCGACGGCACAATCCTGACGCTCGAAGAGCAGATGAAGGATGACGCCGGCATCTGGCGCGAGATCGCCGCCCGCGAAGGCCTCGCCGAGGCCGACCTGTCCCGCCTCGCATCCCCCTGGCACACCGACGCCGATCTCGGCCGCCCGATCGAGGTGGTTACCGACATGGGCAAGAGCCGCCGACTCGGGTTCAAGGAATACCAGCCCACCGACGACGCGTTCTTCGACCTGTTCGAACAACTCCGCGCCGACCGTCTGATCCCGTAACGACGACAGGGGTTGAAATCCTCCCCCGCCAGGGGGAGGTGGCGCCGAAGGCGACGGAGGGGGAGGACACGGAACATCCGGTTTCCCTTACCTCCCCCTCCGTCTGGCAAGTGCCAGCCACCTCCCCCTGGCGGGGGAGGATCGCAGGACCGGACCTCTAGCTCTTCACCGCCACCGCCACCGTAGCCGTAACCCCCGGATCATCCCGCAACCGCAGGTACAGCATCCCCCCAACCGGCTTCGGCACCGCAAACGCCCCCCCGGTGAACCCCTCCGGCACCCGAGCCGCCGCCGCGAACCCCGCATTCGCCGCCACCGACTCGATCAAGAACAGATCCGTCCCCGCCAGCATGCAAGTCTCCGCGCACGTCACCCCGGTAATACCCGGCACCCGCATCAGGGTCGTCAACGGCACCCAGTCGCCCGCGACTCCGTTCTGGACCAGCCGCCACTTGAGCGGCCCATGCGCCGAAACCCCAAGCGCCTTGCCCGGCTCGACCGTCGCCACCGCGATCCGATCGTCCTGCACGGTCAACCCGCGCCCCGACGAGACACTCGTGGTCGTCTTCCCATCCGCCGTCGCGATCTCGACGCTGTCCCCGGCAGAAAACCGCGTACCCTCGGCGCGCAGCGAGAACGTCAGCCGGGCATCCTGGGACATCGCCGTATCGCCCACCAGCACGACCGGAAGCCCGGGGGAGGGGGCCACCGCAACGCTCTTGGCGATCAGCGTCGCCTTCGGCCGCGCCGCCGCGACGACGAACTTCACCGAGCGTTTCCGCCCATCGGTCAACGTGACGAGCGCCGTCTTCGCCTGACCCGCCGCAAACGCCGGCGCCGTATCCGCGACCAACGCCAGCCGATCCACCTTGTCGGCCCGCACGACCTCGCCCGGCTTGAACGCCACGCCGTCCACGGTCATCGACGCCACCAGGTCCAGCCGCGTCCCCGCCAGCGTCCCTGCGGCATCGCCCGCATACAGCGTCAGGCCATCGATCCGCCCCGCCTCGGCGAGCGCGGTCAGCGCGATCTTGTCCGGCGCCTCCACGCCATATTGCTTCACCAGCAGCGACAGTTTCCCCGGCGCGGTCTTCGCCAGCGGCAGGGTCAGCGCGATCCGATCGCCCGTCGTCGTCCACGCGAGCGGCACCGGACCCGCATCGCTGACCAGCGTCACCGCCTCGACGCAACTCGGCGTCGGCCCGGCCAGCGCCACCGCGTTGTCGCGGCCCACGACCAGGCTCTCGGGATCGGTATCGACCATTGTCCACCCGCCGGCCCGCGGCACCTGCAACCGAAACCGCGGCCCATCGAACGGCGTGAAGCCCCAGCGCCCATGCAATGTCGCATCGGTCACGCTGCCAAGCCCGGCGGTCCGCATCCCAACCTGATCGAGCACATACCCGCCGCGCTCGGCATCCGCCTGCACCGGCAGCTCGACCACGCCACCCTGCGGCGTCGTGACCCGCAAGCTCATGTCGTGCGCGAACTTGGTCGCATAGATCAGCGGCGCGCCCTCGACCGGCAGCACCAGATCGGGCCGGGCCGCACAGACCAGCCGGTCCGCCTCCGCCCGCCGCATCGTCGGAGTCTGCGGCACGCCCGTTTCGATCACCGGCATCGCGACCACCATCACCGATTTCGGGCTCGCGAACGACGGTGCCGCGTTCAGCAGCAACGCCAGCCGATCGTCATGCGCCCGCGCCAGCGCCGGGATGTACCGGAACTGCGTCGACTGGAACGCGCCGAAGATCTTCGCCAGATCGCGCACCACGCCGATATACGGGCTGTAATAGCCGAGCCCGCCCTCCGGCGTCGCGCTCAGTTGCAGCGCCAGATCGGTCGGCGCACCGACCAGCGTATCCGCCAGCGTCGAACTCTGCCCGTCCGCCAGCACCAGCGAATCGCGGCTTTGCGTCAGGCAGGAGGCTTGCAGATCCGCCGCCAGATCGAGGCATTCCGCCTTCAGCTTGATCGCCAGACTGCGCGACAGCAACGGCGACACCGCCTCGATCCGCTCCGGCCGCGTCCGCTCCAGCGCATGGATTCCGTCGAGAAACGCATCCAGCCGCGCCCGATCGAGCGACGCCTGGTCGAGATCCTGCACCGCGCGCACGAACGCCCCCGGCTGTTTCCGGACGGCGTTGACGACCGCATCGAACCCGCCGCTTTCCGGGACCAGGAACACGACCAGCTGACGCGCCCCCTCCGGCACCTTCAACGCGAGCGCGTTCTTCTTCTCTTTCCACGTCTCGGCCTTGAAGAACCATGACTTGGGCGGCGGCTCGGTCGCACCCCGCAGGAATGCCGCGACCAGCAGATAGCGCGCGCCATCGTCCTTCTTGCCAACCGCCAGATCCGCCGCGATCGAAACCTTGTCGCCGGTCGCGAGCTTGGGCACCCGCGCGATCGGCAGCGTGGTCGTCCCATGCGTCACGGCGACGCGCAGGGTCGGTCCGGTCAGGTCGAACGGCGCCGGGTCGGCCTGTGCCGCCACGGGCACGAGGGCCGCTGCCAGCGCGCAGAACGGAAGAAATCGAAGCATCATCACGGGCGATCTCATCGTCGTAAGCATCCCCGATGGCCTGTACCGGTGTCGAGAATAGGGCAACCCCGCGGCAAGTTGAGCCCGCCGCCCGCCCAATTCCACTGATCCTCCCCCCGCCAGAGGGAGGTGGCTGGCCCTTGCCAGACGGAGGGGGAGGCACGCGAAACCGCAGCTCTGTGTCCGCTACTTCGGCGCCCACTCTGCGCCAAAAGCAACCACATCACCTAACGCCATACCGCCCCCGATCGGCCACCCCCACCACAACCCCAGTCACGTCTCACCGCTACCCAGGCGCGCCTCGTCGCATCGCGGGTTGCCGTAGGGCCGTGTTCAGCCTCCCCCGCCCACAACGACGCGACGACCGCGCGCAGGGGATTTTCGACGATGACGACCGACCGCGGGGCCTTGGCCG
Organism: Sphingomonas faeni; assembly: GCF_024273235.1. GTDB lineage: Bacteria > Pseudomonadota > Alphaproteobacteria > Sphingomonadales > Sphingomonadaceae > Sphingomonas > Sphingomonas faeni_A. The sequence goes on along the minus strand of NZ_JANBVH010000047.1, from coordinate 15,823 downwards.
CCCTGCTCGCCACCATGACGATGCTCGCGTCGGCAAGCCCGGCGCTGGCGCAGACCGAGCAGACCGCGCCCGTTCGCGGACTGGAGGGGCTGGCGAACCCCGCGCCGCAGACCAACGCGACCGTCCCGATCCCCGACGCGCCGAAGATCGTCCTGCCCACCGAGACGCCGACGCCCCAGCGCACGCCGAGCCCGCGCCCGACGGATAAGCCTGCCACCGAAAAGACCAATGCGGCAAAGACCGGCGCGACAAAGACCAACGCCGAACGTCCCGCGCGCAACGAACCGGAAACGCGGACCCGCAGCGCCACGGACGCTGCACGGTCGTCGACCTCGGCCGAGCCTGCCCCGGTAGCGACACCTGCACCCGAGCCAACGGTGGCTCCGCCGCCGGCCGAGGCACCGGTTACCGATCCAGCCCTGCAACCCGCGCCGCAACCCTCACCCGCTGCGACGCCCGCGCCGACCGCACAACCGACGATCACCGCACCGGAGACGGGCAGGGCGATGCCGCTCTGGCTCTCGCTCGCCGTCATCGTCGTGGTGCTCGCCGGACTATGGTTGCTCCGCCGCAAACCGCGCGGCCGCCGTCAGGACCAGATGGACGTCGAAACCGTCGCCGAGCCAACACCGGCGCCCGCGGCCCCCGAACCCGTTTCGCCTCCCGTCGCGGTCGCGCCTCCGACGACACCAGCTGCACCCGCCGTCGCAACGGTCCCCACGACCGCGCCCACGACCGCGCCCACGACCGCGCCCACGACCGCGCCCACGCCCACGCCCACGCCCACGCCCACGCCCACGACCGTGCCCGTGACCGCCATCGCCGCGCCGAAATTCCTCGAACCCCGTCCAAAAACGCCTCCGCCGCCGCCGGCGGCCGCCCGAGCCCGTGTCACCTGCGATCTTCGCCCCTTACGCGCCGGCCTCAACCTCCTCAGCGCCACCGTCGAGTGCGAACTCGTCGTCACCAACACCGGCACTGCGTCAGCCGAGGCGATCCGCACCGGCGTCGCCCTCCTGACCGCGCACGCAGGCCAGGACACCGATCTCGCCCGGTTCAATGCTGCCCCGATCGGTCGCCCGGCCACGCCGCCCTTCGCGCTGGCACCCGGTGAATCGCGCACCATCCGCACCGTCGTCGCGATCGCCCGCGACGCGATCCAGACGATGACCGCCGCCAACCGCCCGATGTTCGTCCCCGTCATCGCCACCAACATCCTCTACGCCACCGCCGGTGACGACGCCCAAACCGCACGCGCCTGGGTCGTCGGCATCGAACGCGTCGACTCCGCCAAGCTCGCCCCCTTCTGGCTGGACGGGCCCGCAAAGATGTTCACGACGGTCGCCGCCCGGCCGCATGCTGCGACGTTCGAGCGGTAGCGAAAAGTAGGGGGGAAGTCGCCTGCCCCCTCTCCGTTCGTGCTGAGTAGAGACCGAGTAGCGCCGTAAGGAGCGTATCGAGGGCTCGTATCGAAGCACAGGTCCCGCGCGCAACGTCGCCGCGCGAAAGACGACCCGCCACCACCAGACACGAAAAAGGGCGACCCCATTGCTGGGGCCGCCCTTTTTCTTAGCTGCGGCCAGCAGGGGCAAAGCCCCTGCTTCGTCGGTCGACACTGCGTGCCGCCGGCCGGCCTTGCTGGAGTGCGATTTAGCCTTAGCTAAATCGTCTCTCCAGCTGCGGCTTACTTAACCTCGACCGTAGCGCCGGCTGCTTCGAGCTGCGCCTTGATCTTGGCGGCCTCGTCCTTCGACACGCCTTCCTTGACGGCCTTGGGAGCCGACTCGACCAGCGTCTTGGCTTCGGTCAGGCCGAGCGCGGTGATCGCACGGACTTCCTTGATGACGTTGATCTTCTTGCCACCGTCGCCGGTCAGGATGACGTCGAATTCGGTCTGCTCTTCTGCTGCAGGAGCAGCGGCGCCGCCGCCTGCTGCCGGTGCTGCGACCGCTGCTGCGGCCGAAACGCCCCACTTCTCTTCGAGCAGCTTCGAAAGCTCAGCTGCTTCGAGAACGGTCAGTTCGCTCAGGCTCTCAACGAGCGCGTTCAGGTCTGCCATGATAAATCTCCATCTCGGGGCTCATGCCCCATCAGTTCAAAAAGGTAACGAAAGGCCTGCAAGATCAGGCGGCTTCCTTCTCCGCGTAGGCGGAAAGTACGCGCGCGAGCTGCGCTGCCGGAGCCTGCGTGATCGTTGCCAGCTTCGTGGCGGGTGCCACGATGAGGCCAACGATCTTGGCACGCAGTTCGTCCAGCGAGGGCAGCGTTGCGAGCGCCTTCACACCGTCGACGTCGAGGGTCGTCGCGCCCATCGCCCCACCCACGATTTCGAACTTGTCGTTCGTCTTCGCGAATTCCACGACCACCTTGGCGGCCGCGACGGGATCGATGGAGCTGGCCAGACCGACCGGACCCGTGAGCATGTCGCCCAGCGAGCTGTAGTCGGTGCCGTCCATTGCGATCTTGGCAAGCTTGTTCTTCGAGACCTTGTAGGTCGCGCCGGCGTCGCGCATCTTGTTCCGCAGCACAGTGGACTGTGCGACGGTCAGGCCGAGGTTGCGCGTGACAACGACGACGCCGACCTCGGAAAAGGTGCGGTTCAGCTCGGCTACGGCCGCGGTCTTTTGATCACGATCCATGCCATTCTCCACGTTATACGAGTTCACCGCTTGCGCAGTGGACCCGGTTACTAACCGGAGGCGCAGACAAACCCGCGCTTCCGGGGTGTCTCGTCGATGGGGCATGGGAGAGGGCAGGCGTACGAAACGCTCCGCAAAATCTCATTCCCCGTCTAGGTGGGAGATTAAGCACCGGCAAACCCCGTGCACCCACTGTCTCGGACGGAGTTCGACGAGCAAGCCCGCCGAACGAGCCCGCGCCTTAGCGGAATCGGTGGCGGAGTCAATTCCCCTGCGATCCTCCCCCGCCAGGGGGAGGTGGCACCGAAGGTGACGGAGGGGGAGGACACGGAGCAGAGGTTTGTCGTTACCTCCCCCTCCGTCTGGCAAGCGCCAGCCACCTCCCCCTGGCGGGGGAGGATTAAGAAAGGGCGGCTCCTTCCGAAGCCGCCCCAATCACTCCCAGATCCGACGATCAGTATTTGCGATCAGTATTTGAACGTCGCGCCGATGCGGAACTGGCGGCCGATCAGGCCGGCATAATGCCACGTCGTCAGGAAGTTCGGCGCACTGGCATAGGCCGCCGGTGCGATCGGTGCACGGGCGTCCAGCAAGTTCTTCACGTTGAAGAAGAACGTGAAATTGTCCTGGATACGGGCCGTCAGGTTCAGGTCCGTGCTGATGAACGACTTCACGAAGCAGAATTTCTCGCCGGTCGGGTCCGCCTTGTACAGATTGGCCGAGCAATCCCGCGACAGATTGCCTTGGTCGGTCGCGACGGACTTGATTTTGCCGACGTAATAGGCGGTCAGGCTGAGCGAGAAGTCGCCCGTGTCGAGCGTGTTCTGCCAGTTGCCGCGCCAGTTCGGCGTGCCGTTGCCCGACGACAGGTCGTACGGCCCGAGCGTACCGGCATAGCGCTGCACCGTGCCGTCGTTGGTGTGCAGATCGTATTTGAAGATGTGCGTCGCTTCGACCCGGCTCGTGAACGTCAGTCCGTCACGAAGCGGGATCGTCGCCGTCGCCGCCAGGTCGATACCCGCGGTAAGCGCATAGTTCGCGTTCACATAGGGCACGTCGATGATCAGCACGCGCGGCAGGGCGTTCGGGAACAGCGGGTCGGCACCGTCGACCGTGTTGACCGCATAGCCCTGACCGACCGCCGCTACGGCCGTTTGTGCAGCCGCGAGGTTGGGGGCGTTGAAATATGCGGTGACCGCCTTGCCGATGTCCGGCCCCGTCACGATCAGGTTGGACTTCTTGACGTTGTAATAGTCGGCAGTGAAGCTCAGCCACTTCACCGGCTGGAAGATCACGCCGCCGGTGAAGCTGCGCGATGTTTCCGGCTTGAGGTCGGGGTTACCCGCGACGCCGCGGCCGAGCGAATAAGCGAGATTGTACGGATTGCCGTTCGCCTGACATGCTGCATTGGTACCTGTGCCGCCGTGCGCCAGGATGAAGTTGCACGGCGGGGTGGTCGTGACGAAGCCTGCATACTGGCTGCGGGGGCCGGATTCGGCAAAGGTCGGTGCGCGGAACCCCTGCGAATAGGTGCCGCGGATCGCGAACTCCTTGATCGGCGTGAACTTCGCGCCGATCTTTGGCGAGAAGCGACCGAACCCTTCGGAATAGTGATCGTACCGGCCCGACGCGTTGAGGTCGAGGATGCTCAGCACCGGCGCGTCGATCTCGAAGTAACCTGCTGCCACGGTATGTTGGCCGAACGCCGAAGCGGTCGTCAGGCCGTATGTGTCCAGGTTGACGTTCTGGTTGTTGTTTTCCAGCTTTTCGCGACGAACCTGGCCGCCGATGGCGAATTGTAGGGGGCCACCGGGTAATTGCGTGACAACTTTGGAGATCGATGCGTCGAGGCTGTACAGCTCCGAATGCGACGGGGTGGTCTTGTCCGGCGCCAGCGCGGAGCGCACCGCAGCGGTGTTCAACTGCGGGTTGACGAAGTTGTACGAGCCCGTGTTGATCGCTTGGCTCAACGCCGCGATGTTGAGCAGGCCGTGCTGCGTGATCGACAGGTTGTCGCGGGCATAGACGCCCTCGACGCGCCAGTCCCAGCCGCCTTCGAAGCTGCCGTTGAGGCCGCCCGTGAAGCGATAGACGTCGTTGGTGCGATCGCTGCCGGCCGGAATGTCGCCGAACGCGTAATAGATGCGGGCCGCACTCGTCGCAGGATTCGCACCCGCCACGGCATAGGGGTTGTTGGGATTGAGCGTACGCCCCGGCGTTGTCGCCAGCGCACAGTTGATGCCGGTCGGGCAGATATACATCGGCAGGACGATGCCCGGGTTCGACGACGCCACCGAAGGCGCTGCACCGAAGGGCTGTGTCGCGCGAATTGCCGAGGGCAGGCCGAGAATGCTGACATAGCTGCGGCTGAAGCTGCCGGTGACATAGCCTTCGACGTTGTCGGCGATCCGAACGCTGATCCGGCCATTGACCGAATAGCGCTCCTGCAATGGCTGCAACTGGCGGTATTTGTCGGTGAGGTCGTACTTGCAGCCGGTGCCGCGTGCTGCGCCCGTCGTGACCGCGAAAGTGCCCCCCGCGCAGTTGCCGAGCCCGAGCGCATTATACTGATTGGTGAGAGGCGCGCCGATCTGCCCGCTCAGAGGGTTGTTGAGATCGCCCTGGGTTACGCGCGTGACATAGGCGGTCGGCACGTTGACGAGCAGTGACTGATCGGCCGAGTTGTTGTCGAGACCGCCGATCCGGGTGAGATCCTGGGTGTTGTACGGGAACCCGCGGCTGTGGCTCGAAACGCGTCCGTCGCGCTGGTATTCGCCGTTCAGATAGACGTTGAAACCCTTGTCCGCATAGTCGCCATAGCCGATCGTGAGGTTGGCACGCTGGTGGCCGGCATCGCCCTTCTCGGCAACACCGCCCTCGACTAGGCCGGAAATGCCGACGAACTGCTTCTTGAGCTTGATGTTGACCACGCCGCCGATCGCATCGGCACCATAGGTCGACGAGGCGCCATCCTTCAGCACTTCGATCCGGTCGACCAGGCTGAAGGGGATCGTGTTCAGATCGACATAGGCGTTGTGGCCATCGTCGTTGATCGGGAAATTGGTCGAGCGCAGGCCATCCACGAGTACGAGCGTCGACGATACGCCGAGACCGCGGAGCGAAACGGCGGATCCACCAGCCGAGAACCCGGTCTGGAAACCGGTACCGATCGAGCCCGCGCTGTCGGCGGAGATCGAACGGATGGCGTCCGACGCAGTCGTGATGCCGGCCTTCGCCAGCGTATCGGCGGTCAGGACGGTGACAGGCGAAGGAGTCTCGGTATCGGTACGGCGGAACAGCGAACCGGTGACGACGATGTCAGCGGGGTTCTCGTCCTGCGTGTCCGCGGTGGCGGGCTTTGCCTGCTGCGCCTGAACGTCGAGCGACGCTGGCGTCTGCGGTGTGGTCTGTGCGAACGCCGGCGACGCCAGCGCAATCGCGAACGGCGTGGCGGCGGCGAGCAGAAGCGTCTTCTGCCCGAACCCTGTAGCTTTGATCAATGATAGTCCCCCCGATTACGCCGACGCCCGAGTGTCCCGGGCAGCGAACGTAAAATCCCCAATGCCGCTGATTTTTCAGCGACCGGGCTGAGGTGAAGGTCCGAATCGGTACTGTAAAGCGACACAGTGCCGCGCGTTACAAAACTGCGCGGAATGCATCGTCTTGTTACAAATAAGACACATAATGTGACAATATTGTCATGTTCGCCCTGCATGGGCGAAAACCGTTTCAGGTGCCAAAAAGCTTGGTCGTCGCGTCCCACGTTTTAAAGGCACCGGGACGCAAAACGCCCCATGTCGGTCGCCAGCACACGCAAAAAGGGCCGGGATCGCTCCCGGCCCTCTTCAATTTCTGGCGTCAGGACGGGAGTAAATCCCGTTCCCGTCTCTGGCATAGTCGGTCGCGGTTGCCCGCGCCGGCCGGGCGTTCGCCGTCTCGGGATCAGCGTGCGCTGATCCCGTGCGGCTCAGGCCCCAGCAACCTCGGTCGTGTCGACCTTGATGCCGACGCCCATGGTCGACGAGATCGCGACCTTGCGGACGTACTTGCCCTTGGCGCCGGTCGGCTTGGCCTTGACCACGGCATCGACCAGCGCGTCGAAGTTCGCGCGCAGGTCTTCTGCCGGGAACGACGCCTTGCCGATGCCCGAATGGATGATGCCGGCCTTTTCGACGCGGTATTCGATCTGGCCGCCCTTGGCGTCCTTGACCGCCTGCGCGACGTTCATCGTGACCGTGCCCAGCTTCGGGTTCGGCATCAGGCCCTTCGGACCCAGAACCTTACCGAGGCGACCGACGATGCCCATCATGTCCGGGGTCGCGATGCAGCGATCGAAATCGATCGTGCCACCCTGGATGGCTTCCATCAGGTCTTCGGCGCCGACGACGTCTGCACCAGCTGCGGTGGCTTCCTCAGCCTTCGCGCCGCGGGCGAACACGCCGACGCGGACGGTCTTGCCGGTGCCCTTGGGCAGCGTGACGACGCCGCGGACCATCTGGTCGGCGTGACGCGGATCGACGCCCAGGTTCAGCGCGACTTCGATCGTCTCGTCGAACTTCGACGTGGCGCCCGACCGTGCGAGCGCGATGGCCTCGTCGATCGCGTGCAGCTTGACGATATCGACCGTGTTGGCCTTCTGCTTCTTGCTCAGCTTTGCCATGATATCAGCCCTCCACCACTTCGAGGCCCATTGCGCGGGCGCTGCCTTCGATGATCTTCGTCGCAGCGTCCATATCGTTGGCGTTGAGGTCCTTCATCTTCGTCGTGGCGATCTCGCTCAGCTGGCTGCGCTTGATCTTGCCGGCGACGACCTTGCCCGGCTCCTTCGAACCCGACTTGAGACCGGCGGCCTCCTTGATCAGGTACGAGGCAGGCGGAGTCTTGGTCTCGAACGAGAACGAGCGATCCGCATAGACCGTGATGACGGTCGGGATCGGCATGCCCTTCTTCAGTTCGCTCGTGCCGGCGTTGAACGCCTTGCAGAACTCCATGATGTTCACGCCGCGCTGACCCAGCGCAGGCCCGATCGGCGGCGCGGGCTTTGCCTCGCCTGCAGGAACCTGCAGCTTGATGTATCCGGTAATCTTTTTAGCCATGTCACTCTCTTTATAAGGGCGGCAACCACATTGGCGGGCCGTCCGATGAGCTTAGCGGTGATGACGAGCGCCGAGGCACTCTCCCGCAAATTCCCGCAGCTGTAGCGTTGGAAGCGCGTGCGCATAGCGGAACGCCGCACCCGACGCAACCGCTCGCAAGGAGACGGCCCGGTCGATCGACCCGCATGCCATGCCGGATAATCGGGCGTGCCTGTTCGGCCCCGGCCAACCCGGCCAACCCGGCCAACCCGGCCTATTCGGGCAGCTCGATCGGCCATCCGATGCGTTTGGCCGCGGCGATGCAACTCGATCGCGTCGCATAGCCGTCCGAATACGCGATCAGGCTGCCGTCGCCGTGAAACAACAGCCATGCCCATGATCCCGTCAGCGATGGTAGCGATGGCAGGTTCACCTCGTCGACCTCGCGAACCTCCAGCCGCATGACGGGATCGGAATCGGGCTCCGAATGGGCCACCATCGGTTCGCTCGGCTCTGCGGCGGGCGCGATGTTCAGGTGGCTGACGGTCCGGCGGCGCGCATTCTGCCGGTCGGCGGCCTGGCGGTCGGCGGCGGTGAGGCCGGGAGGGCCTTCAAGCGCCATGACGGCTCAGGATCGTCTGCGCCGGTACCGGCTTGCCCCAGTAGAATCCCTGGCCCCAGTCCGCGCCGAGCGAGCGGGCCAAAATCAGGTCCGCGTCGGTTTCGATGCCCTCGATGACGGTTCCGATCGTCCTGCTCCTGCAATAGTCGACGATCTCCCTGAGTAGGGAAACGGGAAATTCGCCGTTCCTGCACTTCTGGAAGATCTTGCGGTCGATCTTGACCTCGGAGATCGGCAGCTCGGAAATGCGATCGAAATTGGTCGCCCCCTTGCCGAAGTCGTCGAGCGAGATCGGGACGCCGATCCGCCCCAGTTCCCGCATGTTCTCCAACAGCCGATCGTCGAGCCCGGGATAGCTGATTTCCGTCAGTTCGATCGACAACATGCCGGCTGCGACCCGGTGTCGGCGAAGCAGGATCGGCAGCGCCACGATGAAATCGGGATCGGTCAGGACGGCGGCGCTGCAGTTTACCGCGACGGGCACGGCACGACCGTCGAGATCGAGGGCGGACAGGAGCGCCGCTGCCGCCTCGACGGCAAGCAACGTCGCCGCGACTTCGAGCGACAATATGGTCGAGGGCGCGAAGATATGTTCGGGGTTGAGCGACGGGCGATTGCGCAATCGGGTCAGCGTCTCATACCCCGCGACGCGATCGTCGCGCAGGTCGCGCTTGACGTGAAACTCGTGGGTCAGGTTCGGCAGCAGCCGCCCTTGCTGGATGAGCCAGGACAGAAACCGCTGGTCATACATGTCGCTGTCATGCGTGTGCTTGGGAATGGCGACGAGCCGCTTCGTGATGGCGTCCGCATCATAGGGGCCGTCCATGTGATCGACGGGGCCGATACCCGATTGCTCGGCGAGCGCGAGCGCCGCCGGAAAATGGACGCTCGGCTTCATGATGGTCAACGCCCCGGAATAGTCCTCGTCGTCGAGCATCGTGATGAACGCGTGCCGGTTGAGGTTCGATACATCGGGGTTGATGACGACCAGGTCGGGGCGGAATGCGACGCCGGCTCTTTCCTCGCTGGCCATGCCGATCCACGCGACCTTGTGGCCCATCGCTTCGAGCTCGCGGTGGACGTGCGCGCGCGAGGCGTCTTCGTGGTCGAGAAAGAGAATGCGGTGGCCGGCGGCAATCCCGTCCGTGGCAATCCCGTCCGTGGCAATACCGTCCGTGGCGATCCCGTCCGTGGCGATCCCGTCCGTGTCGGCGCGGCTCGCTTTTGCTCGATCGCCCGCGATCGGCAAGGGCTCGCCGCGTGCCGGTAATGCATGCATGGCCGTGGCTGGTGTCGGCATCTGTCATCCCCCTGCGTCGGATTGCCGAATATGAATCTGGGTATGTCCAGGTACTCAGCCGGTGCCGCCTTGTAACAGCGCGGCCTGGCATTCCCCGACTTGGGCGATTCTCGATTTGGCGATCGTCTTGGGATCACGCTGACCCTGAATAAATTAGCGAAGCGTAACCGAAAATGGTTAACGTTCGATCATATCTCGTGGAATCCCGATTGCGACTTTTTGAAGCTCTTCCAAGAGACTGATTAAACGGATTTACTGTGAATGCCGTTTTCGAATATTTTTTATCTTACAAGATGCATGGTTTGAGGCAGGTTAGGTGACACGGCAGCAATTGTCGCAACATGACATGCAACATGGTGCCCATCCCTGCGGCAATGCGACATCATGCAGGCACGGGCCAAATAATTGAACGTCCAGACACTTCGAACTATCCAGAGGCGCTCCCTGTCGTGCTGCACAAATCCGAACAGCCCGGCAAAGTCCGTTCAAGATGCGGATCATCTCCGATGTTTGTCGGCGCCGTTCACCCGTTCGTCAAAGGTGTTTTCCGCAGGGAGGACAACGATGGCCGAGCGCCCGGCACGGCTGCCGCGAGCATCCGAACCGCGGATCGCCGTATCGGCGTTGCTATACTGCAGACCCATGGGCCGCAGACTGGCGCATCATCGCCCCACCTGATCTCGACCGGGGAACCCTTGCGGGAGGGAACGGTTTTCGTAGAGAGGCCAACTCGGCCGCATTCCGGGAGAACGACAACAATGACTGACTTTTCCGACCTAATAGATGGCTATCAGCGGTTCCACACATCGGACTGGCGCCGCGAGCGCGAGCGTTGGAGCAAGCTTGCCGAATCCCAGACGCCGCGCGTCATGGTGATCGCCTGCTCCGATAGCCGCGTCGAACCCGCGCAGATTTTCGACACGTTGCCCGGCGAGATCTTCGTCGTGCGTAACGTCGCCGCCCTGGTTCCTCCCTGCGAGGCAGGCGATGGCGGCTATCACGGCGTCTCGGCCGCCGTCGAGTTTGCGGTGACGCAGCTCAAGGTCGAGGAAATCGTCGTGCTCGGCCATGGCAGCTGCGGTGGCTGCAAGGCATCGCTCGCGCGGACGTTCGAAAGCACCGAGGACGGCGCCGATGGCCGCTTCATCGGCGACTGGGTCAGCCTGCTCGACGACGCCCGCGACAAGGTCGCCAGCGAGCATGACGATATCACCAGCCGCGAAGCCTATCGCGCGATGGAGCAGGAAGGCGTCAAGACGTCGATCCGCAACCTCCGCACCTTCCCGTTCGTGAAAAAGGCCGAGGACGCGGGCCAGCTCAAGATCCAGGGCGCGGTCTTCGCGATCGACGACGGTTCGCTGGTGGTGCTCAACGAGTCGGGTGACTTCGAGTCCGCCAAGCCCCGCATGTAACGCATCGACTTCATGTAACGCATCGACCTGATGTGATGCTGCGAAAGGCGGCGCGGCTCCCACGGTCCGCGCCGCCTTTTTGCTGTCTGCTGATCCATAATCGACCGATCTCGCGGCCATGATGGGGCGTTTCTGGGCTAGCCTTCCGGAAACTCGGATGGGGGCATCCGACGATATCGGGGGGATCATGCTCAAATCATGCCGCGCGTTGCTTGCAGCGCTGTCTCTGTCGCTCGCCGTTGCGGCGCCGGCCTATGCGCAGGAGAAGACCGGTGCCAAACCCGGCTTCTCGCTGATGCCCGGCACCGCGCGGATCGTCCTGATGCGTCCCTCGATCCGGGTCGGCGCGCAGTCGACCGGCGGCATGTACGAGCCGAACGCGGACTGGACCGATCAGGCCAGGGAGAACATCGCCGCCGCGCTCGCCAAGGCGCAGACCGGCCTCGGCAACAGCGTCGTCGCCTATGCCGAGCCGCTCGGTGCGGACGGCGCGAAGGTCGCGGAATATCGGGAATTGTTCGGTGCGGTCGCGTCGTCGGTGATCGAGTATCAGTTCTTCAAGGGCAATCGCCTGCCGACCAAGAAGCGCAAGGACCAGTTCGAATGGGGGCTGGGTCCCGACGTCCGTGCGCTGCCCGGCCTCGATACCGCGGACTATGCGCTGTTCATCACCACCGAGGACCATTTCGGCTCGACCGGGCGGAAGGTGTTGCAGGTCTTCGCGGCGATGGCGCGCATTCCCGTCGCGGCGGGCGTCCACAAGGGGTTCGCCGGGCTCGTCGACCTGCGGACCGGCGACCTCGTCTGGCTGAACGCCGACATGCAGATGGGCGGCGACGTCCGCGATGCCGAGGGCGCCGACAAGCGCGTCCGCCAGTTGCTGGAAGGCTTCCCGGGTAAACCGGTCGAAGCTTCGGTCGTCTCCGCGCCCGCCATTGCCGCCAGTCCCGCCATCGCCTCGGCGCACTGACATGCGGAACCCGCTGCCCGCGCTAGTGCCCGCGTTCCTGCTCGCCGCCGCGATGGGCACCGCCGCCATCGCCGCCGACAAGCGCCCGCCGCTCCCGACCTACACGCAGGCCTATACGCCGACCACCGTCGACGAGCGCGGGCTGTGGATGGAGGCGGACGAGCGCGAACGGGTGCAGCGCGAATCCCGGTCGCTGGTCAAGGATCCCGCGCTCAACGCCTATGTCCGCGGCGTGCTGTGCCGCACCGTCGGCGAGGACCGGTGCCGGTCGGTCCGCCTCTATATCGACGAGGTCCCGGCGTTCAACGCGTTCATGACGCCCAACGGCGCGATGGTCGTCTGGACCGGGCTGTTGCTCCGCGTCCGCAGCGAGGCCGAGCTCGGGGCGATCCTCGGCCACGAGTTCGGGCATTTCGAACTCCGCCATTCGCTCAAGGACTTCAGGAGCCACCGCATCGGCACCGACCTGATGGCCTGGGCGTCGATCCTCGTCCGCAACAGCGGCAACCTCCAATATGCCATGGTCGGCCAGATGTACGCCTTCAGCCGCGATCAGGAACGCGAGGCGGACATGACCGGCTTCCAGTATCTCGCGCGCTCGCAATATCCGTCGTCCGCCGCTGCCGATGTCTGGGTCAACGTCATGGGCGAGGCCGACGCGACCGCGATCGGTCGCAAGGGCAGGGCGCAACACAAATACGTCGCCGGCGTCTTCGCCACCCATCCGACCGATCTCGCGCGCGCCACCTACCTGCGCGCCGCCGCGATCGAGGCGCACGACGTCAAGCCCGCGGTCGTGGACACGCACCAGGCGGCGATGGCGAAGTGGCTGCCGATCTTCCTCAACGATCAGATCAAGCTCAACGATTTCGGCGGCAGCGAATATCTGCTGGCGAATCTCGCGGGAGCCGGTGGCTGGACGACGCCCCTGCTGTGCGCGCGCGGCGATCTCTACCGCGAGCGCGGCAATCCCCGCGATCTCGTCAGCGCCGCGCAATTCTACCAGGAGGCGATCGCCAGGGGCGACGCCCCGCCCGAGGCGTATCGCGGCCTCGGCCTGTCGTTGCTCCGCAGCCAGCAGCTCGCCGAGGGCCGCGCCGCGCTAGTCGATTACCTGCGCCTCCAGCCAGCCGCGCCCGACGCGGCGCTCATCGCCACGTTGGTGGCGCAATAAGGATGACCATGTCGATCAAGCCTCTCGTTGCCCCCGTCGCCCTCGTCGTGGTTGCAGCATTCGCCGTCCCCGCCTCGGCCGGCAACAAGCTCGTTCCCGCAGGCCAGCGCATCGCCGTCGCCAAGTCGGCGATGACGGTGCAGCCGGGCACCGAATGGAACAAGCTGTCCGAGCGCCCCGGCCGCAAGGCGGAAACCTGGACGCAGGATGGCGACGAACTCAACGACCTGACCTTCTACGGCGGCATCGAGTCCGGCAAGCCGCTGTTCCGCGAAGTCGACAGGAAGAACCAGCCACTGCCCAAGGTCTCGGCGACGATGCTGATCACCGACATCCCGGTGCTGCTGGAGAACAGCTATCGGATCGCGCTCGGTGCCGCATCGGTAAGGATCGACACGATCGAACCGATCCCGTTCGCCGGCGCGAAGGGCGTGCATTTCACCTACACCTTCTCGAAGCAGAACGAGACGCTGCAACGCCGCGGCGACGCGCGCGGCGCGATTATCGGCGGCAAGCTGTACCTGGTGACGTACGAGGCGCCGAGCCTGTATTACTACGACCGCAGCGCCGCGGCGGCGCGCGTGGTTGCGGACAGCGTGCAGTTCTAGAACTTGCCGAGGTAATTCGCCCCTATCGGCCGCCGTCCCGTCCCGGCCGGACGGCGACGCGGTCCCCGGTGACCGTCAAGGCTGCCTAGTTCTCCCGCGAAGCGTGTTCTCCCTCGAAGATTGTTCTCCGGCGAAGGCGAGCGCGGGGTTGCGCAGGCCCCGCCTGCGCAAGGATCGTCCGGGGGACGATCCGACCCCGCACTCCCAGTCTGGATCCCCACCTTCGCGGGGAAACAAACCTGGACACCGCCGCCGAGTATCCCGCTCCAAGCACAAGCCCCTTGCAATGTAGGATATCGAGGCAGACCCACTAGCGATGGCGCGCCCCTCGACCCCCGACAAGTTCACCCGCCGCCAGGCCGCCCAGAACGCCGCGTTCCTCGCCGCCCTCCGCCGCACCGGCAACGTCCGTGAGGCCGCCAGCACGCTAGGCTATAACCGCTCCACCTTCACCAAGCGCCGCGCCGCCCACCCCGCCTTCGCCGCAAAATGGAACGCCGCGCTGGTCATGGCCTCCGCAGCCCTAAATCTCCCCTCCCGCCTGCGGGAGGGGTCGGGGGAGGGGAGTGCCAAGAACGCCGCCATCCCAACCGGATCCCCCACCACGACAAGAACCGCCAACGGCCGCCTCCAGCTCCGCCGCCCCACCGCCAACCGCCTCGACCACGCCGCCGAGCAAGCCTTCCTCACCGCGCTCTCCGCCACCGCCAATATCCGCCTCTCGGCCGCCGCCGCCGGTTTCAGCCACTCCGCCTTCTACGCCCGCCGCAAAGCCAGCCCCGCCTTCGCCCGCGAGATGCGCCTCGCGCTCGCGGCCGGCTACGAACAGGTCGAGTCCGCGCTGATCGCCGGATTCCTGCCCGGCGCGCACGACCATGACGCGTGGCGCCACAACGATCCCCCGCCGATCCCACCGATGACCGCGAACCAGGCGCTGCAACTCCTCCATTTGCACAACCGCACGGTCCACCTCCAGGAGGAACCGCCCCACCTCAAGCGCCGCCGCGGCGAATCGAGCGAAGCCCACAGCTACCGCCTGACGGCAATGTACGAAGCCCGCCAAGCCCGCGACCGCGAAGCCTTCGACCTCGCCGAAGCCGCCCGCCACGAACGCGGCGAACCGACGCTGAGAAACCCGTATCCGGCGCCGAGGCCAGTACGCCTGCCGGCGCTCGATCAGGTCACCGGCTGGAGCAAGGCCGACCCAACGAAGGTGGCACATGATCCTGATGTCGCGCTGTTCGGCGGCTGGCGGTTGAAGGAGCGGAAATAACGGCGTCAGTTTTTGGGAGGTTAGTGGACCGGCCGGTTTGGCGCAGCCAGCCGTGGTTAGCGGCGTTCGTTCAGAAGCACGTGCCCGGCAATGTGAACGCAAAGAGGGGTCGGATGTAGGGTCCAATCAATCAAGATGGACGTTCGCCGAATCCGTCCCGGTTTTTTCTCGCATGTTTGCATCAATAACCGGTTTAACTACCCATCGAGCGGAACCAGTCCCGCACGGATAGATGCAAACGGACAACTTCGTCTTCTGCAAGAGGCTTGCAATGAGCGATTGGCCCACGCAGCACGTTTAGCGTTGCAATAACTCGCTCGAGAGCTTTGCGATTTTGGAAAACGTCCGTGAAGTCGTTCCAATTTTGCTTAATGATCTCACCTAGCTCACCGAAGGACGTGTAATCGAGTGGCTCATCTGAGCGCGCAGCGACACCGTGCTCGATCTCCTTAAGTCTGATCCGATCGACGTTCTCGCGCACACTTTGCGGAGCCTTGCCCCACCATTCAGTGCCGTGACGTTCCAACATGATGCTCGTGATCAAAGATCTTATCGAGTTTTCGAGACAGTAGAAGACACGATAGTGAACGGCCATGTCGCTGGCCTCGCGCCGAATTTTCTCTTCAAACTGCGGATAGTAAGTTTCGTCCATACCGCCCGCTTCCGCCGGTCGGTGGCCCAAATCGATATCTCTCTCTCGCTCGACACGCTGCACCGCCGCTTCGATTGCAAGGTTGTTAAGCGCGAACA
>NZ_JANBVH010000046.1 GCF_024273235.1 Sphingomonas faeni | reverse complement strand
CGGGCCGGCCGCCGTCTTCTTCGTTCTGACGACAGCCGGGGCAGCCGTTTCCGGTGCGGATGCACAAACCGCGGCCGTTCCCGAGCAGCGCGCCACGCAAACCGCGCCTGCTCGCGTGCCCACGACCGATCCATCGTCCGGTTCGCGCGCGCGTGCGTCGGCGAGCACCCCCGCGAGCACCCCAGCCGATACCCCGGTGTCGCTCGACCCCAATTCCCCCCTCGCCGCGCTGCCGGATATCGGCGTCGGCTGGCCCGATCTCGCCACGTCGCCGATGGATCCGGCCGCAGCGATCGCCGCCGTCGATGCCAATGCCGAGAGCCGTTATGCCTGGCGGATCGACGGGATCGACGGCATCAACGACACGCTTTTGCGCCAACGGTTCGCCCAACTCTCGACGCTCGACGCGAACGATCACCAGGCCGCCAACGCCGCGCAGCTCGATCGGCGGGCGCGCGAGGATGCCGACCTGCTCAACAGCCTGTTGCGCGCGGAGGGCTATTACGACGCCAACGTCGTCACCCGGGTCGAGCCCGGCGCGAAGCCGATGGTGGTGCTGTCGGCCACCCCCGGCACGCTGTATAAGTTCAAGGGCGTGACGATCGACGGTATCGCCGCGGCGGGCGACAAGGCGCCGGGCCTCGTCACCGCGTTCGGCGTGAAGCCCGAGGATCCGGTCAATTCCGACGCGATCGTCGCCGGGCAGGCCAAGCTGACGACGCAGATCGGCCGCGAGGGCTTTCCCTTCGCCAAGGTCGGCGATCCGGCGATCGTCGTCGACCACGCCACGCGCACCGCGACGCTCGACCTGTCGGTGCAGCCCGGCGGCGTGCGCAAGTTCGGGCAGATCGTTGCACTCCCCGGCAACCGGGTGTTCGGTGCCGATCACGTCGCGGAGATCGCGCGCTTTTCGCCGGGTGACCTGTACGACGCGGCCAAGATCGACGATCTCCGCCGCGCGCTGATCCAGACCAGCCTGGTCTCCGCCGTCGACATCAAGCCGGTGCAGGGCGCGACGCCCGATACCGTCGATGTCGCGGTGAAGCTCGATCGGGCGCCGCCGCACACCGTCGCGGGCGAGCTCGGCTATGGCACGGGCGAAGGCGCGCGCGCGGAAATCAGCTGGACGCACCGCAACCTGTTCCCGCCCGAGGGTGCACTGACGCTACGCAGCGTGCTGGGGACGCAGGAGCAGCTTGGCTCGATCGTGTTCCGGCGCAACAATTTCCAGGCGCGCGACCGGGTCCTGACGCTGCAGGCCTCCGCGGTGCACACCAATCGCGATGCGTATGACGCGAAGACCTTCACGCTCGCGGGCACCCTGGAACGGCAGACCAACATCTTCTTTCAGAAGACCTGGACGTGGTCGATCGGGTCCGAACTGATCGCGTCGGACGAGCGCGACGTGATCCTGTCGACCGGCGATCCGCGGCGGCGGACCTTCTTCATCGGCGCGCTGCCGACCAGTCTCAACTATGACGGCTCCGACGACCTGCTGAACCCGACCAAGGGCTTTCGACTGGGCGGACGGCTCAGCCCCGAAGTGTCGTTGCAGGGGGCGGTGTTCGGCTACACGCGGACGCAGTTCGACGGCAGCGTGTACCAGCCGATCGGCGGCAGCGTAGTGCTGGCGGCGCGCACCCGGCTCGGCACGATCGTCGGCGCGCCGCGCGATCAGGTGGCGCCGTCACGGCGGTTCTACGCCGGCGGCGGCGCGTCGGTGCGCGGCTATGGCTATCAGTCGATAGGCCCGCGCGACCCCAATAACGACCCGATCGGCGGGCGCAGCCTGACCGAATTTTCGATAGAAGCCCGTGTGAAGGCGTTCGGCAATTTCGGCATCGTGCCGTTCCTCGACGCGGGCAATATCTACACCTCGCCGCTGCCGAAATTCACTGGGCTGCAATACGGCACCGGGATCGGCGTGCGCTATTATTCGAACTTCGGGCCGATCCGCCTCGACGTCGGCACCCCGATCAACCCGCAGCCCGGTGATAGCCGGATCGCGGTGTACGTGTCGCTGGGGCAGGCGTTTTGAGCGAGGAAGCGACCCTTCCCAAACGTCGCATCGCGTGGTGGCGCTGGATCGTCAGCGCAGTCATGGCGTTGCTGGTGATCCTCGGCACGGCGTTGCTGATCGTCGATACGGGGATCGGGCATCGTTTCGTCGCGGACCGGATCGCCGCGATCCGGACCGCGAACGGGCTGCGCTTCACGGTCGGGCGGATCGACGGCTCGCTGTACGGCGAAACGCGGCTGATCGATCTGCGCGTGTATGATCTGGAGGGGCTCGTCTTCCAGGCGCCCAATGTCGAACTCGACTGGTCGCCGTTCGACTGGTTTTCGAACCGGCTGGAGATCCGGCGGCTGATCGTCGATCGCGCGATCCTGACGCACACGCCGCGCACTCGGCCGTCGAAGACGCGAGGCCCGATCCTGCCCGATTTCGATATCCGTATCGGCCAATTGTCGGTCGGGCGGCTGACGCTGGCGAAGCGCGTGCTGGGGACGCAGCGGATCGCGCGGCTCGACGGGCGTGCGGATATCCGTTCGGGGCGCGCGCTGGTCGACCTGAAGGCGCGCGTTGCGGGCAGCGACGACCTGGCGCTCCGGATCGATGCCGAGCCGGCGCGCGACCGCTTCGACATCGACGTCGCCGCAAAAGGGGCCGCGGGCGGCGTGCTTGCGCGGATGGTCAAGGCAAAGGGGCCGGTCGCGCTGGCGGTGACCGGCGACGGCCGCTGGGCGAAGTGGAACGGTCGCGCGAACGGCATGATCGGGACGACGCGGGTGGTCGATCTCGCGCTGGCGCAGGTCGCCGGGCGCTATACGCTGTCCGGCACGCTCGCGCCGTCGTCGCTGCTGAAGGGGCGGCTGCAAAAGCTGACCGCGCCGCGCGTGCTCGTCAACGGCAGTGCAGGGTTCGCCAATCGCCGGCTGGAAGGGCAGCTCTCGTTGCGCACGCCGGCACTGGCGGTGGACACGACCGGCATCATCGATCTCGGCACCAACGCGTACCGCGACGTGCGGATCAAGGCGCGGCTGCTGCGTCCGCCCGCGCTGTTTGCCAACATGACCGGCAACATGGTCGAACTGCGCGCGATCCTCGACGGGCCGTTCGCGACCGCGGCGTTCGACTACCGGATCGACGCCAGCCGCTTCGCCTTCGACCAGACCGGGTTCGAGAACGCGCACGCCGCCGGCAAGGGGCGGCTGTCCGCCGCGCCGGTGACGGTGCCGATCCGCTTCACCGCGGCGCGCGTCACCGGCGTCGGCAGCGTCGCGGGCGGGATCCTGCGCAACCTGTCGGTCGACGGGCTGCTCCGCGTGACCCCGACGCTGCTGACCGGCGACGCGCTCAAGCTCCGGTCCGACAAGCTCACCGGCAGCATCAATCTGGTCGTCGACCTGCGCAACGGCCAGTTCGAGGTCGGCATCAATGGCGGGCTCGGGCGGTATCTGATCCCGGGGCTCGGCATCGTCGACGTGAAGTCCACGCTTCGGGTGGTCCCCGGCCCGAACCGCAAGGGTACGCGCGTGATCGGGCAGGGCAGCGCGCAGATGGTACGGCTCGACAACGCGTTCTTCCGCAGCCTCGCAGGCGGATTGCCGCGGATCACCACCAATCTCGAACGCACTACCGATGGTGTCCTGCACTTCACCAATCTGGTGCTGACCGCGCCGCAGATTCGGCTGACCGGCAACGGCGATCGCAGGCGTGACGGGACGTTCCACTTCGAGGGCGGCGGGCGCCAGCAGACCTATGGTCCGCTCACGCTGAAACTCGATGGGCAGATCGAGAAGCCGACGCTCGATCTCGTCTTCGCGAGCCCGAATGCGACGCTCGGCCTGTCGAACGTCCGCGCGCATCTCGATCCGACGGCGCAGGGGTTCGCCTTCACCGCGGCGGGTGGATCGCGGCTCGGGCCGTTCACGACCAACGGCGCGATCCTGTTGCCGCCGGGGCAGGGCGCGACGATCGCGATCGCCGCGTTGAACGTCGCCGGCACCAAAGCGAGCGGCAATATCGCGGTCGTCGATGGCGGCTTCAACGGCGCGCTCGCGGTCGCAGGCGGCGGTATCTCGGGTGAACTCCTGTTCCGTCCGGTCGGCCAGATCCAGCGCATCGAAGGCCATCTCGCTGCAAAAGCCGCGACGCTCGACACCGTTGCACTTCGCCAGGGCAAGCTCGATTTCGTCACGTTGCTCGATCCCGCCGGCACCTCGATCGAGGCGACCGCGACCGGGCTCGGCCTGCGCCGCGGCGCGCTCAGCCTCGCGCGGTTCAACGGTTCCGCATCGCTCCGCGGCGGGGTGGGCACGATCAAGGCATCGATCGCCGGCTCTCGCGGTCGCGCCTTCGATATCCAGAGCGTCACGCAGGTCACAGCGAACAGCTACGCGATCTCCGCGCAAGGCACGCTCGACGGTCGCCCGTTGAAACTCCTCACGCCCGCCGTCGTCACCCAGGCCGAAGACGGCTGGCACCTCGCCCCGACCAAGCTCAGCTTCGGCGGCGGCGAGGCGCAGGTCGGCGGGCTCTTCACCGCGACCAGCACCGCGATCGACGCCAGCCTGACGCGGATGCCGCTCGCCTTGCTCGACATCGGCTATCCCGGCCTCGGCCTGAGCGGTTCGGCATCGGGGCGTTTCAACGTCGCCACGACGAACGGCGCCGCGCCGACCGGCAAGGCCGACCTCACGATCCGCGGCCTCGCCCGTGCGGGCCTTGTCCTGTCGTCGCGACCGATCGACGTCGGCGTCGCGGCGGTGCTGTCGCCCGACAAGCTCGGCCTGCGCGCGGTGATCGCCTCGGGCGGCAGGACGATCGGGCGCGCGCAGGCCCAGCTTGCACCGCTCGGGCCCAATGCTGGAGGAGGCGACCTCGCGTCGCGCATCAGCAACGCCCGGCTGTTCGGGCAGCTTCGGTACAGCGGGCCCGCGGACACGCTCTGGCGTCTCACCGGGGTCGAGCTGTTCGATCTTTCGGGCCCGGTCGCGATCGGCGCGGACGTCGTCGGTACGCTCGCCAACCCGACCCTACGCGGCGTCGTCCAGGCGAACGGCGCGCGGATCGAAAGCGCGACCACCGGCACCGTCCTCACCAACGTCCAGGCGACCGGCCGCTTCGGCGGCTCGCGGCTCGTGATCGACCGGTTCGGCGCGGACGCGGGCAAGGGCGGGCGGGTCACCGGCACCGGCCAGTTCGAATTCGCCGCCGCCGCCGGGATCGGCCTCGACCTGACCTTGCAGGCCGACAAGGCGGTGATGATCAACCGCGACGACATCGGCGCCACCGTCTCCGGGCCGCTGACGTTCAAGTCGAACGGCTCGGGCGGCACGATCGCGGGCGACGTCCTGCTCGACAAGAGCCGCTATCGTCTCGGTCAGGCGACCGCCGCCAGCGCGGTGCCGCAGCTCAACATTCGAGAGATCAACCTGCCCGAGGGCGGGGAGGAAACCGCGAAACGCACCACGCCCTGGACGCTGGCGATCAAGGCGCGTGCCCCCAACCAGGTTATGGTGAGCGGCCTCGGGCTGACCAGCGAATGGTCCGCCAACCTCCAGATCGCGGGCGCGCCCGACAACCCGGCGATCACCGGTCGCGCGACGCTGGTCCGCGGCGATTACGAGTTCGCCGGTCGCCAGTTCGAACTCGCGCGCGGCGTGATCCGGTTCGACGGCGGGGTGCCCGCCAACCCCGCGCTGGATATCGAGGCGAACGCGGATTCGACCGGGCTCAGCGCGTCGATCCGGGTGACCGGCTATGCGCTGAAGCCCGAGATCGGCTTCACCAGCACGCCCGCTTTGCCCGAGGACGAACTGCTCTCGCGGCTGTTGTTCGGCACCTCGATCACCAATTTGTCCGCGCCCGAGGCGTTGCAGCTGGCGGCGGCGGTGGCGGCATTGCAGGGCGGTGGCAGCGGTCTGAACCCGATCAACGCGGTGCGTCGCGCGGCCGGTCTCGATCGCCTCCGCATCCTCCCCGCCGATCCGCAGACCGGGCAGGGGACGTCGATCGCCGCCGGCAAATACGTCACGCGGCGACTGTATGCGGAGATCGTCACCGACGGTCAGGGCTATTCGGCGACGCAGGTCGAGTTCCAGGTCACCCGCTGGCTGTCGTTGCTGTCGAGCATCTCGACGCTCGGCCGCCAGAGCGCGAACGTGCGCGTGTCGAAGGATTATTGAGCGTTCCCGGTTGCTCACGCGCAATTCTCGCGAATTAGTACCTCCCCGGCGAAGGCCGGGGCCCAACTGGAAAGGTCGCAGTAACGAAATGCTGCCCTGGGTCATGACCGTCCCCCAATTGGGCACCGGCCTTCGCCCGGGTGGTGGCCTTATCTCGCGCAGCCCCTTCGACTTCGCTCAGGGTGAACGGTAAGGGGATTTTTTCGGTTTAGGACCCAGTCATGAAGCCCGTCATCTTCGGCCTGTCCGGCCCCGTCCTCACCCCCGCCGAACGCGCGTTCTTCGCCGAGTGCGAACCCGCCGGCTACATCCTGTTCAAGCGCAACATCGTCGATCGCACGCAGGTAAGGGCGCTGACCGACTCGCTCCGCGCGCTCGCCGGTCGCAACAATCTGGCGATCCTGATCGATCAGGAAGGCGGCCGCGTCGCGCGGATGGGTCCCCCCGAATGGCCCGCATTCCCAGCAGGCCCGGTATTCGATGCAGCCTATGAACGCGCCCCGATGACTGCGATCCAGGCGGCACGTGCGAACGGGCAGGCGCTGGGCGTGATGCTCAGCGAGGTCGGGATAACCGTCGACTGCGCGCCGCTACTCGACGTGGCGCAACCCGATACGACCGAAGCCGTGGCGTGCCGCACGTTCGGCGCCGACCCGATGCGCGTCGCGGCGCTCGGCCGGGCGACACTGGAAGGGCTGGCCGAGGGCGGCGTCGTCGGCGTGGTGAAGCATATGCCCGGCCACGGCCGAGCGCGCGTGGACACGCACCACCACCTCCCGACCGTCACCGCGACCTACGCCGAACTCGAGATCGACCTCGAACCCTTCCGCACGCTCAACCAGGCGCCGATGGGCATGACCTCGCACATCGTCTTCGACGCGTGGGACGCCGACCGCCCCGCGACGCTGTCCCCGATCGTGATCGAGCGGATCATCCGCGAGCGGATCGGCTTCGACGGGCTGTTGATGACCGACGACATCGATATGAAGGCACTGTCGGGCACCGCCGGCGACAAGGCAGCTGGCGCGATCGCGGCAGGCTGTGACCTTGTGCTCGATTGCTGGGCGCGGATGGACGAGATGGTCGAGATCGCCGGGCGCTTGGGTGAAATCTCCGACGCCTCCCGCGCCCGCCTCGACCGCGCAATGGCGTCGGTCGGACCAGCCAAAGGTGACGTCGCTGACCTGATCGCCACGCGGGATGCTCTGCTGGAGCGCGCCTGACAGAAAAACATGCGCCCATTGATGCAAAATTCAAAAGTTTTGCATCAACGTCGCGGTGCAAAGCAGCGGGTCGGCTGACGCTCAATAGCAGAGATTTGATGCTTTCCGCCGACCGAGCGATTTGGCAGGATCGAGCTATGCTAATTCGGAGAGCCTCCGCCGCCTTGCTTGTTCTGCTGGCTTTGGTGGCCTGTCTGCTGGCAGTCGGGAACCGGGCGGGCATCGATCACACCATTGAAAATAGCTTACGGTTAGACGGTCAATTCAGGATTGTTGCGGACGCCATAGGGGGCTTTCGTAGGAGCCACGGACGTTTACCAAACGCCAAGGAGCTTGGTGCTGTTTTGCCTCCCGCTAGCTCGGGAAGTTACGAAGTCTGGTTGGCGCCTTCGGGTTTTGATCAGTGCGATCGCGACGCCGCGAAATACAGCCACCTGGCGGATTCCGATTACGTCCTGATAGCGTGGCGGGGGGAGTGGTGGGAGTGCTATGCGCCTACGCGGCACATGAGCACACTTCTCGTCGAGCCGGCCGCCTACACGATGCTGGGAGCTGTTTGGCTAGATACAATAGCGTTCTTGGCCTTCGCAGCCGTTTGTCTGCTCGTGGCTTTCAAGCTCGGTATGAGACGAAAGGCGGTCGAGGAGGTCCTACTCTAGCGACTGCTTTCCTCCCAATCTCGGTCATGCGTGATGCAAAACTCACAACTTTTGCATCGATCCGAAAACGGCGGAGAACCGGGCCACACGGCTATGCAGAAATCTGATGCGGAATAGGTCGCGGTACCGGATGTTTACTGGGCACATGCGAGCGACACGAGTCTCCCGCTCACCCTTGCTTTCGCGGATGCCGAACCGCGGGCGATCCTGTATCGCGGCGTCATGGACGACGCCCAACTGACGCTGGATCTGGACGGGTGGGAAGGGCCGCTCGATCTGTTGCTGTCGCTCGCGCGCGGGCAGAAGGTCGATCTGCGGAAGATTTCGATCCTCGCGCTGGTCGAGCAGTATCTCGCCTACGTCGATTCCGCGCGCGCGCTGAAGCTGGAACTGGCGGCGGACTATCTCGTGATGGCGGCGTGGCTGGCGTATCTCAAATCGGCGTTGCTGTTGCCGCGCGATCCGCTCGCCGAGCCGGACCCGGAAGAACTCGCGCTGCGGCTGCAACTGCGGCTCGAGCGGCTGAGTGCGATGCGCGAGGCCGGCGCGCGGCTGATGGCGCGCGATCGGACCGGCCGCGACGTGTTCCTGCGGGGGGCACCCGAGGGGCTGCGGACGGTGCGGAAGGCGGCGTGGCAGGCGGAGATCTTCGACCTGATCGCCGCTTACGGTCGGATTTCCGCGCGGACGCGGCCGGTGATGCATGTCGTCGCCGACCGCGAGGTGATGACGCTGGAGGCGGCGCTGGAGCGCGTGTCGATGCTGGTCGGCGAACGGATCGACTGGAGCGTGATCGAGAGCTTCCTGCCCGAAGCCGGAGAACGTCTACGGCGATCCGCGCTCGCGTCGAGCTTCGTCGCTGCGCTCGAACTCGCGCGACAGGGAAAGATCGAACTGCGCCAGGCCTCGCCGTTCGCGCCGCTCTATCTGAGGGCGCGCGCGTGACGCCGCCGGATGATTTCGTACGGGCGGTCGAGGCGGTGCTGTTCGCGGCCGAGACCCCGCTGACGCTGGACTCGATCCGCGCGCATGTCGGGGCGGGCGATGTCCGCGCGGCGCTGGACCGGCTCATCGCGGATTATGCCGGGCGCGGTATCCATATCGTGCGGCGCGGCGAGCGGTGGCAGTTCCAGACCGCGCCGGACATGGCGCACATGCTCCGTCGCGACCGCGAGGAACCGCGCCGGCTCAGTCGCGCAGGTATCGAGACGCTGGCGATCATCGCCTATCACGAACCGGTGACGCGCGCCGAGATCGAGGCGATTCGCGGGGTGCAGATCTCGAAGGGGACGCTCGACGTGCTGATGGAGGCGGGCTGGGTAAAGCCGGCGGGGCGGCGCGAGGTGCCGGGACGGCCGCTGATGTTCGCGACCAGCCCCGAATTCCTTGTCCATTTCGGGCTGACCAGCCGGCGCGACCTGCCGGGGATCGACGATCTGCGCGCCGCCGGGCTGCTCGATCCGGTCGATCTCGCCTTCGATCGGCTCGAAGATAGCGAAGATGGCGGTGGGAATGGCGCAATCTCTGGCATTGAGGCGGGATGAGCCTTAGATAGGGTTCAGTTTTCAGGAGAATGGCCATGGGCGGTTTTAGCCCGATTCACTTGCTCGTCCTCGCGGTCGTCGCGATCCTCCTTCTTGGCGGCGGTCGTTTTTCCAGCCTGATGGGCGATGTCGCCAAGGGCGTTAAGAACTTCAAGAAGGGCATGGCCGAGCCCGACGACGAGACGCCGGCCAAGCCGTCGGCGCGGATCGAAGCGCAGAAGTCGGCCGATCCCGCGTTCGATCGCGACGGCAATCGCGTCCGCGACGACCGTCCTGCCTGAAGCGATCGTGCTTGAAATTGGCAGAGTTGAAGACCCTAGATAGGCGCGGCTGAATGTTCGATATCGCGCCCTCCGAGTTCATGCTCGTGGCATTCGTCGCGCTCGTCGTGATCGGTCCGAAGGACCTCCCCAAGGCGATGCGCGTGGTCGGCTATTGGGTCGGCAAGGCGCGCGGTGTCGCGCGGCAATTCCGCTCGGGCTTCGATTCGATGGTCCGCGAGGCCGAACTCGAGGAGATGGAAAAGCGCTGGGCGTCGGAAAACGAACGCATCATGCGCGAGCATCCGCAGACGGGTACGGACGGCGCGGTCGATACCGCACAGGTCGTGCATTCGCCGGAGACCGACGAGTATCGCCGCGATTATCGGTCCGGGGATCATGTTTCCGATGACCATACGGACGAGCCGGTGATGGTCGAGAAGCCAGTGGTCGCCGCCGCTCCGCCTGCGGTATCGCCTGCGCCTGCCGACCAGGAGCACAAGCCCGTCGGCCATCGTGCCCCGGACCTGTTCGATACGCCGTTGGATACGCCGGTCACGACCGCGCCTCACCGCGACGACAAGACTGGCAAGTCCGACGTGGCGCCATCATGAGCCGCTCCGCCATCATCGCCCCATATAACGCCGAAAGCATAGTATGAGCGAGATCGACGCAAGCCGGGCGCCGTTGCTCGACCATCTGATCGAGCTGCGGCGGCGGCTGCTATATTGCATCGCCGCGCTGATCGTGACGTTCGGGATCGCGATGTACTTCGCCGAGGATATCTTCGGCTTCCTGGTCCACCCGCTGCTCGCGGCGGGGCAGAACAAGGTCATTTACACCGAGATCTTCGAAGCGTTCTTCGTCCAGATCAAGGTGGCGTTCTTCGCGGCGATGATGCTGTCGTTCCCCGTTATCGCGAACCAGCTGTGGCAATTCGTCGCGCCCGGCCTCTACAAGAAGGAGAAGCGGGCACTGTTCCCGTTCATCCTCGCGACGCCGGTGCTGTTCCTGACCGGCGCGGCGATGGCCTATTACATCGCGATCCCGATGGCGCTGCACTTCCTGCTCGGGTTCGACGGGATGGTCGGCGGGATTCACCGCGAGGCGCTGCCGGCGATCGGCAATTATCTGTCGTTCACCATGCAGTTCCTGTTCGGCTTCGGGATCTCGTTCCTGCTGCCGGTGCTGCTGATGCTGCTGGAGCGGGCCGGGATCGTTACGCGGAAACAGCTGATCGGTGCGCGGCGCTACGCGATCGTCGCCGCGTTCGCGATCGCCGCGGTGCTGACGCCGCCGGATATCGGGTCGCAGCTGTTGCTCGCGATCCCGCTGGTGATCCTGTACGAGATGGCGCTGATCGGGATCTGGTTCACCGAGCGCAGCCGGGCGAAGGCCAAGGCGGTCGAGGGCGAGTCCACCGACATCGTCGAGAGTTAAGGTCGAGAGTTAAGAACGCAAAACGCCGATACGAAAACGGGGCCCGGTGCGTGTGCACCGGGCCCCGTTCCATTACCAGAAGCGCAAGGGCTTACTTGGCGCCGTCTGCGGTCTTCGCGACGGTCTTGCCGGCCGATGCGACGTCCTTGCCTGCACCCTCGACGGTGTTGCATGCCGAAACCATGAGCGCGCCTGCGACGACGGCCAGTCCAACCAACTTACGCATGATACTTCCTCCAAGAAGGGCTTGAATGCCACCGGAGGTGAAATGTTCGGGCGCCGCATTCGTTCCGATGCCGAAACCAGAAGGCGTGCGATTTGTGACGCTTAAGGGGGAGGGGGCTGCCGCTAGTCTAAAAGGCGCTGGCGCTCGTCCGAACGATAAAGGCCCGGAAGCATCACCAGGGGGGGGAAGGGTGATGCTACCGGGCCTGTGTTCTGGATAGCGAGAGCGGGGGGGCATAAATTCGCTATCCGAAGTGTAGAACGGCGACGGCCGACGTCGGTTCCCGCGTTTTTCGAGAATCGCGATTAAAAATCCGAGTTTAATTTGAATTGGTTAACGTTGCGGCAGGAAACGCCGCAAGACTTCCCGAGTCAGTCGCGGCCGGTGATGGCGACGGCGATCTCGTAGGCCCCGACCAGCGGATCGTGATGGAGCGGCGAGCGCAACTGGCGCGACAGGCCCTCCATCACGCGTCCGTAGCGCGAAGCGGCCTCGCGCAACGCATCGCTCTCGACCAGGGCCCGCGACACGACCCGCAGCAGCGCGCGATCGGGTTTGTCGGCGAGCTTGTCGGCGGGCTTCACGACGATCCGGATCTGCGCGGCGGGATCGCACGTCATCGCCAGCTCGATCGTCTCGGTCACGAGGAAGGCGATGGCGACCGCGACGTCCTGGTTGACCAGATACGGATCGACATCGAGCGTGATGCCCAGCCCGTGCGACCGATCGGAGGCGGTCGCGCGGATGTTGGCGGAGAGTTCGCCGATCATCGTCCGCAGGTTCAGTCCGCGATTTTCCTCGAGTTCGGCGAAGTGATTGCGGTGGACGACGGCGAGTGCATCGACGCGGCGCTGGATCGAGGAATAGGCCGCGGTCGCATCGGCGCTCGGCGCGCTGCGAGCGTGGAAGTTGATCAGGCTGGAGATGACCTGGAGGTTGTTCTTCACCCGGTGGTGAACTTCTCGCGTCAGCTTGGTCTGGCGGACCAACCCTTCGGCGAGCCCGGCCTCGTGCAGCGCGACGGTACGGCTGATCGCCTGGAACGTCTCGCCAAGCTCGCGGATCTCCTGCGCGGGCAGGGTATGGACGGTGCCGAAGTCGAGTTCCTCGCCGGGCGTGAAGGCGGCGACCGCACCGCGCAGGCGACGCAGTGGGCGGATCAGCAGGCGGTCGACGACGAACCACGCGATGCTCGCCGCGGCGATCCACATCAGCAGCGGCAGCAGCATCGCGACGATCAGCGAGGACGTGACGGGCGCGCTGCGGATGCTGGTGCGCAGGGCAAGGCCCGCGACGCCGAGCTCGGTCCGCATCGTCTCCATGCGATCGAGCGGGCGTTCGTTCGGGATCGTCTCCAGATGCAGCGAATCCTCGTCGAGGACGATCGCGCTGCTGAAGGCCGATGCACGGGTCGATGGCTGCCCGATCTTCTCGAGGAAGGGGCGCGGGAAATAGGCGCGGGCGGACGTATCGCCGCCGGGGCCGGAAATCGCGAGCAGCAGGCCATTGTCGGGAACGATCGCGGCGGCGATCGGCATGTCGTCCTGTCGGAGCGTGACCGGATTGGGCAGCGGGACACCGCACAGGACGTTGCCCTTGCGATCGGTGATGATGAAGCGCGTGCCGGCCGAGGATTGCTGCGCGAACACGCCCTGCGCACGGGCGCAGCTGGGTGCGTCGGCGGGATCGGTACCGAGCGCGTTCACCGCGACCCGCAAGGCCGTCATGTCGCCGACGAGTTCGATCGCGATCGCGCGCGCGCTCTCGTTCGCGGTGACCCGCAGGCGTGCGCGCGCCTCGGCATCGGCGAGGCGGGTGGTCTGCAAGGTCGCGAAGACCGCGATCAGCGCCAGCGGCAGGAGCGCGGCGCTGATGATCAGGAAAAGCTTGGCACCGGTCGGCAGGCGACCCATCGCCGAGATGAAACGGCGTTCGGCCACGGTGTCTGCCTGTAGTGTCGGGGTCTTGTCGGGTGGCGAGGCCATGCGGCCCGCCGTCAGTCTAGCTTGCCGAGGAGGTCGAGCAAATCGTCGGGAATCGCTTCGTCGACGGTCTTCTGATAAACCGAGCGCAGCGCCGAGCCCATTTGCTGATCCTTGTTCTGGATCTTCGGGGGCTTCGTTGCAGGCACTGTCTTCTCCGTGTCGTGGCCCAAACTCAAAACTTCCCCCTGCACGACGCAAACCAATCAGATGACGATGAGTATGGCTGGACCCTCGGGCATCAGGCTGCACACTCGCGAAAAGATGCTCGTGAAACCAAATAGCATCTCGATAGTTCCACGTTCGACCGAAAAATCCGCATTCCCGTGTCATTCCGTTCGCTCGCCGGGCAATGATGCACCCGGAACGGACGGACCGGTAGCATTTTCGACCGATGCCATTGCAATGACGCGAGCCGCCCGACACATGAGGGGCCGCACAAGATCAGGGAGTATTCGTTACCCATGTCTTTAGGACAGCAACTCGCACCGCACCTTCCCTTTCTGCGGCGCTATGGCCGGGCCCTGACCGGCAGCCAGATGCATGGCGACAAATATGTGCGCGCTACCTTGGAGGCGATCGTCGCCGCACCGGAAGAATTTCCGCGCGACGTCGATCCGCGTCTCGGCCTGTACCGGATGTTCCAGGCGATCTGGAACTCGGCGAATTTCGATGAGGTCGGTGACGAGAGTTTCAGTGAGGCGGAGGGTCATGAAGCCGTCGCCCGCGCGCGTCTCGCACGGATGACGCCGCTGTCGCGTCAGGCTCTGTTGCTGACCGCGATGGAAGGCTTCACGCCCGAGGACGCGGCATACCTGATCGAAGTCGATGCGAGTGAAGTCGACGACCTCGTCGCCGATGCATTGTCGGAAATCGAGAACCAGACCCGCGCGAAGGTCCTGATCATCGAGGACGAGCCGATCATCGCGATGGATATCGAGACGATCGTTCGCGATCTCGGCCACGACGTTACCGGCGTTGCGGTCACCCGCGACGAGGCGGTCGCGCTGGCGATGGAAACGCGGCCGGGCCTCGTGCTCGCCGACATCCAACTCGCCGACGACAGCTCAGGCATCGACGCGGTCAAGGACATCCTGGCCGAGTTCGAGGTCCCGGTGATCTTCATCACCGCGTTCCCCGAGCGCCTGCTGACTGGCGAACGTCCCGAGCCGACGTTCCTGATCACCAAGCCGTTCCAGCGTTCGACCGTCAAGGCCGCCATCAGCCAGGCGTTGTTCTTCGACCAGGCAACCGTTCCGACCGCCTGATCGTCGCCATATATCGGGTCCGTTTTCGCCAGACGGTTACGGACCCAAAACGGTTCTCGATGGTTTAGGGGACATGGCTGATCCAAACGAACCGATCCATATCGAGACCGATGACGCGAGAGCGGGATCCACCCCTCACATGACCCGATATATACTGGCGATCTCGCTGGTATTGGTCATCGTGATCTTCGGATTTCTCGTCCTCCGCTAATCTGAATTCTGCGTAGGTCACTGGCAATGCTGGTAACCCGCGTCTATGTCTGTCGCTCAGCTCGGCAGTTTTATCGGGATTGATTGGATTACCATGACCCAGCCTGCGCCGCGTGCAGACACCGATGATGAGATCGACGAGGTCGTCGTACCGGTCGAACACGTCTCGCTGTCGGATGCCGAGTTCAAGGTTCAGCTTGCCCAGGTGATCCCGCATCTCCGGGCGTTTGGCCGTTCGCTGTCGGGCAGCCGCGATCTCGCGGACGATCTGGTGCAGGAGACGCTGTTGAAGGCCTGGGCCGCGCGTCTGCGCTTCCAGGCCGGCACCAACATGCGCGCATGGACCTTCATCATCCTGCGCAATCTGTATCTGTCGCAGATGCGTCGTGCGCGCTTCAAGGGCGAGTGGGACGATCTGGTCGCCGACCGCATCCTCGCAGCACCGGCAAGCCAGGATCGTCACGTCGAGCTGGGCGATATGCAGCGCGCGCTCATGCATCTGCCGCAACCGCAGCGCGAGGCGCTGATCCTCGTCGGTGCGGGTGGGTTCGCGTATGAAGAGGCGGCAGAGATCTGCAACGTGGCGGTCGGCACGATCAAGAGCCGGGTCGCACGCGGCCGTGTCGCGCTGGAGACGATCCTGACCGACGGCTCGTTGCCGTCGCGTCGCGATCACGAGACCGACACGAGCAAGACCGCGCTCGATTCGATCATGGGCGATGTAGAGGAACTCAGCCGGGGTCGTTGACCCTCGGCTCGGTTTGGCTTGCGACGCCCATCGACGCGATTAGTGCCGAATGCGGTCCATCTGCTGCAGCATCCGCACCATATCGTCCGGCAGGCCGCGCGGCTCATCGAATGCGCCGCGTAGTGCATAGCCTATAACGTCGGTCACACGAGGGGCGCGGACGGTCTGTCGCCCGTTCTTGTCACCGCTGATCATGTGTAGTGCGTAGGTCATGCACGTAAGAACGGTCGATTGCGGGTTTCGTTGCTTCCCCATGTCAAGACATCGTTACTTTCTATAGTAGCGAAGCATGCACGATCTCGAATCTGAACATGCGATAAACAACGCGCTGGGCCGGGCACGTCTTTGGTCCCCCTTTCTCGCCATGATCCTCGACCGCGAGCCCGTTCTTGCGCGGGCGCTCGCGCAAGGACGGCTCGATCTGGACGCATCCAGTGCGACCCCGGACATGCCGGTTGCAAAACGGCTCAGGCTCGAACGGCGGGCGATGGCGTTGAACGTCGCGATCGGCGATCTCGCGGGCGTGCTCGACCTGACCGCGGTGACCGGCGCCCTGACGCGGTTCGCCGACCATGCGCTAGACACCGCGATCCGCGCGGCGATCGAGGAGCGGACGCCCGGTGCCGAGCCGCTCGGCTTTACCGCGATCGCGCTCGGCAAGCAGGGGAGTGGCGAACTCAATTATTCGTCGGACATCGATCCGATCCTACTGTTCGATCCGGCGACCCTGCCGCTGAAACCGCGCGAGGAGCCCGAGCAGGCGGCAGTGCGGATCGGCAAGCGCGTCGTCGAACTGCTCCAGGCGCGCGACGGCGATGGCTATGTCCTGCGCGTCGACCTGCGGTTGCGACCTTCGCCCGAGATCACGCCGATCGTCCTGCCGATGGAGGCGGCGATCGGCTATTACGAGGCGCAGGCGCTGCCGTGGGAGCGCGCGGCGTTCATCCGCGCCCGCGCGGCGGCGGGTGATATCGCGCTCGGCCAGCGGTTTCTCGATGCGATCCGGCCGTTCGTGTGGCGACGCGCGCTCGATTTCGGCGCGATCGGCGAGATCCGCGGCATCTCCGCACGGATCCGCGATCACCATTCGCAGGGGCAGGCGTTTGGTCCCGGCTATGACCTGAAGCGCGGGCGGGGCGGCATCCGCGAGGCGGAGTTCTTCGCGCAGATCCACCAGCTGATCCACGGCGGGCGCGATCGCAGCGTCCGCGCGCCGGCAACCCGCGATGCGCTCGCGCGACTGGCGGAGGCAGGCTGGATCGGCGCCGACGAGTCGCAGGCGCTGATCGACGGCTACACGCTGCTGCGGACGATCGAGCACCGCGTGCAGATGATCGACGACCGCCAGACGCACGCGCTGCCGACCGGGGAAGCGCTCGACCGCGTGGCCAAGCTGCACGGGCTGGAGGATTCCGGCGCGCTGCTGGCGTTGCTCGCCCCGCGGGTGGCGGCGACCGGCCGGATCTACGACGCGCTCGACGACACCGCGCGCCCAGCGTTCTCGCATGACGCGGTGACGCTGGAGGCCGATCTCGCCGCCGCCGGGTTCGACGAGCCCGAGCCAGCGCGCCGCCGGATCGAGGCGTGGCGGAGTGGGGCGTATCCGGCGCTGCGCAGTCCGGCCGCGCGCGAGGCGCTGGAGGCGGTGCTGCCGACTTTGGTCACCGCGTTTGCGACCGCGCCGGTGCCGCAGGCGGCGTTGTTGCGGCTAGATGCACTGCTCGAACGCCTGCCGAGCGCGATCAACATCTTTCGCCTGCTGGAGGCGCGGCCCGGACTGGCGACGTTGCTCGCCGCGATCCTCAGCCATGCGCCGACGCTTGCCGACGATCTCGGACGGCGCCCGGATCTACTCGACGGGCTGATCGACGCGACCGCATTTGAGCCGGTCGGCGATATCGCGGCGCTGGAGGCGGCGATGCGCGCGGGCGAGGTCGGAGGCGATTACCAGGCGCGGCTCGATCATGTCCGCCGGGTCGTCGGCGAACTGCGGTTCGCGCTCGGGGCGCAGATCGTCGCCGGCGCGTCCGATCCGCTGCACGTCGCCGCCGGCTATGCGCGCGTTGCGGAGGCGGCGATCGGCGTGCTCGCGCGCGCGACGATCGACGAGTTCGCCAAGGCGCATGGGAGTGTGCCGGGCAGCGAACTCGTCATCCTCGCGCTCGGGCGGATGGGCGGCGCGATGCTCACGCACGCGTCCGATCTCGACCTGATCTATCTGTTTACGGGCGATTTTGCGGCAGAGTCGGATGGCCCGAAGCCGCTCGGCGCGACCCTGTACTACAACCGCCTCGCGCAGCGCGTGACGGCGGCGCTGTCGGTCGCGACGGCCGCGGGCCCGCTCTACCAGATCGACACCCGGTTGCGGCCGTCGGGCGGGCAGGGGCCGCTGGTCGTCACGCTCGACAGCTTCGCCCGCTACCAGCGCGAGGATGCGTGGACGTGGGAGCATATGGCGCTCACCCGGGCGCGGCCGGTGTTCGGTTCGCCGGACGCGCGCGCCGCGGTGACCGACATCGTGCGCGGTGTGCTCGAAGGCGACCGCCCGACCCGCGACGTGGTCGCCGATGCGCGGTCGATGCGCGCGGACATGGCGGCGCACAAGCCACCCAAGGGGCCGCTCGATGCCAAGCTCCTCCCCGGCGGTCTCGTCGACCTGGAGTTCGCGGTGCACGTCGTCCAGCTCGCCAACCGCGCCGGCTTCGATCCCAATCTCGGCACCGCGATCGATCGGCTGGCGACCGAAGGCCTCGTCCCGTCGACGTTGCGCGCCGCGCACGACGTGCTGACCCGGTTGCTGGTCACGCTCCGCCTCGTCGCGCCCGATGCCGCGCCGCCGGGCCACGCGACGCAAGAGCTGATCGCCCGCGCGATCGGGGTCGCGGATTGGCCGGCGGTGGTTGCCACGCTCGAATCGACGCGGCAGGACGTGCGCCGGTTCTGGGCGCAAGTGACGGGAGAGCAGGATGGATGACGGGTCGAAGATTCCGGACGTGACGGTCACGATCAACGATGCGGGCAACGAGGCCGCCGTGTCGCTGGCGAGCCTCGGCGCGCCGCTCGTGGTGTATTTCTACCCGAAGGACGACACCTCGGGCTGCACCACGGAGGCGAAGGATTTTTCCGCGCTTGCCGACGCGTTCGAGGCGGCGGGCGTGAAGATCGTCGGCATCTCGAAGGACACGCCAGCCTCCCACGCGAAATTCAGCGCCAAGCACGCGCTTACCGTACGACTCGCCAGCGATGTCGACGGCGTCGCCTGCGAGGCGTTCGGCGTCTGGGTCGAGAAGGCGATGTACGGCAAGAAGTACATGGGGATCGAGCGCGCGACGTTCCTGTTCGGCGCCGACGGCACATTGGCGAAGACGTGGCGCAAGGTCCGCGTTCCGGGCCATGCCGAAGCCGTGCTGGCAGCCGCAAAGGCGCTCTGAACTGCTAGCGGTAACGGGCGGAGATTCGCGGAGATTCCGTCGGCCTTCGGCGGCGTTCTGCGATCGTTCCCTGCGCCAGGCCGGCGAATCCATCAACTCGCCGTATCAGCCTGCCGCTCCGCCGCGCGAACGGGGCCGCGCTCTTGCCCGTCGCGGCGGTATCCGGCCTAACTCCACTCGTCTGGTGCGCGGAGGGGCTGCGAGTCAGGACAGAGTTTCGGAGCCGTCCGCCTGGGGGCGAACGGCCCTGCATTTTTTTGTCGGGGACCAATGGTCGATTTTACCGCTGCTGCCATCATGACACGCCTCAAGGCGGTGTTCGCGGTGCGTACATTCTCTTCGATCGGGCAATATGCGATCGCCGCGACGATGGGTGTCGCCGGGTTCGCGTCGGCCGCTGAAGCACAGGTCGGGGGGCCTGCTAAGCAGGTCGCAAGCCAGGCGCACGGTGCCCGCGCCGCGACCGGTGGTCCGATGATCGCCGCCAACACCGAGGAAGCCAGTGCCGATCTCCGCGCCGACGCGCAGTTCCGCACGCTGTTCCAGACCTGGAAGAAGCTCGACGCCACCCAGCAGGGCGTGATCGCGATCCCGTCGGTCCAGCCCGTCCACTCGCTGTCGTTCACCAGCAATTTCGGCATCCGCTCGGATCCGTTCCGCGGCACCGCGGCGATGCATGCCGGCGTCGATATCCCCGGCCCGGTCGGCACGCCGATCTACGCAACCGCCGACGGTGTCGTCGCGCACGCCGGTCGCCAGGGCGGCTATGGCAACATGGTCGAGCTGAACCACGGCAAGGGTATCGCCACCCGCTACGGTCACCTTTCGAAGATCCTGGTCGCCGACAACACGCGCGTGACCCGCGGCCAGCTGATCGCGCTGATGGGCTCCACCGGCCGCTCGACCGGCCCGCATCTTCACTATGAAGTCCGTATCGACGGCCACGCCGTCAACCCGATCCCCTTCCTGACGACCGCGGATTACCTGCTTGCCGCACAGGACCGCTCGGTCAACGCGATCCCCGTCTCCACCGGCGGCCCCGCCGCGCAGGATTGAGCTGACTGGGGCTTGAGGCTCCCATCCCTGAAAGGGAGGGGCTGGGGGTGGGTAGGCCAGCTTGTGCCGCCACCCTCGCTCCATGCGGAAGCCGACCCACCCCCGACCCCTCCCTTCCAGGGAGGGGAGACGTTGCACGAACGGGTACATGGGCTGGTCCGACCGACACCCTGAGAAATCTACGCCCGCCCCTCTCCCAAAGCGCACCCGTCATCCCAACGCATCCCCGTCATCCCAGCGGAAGCTGGGATATCCCACCACGGGGACGGACCATCAGCATGAGATCCCAGCTTTCGCTGGGATGACGGGCGAGGCGGCGGTGCGGGTCCTACGCCGAGGCAGCAGTGCCGGTCCTACCGGCGAGCCACCGGTCCCGGTCCCGGAACCTTTCGGACACAAACCCCGAGGTTGCCGCAGGTTACTCGACCCCCTATCTCCAAGCCATGGCAACGCTGGCTCCCGACATCATTCTCACCCCCTCCGCCGCGGCGCGCGTCGCGGCGATCGCCGTCAAGCAGGGGAAGCCGGCGATCCTCCGGCTCTCGGTCGACGGCGGCGGCTGTTCCGGGTTCCAGTATAAATTCGGATTCGCCGACTCGGTCGAGTCCGACGACGTCATCGCCGAGCATGACGGCGTGAAGCTTGTCGTCGACAGCGTCAGCATCGACCTCGTCCGCGGTTGTGCGGTCGATTACGTCGAGTCGCTCGCCGGCGCCGCGTTCAAGGTCGAGAACCCCAACGCCGCGTCCGGTTGCGGCTGCGGCTCCAGCTTCTCGGTCTGACCGTCCCATGAAAATCGTCACGTACAACGTCAACGGCATCAAGGCGCGGTTGCCGCGGCTGATCGAGTATCTCGTCGAAGAACAGCCCGACATCGTATGCCTCCAGGAACTGAAGTCGAGCGACGAGACGTTCCCGATCGCGGACATGGAAGCGGTCGGCTACGGGGCTGTCTGGCACGGCCAGAAGGCGTGGAACGGCGTCGCGATCCTCGCCAAGAGCGGCACGCCTGTCTTGCGTCAGCGTGGTCTGGAAGGCGAACCCGAGGACGAGCATAGCCGCTATATCGAGGCGGAAGTCGACGGCCTGATCGTCGCCGCGCTGTATCTCCCCAACGGCAATCCGCAGCCGGGCCCGAAATTCGACTATAAACTCCGCTGGATGGACCGTCTCGCCGACCGTGCGCGCGTGCTGCTGGCCGAGGAAAAGCCGGCGATCCTCGCGGGCGACTACAACGTCATCGCCAACGACGACGACACCTACTCGGTCCGCGCGATGCAGGACGATGCGCTGATGCAGCCCGAAAGCCGCGAGCATTACCGTGCGCTCGTCGCGCAGGGCTGGACCGACGCGCTCCGCACGCAATTTCCGAAGGGCGGCGTCTGGACGTTCTGGGATTACCAGGCCGGCGCATGGCAGCGCGATGCCGGGTTCCGCATCGACCATCTGCTACTCAGCCCGCAGGCCGCCGACCGGATGATCGATGCCGGCGTCGACAAGGCGTATCGCGGCCGTGAAAAGGCCAGCGACCACGCGCCGACCTGGGTCCGGTTGCGGTGAGGCGACTGCTGCTCGGCGTCGCACTTTTCGGTCTTACCCTGACGACTCTTCCCGGTAATGCGGCAGCGCAGGAACGCGAATATTGCCCGGATCGGCCGGGCCTCGACACGCCCGCCTGCACGATCGCACCGGGGCGCATCTCGGTCGAGACGTCGCTGGCCGACTGGACGCGCGACGACCAGCCGGGCTCGCGCGAGGACAACATCCTGTTCGGCGACACGCTGGTCCGCGTCGGCGTCAGCGACACGATCGAGGCCCGGATCGGCTGGACGCCGTTCGGGCATGACCGGATGCGCGACTCGACCGGGGTCGACTCGGTGAACGGAGTCGGCGACGTTTCGCTGGGGATGAAGGCGAACCTCCACCACCCGGACGGCTCGGATCTGTCGGTATCGGTGCTGCCGTTCGTCACGCTGCCGGTCGGGCGGTCGTCGATCGGTGCGGGCGACTGGGGCGCGGGGTTTCTCGTGCCGTTGACCTACGAATTGTCGGATTCCGTATCGCTGGATCTGACGCCGGAGATCGATGCGGCGGTCGATCAGGACGGCAACGGCCGGCATCTGGCGTATAGCTCGACCGCCGGCCTGTCGGTCGCGGTATCCAAGGCGGTGACGCTGACCGGCGAGCTGCAGGCGTTGCGCGACGACGATCCGGAAAGGCATACGTCGCAGGCGCTCGCCGCGCTGTCGCTGGCCTGGATGGCGAGCGACGATCTCCAGTTCGACATGCTCGGCGCTGCGGGGCTGAACCACGATACCCCCGATGCGCGGGTGTATGCCGGGGTATCGCGGAGGTTCTAGATGCTGGTCGGCCTGCTCCTGCTCCAGGCGGTAGCCGGGCCGCCGCTGCCACCGGAACTGCGCAAGCGCGTGGCGCGCGCGACGATGCCGTGTCCGGTGCAGGCCGATCCCGACGGCGAGATCGTGGTCTGCGCGCGGCCGACCGACCGTCGACTCGGGACGCTTGCCGAGCCGGTCCAGCCTGCACGCGGCGATCCACTGTCGTTTCGGTTGCCCGGTGGCGGCGCGGGCAATGTCCACGCCATTCGTACCGAACTGCCCGGCGCAAGCGGACAGGGCGGAGCGGTGACGCTGAAGATGCCGTTCGGTAGGGGGAAGCGGGAGTAGTGGGTAGCATCGGTCGCAGGAGCGAGACCCCATCCAGCCTTCGGACGTAGCCCGGCCCAGCTGCGGTTACCTCCCCGGCGTAGGCCGGGGTCCAGTTGGGAGACGTCGGTAACGAAGGTTGCGTTTCGTTATTCCGGGCTTTCCAACTGGGCCCCGGCCTTCGCCGGGGAGGCTGGCTTGTTCGGATTTGCCGATTACGGCCGTGCCTGCCGTCGAACGTCTAGAGTCTAACGAATCTGAAGGCCGATCGGGCTGGATGCAGGCCGACATTCCCCCCTCCCTGGAAGGGAGGGGTTGGGGGTGGGTCGGTGTCCGCGCACTCCAGACGGCATTGGCTCAAGCGGGCCGACCCACCCCCGGCCCCTCCGTTCCAGGGAGGGGGGAAGTAAGCCCTCCCTGGAAGTCGCTCCTGAAAGCAGTCAGCCTCGCCAAGACGTCAGCCCCGCTAAGACGCCAGCGCCGCCAAAACTGCGCCCCTACAGCGTCCGCTCGTACACCTGGTACACCTTGTTAACCCGGCTCTCGATCGTCTCGGCGATCGACCGCATCCCCTGATTGTCGTCGAGAATCCAGCCGATCTCCGCACGCTTAGCGTCGTAATGCTCGACCGAGGCCCGGCGGATGTATTCGATCATCATGAAGGCCAGTTGGCTCGCCATCCGCGACGCCTGTAATTCCTTCACGACACCCATCAGCGGCACGCGCACCGTCCGCACCTTGGGCTTGCGCAACCACCACAACAGTTTCGCCCAGCCGAACGGCAGAAGGCTGCCGTTCAGCGGCTTGATCGCCTCGTTCAGGTCGGGAAGCGTGATCATGAACGCGACCGGCTTGCCGTCCAGCTCGGCGATCCGGATCAGGTCGTTGAAGACGATCGGCTTCAGTTTGACGCCGACGTCCTTGATCTCCGGCGGGGTCAACGGCACGAACCCCCAATTGTCGCGCCACGCGTCGTTGAGGATCGACAGGATGATCGCCGCCTCCTCCTCGAACTTGGTCTTGTCGACGTTGCGGACGCTGATCCGTGGGTTCTTCTCGCCCGACTTGATGATCCGCTGGACGATCGGCGGGAACTGCTTCGTGACGTCGACCTCGTAGGTCATCAGCCGTTTGACCGGGCGATACTGCGCCCATTCGATCCAGCCGCGATATTCGCGCTTGGCGTGGCCCATCATGATCGTCGGCGGATGATCGTAACCGTCGATCAACAGCCCCGGCTCCTCCCAGATCGACATGCTGATCGGCCCGAGCGCCCGCGTCATGCCTTGTTCGCGCAGCCAGTCCTCGGCGCGGGCGAGCAGCGCCTGGAAGATGTCCTGCCGCTCGGCCTCCATCAGGCCCCATTGGCCGACGCCGGGCCCGAAGCCCTGCTCGGGCGGCATCGTCAGCGCGAGCGTATCGATGTGCGCGGAGATGCGGCCGACCGCCCGGCCGTCCTCCTCGGCGACGAATAATTGCGCCTTGGCATGGCTGAACCAGCCGTTCTTCTCGGGCGTGATCAGCCCGAGCGCCTCGGACTTCAGCGGTGGCACCCAGTTGGGATCGTCGGCGTACAGTCGGAACGGAAGATCGATGAAGATTTTCCGGTCCTTCTTCGTCTCGACCGGACGGATCGTAAGCTTAGCCATATGTCGTTCCTGAAAACCCAGTCGCGCGTGTCTAGCAGCGTACGGCGTAAAGGCGAGTGACGCTTGCGTCATCGCGGCAGCCGGTCAGAGTGATCGGGTTTCCTCGCGCGAAGACATGCCCGCAACCTGTAAATGCCACGCTGCGGCCACTATCTTCGAGCAATGGACATGCCCATGGATACCTCGCTCAGCCTCGCTCGCGGCACGGCCGCTCCAGCCTCTGCAAACCCCGGCGCCTCAGCAACGCCCGGCGCGGGTGTCGTGCGGATCGCCGACGACAAGGCGATGCTGCGCGCGGCGGCGGACCTGACGCGCGATCTCGTTAAGCCCCGGCCGGCGGTGTATTGGGGCGACCTGATCGCGTCGATGCTACTGGGCTATGGCGCGCTGTTCGTCGCCGCGACGAGCGGTTCGACGGCGGTGGCGGCGATCGCCGCGATCGCGTCCGTGCTCGGGCTGTACCGTGGGCTGAGCTTTATCCACGAAGTTAGCCACATGAAGCATGCCTCGGTGCCGAACTTCCGGCTTGGCTGGAACATCCTCGTCGGCGTGCCGATGCTGACGCCGTCGTTCATGTACGAGGGCGTGCATAACCTCCATCACGCCAAGACCCGCTACGGCACGGTCGAGGATCCCGAATATCTGCCGCTCGCGCTGATGAAGCCGTGGACGCTGCCGCTGTTCATCGTCGTGTCGGCACTGGCGCCGATCGCGCTGATCATCCGGTTCGCGGTCCTGTCGCCGCTGTCGCTGCTCTCGTCGAAGCTGCGGACGATGGTGGTCGAGCGCTATTCGGCGCTGGCGATCAACCCGCAATTCCGTCGTCGTGCGCCCGAGGGTGAGGCGAAGGCCTATTGGAACCGTCTCGAGGTCGCGGCGAGCCTGTGGGCGATCACGCTGATCGCGATCACGGTGACGGGCGTGCTGCCGCTGCGTGCGTTCCTGACGATCCTCGGCGTGGCGTCGGCGTTCGCGGTGCTCAACCAGGTCCGCACGCTGGTCGCGCATCTGTGGGAGAATGACGGCGAGACGATGACGGTGACCGCGCAGTATCTCGACACGGTCAACGTGCCGCCGCCAGCGTTGCTGCCCGCGCTGTGGGCGCCAGTCGGGCTGCGTTATCACGCGCTGCATCACCTACTGCCGGGGCTTCCCTATCATGCGCTGGGCGAGGCGCATCGCCGGATTTCGGCCGAGCTGGACGCGATGTCGCCGTATCACAAGGCGAGCTATCCGGGGTTGCCGGGGCTGGTGAGCAAGATCGCCCGCAGCACGATGGTTAGGCGCTGATACGTCATGCCGGGCTTGTTCCGGCATCCACCCGTCCGCGAAATCGATCGTATAGGGTCTGCGGAACCGTGGACCCCGGAACAAGTCCGGGGTGACGGAGCGCTCTATTCCTCCGACCGGATCAGCACCGCTTCCCCGATCAGGAAGAACAGCAGGAACGGCGCCCACGCGGCGAGAAACGGCGGATACGCCCCAAGATTGCCCATCGCCAATGCGAAGTTGTCCGCGACGAAGAACGCGAACCCCAGGCCCATCCCGATCACCGCGCGCACGAACAGCTTGCCCGATCGCGCGATACCGAACGCCGCGACCGCGCCCAGCAGCGGCATCAGGACCGACGACAGTGGTCCCGACAGCTTGTGCCACAACGACCCTTCGAGCGCCTTGGTGGGCCGCCCCGCATCCGAGAGGTCGCCGATGGCCGCCTTCAGCGCACCGAACGACAGCCCGTCCGCATCGACGCTCGCCAGCGTGAACTGATCCGGCCGCACGTCCTTCGCGATCACCACCGAACCGAGATTGGTGACCGAACCGCGCGCCACGTCGAACCGTGTCGCCGGCTCGATCAGCCAGCCGCCACCGGGAGCACGCTTGCCGTGATCGGCGCGCAGGATCGCAACCAGGTTACCGCCGGTGCGATCGTACAACGTGATCCCGCCCAGCCGCGTCGCGTCGCCGCGCCCGCGGATCTGCGCCACCTCGATTAGGTCGTCGCCGTCGCGCACCCACACGTTCGCGCGGTCGCCGCGATCGATCGGCAGCTTGCCGTAATTCACCTTCTGCCACTGGTTCAGCGTCGCGGTCGAGCGCGCCACGACCCGGTCGTTGAACGCGAAGCTGATGATCGCCACGCCGAAGCTCGCCACCAGCAGCGGTGCGAGCACCTGATGCGCGGACAGCCCCGAGCCCTTCAGCGCGACGATCTCGCTGTTCTGGTTCATCGTGATCAGCGTCAGGATCGTCCCCAGCAGCACCGAGAACGGCAGGAACCGCGACACGATCTGCGGCACGCGCAGTGCGACATATTGCCAGATCTGCGCGTCGCCATTGCCGGGATACGCCAAAATGTCGCCCGACTCGCTCAACAGGTCGAGCGCCTGGAGCACCAGCACGAGCGCGGCGAGCACGGCGAACGTCCGCACCAGGAACATCCGGCCCATGTAGATCGCGACCGTGCGCGACGGGAAGAAGCTGACGGTTTTCATGCGGTCTTGCTCGTCTGCGACTTAGGCCGGAAGCCCGGAATGCGCTTGGTGATGGCCTTGAACGTCTTCGAGAAGACGCGTTCCAGCGCGCCGATCGGTTGCCCGCCGGGGACATAGGCAATGGTGTAATACATCCACAGGATCAGCCCGGCGAAGATCGTGAACGGCACCCACAGCGCGATGATCGGGTCGATCCGCCCGAGTTCGCCGACGTCCGCGGCATATTGGTTCACCTTGTGATAGGTGACGATCATCACGATCGACAGGAACACGCCGAGCGCGGACGAGGATCGCTTGGGCGGTACCCCGAGCGCGAGCGCGAGCAGCGGCAACAGGAACATCGTCGCGACTTCGGCGAGGCGGAAGTGGAACTCCGACCGGCTGCCGTCACGTTGCTCCAGCGTCGCACCACGCTGCCCCTGCTTGGCGAGCTCAGGGAGCGTATATTCCAGATTGCGCCCGCCACGGACACGGAAACTCTCGAACTTGGGCAGGTTGATCGGCAGATCGTGGCTGGTGAAGGTCAGCACGCGCGGCGTCTTGAAACCGGGCTTGTCGTGGACGAGCGTGCCGTTGGCGAGGCGGAAGATGATGACGTTGGGATCGTCGGTCGCGAGGAACTTGCCCTTCTCCGCGGTGACGCCCAGCCAATCGCCGGTCTGGGTCGATGCGTGGACGAAGATGCCCGACAGCTCGCGCCCCTTGTCCTTGCTCTCCTCGATCCGCAGCGTCATCCGCGAGCCGAGATTCGTGAACTCGCCGACCTTGATCGACGCGCCGAGCGCCCCCGTGCGCAGCTCGAACCGCAGGCCCTCGTAATAATAGCGGGCGATCGGCTGGACGTATCCGACGATCGCCAAGTTCAGCAGTGCCAGCGCGATCGTGTACATGTACGGCACGCGCAGCAGCCGGTTGTAACTCATGCCGACGCCGCGCAGCACGTCGAGCTCGGACGACGTCGACAGCCGGCGGAACGCGAGCAGGATGCCGAGCATCAGCCCGATCGGAATGCCCAAGCCCAGATATTCGGGCAGCAGATTGGCGAGCATCCGCCACACGACGCTGATCGGGCCGCCTTGCGTTGCGACGAAATTGAACAGCCCGAGCATACGATCGAGCACGAACAGCATGACGGCGATCAACAGCGTCGAGAACAGCGGCACCGCGATCAGCCGGGCCATGTAGCGGTCGATGGATTTCATGCGCGGGTTCGGCTCGGTATGCTGAGTCGCCGGGGTATAGAGGGGCAGGGGCGAAGCGTCATCCCCTATCGCCGCATCAGTGAACGATCATTCCGCGGCGATCGGATCGTGCTGAGCGGTGGCCGTGGAGGTGGCACGATCCGCGGCCATCGCCGTCGCGACCGCGCGCTCCAGACCGTTCAGCGTGAAGGGTTTGCGCAGCACGTCGTGGCCACCGAACTGCGCGACGTTCACCTCGCCCGCAAAGCCCGTGACGAACAGCACGGCGATGTGCGGATAGAGCGGGGAAAGCGCGGCGATCATCTCGGGGCCGGTCTGGCGCGGCATCAGCACGTCGGAGATGATCAGCCTGATCGCCGGGTTCGCGGCGAGCAGCGCGGGGGCGGCGAGCGGATCGTCGCACGGGATCGCGCGGTGGCCGATCTCCTCCAGCGCGCCGATCGTCGCGCTCAGCACGCGCGGATCGTCCTCGACGACGAGGATGTCGAGCATCGCGGGGGGCGGCGGTGCGGCGGGTGCGATCTCGGTCGGCAGCACGGGCACGAGGGCGGGCACGACGTCGACGGTGCGCGGCAGGTACAGCGTGACGGCGGTGCCTTCGCCCGGCGCCGAGACGATGCCGACCTCGCCCTGCAACTGCTGGACCAGCGCAAAGATCTGGCTGAGGCCGAGACCGGTGCCCTTGCCGACGTCCTTGGTGGTGAAGAACGGCTCGAACACGCGGTCGGCCACGTCGGGCGTCATCCCGCAGCCGTCGTCGGCG
Organism: Sphingomonas faeni; assembly: GCF_024273235.1. Lineage (GTDB taxonomy): Bacteria > Pseudomonadota > Alphaproteobacteria > Sphingomonadales > Sphingomonadaceae > Sphingomonas > Sphingomonas faeni_A. The sequence continues at coordinate 4,133 of NZ_JANBVH010000046.1, read as the reverse complement.
ACCATGATCGTGACGTACTCACCCGCCGCGCACTTGCCGACCTGATCCGCAGCCAGCGTCGCGGTGCCGGTGACGATCGTCAGCGTGCCGCGGCCGTTCATCGCATCGCGCGCGTTGACCGCGAGGTTGAGGACCGCGTTCTCCAGCTGGACGCGGTCGGCGCGGACGCAACAGCCCGCAGCCTCGTCGCGCGCCACCAGCGTGATCGCATCGCCCAGCGTCCGGTCGAGCAGGTCGGACATGCCCGCGACCAGCGCGGCGCAGTCGATCGGCTCGGGCTTCAGCGAATCCTCGCGGCTGAACGCGAGCAGGCGGCGGGTGAGCGCGGCCGCCCGGTTCGCGCCTTCGGTCGCGCTGTCGATGTGCCGGCGCGCCGTCATCGGATCGGCGACGACGCTGCGCCGGGCAAGCTCCAGCCCGCCCAGCACCACGGCGAGCATGTTGTTGAAGTCGTGCGCGATGCCGCCGGTGAGCTGGCCGACCGCCTCCATCTTCTGGATCTGGCGCAGCTTGGCCTCCTGCACGCGCAGTTCGGCGGTGGCGGTGGCGACGGCGGCGGTCAGCTCGTCGGCGCGCTCGCGTTCCAGCTCGGCGTCGGCCAGCGCCGTGGCCCGCTCGCCGACCGCGCGGATCGTGAACCAGCCGAGCAGGATCGCACCCAGCACGATCAGCACGCCGAACACCGCGAGCACGCCCGCGACCCAGCTCGATCGCTCGACCGATCCCATCGCCGCCGCCGTCCGCTGGTCGAGCAGCGCGCGCTCGCCGGCGATCAGCGTGTCGAGCGTCTTGTTGATCTCGATGAGCGTCGGTGCCTTCCGCGCCTGGTAATAGCGCGCGAGCGCCTGGCCGTTCTTGCCGTAGCTCGTGTTGAGCGCGGTCAGCGACAATTCGCGCCCGCGGGCGTCATAGGCGGCGCGCAGGCGGTCGATCCGCGGTTGCTGTTCGGGATTGTCGTTGGTGATCCGGTCGAGCCGCTCGATCTGCGTGCCCGCCAGCAGCCATTCGTCGAAATAGAGCTGCCCGAGCTGCTTGTCGCCGCTGATGACGTAGCGCCCGAGTGATGCCTCCGACCGCGCGATCGTGCCCGACAGCGTGCGGGCGAGGATCATCACGTCATAGCTGTGTGCTTGCAGTTCGAGCGCGCGGTCGCGCTGGCGATTGGCGTTGCCGAGTGTCACGATCAGGGCGACGAGGACCGCCGCGCCGAGCAGCCCCATCACGACCAGCGTGACGGTCCGCCAGGTCGCTCCGCCCCCCAGGGCCGCGGTCTGGGCCTCGCTTCGCATCACCCGGCTATCCTAGCGCGCCGTTGCCCCCGCGCAATGATTTCGATTTTTGGGGGGCCGCTCTTCCGATCCTCCCCCGCCAGGGGGAGGTGGCACCGAAGGTGACGGGGGGGGAGGACACGGAGCGAAGGTTTCCCTTGCCTCCCCCTCCGTCTGGCAAGAGCCAGCCACCTCCCCCTTGCGGGGGAGGATCGAGGGTTAGCCGATCACCCCGACCGCACGCCCGGCCGCCTCGAACATCCCGAGGATGGTCGTGATCTGCTCGTCGGTATGCTCCGCGCACAGCGAACACCGCAGCAGGAACGTCCCCGCAGGCGTCGCCGGCGGGCGCGCCATGTTCACGTACAGCCCGCCTTCGAGCAGCGACTGCCAGATCGCGATCGCCTGTTGCTGGTCGGTCAGGATGACCGCGATGATCGCCGAATCCGACGTCTCGGTGCCCAGCTTGAACCCCATCGCCTTCAGCCCGCCATGCAGCCGCCGCGCGTTCTTCCAGAGCTGCGCGCGTTTGTCGTTCGCGGTCATCAGCTTGCGGATCGAGGTCGCGGCGGTCGCGACCACCGATGGCGGCAGCGAGGCGGTGAAGATGTACGGACGGCAGGCGAACCGTACCATCTCGAACTTCGGATGGTTCGACACGACGAACCCGCCGACCGTACCGACCGACTTCGAGAACGTCCCCACGACGAAATCGACCTCGTCGGTGAGCCCCATCTCCTCGTACACGCCGCGCCCGTTGGGGCCGAAAAAGCCCATCGAATGCGCCTCGTCGACCAGCACCATGCAGCCATGTTTCTTGGCGACCGCGACCATTTCCTTGAGCGGGGCGATGTCGCCGAGCATCGAATAGACGCCTTCGAGCACCACCAGCTTGCCGGCCTCCTTCGGCAGGCGACCGAGCCGCTTGTCGAGATCGGTCACGTCGTTGTGGCGGAAGCGGACGATCTCGGCGTTGCCCTGCTTGCAGCCGTCGTAGATCGAGGCGTGGCTGTCGGCGTCGAGGATGACGTATTCGCCCTTGCCGGCGAGCGTCGAGATGATCCCGAGATTGGCCATGTACCCGGTCGAGAACACGATCGCGCCGGTCATGTCGTAGAATTCGCGCAAGGCCTGTTCGACGTCGATATGATCGTGGAACGTGCCGTTGAGCATCCGGCTGCCGTTGGTGCCCGATCCGAACGCGTCGAGCGCGTCCTTGCCGGCCTGGATGACGTCGGGGTCGAACGTCATGCCCATGTAGTTGTAGGTGCCGAGCAGGATCGTGTCCTTGCCGCGGATCACCGCCTGGGTCGGCCCCTTCACCTCGTCCATCACGATCGCGAACGGATTGCGCACGCCGCTGGCGATCAGCGCCTCGCGTTCGGCGATCAGCGCGTCGAATTTGCTCATGAGATCGCGTTCCGGCGCGAACTCGGGAGCGTCGACGGGCAGGGCGTGGGCAGTGGTGGCGGCTTCGGTCATTCTATCGATTCCACAGGTTGGAATGTATCCCGGTCCCCCGCCCCCCGTTCGCCCCGAGCGAAGTCGAAGGGTGGCCGCTCGGGCGCGGCTTCGACTGCGCTCAGCCCGAACGGGGGGCGGGGGCCTTGGGCTTGCTCAGGCGGCCTTCAACTTCGCGACCGCATCGACCAGCTGGCCGACGGTCTCGATCTCGGCCTGCATGTTCATCGTGATGATGATGTCGAATTCGTCCTCGATCGCCGCGACGAAATCCATGACCGTCAGGCTGTCCCACTCCAGGTCGCCCTGGAACGTCGTCGCATCGGTCAGCGCGACGCCCTTTTTATTGAACGGCTCGATCTGCGCGGTGACGGTGTCGTAGATCTGCTGGCGGTCGCTCATTATAATCCTTCCGGGTGTCGCCACGCAGTCCTGACAGGGAATTGCGGCGGCTTTTCGGCGCTATAGCAGCCCCGCCGCGCGATACCATGCGGCGGTTTGCGCGAGCGCCTGCGGCGTCGGGACCGAGGGCGTCCAGAGCGCGGGCGGCGGCGGCTTGTGCGAGACCCAGTCGGGATGGCAGAAATAGCTGACCCGGTCGCGCGTGAGCTTGGCCTTGCGACGCCGGACGAGGCGGTCCGCGGCGGATGCGAGCTTCAGGAGGGGGCGGGGCGTGGAGAACACCCTGACCGACTTGCCGACCGCCCCGTTCACCGCCGTACCGATCGCACGCGCGAAATCGCGGTTGTCCCAGCCGTTCGGTACGCCGTCATCGGGCTCCATGATCGACGGCGCGTCGGCGCTCTCGGCGAGCGCGAGCAGCAGCGCGGTCAGATCCTCGACATAGAGCAGCGAGACGCGCGTGCCGGCAGGGGGCATCGGCACATAGCCCGACCTTGCGGCCCTGAAGACGTCGAGCAGTTCGAGATCGCGCGGGCCGAAGATCGCGGGCGGGCGGACGATCGTCCAGTCCAGCCCGGATATCTGAACGCGCGTCTCCGCCTCGGCCTTCGACCAGCCATAGTTCGACAGCGCCGGCTCGCGCGCGGCGAGCGAGGAGACGTGGATGAAGCGGCGGATGCCGGCGGCGCGAGTCGCCTGGAGGATGCCTTCGGTGCCGGCGACATTGCCCTTGCCAAAGCCCGCCCGGTCGGGTGCGTTGACCACGCCGGCGACGTGGATCACCGCGTCGGCGCCCTCGACCAAGGTCGCGAGGCTCTTCGGGCGATCGAGTGCGCCTTCGATCCAGGTCACGCCGATGCGCTTGGCCTGCGGCTTCCGGGCGAGCGCGCGGACGGTGTGGCCGGTCTCCAGCGCGTGGTCGATCAGGTGGCTGCCGACGAACCCGGTGCCACCGGTGATGGCCAGGATCATGACGGCGTCCCTGAGGTAGCAGTAGAAGTA
>NZ_JANBVH010000045.1 GCF_024273235.1 Sphingomonas faeni | reverse complement strand
GCAAGGCCAACGTTCGCGTCCATGATTTCAGCGGGCGCGGCCGATATCCTGCCGAACCAGAACAGGTTGGTGGCAAATGCGATCAGCTTTAAGAGGATCCAGGCACCGAACGCTGCGCCCGTGCCGACCACGACCGCTGCTCCAGCGAGCATGATCATTCGCCAGTCGGCGCTATGATCGGCAAGCCGTTTGGGCTTTGGGATGTTGATGGTGGAAGCCGTCATGCACTCTCGCCGGTTCAGAAAGGGCGATCACTATATCGTGCCACGATATACTTCAACGCCTGGGATATGAGTGATGATTGATCGGAATGAGTTAGCCGACGCCGACTATGCGGCGCTTGCAGACTTCCGTTATGCGCTTCGTCAGTTTCTGGTGTTCAGTGAACGAGGCGCGGCTAGCTGCGGCTTGAAGCCTCAGCAACACCAGGCGCTGCTCGCGATCCGGGGGGCTGCCTCCGCGAACGTGAGCGTGGGCTACGTCGCGGAGCGTCTGGCCTTGAAACCGCACAGCGCGACCGGGTTGATCGATCGTCTCGAAACGCTGGGCTTGGTAATACGTAGGCCATCGCCGGACGACGGCCGACAGGCTCTCCTTGAATTGACGCAGAAAGCACAAACGCTTCTGAAACAGCTCTCGGAGACGCATCGCGAGGAGATTATACGGCTTAGGCCTATGCTGGCCGAGCTACTCGCGCGTGTCGATTGATCGAGTTCGTAAGAGGTTCCAATTGCAATGTTTATCGTAATGCGATATATAATGCGGGAAGGAGTCGGCGCATGCAGTTGATCCTCATTGCGGCCGGAGCAATCGGCCTAATCGTAGGCAGCCTGGCGGCCGCGGCGCTGCTTTGCTGGTTACTGTGGTACGTTTTTCGGCTCGCGCTGCATCCGGAATGGGGCGCCCCCGCTATTCTGATTTTTCTGGTGCTAGGCTTATTTGGTGAGTTACCGAAGAGTCAGTTCCTTGAGATGACTTTGACGTTTGCGGTAGTTGCCGCAGTACCCCTCTGGTTCGCGGGCCGCGCTTGGCGCCGGCAACGCAGGCAAGCTCTAAAACGCCGGTGCGAGCAAGGTGTTGACCTTTGGCCTAGTGAGCCAATCGCACCGACAGAAGCCGTTCTTATGCCTCAATTGTACCCAGCGATCACCGCCTGCATTAATGATGAGCGCTCGCCAACTCGCGAGGAGGTTCATGTTGTAGCGTCGAGGCTTTGGCGAGAGGGGTTCGCGCAGCGCTTTGGATCGCAGACAGTGCCGGCAAGCTTTGCTGCGCGACGGATTCTTTTGCGCGCGGCTAGCACTGCCCTGAGCGGAACGGGTGTGAAAAGCGGCACTGCTCGAAGTGCGGTAAAGCGTTAACCGCTTTTTGCCGTTACGCTAGAATCGCGACGACGCAGCGCAGCTTGTCGACGCGATGATCGATGTCATGTCTGAGCGGCAGAACTAGATGCTCGCGTCCCGTCCCTCGCGCCGACCGTCTTGTGTGAACACCTCGACCGCTGGCGCGCAATCACACGTTGCGGGATCATGGGCGATCAGTTCACCGCTCGCGACGACCTCGAACGTTCGCGCATCAATGTAGCGAACAGGCTCGCCATCGAGCAGCGTCAACCAGGCGGCACCTCGATACTGACGTAAGCCAGTATCGCCCTGGGTCATGAAGACATGACAGCGTTCTACCACGAAAAGAGGTGTGCCATCGTCGCCGCTGCATCGATGACGGGCCAGTTCCTCGATCATGCGCCTAAACCCTTATCAGGCTGAGTAACGCTGACGATCCTCAGAGAGCGAACGTGGCCTTCACGATCCGGCCAAGAGATCGCATGGCCCGCGGACATACCGATCAGTCCCGCCCCGATTGGTGTCAGGATCGAAATCCGTCCAGCATCGATATCTGCCTCGTTAGGGTAAACCAGCCGGACAACGCGACGCACACCGCTCTCTTCATCCAAGAATTCGACGATTGAGTTCATCGTAACGGCCTCTGGGAGGATATCAGACGCCTCGTAAAGTTCGGCACGATCGAGCTCGGCCAGAAGCATGGACGAGGATTGGGGATGTCGGTGCTGGGCGCTTAACGCCAGTGCAGAGAGGGAATCACACTCGTCGATCGAGACGTGAATGACAGGACGAGCGTCTAGTTGTGCAGCTTGAGTATGCATGATGCGGTATCCGGTTATTCGAGGCCACGGCGCGTCGCGCGCGGCCGGAGTTAATTATTCCGAATAAGGCCCGAACCTTGGCGGCGATCTGCCGACAAAGCCCGGGCTAACCGCGTGCGGCGAGCTGGCCCGAGTGGTCGCGAAAACGCTGGTGTGTCGCAGGAGCGTACATCAACTAGAGGTGATGCCCTGAGGCCGTGCTGTCAAGGTAACAGGATCAGGACGGAGCAGGCGATCACCGGCAGCGCCAAAACAGAATTGTGGAACACCGTCGTTCACTTAATCGCGATCACGTTCCAACTTGGTGATCTGGCCGGTTTTGGGGTTAACATGGAACTCGTAGCGGATGCCCTTTCGAACAGCTTCACCTTCCCAATGCCCATCGTCGGCTTCGATCTTGGTAACATAATAGCCCCGCTTGGCGAGGCCAGCAGACGCTTTCTCGCGGCTGATTCAGCCTCTCCCCGGTACGTCAGCAAAAGCCGGGGCTGGAGCGAGGACCAAGAGCGCCGCCACGACAATCATCGTATGTTTCATAACCATACCTTTCCAGGGACTACGTGCCGGCAGGATTTTTGTTCAAAAATCCCGGTTCGGACCGCTAGCCAAGGCTAGGTAACGGTTGAAAGGATGCAGTACACCAAGATCGGAACGCCGATAAACAGGATCAATAACAGCAAGTTTAAGTCGATAAAGCGATGTAGCCCGCGTTGGCGGCCCCGTGATCGACGAGCTGGTAAATTCTCGGCTTCTTCCTCTTCAACTTGCAGGTGAAATCGAAGAGAGAAAAAACTCTCGGGCCGGGATACCAACACACGTCTAGTTAGGTTGTCCGCGTCCTGTGAAGCAATAGGCTCCGATCGGCGATCAATCGCCGAGAAATCAACATCAGGCATTTTCAGTTATCCGCATACTCGAGAACACGGTCGCGCCGAGCGCGTCCGTGAAAATCAGATCGAATAAGGCCCGAACCCGATCGGCATGCCGCCGAGCTCGGGCTACAGGCGTGCGGCGAGTTGGCCTGCGTGGTCGCGGAAACGCGAATATGGCGCGAAAGCGTACATGCTATTTAGATGGCAACAACGTCATCTTTGGTCAACCCTAGTTCGTCCCGTCTGAACCGCGGTTGCTAGCCACAAGTCTCTGAATAAGCGTGAAGGGCACGGCAGCCTCACGTCCGACCGTTTGAACCGTCCTCAGATCCTTATCTCTACAGGCGACAGAACGACGTTTAGCGCGCATGTCAGCGCGAAGAGGAGGGCAAGGCGATGTTCGTTGAAGGAATGTTGGAGGTGGCGCGCGAAAAACTCGTGACGATCGCCGATGATGCGCGACTGATCGAAGCCGCCAAACTCCTGTCCTCCGGCACTGATCTCGTGATCGTATGCGACAGCGCGGGGGCCCTACAAGGTGTCGTCACCAAAACCGACGTCGTCCGGCAAATCAGCGTCTGTCAGGGCGCAACCTACATGTGCCCGGTCTCGACGGTTATGGCGCGCGATGTCGCGCTGTGTCGTGAGGCGGATCTTCTACAGGACGTTTACAAGCTGATGAAGGAGCGACATCTAAAGAATATCCCCGTCGTGGCCGCAGATAACCGGCCCATAGGTGTGCTTACTGCGCGAGCCATTCTCCGCGTACTGCTGGGTGATGAACCGCCCCGGGTCTGCCGGAGGCCTTGGGTTGTGAGTCATGCTGCCATATCGATGTTGTCTGCAGCAGCATAATATTGATCTTCGGCTTCGGCAGGCGGGATGTTCCCGATGGGCTCCAGCAGCCGACGATGGTTGAACCAGTCGACCCATTCGAGCGTGGCGTACTCGACGGCTTCGAAACTGCGCCAGGGTCCGCGCCGGTGGATCACCTCGGCTTTGTACAGTCCGTTGATCGTCTCGGCCAAAGCGTTGTCGTAGCTGTCGCCGACACTGCCGACTGACGGCTCGATGCCGGCCTCCGCGAGGCGCTCGGTGTACTTGATAGACACGTATTGCGACCCGCGGTCGCTGTGGTGAACCAGGCCGCCACGGTGGACCGGCCTTCGGTCATGAAGCGCCTGTTCGAGTGCATCTAGGACGAAGCTGGCATGTGCTGTCCTGCTGGCACGCCATCCGACGATTCGGCGAGCGTAGGTGTCGATGACAAAAGCGACGTAGACGAACCCCGCCCAGGTCGCGACGTAGGTAAAGTCCGACACCCACAGCATGTTCGGCGCTGGGGCGTAGAACTGCCGGTTGACGTGATCGCGCGGGCACGGCGCCGCTTTATCGCTGATGGTCGTGCGCACCGGCTTGCCGCGGATTACCCCCGCCAAGCCCATCTCGCGCATCAGCCGTTCCACGGTACAGCGCGCGACCACAAAGCCCTCCCGCACCATCTGCCGCCAGACCTTGCGCACGCCGTAGACCGCGAAATTCTCTGCGAAATCGCGAGCGATCTCGGGCTTGAGGATCAGATCCTCACGCGCCCGTGCCGACAGACGCGATGGATCCTGTCGGTGCGCCACGTGCTCGTAGTAGGTAGATGGGGCGATCGGCAGGACACGGCAGATCGGCTCGACCCCATAGGCATCGCGGTGATCGTCAATGAAAGCGATCATCGCCGGAACGGGCGGTCGAGCTCCGCCTGCGCGAAATATGCCGACGCCTTACGCAAGAGCTCGTTGGCTTGCCGCAGTTCACGGACCTCGCGCTCCAGCGCCTTCATCTTGTCGGCCACCTCGGTCGGAATACCGCCGCGCTTGCCGCTGTCGACCTCGGCCTTCTTCACCCACTCATGCAGCGTCTGCGGAACGCAGCCGATCTTCTCGGCAATCGATACCACGGTCGCCCACCTGGACGGGTGATCCCGCTCGTGATCGAAAACCATCCGCACCGCTCGCTCGCGGACTTCGGGCGCAAACTTGTTGGTCGTCTTGCTCGTCATGGCTCCACCTTCTCAGGAGTTGGAGCCTCCGACAAACCCGGGGCGGTTCATTCCTCGGAGCACCAGAAGCCGAACTGCGTCCAGACGAAGTAGCGGCTGCGCCAGTTGCCGCCTTGCCGCCCATCGTCGGCGAACTCCTCCTCCTCCGGCAGGAAGCCATCCTGTCCCACATAAGTGTACGTCAGACGCTTGGAAGGCGGCTTATCGAAGCCCACAGACGCAACAAATCTGGCCTGTTCAGTTTGTTCGAGTTCGCGCTTGAGCGGGATCGATACCTTGAGGAACCCCGGCTCCGGACGGTAAGTGGCCAGCAGGTATCCCCGCTGCACCCAAAGGTCGAAGCTGCTCGACGCCCCCTTCCGCGGTCCCACGACCATCGCAGGCAGCCTCAGCGATACGCCGTCTAGCGTCAGGTCGTGCTGCGCCTCGACGGATGTCCGCTCGCCGGCGGTCGTCGCGGCCATGACGCGTTCACACCAAGCAATCACCCCCGAATGGTTCGTCTTCGTCAGCCGACAGTTCGCTATCAGCTCTGCGTTGAGCATCCCGCTAAAGCCCTGCCTTGTCGCATTGGCGGAGCCGAAGACGAGCGACCGCTCGGTGCGCCCGCCCTCCGTCCTCCAAACGATGTAGAAGAGCTTGAGATGCACTAGGCCCGGCGCCGAACCGAAGGCACAGGTCAACTTGAGCCGACGGGGCGCCGCGGCCGCAGCCTCGGCGATCATAGTCTCGTCCTCAAGCCTGCAGCCGTCGTTGATCACTACGTTGAGTCGCTTGGGGCGCAGCTGTGAGAGAAGGCGGTCGAAGAATTCACGCTCGACGTAGGGGGTCACGACGAGCATGGCCTCGACCTTACGCCCCTTGCGTGCAGAGAAGAGATCGAAGCTGCCGTTCGCCTTGTCCATGGCGGATGCTAGCCAGAAGAGCGGTTGGAGGAAACCTCCGTTGTCGGTATCGGGAAGGTCCGAGCGTACTGGATTGCAGACCAGCTCTGCAGAGTGGACTGCCTTGTGAGGCGGCAACTGACCAGCGCTACTGCCCTCCCGTCAGGGTGATCCGGTTGCCAAGGTGGCGGAAGGCGCGGTCACGGCAGGTGAGTAGAATGACCTGCATCCGCGTTGCCGCCTCCGTCAGGATTTCAGTCATGAGATCGAGGCGGGTATCATCCGAGTAGACTAGCGGGTCGTCCAGGATCAGCGATACTGGCATTCCCTGTTCAAGGAGCATGTCGGCAAAGGCGAGCCGAGTGAGAACCGCCAACTGCTCCTGCGTGCCCCTGGAGAGATCGCCGCAACTTTCGCCCAATCCGCCCCGCGCAATCGACGCCAGGCCAAGGTCGTCACCAAAGCCGGGATCAGCGCCCGGCAGCAGCCGTTCGATGTGCCGGCGCGCACGCCGCGCCACCGGCCCGACGAACGTCCGTGATGTCTCGGCACGTGCGCTCTCCAGCGTGTCACGAAGCAGCTTAAGCGTTTCGGCTTCCTGCGTCACACGCGCCAGGTTGGCAGCTGCGGCATCAGCCTCCTCACGCGCAACTGCGGCGCGATCGGCCAGTCCCTTGCCGCCTTCCGCCTCGATCCGCGCCTCGAGCCCGGCGATTACCTTTTCCAGATCGGTGCGCTGGGCCCTGGCCACCTCGACCCGCTTATCCAGCAGGCCGATCTGCCGTTCGATCGTCACAACGTCATGCGCGGTCGCCGCGCGTTCGGCGTCCTGCAAGTTAACGAGCGCTGCCGCCTCCTGCTGGCGCGCATCGCGCAGAGTGTCGTCAAGCGAGGCCGCCTCGGGCTTGGCTTCCAAGGTGGCAAGCTGTGCCGCGGCATTCAGCGCATCCCGCTCGGCGCCAGCTTCCTGCACGATCAATGGAGCATTGCGCGCCTCCACTTCGCGCAATTGCTCGGATGCCACCGCATCGACACCTTCCGCCTTTGCCAGTGCCGTATTCGCCGCACCTGATGCGATCATCAGCGCCTCGACCTCTGGTTCTTCGCCACTCCCCTCCCCTTCCGCGCCTTCCCGCAATCCGGCAATGAAGAGCTTCAGGGCCGACGCACCCGCCTCGATGTCGAGCAGCGTCACGGCAGGCGTGACTCCGACGATCCGCGCTTCAAGCGTGCGAAGGTTGGCGACTGCGTCTCGCGCGGCCTCGTTGCGAGCGCGAGCCGCAGCGACACTCTCCACCCCGTGCTCAGCCAAGCCTGCGTTCAGGTCATCGGTCGCGTTGCCAAGTATCGTTTCGGCGCCTTGCAGTCCGACCGGCGGGCGAATGATCAGTTCGGCATCGCCAAGTCGGATGCGCGTCTCGCGAGACAGCATCCGCAAACTGGCTGTCGATGCGGGGGCGGACACGCTGGTAGGCGGCACCACCCATGATCGTGCCGACCTCAGCTTCCAGGGTAGCGCGAACGCTGTCGCGCACGATCTCGCCCGGCGCCGTCACTTCAAGCGCCTGCGCCTGCCCAACCCACAGCAGGCCGAGTGCGCCGTGGGCGGCCGCCTCGCCGCCCTGGCTGGTGTCGCGACGCGCACCGAGCAGCGCTTGCAGCTGCGCCTCGGCATCCTCGCCCTGCGCACGCCCGTTCGGTCCCCGAACCTCAACCGAAGCACTTTTCAGGAAGCGCTTGCTGACTTCCCACGCCTCGCCTTTCGCCTCGAAGCTGATCTCGATCTGCGGGGCGACGGCCTCACCGTAAGGCGCATAGCTGCGCGCAAGCCGGTTGGCGGTGTTGTGCCGGATGAAGAAGGCGGCGCGCATCGCTTCTAGCAGCGTCGACTTGCCGGTCTCGTTGGGTTCGATGATGACGTTGAGCCCATCGGTCAGCCCGTCGAGCACGAAGGGATCGCGGTATTTGCGGAAGTTTGAAAGCGCGATGCGCCGGATCCGAAGGCTCATGCCGCATCCTGGCCACGCTGATGTTCCACGAACAGGCGCTCGAGCGCGCGCCTGGCAATGGCGCCGTCGCTGCCACCGGCCTCAATCGTGCTCATCAGCTTGGCCGCGGCCGTGCCGATCATCCCCTCGACCCGCAGGTCTGCCAGGTCCTGTTCGCTCGGCCGACCGACGAGATCGTCGGCGGTGACCATCAGATGGCGGAGGCGATGGCGCAGGTCATTGTCGAGGCGCGCAAGGATAGCGATACGATCGGACAAACTGACGATACCTGAGAGCGAGAGCTGCAAGAGGGTTGCCGATGGTTCGACCTGCTCAAGCAGCCGGTCACATTCGGCGGCCGACGACGAGTATCAGCCGAACGATCCGGTCCTGTTCTACACGGCATGGCGGAAGGCGGGGGCAGCCCTCAGCGCGTCGCCTGTAGGATGATTTCAGTCGTTTCACGCGGTTCATCCCACATCGGAAAATGACCACTGTGCTCGAACCAGTGCAGCGTTGCGCTTGGGAACGCTGAGATGGCGCGGGCGGCTTGGCGTGGCAGGCACAGGCGATCATGCTTGCCCCAACCGATGACGATGCGCCGATCCGGGTTAGCGGCAGGACCTGTCTGCTCGGGACCGCCAGCGAGATCACGGACGAGCGCGTCGAACGTCGGTGTGTCGGTGATGCCGGTTAGCTCGGTGCAAACCAATTCGGGCGAAAGGGCGGCAGGCTTAGCTGATAGCTGTGCGAGCAGCGCCGTGCGCGCGACAGCACTGCGACTGATCGCCGGCAGGCGTGGCCGCAACGCGCGCAGTAACCGCCCGGACAATCCAATGGTGGTGCGGAAGAAAGGACGCTCCCAACCGCGCCAGAAGCCGCCTGGATCAAGCGCGACCACGTTGCCGACCTTGCCCCGACATGCGAGTTCCAGCACGATCCGGGCGCCCATCGAGCTACCTACGACATCGACGCCAACAAGGTCGTTTGCGACGAGATAGCGTTCTACGTTCCCGACCAGCCCCTCGAACGTTCCGCTGTCCGGCTCGGCCGGGGTCTCTCCGTGGCCCGGCAGATCGATGGCGATAACCGACCTTTCCACCGCAAGATTATCCAGGATCGGCCGCCAGGCGCGCCAGCTGCTGCCCACGCCATGGATGAGTAGCAGGGGTTTTCCGTTGCCACGAGTGATCTGATGCATGAAGACTCCGTCCCGTTTGCGTCGGTCAACGATCGGGGGGACACAATGGTGTCGAACCCCGTCAGCGCAGGCTTGCAACGGCTGATACTTTTGCCTGCCGGTGCTGCTGCTGATGACGTTTCTGTATAACCCATTTAATCTTTTGGTTTTTTCGGGTCCGATCACGGAGCGCAGTCGTTGATCAACAAACCGTCGCACTTTGCGTCCGGTGAACGGGAGCAGCCCGATGCGGAAGCGCGGTGTTTGGATCGGGCTAGGAGCCTTCACGATAGCGCTGGCGGGAGCAGCTTATGCCCAGCCTGGACGCAGCGCCGCGCTAACGCAGGTGGCGAGCTTCGACCACCAGGTTACCGGCGTCGCCGTCACGGCTGACGGGCGCCGCTTCGTCAACTTCCCGCGCTGGACCGACGACGCGCCGATCTCGGTTGCGGAGGTGATGCCGAATGGGTCGCTCCGGCCCTATCCCGATGCCAAGTGGAACAGCTGGCGCAATGCCAAGGCAAACGAAATGCCGGTTGGCGACTACTTTGTCTGCGTCCAATCGATTGTGCCGGACGGCCACGGCAATTTGTGGGTGGTCGACCCCGGCGCACCGGGCAACGAGAAGATCCTGGAGGGCGCGCCGAAGCTCGTCCGTATCGACCTCAAAACCAACAAGGTGACCAAGGTCATCGCGGTACCTGGCGACGTTGCGCTGCAGGGCACCTACCTCAACGACATCCGCTTCTCGCCCGACGGCCAGACCGGCTACATCACCGACAGTGGCACGCGCGGAGCGATCATCGTCGTCGATCTGGCCAGTGGGAAGAGCTTCCGCACCCTCGACGGTCATCCGTCGACCCAGATCGACAAGAGCGTCACCGTCGCGATTGAGGGCAAGCCGCTGGTCCGGCCCGATGGGAGGCAGCCCGCGTTCGCCTCCGACGGCATTGCGATCTCGAACGACGGGAAGACGCTCTATTGGCAGGCGCTGACTGGCAAGACGCTCTATTCGATCCCGACCGACAAACTGCGCCCTGATGTCAGTGAGCGCGACCGTGCCGATGCGGTGAAGACGGTCGCCACCACCGCCGTCGCCGACGGCCTGTGGATGAGCAAAGCGGGGACCCTCTACATCACCTCGCCGACCGATTATTCGATCAGGCGGCTTGCCGGGTCCGGCACAGAGGTCGTCCTGACCGACAAGCGACTGCGCTGGCCCGATACGTTCAGCGAGGGCCCTGACGGGACGATCTACGTCACCGGCAGCCATATCCAGGACACGCAGTGGTTCACGCCGGGCGCCCCGCCGTCGATCCGCACCCAGCTATTCTCATTCGCTCCGACCCGTTGAGGACTGCCATGACTTACCTGCGCTACCGCGACGACATCGAGACGCCCGAGCCCGACGAGCAGGAAACGATCGACGGCATCATCCAGGGCATGACCCAGCAATCCGAGACAGTCGAGGAGCGCGAAGGTCACGCCGTCCGTGCCAGCCACGCCAAGAGCTCGGCCTGCGTCGTCGGCACGCTGACGATCGCCGACGACCTTCCGCCGGAACTGGCACAGGGGTTATTCGCCGCGGCGGGCACCTACGATGTCGCGATCCGCTTCGCGCAAGGGCCGGGCGAGACACTTGGCGACCGCGTCTCCACCCACAGGGGCATGGCGATCAAGGTGTTCGGCGTGGATGGCGAGAAGCTGCCCGGCCACGATGTGCCGACGCAGGACTTCGTGTTCGCTACAGGACGAACCTTCCCATCGGGGACCGCGTCGGGCTTTCTCAGCGACGCCAAGAAACTCGGCGTGGCGACGCCGATGCCGGAGGGCGTCAAGAGCGCGGTGTCGTCAATGGCGCGCAACTTCAACAAGGTGCTGGGCCTGTTCAACACCGCCTATGCCAAGGCGGACTTTTTCGGGCACCCGTTCAGCCATCCGATCGGCGACGACTATTTCAGTCAGGCACCGGTGCGCTACGGTGACTACGTCGCCAAGCTCGGCGCGGTACCGGCGTCACAGGCGCAGGACGCGCTAAGCGAATGGCAGCTCGATCCGCATCAGGACGAGGACGGGTTCCGCCACGCCGCGACCGATTACTTCCGGGACCACGAGGCGGTGTTTGAACTTAAGGTGCAGCTCTGGGCGAACGCCGAGACGCAGCCGATCGAGGACGCCTCTGTCGAGTGGCCGTCGCAGGACAGCCAGTATCGTACCGTCGCCACGATCCGCATTCCTTCACAGGAGGCCTACAGCCCGGCGCGCGTGCGCTACTTCGACGAAGTGATGACCTTTCGCCCGGCGCACAGCCTGGCCGCGCATCGGCCGCTCGGATCGGTGATGAGGGCGCGGCTGCAAGTGTATCGTGCGCTGTCCGCCTTTCGCCACCGCGAGAACGGGGTTGCCGAGGAAAACACCGCCGACATCGCCGCCATCCCGGCCTAACGCAAAACATGAAGGCGCCGATCATGCCGATAGCCGTCAATTCCGCCACATACGCCGCCGTGCCGATCGGCACAGTGCCAACCACGCTGACGATCAACGGTGAGACGCGCACCCGCGCGATCGAGCCTTGGACGACGTTGCTTGACCTGCTGCGGGAAGGCGAAGACCTGATCGGCACCAAGAAGGGCTGCGACCACGGCCAGTGCGGCGCATGTACCGTGCTGATCGACGGCCGCCGGATCAACTCGTGCCTCAAGCTGGCTGTGACGCTGGACGGGACGGACATTACGACGATCGAGGGGCTGGGCCAGCCTGGTAACCTCCATCCGCTGCAATCCGCCTTCTGCAACCACGACGCGTTCCAGTGCGGTTATTGCACCCCTGGCCAGATCTGCTCGGCGCAAGGTCTCATCAACGAGGGCAAGGCCAGGACCAGAGAAGAGGTCCGCGAGCTGATGAGCGGCAATCTGTGCCGGTGCGGCGCCTATACGAACATCGTTGATGCGGTGCTCGACGTGATCGGAGAGAAGGCATGAACCGCTTCGACTATGCCCGCCCTGCCAGTGTCACCGAAGCGGTGCAGGCAGCGGGCGGAGAGCAGGTCCGCTATCTGGCGGGCGGCACGAACCTGATCGACCTGATGAAAGAGAACGTCGAGCGGCCAGTGACGGTGATCGACATCAACCGCCTGCCGCTCGATGCGATCGAAGAGTTGGACGGGGGAGGGCTGCGGCTGGGCGCGCTCGTACCGAACTCCGACACTGCGTGGGACGCGCGGGTCGAGCAGCGCTATCCCTTGTTATCTTCGGCGATCCTGGCGGGTGCCAGTCCGCAGTTGCGCAATGCCGCGACCAATGGCGGCAACCTCAACCAGCGCACGCGCTGCTATTATTTCTACGACGTCGCTACGCCCTGTAACAAGCGCGAGCCGGGCTCAGGCTGCGGGGCGATCGGCGGTGTCAACCGCATCCACGCGATTCTGGGCGCAAGTGACCAGTGCATCGCCACGCATCCGTCGGACATGTGCGTCGCGCTGGCAGTGCTCGACGCGACCGTCCAGGTGACCGGTCCGGAAGGCGACCGCGCGATCCCGATCGCCGACTACCATCGGCTGCCCGGTGACGAGCCGTGGCGCGACAACACGCTGAAACTCGGCGAATTGGTGACGGGCATCGACCTGCCGGCCGAGGACTTCACGCAGAACTACACCTACCTGAAGCTGCGCGATCGTCTGTCCTACGCCTTCGCGCTGGTGTCGGTGGCCGTCGCGATGCGGGTCGAAGGCGGCACGATCGCTGAGGCGCGGGTGGCGCTTGGTGGTGTTGCGCACAAGCCGTGGCGCAGCAAGGAGGCCGAGGAGCTGCTGAATGGGCAGGAGCCGTCGCCACAAGCGTTCGGCGCCTTCGCCGACGCCCTGCTCGCCGGAGCGGTCGGCCAGGGAGAAAACGACTTCAAGATCCCGCTCGCGCGCAAGGCAATCGTCCGTGCGCTGAAGCAGGCCGTCGAGGCCACCCCGCAATCGCAGACCGACAAGCGCGTCGCGTAAGGAAATGAGCATCATGGCTACTGCAGCGAAGATCGGGATCGGCAGCGCAATCAACCGCGTCGACGGCGTCGAGAAGGTCACCGGCACGGCGCGCTACGCCGCCGAGCATCCGGTGGAGAACCTGCTGTACGGCTACATCGTCGAGGCGGCGATCGCCAAGGGGCGGATCGTCAGCATCGATGAGGAGGCGGCACGCGCCGTGCCAGGCGTCGTCGAGGTCATCACCCACCTGAACCGGCCACACGTTGCTTGGACCGACCACAGCTACCAAGACGAGCTGAAGATCCCCGGCTCGCCGTTCCGGGCGCTCTACGATGACCGCATCCAGTTCAGCCAGCAGCCCATCGCGCTGGTCATGGCCGAGACGTTCGAGGCGGCACGCTACGCCGCCAGCCTGATCGAAATCGCTTATGAGGCGGAGGCACACAACACCGACTTCGAGGTCGCACTCGCCGAGAAGTACGTGCCGAAGAAAAAGCGCAGCGGCTACATGGCGCCCAAGGACCGCGGGGACGCGGCGCAGGCGTTCGCGGACGCCCCGCTCAAGGTATCCGGCGACTATCGGCTTGCGCCGGAGCACCACAATCCGATGGAAATGTTCGCATCCACCGTCGATTGGCATGGCGACGGCAGCATCACCGTCCACGACAAGACGCAGGGGTCTCAGGTCGTGCAGGCCTATCTCGCCAGCGTCTTCGGCTTTTCCAGGAAGAAGGTGCGGGTCCTCAACCCGTATGTCGGCGGTGGATTCGGGTCGGGCCTGCGGCCGCAGCATCAGGTGTTCCTGGCGGTGCTTGCCGCCAAGATGCTGGAACGCTCGGTGCGCGTCACGATGACGCGCAATCAGATGTTCAGCCACGCCTACCGCCCCCAGGCGATCCAGAGCATCGCGCTGGGCGCGGAGACCACCGGCAAGCTCACCGCGATCCGCAACGAGGCGACCACCTCCACCTCGCGCTACGAGGACAATATGGAGAATGTCGTCACCTGGGGATTGATGAACTACGACTGCCCGAACGCTGACGCTGAATATACTGTCGCGCAGGTCGATACCGCGACCTCGGCGGACATGCGCGCGCCGGGCGCGGCAACCGGCATGACGCTGTTCGAGATCGCGATCGATGAGATGGCCTATGAAGCCAAGGTCGATCCGCTCGAATTCCGCCTCATCAACTATTCGCCGATCGATGCGATGAATGGCACGCCGTACACCAGCAAGGCGCTACGCGAGGCATTTCAGGAGGGTGCCGAGGCATTTGGATGGAGCAAGCGCTCGGCCGAGGCGCGGTCGATGCGCGACGGCAAGGAGCTGGTCGGCTGGGGTTGCGCGACCGGCATGTGGGACGCGCAATTCTCGAAGACGTCCGCCAGCGCCAAGCTCACGGCCAACGGACACCTGGAAGTGGCTTGCGCGACGTCGGACATCGGCACCGGCAGCTACACGGTCATGACCCTGGTCGCCGCCGATACCCTCGGCCTGCCCCCTGAGCAGATCACCGCCAAGCTGGGCGACTCCGACCTGCCGACCGCCCCGGTCGAAGGCGGGTCGTGGGGCGCGGCGTCGTCCGGCGCGGCTGTGCAGCTGGCGTGCCAGGCGGTCGGCAAGAAGCTGTTGAAGGCAGCCGGCAAGATCGCCGGTGCACCGCTTGGCGAGGCGACAATAGACGACGTGCTGTTCGAGGATGGCTGTATCGTGTTGAAGGACGCGCCGACCGTCCGGGTGCCGTTCGGCGACGCGATGCGTGCCGCGGACCTGACGCAGATCGAGGAGGAGGAGACAGCGGCGCCCGGGTTCGGCGACATGTGGAAGGGTATGCACAAGTCAAAGAACACCCACAGCGCAATCTTCGCAGAGGTGAAGGTCGACGAGGAATTGGGCGTGATCCGCGTCACACGCATTGTCGACGCGGTCGCCGCTGGCCGCATCATCAACCCAAAAACCGCGCGCAGCCAAATCCTGGGCGGCGTAGTGATGGGCATGGGCATGGCGCTCCACGAGGAGACCTTCCCCGACCACCGCCTGGGTCGCTGGATGAACCACAATTTCGGCGAATATCATGTGCCCGTGCACGCCGACATCCACGATATACAAGTGATCTTCGTCGATGAACCCGACCCCGAAGTGACCCCGCTCGGAGTGAAAGGCCTAGGCGAGATCGGCATCGTCGGCACCGCTGCTGCGATCGCCAACGCGATCTATCACGCGACTGGTAAGCGGGTGCGGTCTTTGCCGATCACGATCGATAAAATCTTGGATTGATTAGCCAAAGTCGGCATCCGCCGTGTCGGGCGAACAGCCGGCTTCAGTCATTCTTCGGTTCTGAGCCTGGCTTGTAGGTGGGCTTTGCTGGCGGAACGATGTAGCTCAACGTCACGATCCCCGCGGCGATTAGTCCAGCACGCCAATTCCAGAATGCCAAGCCGAATGCCGCCCAATAGGCAGCGGCGGTCAGGCCATATTTGATGGTCAGGCGGCGAAGATAAGCCTCGGTCAGCCTCCGGTCGGGGAGGCATCTGGCGGTGGCGTATACCCACCGAAGAAACCACGAGGTCGCTGGTGTCGCTGCTATGCCCAGATATCATAGGGCGGCGGTTGAGCTCTGCGTATCTCCGGCGAAGTGTTCGACCAACGGACGCGCGGGAAATGGAGTGATACTGACGGCAGCCAGAAAGCCGATGCTCAGCAGATTGTAGCCGTGGTCGGTTTTCTCCAGCAGCTTGCCGCTGAAATGGCTGTGAATCCAATAGAGGCCGATGAGGATTACGCTCAAGCCGTAAGCGGCGTATTCGGGTGCCAGCTTCAGATAGGCCGCTGCGAGGTCGCCCTCCTCAGGCTTCGGTGCGTGCAGTTCCACCACCGGAAGGGTGATCGCGATCGCAAGCACCGCGTCCATGAAAGCCTCGAGGCGATCCGATTTGCGTTCGCTTCCTTCGAGAGAGAATATCGCCATCTGACGCTAGAGCATTTCGAGCGGGCGGCGGTCGCGTGGCCGGGGAAATGCCGCGTCGAGTGTCGCAAGGTCGGCGTCGGAGAGGACGATATCTGCGGCCGCGCGGTTCTCCCGCAAATGTGCGATCGAACTCGCCTTCGGGATGGCGATGAGGCCATCGTGCCGCAACGTCCAGGAGAGTGCCACTTGGGCAGAGGTTGCACCGACCTCGGCTGCGATCTTTTCGAGAGCGGGATGGCTTGAGAGCCGTCCCTGCTCGACGGGACTATACGCCATCACTGGCACTTTATGATCGGTGAGCCACGGCAACAGGTCCAGCTCGGGGCCTCGACGGACGAGATTGTAGAGGACCTGATCGGTCACGCAGCCATCCCCACCGGCAGCGACAAGCTCGTCCATATCGTCGGTATCGAGGTTGCTGACACCCCAATGCCGAATCTTTCCTGCCGATTTCAGCGCCTCCATTGCCTCCACGGTCTCGGCAAGCGGCACAGATCCGCGCCAGTGGAGCAGGTAGAGGTCGAGCCGATCGGTGCCGAGCCGCTTCAGGCTTGCCTCGCACGCACCGGCAAGGCGGGAGCGCGATGC
This sequence comes from Sphingomonas faeni, assembly GCF_024273235.1. Taxonomy (GTDB): domain Bacteria; phylum Pseudomonadota; class Alphaproteobacteria; order Sphingomonadales; family Sphingomonadaceae; genus Sphingomonas; species Sphingomonas faeni_A. The sequence continues at coordinate 17,027 of NZ_JANBVH010000045.1, read as the reverse complement.
GTTCTGTGGATATGCCTTGCTGACGAGGAACAACTGGTCGCGGAGGTTGCCTAGTGCCTCACAAATCAGCGTTTCCGCCGCACCATCGCCGTACATTTCGGCGGTATCGATCAGCGTCATGCCCAAATCGACACCTGCGCGTAGTGCGGCAATCTCATCGGATCGCCGCTCGGCACGCTCGCCCATCTTCCAGGTGCCCTGACCCATCGAAGGAACGACGTCCCCGCCCGGTAGCGTCACGCATCTCATATGCTTTCGCTCCCTTTAATATTCTCGGCTACTCGTTGAAGGTACGCCGATATGTCGGTCACCGCTACGTACAAACGTGGCATCATTTGAGGCGGTGTCACAACCGTCCGTGGCTGTTGAAAAACAGGCTGCTGGGATCTCGCCTGGACGATCAAACCGCAGCCGGCCATCGATCGAGTGCCATTTCGGCGATGGAGAGAAGTTCGTTGATCGTAGCGCCGTCGCGCGCTTGAACGGACATGCCTTCCATGACCGTATTGATGAATTTGCCTAGGACGGCCGGATCAGTATCGGCCGCAAGCTCGCCCTGCGCGGCGCCGCGATGCAGACGCTCGATCAGGAGGGCCTCCGCCGCGATACGCTTGTCGCGCAGCATGCATTCGATGGCGGCGGACGCCGGCGACACGGCTGCCGCTGCCGAATACATGAAGCAGCCGGCCGGCGTTCCAGGTTCCGAGAACGATGACGCCGCTCGTTCCAGCAGGCCTTTGACGGCTTCGAAGGTGGACAACGCCGGATCGTTGATGGGTTCATAGAGGTGGACGCTGAACGTCGCAGCGTAGCGCTCGATCACCGCCGCGAACAGCCCCGCCTTGTTGTCAAACGCCGCATAGAGACTGGCGGCGGCGACGCCAGTCTCTGCCACCAGATCGGCCATCGACGTCGCCTCGTAGCCGCGCTGCCAGAACAGCCGTACCGCCTTGTCGAGCGCAGCGTCAGTGTTGAACTCTCGAGGGCGGCCTGCGCCACGACGAGCTTTCGTGTCTGTCATGTCTGATGCCCGATATGGAATGATCGATAAATAATAGCTTGAACCTCGTCGCTGACATCGATACAGAACGATCGTTCAATAATCAAGGAATGGTCCATGAGCCGCATCGTTCGGATCCACGAATATGGCGACGCCAGCGTCCTCAAGATTGAAGATGTGGCAGTGCCCGCGCCCGCGGCCGACGAGGTGCAGATCGCTGTCAAGGCGATAGGCATAAACCGCGCCGAAGTGATGTTCCGCAACCATGCCTACCTTCAGGAAGCCGAGTTCCCGAGCCGCCTCGGCTACGAGGCTGCCGGTATTGTCGGCACGGTCGGCGCGGACGTGACCGGGTTTGCGGAAGGCGAAGCCGTCAGCCTCATCCCCCCGCTCGATATCGCGCGCTGGGGCACCTATGGCGAGGTCGCCAACGTGCCTGCCCGCCTCGTCGTCAAGCATCCGGCGGCGCTTTCGTTCGAGGAAGCGGCGGCCGTGTGGATGCAGTATGTCACCGCTTGGGGTGCGCTGGTGGAGCAGGCGAAGCTCGGCGAGGGCGATTTCGTCATCGTCACCGCTGCTTCCAGCAGCGTCGGTCTTGCTGCCTTCCAGATTGCGCGGATGGTCGGCGCGACGGTGATCGCGACGACGCGTACCGGCACCAAGCGCCAAGCCCTGCTTGATGCCGGTGCACATCATGTCGTCGCGACCGGGGAAGAGGATCTGGTAGCAAAGGTGATGGAGATAACCGATGGTGCAGGTGCGCGCGTGGTGCTCGACCCGGTCGGAGGCCCGTCGTTCGAGCCGCTGACCGCGAGCATGGCGCGCGGCGGCATTCTGCTTGAATATGGCGCGCTCAGCGGCGAGCCGACGCCGTTCCCGTTGTTCTCCGTGCTGGGCAAGAGCCTCACGCTCAAGGGTTATCTCTACAGCGAGATCGTCTCGGACGACGCCGCCCTCGATCGCGCCAAGGCGTTCATTGTGGCGGGACTGGAATCGGGCGCGCTCAAGCCGCGGATCGCGCGCACCTTCTCGCTCGACGCCATCCAAGACGCACACCGCTTCCTCGAATCGAATGACCAGATCGGCAAGGTCGTCGTTACGGTCTGACCGGCAAACCTGGGGGAGCGAGCGATGGCTCCCCCTCCCGGACACAGGATCGGACCCTCAGCGCCCATGCCGTCGTTGCTTGTGGCGCAGTCTTGAAAGCATGACCGCTCCTCGTCCGCGTGCCAGACCTGTCTCAGGGTAACATGGCGGCTATGCCTGCCCGATCAGAGGGGGCGCATTTTGAAAATGGCCGGGGAACCTCGCCTGATTACAGAAGCGCCAGTCTCTGGACAGGATTGAAACTCCCCCCCTGTATAGTATGCTGAAGCGATTTCTCGGGAAAGCGCGATGCCACATTCATCAGAGGACAAGAAGCGAGCCATTACACGCTTGCGGCGTATCAAGGGCCAGGCGGACGCTTTGGAACGCGCGATCGAAGCCGGGGCCGATTGCACTCCCCTGCTGCAGCAGATTGTCGCCATGCGAGGCGCGACAAATGGACTGATGGCAGAAGTGATGGAGAGTCACCTAAGGGAAACATTCGGTGCCGGTGCAGTTCCGGCCGTCAAAAGCGAGAACGGCGATCACGATGACAAGGTGGAGGGCGTAATGAAGATTCTGCGTACATATCTCAAGTAGCGATTTCAGGCTCATTTTCTTGCCCGTGTTCTCCCGCAGTTGGAAGCCAGCCCCTGCTGCCTTCTCTGGTTTGAGATCCTCATCAGGACACCTCTTGTATACTGGCAGGGAGTATGTAAAGATACTCCCTGCCAGTATGAGAGCGACGACGAATTTGCGATGACGCAACGGCCTCGCGCCGGCAATCAGTTTCAATCAACTAGGGTATCCCAACATGAAATCTCGCGCCGCTGTAGCCTTCGAGGCGGGCAAGCCACTCCAAATCGTCGAGATTGATGTCGCCCCACCCCGGAAGGGCGAAGTGCTCATCCGGGTAACCCACACCGGCGTGTGCCACACCGATGCGTACACGCTGGCGGGCAGTGATCCGGAGGGTGTTTTCCCGGTGGTTCTGGGCCACGAGGGGGCGGGCATCGTTGTCGAGGTCGGTGAGGGCGTCACCAGCGTCGGGCCGGGCGATCACGTGATCCCGCTCTACACCGCCGAGTGCGGCAAGTGCGATTTCTGCGTGTCGGGCAAGACCAACCTGTGCGTCGCTGTCCGCGAAACGCAGGGCAAGGGCTTAATGCCCGATGGCACCACCCGCTTCTCGTACAATGGCCAGCCCCTTTATCATTACATGGGCTGTTCGACCTTCAGTGAATATACTGTCGTCGCCGAAGTCTCGCTCGCCAAGATCAATCCCGAGGCGAACCCCGAACAGGTCTGCCTGCTGGGCTGCGGCGTCACGACCGGCATCGGCGCAGTCCACAATACCGCCAAGGTCCAGCCCGGAGACTCGGTCGCCGTGTTCGGCCTGGGCGGTATCGGCCTCGCGGCGATCCAGGGTGCGCGCCAGGCGAAGGCGGGTCGCATCATCGCCATCGACACCAATCCGTCCAAGTTCGCGCTGGCACGCCAGTTCGGTGCGACCGAGTGCATCAACCCCAAGGACCATGACAAGCCCATCCAGCAAGTGCTGATCGAGATGACGGGATGGGGCATCGATCATACCTTCGAGTGCATCGGCAACGTCCATGTCATGCGCGCCGCGCTTGAATCAGCGCACCGTGGCTGGGGTCAGTCGATCGTGATTGGCGTTGCGGGCGCGGGCGAGGAAATCTCCACCCGCCCATTCCAGCTCGTCACGGGCCGCGTATGGAAGGGGTCCGCTTTCGGTGGCGTCAAGGGACGGACACAGCTCCCCGGCATGGTCGAGGACGCGATGAGAGGCGATATCGATCTGGCCCCATTCGTAACCCACACGATGGGTTTGGAGGAGATCAACGAGGCCTTCGCACTGATGCACGAAGGCAAGTCGATCCGCACGGTCATTCACTACTGACCCGCCGATCCGAAGCGGCGCGAGGCGCTCGGATCGACAACTCGGCCGTCATCATGGCCCGACCCCGGCCATGATGAAGCGCGCTCTGGCAAATGGGCAACGCGTCGCGATGCGGTAACAAGCGCCGAAGTACGGTCGTTACATGCCGATAGCGGCACGGACCAGGGCCGCCTAGCCCAGGCGCTTACCAGCGGAGTGTGTGTGGCCTCGTCGCGCGACCCAACGGGAAAAATGGTTTTGTCGTAACCTTTGTCCAATGCTAGAAAAATATTTCAAAGGTGCCGAATATCGGGCCAGCCTGACCTTTGGATGTATTGAGTCGGAAAAGCATTCATCTGTTACCCGACTGTGATGAACCACGGACCGCACGGGCGGATAGTGCAGGAAGACTGAATTGAAGAGCAAGGATATTCACGCGACGACGCCGGCCACCGATCATGGGCATACGGGGCCGCCCGCTTGCGTGCAGGTTCGCGGCGCGCGCCAGAACAATCTCAAAAATATCGACGTCGATGTACCTCGCGACGCCTTCGTGGTGTTCACCGGCATATCGGGCTCGGGCAAGTCATCGCTCGCGTTCGGCACCCTTTATGCCGAAGCCCAGCGGCGTTATCTGGAATCGGTTGCGCCTTATGCCCGTCGCCTGATCGACCAGGCCGGCGTGCCGGAGGTCGACGCGATCGACGGATTGCCGCCTGCGGTCGCGTTGCAGCAACAGCGCGGCTCGGCTAACGCGCGATCCTCGGTCGGCACCGTGACGACGCTCTCCAGCCTGGTGCGGATGCTCTATTCGCGCGTCGGCGAATATCCGCCCCATCAGCCCATGCTCTATGCGGAGGATTTCTCCCCCAACACGGTCGCGGGGGCCTGCGCGACCTGTCACGGCATCGGCCGCGTATATGACGCGACCGAAGAGACGATGGTTCCTGACGACAGCCTCACCATTCGCGACCGGGCGATCGCCGCCTGGCCGGCCGCCTGGCATGGGCAGAACCTGCGCGATATCCTCGTTTCGCTCGGCTATGACGTAGATACGCCGTGGCGCGACCTGCCGAAAAAGGATCGCGACTGGATCCTCTTCACTGAAGAGGCGCCCACGGTGCCGGTCTATGCGGGCCTGACGCCCGAACAGACCCGGACGGCGCTCAAGCGCCGCATGGAGCCGAGCTACCAGGGCACCTTCACCGGCGCGCGCCGCTATGTGCTGCAAACCTTCGCCAACACTAAAAGCGCGCTGATGAAGAAGCGCGTCTCGCGATATATCATCGGCTGCGATTGCCCGACCTGCGACGGCAAGCGCCTGAAGCGCGAAGCCCTGTCGGTCAAATTCGCCGGCCTCGACATTGCCGAGTTCGGCGACCTGACGGTGCTCAAGCTGAAGGACTTGCTGATGCCCGTCGCGCATGGCGCGTATGGGGCGGTCTCCGCCCCCTCAAAGAGCCATGTTCTGGAAAAAGCGGCCCGCGATGCAGCGGTCGAACAACGGGTTGCGGCGGGCGGCTCTGCGCACAAGAGCGCGCCCGACGTACGCCGCACGCCCAATCTCTCCGACGAGAAGCGGATCGCCGCCCAACGCCTTGCCTGCGAATTGATCGAGCGGCTAGAGCCGCTGATCGATCTTGGCCTTGGCTACATTTCGCTCGACCGCAGCACGCCGACGCTCTCCTCCGGAGAGCTGCAGCGCTTGCGGCTTGCCACGCAATTATCGTCACAGCTTTTCGGCGTGGTCTATGTGCTTGACGAGCCTTCGGCAGGGTTGCACCCGGCAGATGGCGAAGCCTTGCTCACCATCCTCGAGCGTCTCAAGGCGGCGGGCAACTCCCTGTTCGTCGTCGAACATGATCTCGACGTGATCCGCCGCGCGGAATGGCTCGTCGATGTCGGGCCAGGAGCCGGGGAAAAGGGCGGTGAAGTCCTCTACAGCGGGCCGATAGAGGGGCTTGCCGACGTCGAGACTTCGATCACCCGCCGCTACCTGTTCGCAGAGCCGCTCCGCAGTGAGCGCACACCGCGCGATCCCAAGGCATGGCTACGCCTTGAAGGGATCAGGCGGAACAATCTCCATGGTCTCGACGTCGAGTTTCCCATCGGCTGCTTCACCGCTGTCACCGGCGTTTCGGGATCGGGCAAATCCAGTCTGGTCAGTCAGGCGCTGCCCGAGCTCGTGACGGAACACCTCGGCGGCTCCCCCGGGGCCGAGGAGGAGGATATCGATCCGCTGCTCGACGTTGCGCAGAACGACACTGAAGGACGCCTTGTCGCAGGCATGGAGCATGTTCGCAGGCTGGTGCGGGTCGATCAGAAACCGATCGGCCGCACGCCGCGCTCGAACCTGTCCACCTACAGCGGCATGTTCGACCATGTGCGACGGATCTTCGCTGATACGCCGCTCGCCCGCCGGCGGCACTACAGCCCGGGAAGGTTCTCGTTCAACGTCGCGCAAGGCCGCTGCCCGGTGTGCGAGGGCGAGGGATACGTCATGGTGGAGCTGCTGTTCCTGCCGAGCGTTTTTGCCCCGTGCTCGACCTGTCATGGCTCTCGCTACAACCCGCAAACGCTCGAAGTCGAATGGAACGGGCGCAATATCGCCCAGGTGCTCGAACTGACGGTCGACGATGCGTGCGATTTCTTCGCTGGCGAGGCATCGGTGATGCGCTCCCTCGACGTGTTGCGGGAGATCGGTCTTGGCTATCTGAGGCTTGGTCAGCCGGCGACCGAGCTGTCTGGCGGGGAGGCGCAGCGCATCAAGCTGGCGACTGAACTGCAACGCGCTCAACGCGGTAACACGATCTACATCCTCGACGAGCCAACATCGGGGCTTCACCCCTCCGATGGCGACCGGTTGATGGAACACCTGCAGGGCCTCGTAGACGCCGGCAATACCGTCGTAGTCGTCGAACATGACATGCGCGCCATCGCACAGGTGGACTGGATCATCGACCTGGGACCGGGGGCCGGTGAAGATGGGGGCCGTATCGTTGCCAGCGGTGTCCCTGGCGTCGTTGCGGAAGCGGAAGGCAGTCTCACCGCCCGCTATCTCAAGGCGGCACTATAGGTCGTAAATCTGGCCGAACGCACGTTCCATAAGGTGCATCTCAACCACACGCTGGAATGGGTCGAATCTGGAAGAGGGAGCCGGCGATGTGTCACCGCGGTTGACGCGGCTCAGGGTTTGAGTGCCCGTCAGATGCGCCGTGTTCGTGTGATACGCGGCGTGGCGGACGGCCAATCGCTGACCATCCGCCACGCTTACTTTGTGAGGGCCTTCTCCAGGGAGAGGGCCCTCACATGGTCGTCGAAACGCCCCGTCTTAATTCCCTGCTGCGATTTCCTCGACGAGCTTGGCACAGAAGGCGGGCAGATCATCGGGATCGCGGCTGGTAACAAGGCCGTTGTCGACCACGACTTCCTCATTGGCCCATGTACCGCCGGCGTTCTCGATATCGACCTTCAGCGTCGGGTAGGACGTCAAGGTGCGACCCTCAAGCACGCCCGCCTCGATCAATGTCCAGGGTGCATGGCATATCGCCGCAACAGGTTTCTTCTGGTCGAAGAAAGCCCGGATGAAACCAATTGCCTCGCCGCTGCCGCGAAGCTTGTCGGCGCCGACAGTCCCTCCGGGCACAACAAGGCCGTCGAAATCGTCGGCTTTCACCTCGGAAAACGTCTTGTCGATCGTATAGCTGCCGCCCTCGTCAAGATCGCTATTGACTGTGCGAGCCTTGCCCGGTTCGAAACTGATCACCGTCACTTTGCCACCAGCGTCCTCGACAGCTTGCTTCGGCTTCGAGAATTCCGGTTCTTCCGTCCCGCGGGGTGCGATCAGAATGGCAACGGATTTGCCTTCCAAAGTCATAGTTTATTTCCTGTTCCGTCGAAGACTTAAGGTCAGGTGCCCGGCTTGAGCACGACCTTCGTCCAACCAGCATCGCGCGCGTCGAAATGCTTGTAGGCGTCTGGTGCCTGATCGAGCGGCAGTCGGTGCGAGATGATTTGGCCAGGATTGGCCCGGTCTTGCTCGATAAGCTTCATCAGTCGCCGGTTGTAGTGCTTTACATTACACTGGCCGGTGCCGATCTTCTGGCCCTTGAACCAGAAGTTGCCGAAGTCGAACGCCATCTTGCCTTCCTTCTGGAGATCGTCGGGCGCGCTCGGGTCTTCCGGAATGAACACGCCGACTACGCCGATTCCGCCGGTGGCCTTCGTGCTTTTGACGAGGCAGTTCATCGTGTAATTGCTGCGCTCCTTGCCGTGGCGATCGCAACACTGATACCCGACCGCCTCGACCCCCCGGTCGGTCCCGAGGCCGCCGGTCGCGTCAAGGATCTGCTGGGCGGGATCGCCCTTGCGCATGTCGATCGGAATAGCGCCCATCGCCTCGGCCAGTTTCAGGCGGTCATCGTGAGAATCGACCACGAAGATCTGAGAGGCACCGCGAATTTCGGCTGAATGCGCGGCCATCAAACCGACCGGACCAGCGCCGTAGATCGCGATGCTTTCGCCAGGCAGGAAACCTGACAGTTCGACGCCATGCCAACCCGTCGGGAAGATGTCGGAGAGCATGACATAGTCATCCTCCTTTTCCTCAGCGTCCTCAGGCAGCTTCAGACAATTGAAGTCCGCATAAGGAACGCGCATCAACTCGGCCTGACCACCTTGCCACGGACCCATCTCGGCAAAGCCATACGCTGCGCCGGCGGTTCCAGGGTTGGTCGTGAGGCAAAACCCCGTCAAACCGCGTTCGCAATTTTCGCAGAAACCGCAACCGACGTTGAACGGCATGCACACGCGATCGCCCTTCTTGATACGATCTACGGCAGCGCCGACTTCGATGACCTCGCCAAGGTTTTCGTGACCGAAGACCCTGCCCTTCTCAAAGCTGGTACGGCCCTCATACATGTGAAGGTCCGACCCGCAGATATTGGTCGTGGTCAGCCGGATGAGAACATCGGTCTGCTTTTCGATCTTGGGATCATCGATGGTATTGACAGAAACATCTTTGGGCCCGTTGTACACGACAGCTTTCACGGATCTTTACCTTTCGTAGCTCTTCTCAACGCGTCATCAAATCGAGAGCTTGCTGATGATCCGGTCCATCGCAACGGCGGAGGACATCGCACCCTTCCAAGTGATCTCAGTTTCCTGAACCTTCTGCTACCTGAGAGGTTCCTTCCCGTAGGGCCATCCTGGGATCGATTCACGACGGTTTTCTGAATGACAGGGCCAGAACGGCCGAATAACGCGCCAAATTGATGTGCTCAAGAATCTCCCGCGAACCGATGGTGCCATTACGTCGCGACACATCAACGGCGCCTTATCAGTAAATTCAGAGGTGCGATAAGCGCAAAAGACAAGGCCATCCACTATCGCGGATGACCTGTCGTATTCATTTATTCATTTACCGATTCGGCCGGGCCATCCATTCCGGATGGAGACACGAGCCTTACCCTGCAGTGAAACGGCCGCTTAGGTTGCCGACCGCTCCGCTATTTCGCGGCCAGCAGGGTGAACTTGTGAATCTGCGGCGGTTCAGAAAACAGTTCTTCTGCCTTGTCCATCAGTGCGGCGGCAACCTTGCCGTCAAGATGGGCCTGCCGATCCTCCTCTGTGTCGAACGTATCGAAGATCGCGTACGCACCGGGACCTTCCTCGATCGCATACCAGGTCAGAGTGCCCGGCTCAGCTTGAACGAGCGGCAATGCCGAGGTCAGGAAATTGGCGACATCGCGCTCTTTTCCGGGCTTGGCCTTCAGTGGCACATACAGCGCAAGTTTGGGCATCATCGACTCCTCAAGTTAAACGGATAGATATCATTTGGCAAAGTAACGGTCAAACGGGCCGGAACGTTCCTAGGAGGCGGAGCACACGCGGCCCTGCCTCCTCGTCGAAATCAGAACTGCTGTGCGGTCGGCCGGATGACGATCGCGTTGATGTCGACGTCATCAGGCTGTTCGACAGCGAACGCGATAGCACGCGCCACCGACGCCGCCGGGATGGCCTGCTTGTAGAAGTCGAGTACCGTCTCGGCAGCCGTGCCCGACGTCGTGAACTTCAAGTCGCTTTCGACGGCTCCGGGCTCGATAGACGTGACACGGACCTTTTCGCCCACCTCCTGGCGCAGGCCCTCGCTGATCGCGCTGACGGCGAACTTGGTGCCGGAGTAGACCGTGCCGCCTGGTGCGAAGACCTTGATGCCCGCAACCGAGCTCAGGTTGATGATGTGGCCGCTGCCCTGCTCGAGAAAGCCAGGAAGGGCCGCCGCGATGCCGTAAAGCGTACCCTTCAGATTGACGTCGATCATTTGGTCCCACTCGTCGGTGTTGACCTCGGCCATCGGACGGATCGGCATCAGCCCGGCGTTGTTGATCAGCACGTCGAGGCGGCCGAAGTCGGCGATGATCGCGGCGACGACGGACTGGACCGCCGACTTGTCGGTGACGTCGAGCGCGTAGCTACGTGCCGTGCCGCCGCTTGAGGCGATGTCCGCGACGACCTCGTCGAGCCTGTCCTTGCGCCGGGCGGCGATGGCCACCTTGGCGCCGCGTTCAGCGAGAAGCCGCGCGGTTTCCGCGCCGATACCGGTGCTGCCGCCGGTGATGAGAACAACCTTGCCTTTGATACCTTTGGTCATGACTGTGTTTCCTTCATTTCAGATGTTCATTTTTCGCTGGATCGCGGCCCCGCGCCAGCGGTAGCCGCGTGGATGAACGAGGCCCATAAGGCCCAGGCGAAGCGCAGGTGCCAACAGGCCGATCATCCGCAGCTCCTCTATGTAGAACGGTTGTGCCAGCAGCGCCGACCCCACCCATTCTTTAAGCTTGCCCATGGCAGCACCCTCAGGTCGCGGAGACGGGGTTGAGGACGAACGCGGCGCGCTCGGCCAGATCGCCGATCTGAGAGAGGTAGTTCTGGAAGTGGGGCGTCGCGCGGTGGGCGGCAACCGCATCCGCGTCCGCGTACAGCTCGTCGAGGACGAAGCGGTTCGGATCGCTCTGGTCCTGCCAGAGATCGTAGCGCAAATTGCCCGGCTCGGCACGGCTCGGCTTTAACATGGCGTCGAGCAGAGCGTGCAGGCGGTCGACGGTATCCGCACGGGCGGTGAGCACGGCGACGATCTTCACGTTGGCTGTCATGGCACCGTTCCTTGTAATGTTATATCCGAAGCGGGGCGCATCCTGAGCGCCCCGCCCGTCATCCTGGTACTCACGCAGCGGCGCGATCGAGGGCTTCGATCAAAGCGTCGGCCATGGCCTGGTCCGACGCCGGATTCTGACCCGTGATCAGCTCCCGGTCCACGACGACATTCGAAGCGAAGTTCTTGTCAGTGACCGAGACGTCGCCACCGGCCGAGCGCAGCGCCTTTTCCATGTCGAAGAAGAGCTCGCCCTTCAGCACTTGCTCCTCGGCGATCTTCTCCTCGCTCGCCGAGAAGACGGTCATGCGGTAGCCCGAGTAGATCCAGTCTCGCGCCAGGTCGGCCGCCCCGGCGTCATCGCCTTCCTCCAGCGCCTTGCGGAAGGCCGGAGCATCGTCGAGCGTAGCGACAACGGCTACCGGTCCGTGGCAGAGGAGCGCGGTCGGCTTGGCCGCCGTGTGGAAGTGACGGAGGATCGTGCCCGCGTCGTGGTCCTGCATCAGGTCGACGACGGGAGCGTGGCCGCCCGGCACGAACACTCCGACAAAGCCGTCCAGGCCGCCCTCGACGACAGAGCGCAAGCTGCGGACGTCGTTCATCGCCGGGTGGCTGGCAAAAAAGTCCTTGGCGCGCTGGAATGCCGTCTGATCGCCGCCAAAATGATCAACCGAAACGGAGACGGCGTCGATGTGCGGCTTGGCCCCATTGGGCGTGGCGAGAACAATGTCATAGCCGGCGTCGAGCAGAGCCAGCGCGGGGACCGCCGTCTCGTTGAGATACTGACCGACCGTCGCGGTACCGCCGCCACGAAGACCGATCTGCGTCGCGTTCGATCCAAGAACGAGAACCTGTCCCTTGCTCATCTGAACCTCCATGTTCGCGGCGTCCGTCGCCGATGGATGGGAAATGGGCCTCGTTGACATATTCCAGAAGTTTATCTTTCTGATTTCAGATATAACGCTAACAGGATGACTGTATGCGCTACGATCTGAACCTGCTGCCGATCTTCGTCGCGTTGATGGAGGAGCGCAGCGTCACGCGGGCCGCCGAGCGCATGGGCATGACGCAGCCCGCCCTGTCTAACGCCCTATCGCGTCTACGACTAATGCTTCAGGACCAGCTGTTCGTCCGCGAGCGCTACGGCATCCAGCCGACCCCAATCGCGCTAGAACTCGCGCCGCTGATCGCCGAGGCACTCGCGCAGCTCGACAACGCGGTCCTCGGTCAGCAGGCCTTCGACCCCGTACAGGCCGAACGGCTCTTCACCATCGCGCCGAACGGCTATGTCGAGTTCGTCCTCGTCCCCGCTGTCGTGGCGCGCCTGGAGAAGGTCGCTCCCGGCATAAAGCTTCGTCTGACGCCCTACGGCAACGATCTTGTGGAGACAGGCGTCGTATCGGGCACGACGGCGCTCGTACTAGGCCGCATCGTCGATCCGCCCGACAATCTCGTCGTCCAGCACCTGATGGACGAAGGGCTCGCCTGCGCCGTCCGCGCCGACCATCCGGGCGTCGGCGATGCCATGACGCGCGAGCAGTTCGAGGCGATGAAGCACGTTAACATCGTGCCGCCCGGACGGATGCGCGCCGGGCTGTTCCAGGCGCTGGCGCAGCAGCAGCTGAAGCGTGACGTCGCAATCTCCGTGACAAACTTCTTCGCGGTAGCCGAGATGGTGGCGGTGACCGACTATTGCGCCATCTTGCCCTCGCTCATCTGCAGGCGGCTGATGCACGACCCCCGGCTGAAGATCCTGCCGGCTCCGGTCGACCTTGGCAGCTTTCCCGTGGAAATGGCTTGGCACGTCCGCTATCGGCATGATCCCGCCCACCGCTGGCTACGGGCGCTGATCGGCGCGGTCATCACCGACCTCACGGGGAAGACGGCAGCGGCAGCCACGCCGTCGCCAGCCTGAGGACGATGCCGAACCGCGACGTCGCTTGTGCGTATCCCGTACACGACAAAGTTCGCTATACAGCCCCTGACAATAGGAATTATCATGCGCGCAATCGGCTACCAGCAGCCCGGAACGATCGATCGCACGGAAGCTCTCGTCGATATCGAACTTCCCGATCCCAACGCTACCGGCCGTGATCTCCTCGTCGAGGTCAAGGCTGTCTCGGTAAACCCGGTTGACACGAAGGTGCGCGCTGGCTCGGGTTCGATCCACGGTGATTGGCGTGTCCTGGGTTGGGATGCCGCCGGTGTCGTTCGCGCTGTTGGCCCTGAAGTGCGCGGCTTCGAACCGGGCGACGAGGTGTTCTACGCCGGCAGCATCGGCCGTGATGGGACCAACGCCGAGTTGCACTTGGTCGACGAGCGCATTGTCGGGAAGAAGCCGGCCAGCCTCGATTGGGCAGAGGCAGCGGCGTTGCCGCTGACGGCGATCACCGCGTGGGAGGCCCTCTTCGAGCGATTGTCCGTGCGTACTCCTGTAGCCGGTGCAGCACATGCGCTGTTGATTGTCGGGGGTGCCGGCGGGGTAGGCTCGATGGCAATCCAGCTTGCTCGCCAAGTACCCGAGCTGATCGTCATTGCGACGGCCTCGCGCCCTGAAACGCAGGCCTGGGTGGGTGAGCTCGGTGCGCACCATGTCATCGATCATCGCCAGCCGCTGGCTCGGCAAGTGGCGAATTTGGGCATTGGCGCGCCGGCTTTCGTCTTCTCGACCACGCACACCGACGAGCATATCGAGCAGATCGCCGAGCTGATCGCCCCGCAGGGACGTTTTGCGCTCATCGACGACCCCAAGACGCTCGATGTCGTACCGTTCAAACGCAAGTCGGTGTCGACCCACTGGGAGTTTATGTTCACCAGGTCCATGTTCGAGACCGCTGATATGGAAACGCAGGGTCAGACCCTGTCGGCCATCGCCAGCCTCGTGGACGCCGGCGAGGTGCGCACCACCCTCACCGAACGGTTCTCCCCCATCAACGCCGCGAACCTCAAGCGCGCGCACCAGGCGCTTGAGAGCACTACCGCACGCGGCAAGATCGTCATCGAGGGTTGGCAGTGATGCGGTTCACGCTCACCCGCAACGTCCGCCGCGCCCGCGGCCCCCGCTGCACCAACTGAAAGGGATCAAGCCTCGGCGTTATCGATGCCAGCCATGTGCGGTTGTGGGCGTCGCTTTCGCTGGGTCACTGATATCTACAATCATAAAAGACCGTGATGTTTTGAGATAGCAGACGCGGTCCTCGGGTGAAAACTCGGGACGTCTGCTAGCTCGGCCTCTCACCAATCGGTGCCAAGAGCGGGGAGTGCTTCGGCTAAGAAGTCAATCCACGCCCGCGTCTTGGCGGCGGGGCGCCGCGTCGGGTGTGTGATAGCATATGCCGCTCCCAGCATCATAGGCGGCTCGTCCAGCTCAAGCTCGCTCAATTGGCCGGCGCGAAGCGCCTCTGCCGCAATAAAGCGTGGCCCATAAACCAGCCCTTGGCCCACGATGGCAGCGCGAACCAAGGCCTCGCCATTGTCGGAACACATCGATCCTGAGATCGGCACTTTGATCGTCCCGTCTTTGCCGAACGCCCACGATGTCGTTCCTGCAAGCGACGCGTTGGTGTGGCCGAGGCAATCGTGATCGCCAAGATCGGCCAGGCGGGTGGGCGTTCCGCGCCGCTCCAGGTAGGCGGGGGCGGCACACAGCACGACGCGCATCGCCACGAGCTTGCGGGCAACAAGCGCACTGTCGGCAAGGCGCCCGATCCTCACGGCCACATCCCATCGCTCTTCCAGCAGGTCGACGTAGCGATCGTTGAAGCCCAATTCGATCGTCACCTCGGAATGACGCGCGGAGAATGTAGGGACGAGCGAGGCAAGGTGCAGGACGCCGAAGGTGGCGGGCGCACTGACGCGCAGCAGTCCCCGCGCGGTGATCGATCGCGACGATGCCTCCGCCTCGGCTTCACCGATCTCCATCAGGATACGTTCGGCCTTCTCGAAATAGTCAGCGCCCGCCTCGGTCAGCGACAGTCGACGCGTCGAGCGCTGGACCAGCGTTGTGCAAAGCCGCGCTTCAAGGGCGTCGAGGTGCTTGGCCGCCATCGCAGGCGACATGTGCAGATCACGGGCGGCAGCAGAGATGCCACCGAGCCTGATCGCCCGCACGAATACGTCCATACCCCTCAACCGATCCGCCATGACTTCCTACCCGTGGTTGAAGCTGATCCTTCTACGCGAGCGATTATCATTGCGCGATAGCGGGCACATATTCCGGCCAACAGATCGATGATCCAGGCCGCCTCCGCGGCGCCTGCACCGGAGTGTATGACCATGAGCGTCCAGCCCACCTACTTCATCCCGCATGGCGGCGGCCCCTGCTTCTTCATGGACGATCCGCGCGGCGTGTGGACCGGTATGGAAGCGTTCCTGCGCAACCTGCCGAACACGCTCGCCGAGAAGCCCAAGGCCATCCTCGTCGTCTCGGGACATTGGGAGACGGACGGCTTCGCCTTCACCGGCGCCGAACGGCCCGAACTGATCTACGACTATTACAACTTCCCGCCCCATACCTATCAGCTGCGCTACGACGTGCCAGGCGCACCCGCGCTCGCTGCTCGTGCCGCGGCCCTGCTCAAGGATGCGGGTATCCCCTCGACTGTCGACGCGAAGCGGGGCCTGGATCACGGCGTGTTCGTCCCCCTCAAAGTGGCTTTTCCGGATGCGGACATTCCGCTGATCGAGATGTCCGTCGAGCGGGGGCTGGACCCGGCCCTCCATGTCGCTGCGGGCCGCGCCCTTGCGCCGCTGCGTGAGGAGGGCGTGCTGATCCTCGGCTCGGGCATGAGCTTTCACAACATGCGCGCCTATGGCGACCCGCGCTCGACGCCCGGCTCGCAAGCGTTCGACCAGTGGCTGGCCGAAAGCATGGAACTCGACGGCCCGCAGCGGGCCGAGCGCCTGGCGCGCTGGGCCGATGCGCCCTCGGCACGGTTCGCCCATCCCCCGGCCAAGGAGGAGCATCTGCTGCCCCTGATGGTCGCAGCCGGTGCGACCAAGGGCGAAGGCGCCCGGGTCTATGCCGAGGAAGTCCTGTCGACCGCCATTTCCGGCTTCCGTTTCAACTAATCTTACCGCGTCACCGAAGGAGAATTGTCATGACTATCGCCGTCACCGGCGCGACCGGCCAGCTTGGCCGCCTCGTCATCGAAAGCCTGAAGCGCAAATTGACCGGCGAGCCGATCGTGGCGCTGGTGCGCTCGCCCGAAAAGGCCAGCGATCTGGGCGTGGAGGCACGCGCTTTCGATTACGCGCAGCCCGAGACGCTCGCTCCGGCGCTGGCCGGGGTCGACACGCTGCTCCTGATCTCATCGAGCGAGGTCGGGCAGCGCGAGCCGCAGCACCGCAACGTCATCGAGGCCGCCAAGCAGGCAGGCATCAAGCGTATCGTCTATACCAGCCTGCTGCATGCCGACCGCTCGCCGATCAGTCTGGGCGAGGAGCATCGCGCGACCGAAGCGCTGCTGGCGTCCTCCGGTATCCCGACGACCCTCCTGCGCAATGGCTGGTACACCGAGAACTACACCGGCTCGATTCCCGCAGCCCTGGAGAATGGTGCGCTCGTCGGCAGCGCTGGCGAGGGACGCCTGTCGCTCGCGACCCGCGCTGATTATGCCCAAGCCGCAGCCATCGTGCTGACCAGCGACGGCCATGAGGGCAAGACCTATGAGCTGGCCGGTGACGACGCGGTGATGCTCGCCGACCTTGCCGCCGAGATCTCACGCCAGACGGGTCGCGACATCCCGTACCGCGATCTGCCGCAGGCAGATTACGCCGCGATCCTGAGGCAGGTCGGCCTGCCCGACGGCTTTGCTGAAGGGCTTGCCGCGTGGGACGTCGATGCCTCGAAGGGCGCGTTGTTCGATGACGGCCATCAGCTCTCG